>CAMWTP010000057.1 GCA_947177165.1 uncultured Lachnospiraceae bacterium
CTCTGATGGGACTTCATTAAAAATCAGATATTAAAATGACTGTGAATAGTAACATCTATTATATTCAAATTAAACATTTTATCTTGATACGCATTTTTTAAAATGAATCCACAGAAAAACACTGTTGATAATACGCCCAAAATGAGAAATCCAGAAAACCTTATTCTGTCTACAATATTTTTTCTTTTCTTATTATAATAATTTTTAAAAATGTAATTTACGTGAAATGTTTCCCAATTCATATTTTCATTTTCTTCCTCGAAAAATACACGTATATATGTTGATATTTTTGATATAGACCACCAATAATCATAATATACACATTGAAAGGGAATTATTGCCACATATGTTACTAAAAACAAATAATATGACCATTGTAGTCCTAATACAAATAATGAGCAAAATATCATATACATATACAACCATACATTTCTTTGAACTTCTTCTAATGCAATTATTTCATTTCTTAATGACTCATATTCTTGCTTACTTTCCTTCATCCTAAGTCCTTTCGATTTTATCATCATCCATTTTTCACAAAAAAGCAGTTTATTACAAAATAACTATCAAACCATCACAATTTATTATCATACCACAACCACAATCCAATTTCCATATCTCACCACAGAATCGTAAAAAAATAAGGCATACCAGATAAGTCCACCCTATCCGATATGCCTTTTCACATCATTTTACATTCTCAACAATTCAGTCTCATTTATTTCATTATATATAAACTCCGCCCACTCCTGTACCGTATCATGCTCTACATAATTCTTATCCCGCCGCAAGGCTTCTGATAAGTAAGAGTTTTGAACAGCACGATGCGCTTCTACTTCATTCATATTGTACTCTCTTACCAGAGTATCTTTAACAAATCCCTTAAATTCCCTTATTTCTGCATTTGTCATACTGCTCACCTTCTTTCTATTAACTTTAAATACTTTTCTTTGCCTGTTATTATATCACAAGACAACATTGTTATGCAAGAAAAAGCTTTTATTGAATGAAATGAATATTGTTGTGGATATACCCCTTTGTCCTTTAAAAACTTACGATAATCCACATCTTTAGGTGCTATATTCCCTAAATTGACCTGATATGCAATATTCGCAATACTTCCGTCCGCAATCTCTCCATAACAGATATCATATTTGCCATCCTGATTATGTTCTTTTATATCATATGCCTCTAAAATATCCTTTGTCAATCTATTGTTCAGAACAAACTGTCCCCATCTTTCACTATGCCTCACATATTGGCCAACCGACAGTTCTAATTCTTTCTTTAAAGAAAAATCCATTGTTACTATATATGGCTTTTCGTTTTTTCTATACTTTCTGTTAAACTTATCAGTCGCCCTTATAGCTGAAATTGCAGCATGATCATAATTCGGTGTCGTATAAAAGCCTATGCCAAAATCAAGATATTTTTTGCTGTATTTCAAATCTATTCCATTGGTCATTATATTAATTGCAGAACTATAGTTTGTTCCGTGATAAAGTTTCACTATTTTTCCCCCTTAATATTTGTCATATTATAACACAAAATACGAACTTCATCTACAATTTTCTCCATTCTATTGCAAATATCACACTGACATTTCATTTATCTCTTTAAAACAAGGCACACCAGACTTTCACATCCGATATGCCTTATAATAAATCATCCTACAAAACTTACCACATCAACTAAAATATCTTTTATTCTGTTCCTGCTTTATTTTTTCATGCGCTTTATCTAACTGCGTCCTATATTTGTCCATAAAAGCATCAGCCTTTCTACGATCCCCATTTTTTATATTATCTTTTGCCCTATTGACAATCTTTTGCAGTCTTCTTTTCGCATCTTCATCTTCCTTTTCACGCTGTATACGTCTTGCCTCTGCATTACTATGTGTGCGTGAAATGATTCCATCTACTCTGTCCTTCCCTTCCTGTTCTAAATCTCTGCCTTTAACAGATTCCAATAAATTACCATATCTCTCTTTCTCTGTAGCACCTTCTGAAATAATTTTCTGTGCCTGTTTATCAATACTTTTCTGTAACATTTTCATGTATAAATCATCTGTCATATTATAATTCCTCCGATCTTAATATCTCACTAAATTTTTTTCAACCTGCATTTCTGCTTCAAGCTGTACTCTTTTTTCATTGATTCTGCATAGTTCGTCTTTGTCATGATTAATATGCGCTATATTTTCTTCCATATCTAACATATGAAATTTCTCTGCATACTCATCCTCAATCAGTTTGGTTTTAATTCTTCTTTCAAAATCTGTCATAATTTTAATCCTCCTAAAATTTGTTTATCAGTTTTAATCTTCTACAAATGGTTTAACTTCATATCTCAAAAGCGCATCATACACCTTTTTGGGAACCTTGTTTTTATACTTGTCTGCCATAATCAATATATCAGCCTGTTTATGTCTCTTATATTCCTCAAATGCTTCTTCTGGTGTCTCCCAATAGGATAATCTGATTGCTTCATCATGTCCATATGGCTTGATAACACCATAATACATTTTCATGCGACTATCATACCTTACACCCAGCGGCAAATCATTCCTTGCATTCTTTGATTTTGACCTGTGTTTCTTACAGTTGGACAACATAGTATTCAATGTCTGAGGAAGAATACAACACTTATCTGGCGCATACTCTTTATTCCCTGGAAACAGCAAATCTTTGTCAACTGCCATAGATTCACCATCACATTCATAGTACTCTGCATTCCACCATTCAGCAAAAGCATCCTTGTCATTTCGCCACAAATTACACATAAACGAACCATCATATACATCGTCCCTTTTGTAACAACGCATATAAATACCATTCCAGATTGAATATGCCGCATTTGATTTCAATGTTATGTATGGGATATATATTTGCTGTCTCTCCAACTCTTCCACAAGTAATATCCCACGTTCCAAATCAATGTACTCTTCACTGCTTACCCATACAAGATTTCTGTAAAAACAGTTATTTTTATCTCTGTCAATATGCCATATCTTATTGCATTCATCTGGTCTTTCAAGAAAATGTTCTGCCACAAGTTTATCTGTATATGTTTCAATCTTCTTTTCTACTCCACTAAGCGTAAAATGTGCATAGCCTGTCTTATGCATATAGAATTTACCATGCAGATTATTTGTCAGTCTCCCATGATTGCTAATCCAATAATTATTAGTACCATTCACCAATACAAATATTTCATCATTGGATATCAGCTCTATTCCTGATCTCTTGATATCCAGTACTCTTTTATCTGATATGGATAGGTATTCTTTCAGTTCTCTTTTTTGTTCTATGGTTTTCTTTCTCTTCATTAATGTATTAATTCTTCCTTTCAATTTTCGATATGATAATAGATGCGTCTCCCGATCTGGTGACGCTAAAATAGAGAGTCAGAAGTGGCTCCCTGATATAATTCATGTATTCAATTGTGTTTGATTTCAGATTTCGCAATCAGTTGCGATTTCTCAATTCTGCGTAATCGTGAAAATAAAGTTTTCCAGATTTGGATACACTGACTTTTCCCAGCTTGTTGGGAAAATATGATATTTTATAAATCTTTCGACAACAAACTGTCGATTATCTGCTTAGACCATCATGGACTAATTCATATTAATTTGCAATTATCCCACTATGGAACAACCTTTTACACACTTTTGTGAAAAATTCGTCTCTTTATAAGCGATTGGTTTAAACCCACTGCTGTCAGTGAAGCCCATTTGGGCTAATCGTCGAAAACTCAAACGATACAAGCGGCTCACTTTATATGAATACCTTTCCTTACCCAAATATAGCAAACCTTTTAAAGCGTTCGCTTTGTAACGAACGGAATTGTTTTTAGATCACTTCTGTTTTATGAAGGGCTGTAACGAATCGTTACCAACCTGACAGAACAATTCATTCAATCAGCTTATATATTCAATTCTGCATAATGTCGGATTCAAATTTTCATACTGCAAATCTACACTCACATCTTGTGAAATCAGAATTAGCCCACGGGAATTTTCCCTTGAGACTTTCGCCCACTTATGGACAAATCCGTCCAAAACGTCACCGTAGCTACAAGTATACACCAGTTTCCCACGGGAAACCACCGTCCCACAGAACTGCGGTATATCGCATAATACTACCCACCTAAATATTCATACTGGCAGCAGAGGTGTACTGTAATAATTGTAAGTATGAGTTGCGAATAGATTTAATCATACTAGACCATTTTTATGATAAAAAATACTAAAAACCCCTGATTTATGAAGGATTAAACCAGACCACCAAAAGTGGAATTTGTTTTCCACAGCGGACAACACTTTCCACTTTTACGAAATCTGTTTGAACCAAAATCGTGAGATATAACCACAATGACAAAATGGCAATCTGGTCACATTCCCATTTCAGGAAGACGGTTTAACTGACATCTAAATGATACTCGAATTCAAAAGGTCATTTTGTCCTTCTGATTCAAGTTAAAAACTTTTTCACTTGATTGTCTGAGGTTGCATTTACCAACTTTTAAATTTGTTTACTTTATATTCAAGATAACAAATATTTACATTAACACTTCCAATCGGACTAATCGGCAAATAACCGTATATTTCAAAGGATACGCTTATAATAAATACCATCTAAATAGTAACACCTCTGCCTTGAAACAGGGTACCCGAAAATCTTAGGGAACCTACAATATAGCCACCCTTGAAAGTATGTAACGTTTTGTTACCTACTGGAAATGAATGTCCATGATGGACACACAATACATCTTCCCTTTAAGGGGATATCGTAAATCGCTATAGCCCAAATGATTCAGCACTTAACAATCTGATACCTACTGATTATTCAACAGTTGGTCATGACCATCTAATAAGATAAGTATAAAATCGCACTTATCTTGAATATGAGGTAGCATTTTGCGACCACATATAAACAGCGTCAAATTTGACGCACCTTTTATATTGTTTTATGCGCTTTTATATAATTCCTTCGCAATCCTTGCTATGACACTTCCGCAACTTTCTCCTTCATTTATTCGTATAAATTTGCAATGAATCTGTTTTTCTATGATTTCTGCCTTATGGCATCATAATCTTTTTTATATTTATGCTCTTCTTCGTCAATTTCTATCGCTATGTTATACAACGGAATATACAAATCTATCCTATAATTATCAACTGAATATTGTAGAATGTACTTAATGTTCATTTCATCTAAGAAATCTTTTATTTCATTCAGATATTTATACTCAAATCTAGCAGAACGGATATTAAACTTATATCTATTCTTTATTATTTCAATTCCTTCATCATCTATTTGAAAACAAGGATAGCATTTACCACGATTAGACAAATATAAACTTTCTACAAAATGATTAGATAATTCAGGATTTCTTTTTAAAATACTTCTTACATCTCTTGTAACTTGATCATGTCTCTTTTCAAACTTTTTTGCTATCTCGATACTATCAATTAAAATTCTTTATCACCTCCAATTTACTTATTCTCCAAATAAAAAGAAGATTGCTCAATAAACAATCTCCTAATAATTTATCATTTAGTTTCCCTAACAATTTAAACTATTTAATTTCCCTTTAACATGGAGTCAGATTTTTCATTTAGCAGCAGAGCTGTCATCAATCTTACATCTCAATGGACACCATTCAGGACATATCCCCGGTACATCACCTACACTCAATTTCCCCATTTCATCTGTCCTATCTTCATGATCACAATAATAAATCCTGTTCCCATAATCATATGCCCTCATAAATTCACATTCGCTGCAATTAATTATCTTTTCCATATGTAACCTGCTCCTATCCTCATTAATCTCTACAACTGCATTATCAATCATGTTGTTTACAATCCGTTCTAATTCATCTGTGGTACATTTACCATACAAAGCATTCATATTGTTCATATTGTTCATATTCTTTTCACTGATTATTACAACCCTGTCTTTTAACTGCATATGTAACTTGCCTCCCTAAAAAATTGAATCTGACATATATTCCGGCTCTGGCACTTTTACTTGAATAAATTTTCCATTTTTATCCGTCAATACAATATCTGTTTTCATTTGAATTATATCTTCTGGCTTATGTTCTGTTTTTCTTCTATTCTGAAATATGTTAAAAAGCTTCACAAAATGTTTTCTTACTTTTGATCTCCTTAATGGACAGTCAGTTTCCATATTTATTTTTCTTATATGTTTCATATTTCTGGAGCAGTAATCTTCTAAATCAAGATATCTGCTTACATTTTTTCGATAGACACAATGATTACAATTCTCTGGTTTTATATCCATATAGACTCCTATTAAGCATCCTATTATCAATGATTCTTTATCCTGTCTGACAGTCCCTCACTTGCAACAAATTTAATCTTCTCATGTTCTGGTATAATACATTGCTGCCCGGACTGTGGATTCCTGCCTATTCTCTCTTTTACTGTTTTCATTTGAAAGCTGCCGAATTTTAAAAGTTTTACCTTTTCGCCTTCACTCATATAGTCCATGAGCGTCGCAATGAATAAATCTAATCCCTTCATTGCATCTTTCTTCATTATTCCGCCTTTTTCAGCCATTCTATCTGCAAATTCTTTTTTATTTACTGACATATGTGTTCTCCTTTTCTTCCATAAATTTTTTAATGAACTTCTTAAATTGTTTGTCTGGTCTGATTATCCTGTCTGCGTTACATGATTTGTGTATCAATTGTCAATGAAATGTCGTTTTTATGTTGCGTGTGACTTGGTGGTGATTATTGATAGTTGGTGATTAATGATTGATGGTTAATTATTGATAGTGATAATTTGAATGGTATAGTGATTCTGGAATACCTCTGTGACTCGCTGTAAGCTATTCTAAGATGATTAAATGGCTTGTGTGTAATTTGATCTCAGACATCAAAATAAGCCCACTATCAGCTATTGTAATTTAACTGATAATGGACTTATGCATTTGTCCGAATATTAAATTATGGGAATTAGGATTTCGTTATATGAGTCTATTTTTCATACCCCATTTTAATAAATATCGTACCCCATCCGTACCCCATTTTTGCAATAAATGACACAAATTTGCGATAATTTACGATAGTTTCACAGAATACCAAATATACCGCAAAGCCTGATAAATACAGCATTTTCAAGCCTTTCCTCACCACTCATACGGTGTCGCCTGGTACACGTAATAATTCAGCCAGTTCGTATAAAGGTTATTGCAGTGCGCACGCCACTGCAGATTTGGTTTCTGCGTCGGATCGTCATCCGGATAGTAATTTCTCGGAATATGTATCGGCAGTCCTTTTCCCAAATCTCTCTTATACTCTGCGTCCAGCGTATATCTATCGTACTCCGGGTGACCATTCACAAACACTTTTTTTCCGTTTTCTGCGTACGCGAGAAAGACACCCGCCTCGCTGGATTCCGCAAGCACTGTTACCTTGTCACAGTTGTGGATATCGACAGCCGCGGTCTCTGTATGACGGCTGTGCGGCGCGAGAAAATAATCGTCAAACCCGCGCACCAGCGGAACTTTTCGATTCTGCACCTTATGGGAGTAAATTCCAAAAAGCTTCTCGGAAAGCATGCGCTTCTGAATCCCATAATAGTGATAAAAACCGGCCTGAGCCCCCCAGCATATGTGCAGTGTAGATGTCACATGCGCCTCCGCCCAGTCCATAATAACACATACTTCCCGCCAGTAATCGACCTCCTCGAAAGCAATGTCCTCCACTGGCGCACCAGTAATGATCAAACCGTCAAAGCGCTTATCCTTAATCTGCTCAAATGTTGTGTAAAAGTGATTCAAATGATTTGCCGACGTATTGAGCGATACATGACTCATCACCATCAGAAAAGTGACATCAACCTGAAGCGGCGTGTTGGACAAAGCCCGCAGCAGCTGCAGCTCTGTGTCCTGCTTCACAGGCATCAGATTCAGAATGCACACCTGCAGCGGTCTGATATCCTGATGCATCGCGCGGTTCTCATCCATCACAAATATATTCTCATTTTCCAGTATCTCTTTTGCAGGCAAGTCGCTCTGTACTTTAATAGGCATTTTTTACACTCCCGTCTGTTTATTTTTTTATAACTCCATCCCCAGATATTCTGTCATGAACTGTTCTTCCGTGAGGATTGGAACATTCAATTCTTTTGCCTTTTTATTTTTGGATGAATTGGATGTGGCATCATTGTTGATCAGGCAGACTGTTTTGGCAGACACACTTCCCGCCACTTTTCCGCCCTTTTTCTCAATCAAATCCTTCAGCTCATTTCTGCTGCCAAAATGATTCAGACTTCCTGTCACGACAAAAGTCTGTCCCCCGAGCGTCTGACCGGCCTCATCAATCTCCTCCCTGACGATACGAACCTCTTGTAAGAGATTGTCAAACGCTGCGTTGTTCTTCCCGTCAGAGAAATAGTCCACAAAAGCTCTGGCAATCACTTCCCCGATTCCGTCTATCTCGCTGAGTTCCTCCGCTGTCGCATGACGCATCGCATCGATGTCATACTTGTAATACCTGCAGATAACCTTCGCATTGGCAAGCCCGATATTGGCGATACCCAGACTGTAAATCAGGTTCGGCAGCTCCACATCTCTTGCCTTCTCTATTCCATCCATAAGTTTCTTGTAGGACCGCTCCCCAAAGCCTTCCATCGCCACAATTTCCGCCCTGTATCTGTCAAGATGAAACATATCCTGGTATTGATGAAGGAAGCCCTTCCCGATAAATTTTTCCAGCGTCGCTTCCGACAGTCCATCGATATTCATGGCATCACGGCTGACAAATAGCGTAAAGGATTTGATTTTCTTGGCATCACAGTCCGGATTGGTACAGTAGAGCGACTGCACTTCATTGACTGCGCGCAGCTCTGTCTTCCCGCCGCAGACCGGACAGGTCTCTGGTATCTCCAGAGTATCACTGCCTGTAAGGTTTTCCGCAATCTGCGGAATGATCATGTTGGCCTTGTATACAGTTATTCTGTCACCAATGCCAAGTTTCAAACCTTTCAGGATACTAATATTATGAACAGAGGCTCTGCTCACTGTCGTCCCCTCCAGCTCCACCGGCTCAAAAATGGCAACAGGATTGATTAGTCCGGTGCGGCTTGCGCTCCACTCCATCTCCTTCAGCGTCGTCTCACGCATCTCGTCTGCCCATTTAAAAGCAATGGAATCCCGCGGAAACTTTGCCGTGCGTCCCAGAGAACGGCCATAAGCAATATCGTCATAGGTTAACACAAGTCCGTCCGAAGGCACCTCGTAGGTCTGGATACGCGTCTCGTAATCTGCCACCGCGTCGACGATATTCTCTGCGTTGACACGCAGATATGGAACCACATCAAAGCCCTGCTCCTGTAAAAATTCAAACTGCTTCTCTCTTGAATTTCCAAAATCTATGCCGTCCGCCTTCACAAGGGCAAATGCATAGAACCGCACATTTCGCTCTGCTGTGACCTGATTATTGAGCTGTCTGACGGAACCAGAACAGAGGTTCCTCGGATTTTTATACTTTGCATCCACGTCCTCAATATGGCTGTTGATCTCCTCAAAATCATGATAAGTGATGACAGCCTCTCCCCGGAGTATCAGTTCTCCCTGATATCGGATGCACAGCGGAATATTCCTGAACACTTTTGCATTGTTTGTGATTACTTCCCCAACCTCACCGTTTCCGCGGGTGACAGCCTTCAACAGCTCCCCGTTCTGATAGGTCAGCACGATTGTCAGTCCGTCAAGTTTCCAGCTCAGTAGCCCATCCTTGTCCCCAAGCCAGTCCCTGAGCTCTTCCCGCTCTTTGGTTTTACCGAGAGAGAGCATCGGGCTTTCGTGTGCCTCTTTCGGCAGCTCGTCAACCGCCTCGTATCCAACACTGACCGTGGGACTTCCAGTCAGAATCATGCCCGTTTCCTGCTCAAGTTCCACCAGCTCATCGTACAGTTTATCATACTCATAGTTGCTCATGATTTCCCTGTCTTGTGCATAGTACGCCCTGGAAGCTTCCCTCAATTTCTCCACAAGTTCCTTCATTCTATGTATCTTTTCATTGTTTTCTGCCATATTCCCCTCCATAGTTACTGATGTTTCTCTGACATACCACACATGCGGTAGAGCATTGCAAGCTCCTCCCCTTTTAACTCGCGATATGTGCCACTTTTCAGTCCGGCAAGTTCAATGTTCATCACACGGACCCGTGTCAGAGTCTTTACCTTGTACCCCAGACTCTCACACATCCGCCTGATCTGTCTGTTGAGCCCTTGTGTCAGCACGATACGAAATGTGTATTTGCCAATACGCTCTGCCAGACAGGAACGTGTCGTCTCATTCAACTCTTTTAAATAGACACCCTGCGATAATTTCACCAAAAAATCATCCGTGTATTCCCTGTCCACCTTGACAACGTACTCTTTTTCATGGCGGTTCGCCCCCCGCATCATGCGCTGTATCAGTTCCCCGTCATTTGTCAGAATCATCAATCCATCAGAGTCTTTGTCAAGGCGTCCTGCATAGGTGAGCCGCACGGGATATTTCACTGCCTGGACAATCGTCCTCTCCGCATGTTTGTCCTTTTCTGTGCAGGTGATTCCAACAGGTTTATTGTATGCCAGAACAACTTTTGAAGATACAGGTTTTATCAAACTCCCGTTCACCTCAACACAGTCCTGAGCGCATACCTGCATACCGCTCACAGCCTTTTGACCATTTACTTTTACCCTGCCCTGATCAATTAATTTGTCCGCCTCGCGTCTCGAGCATATGCCACATTCTGCAAGGTATTTGTTCAATCTGGTCATCTCATTGCGTCCTCTCTCCAACCCTTTTTATAAAAACTTTTTTAGTCTTCCGATTGACTTTTCCTCAAAATCCACCAGCTCCCTGGCTACCTCCATCGAAGTGTTTCCCGAATTCTGATGATGATTGATGGACTTCCACATATTGGTAATCCCTCTGCTGCTGCCCTGAATCATAACCTCTGCGATCTTACTGGTACTGCAGTTGGTGAGTGTATTCATCTGAATGCCGCCCTTTAGCACCAGCTCCTGCATGGCGCTGCCGTGATATCCCTCGACCCGCTCACTTTGCAGTCTGTCCGTCGCTTTATTCTGTATCACAGAATACAAAAGCTTCTCTTTGGAAAGCTCCTGCCGCAGTTCCTCATCGCGGACTTTTTCTGAGATGGCATCAATCGCGTGGATTGCCATACCAGTATTTTTCTGGACTTCCCTCAAAATCTCCTGATCATCTTTTCTCATAGCTATCTCCTTTTCATTATGAATGCTTCCGATAGCTATAGTATTACCATTTTTTAGCAATCTATGCCTGAATATCTGAATCCTCCCGTATCGTATCCTCTACCTCGCCGGTCAGCAGCTCCACATTTTCCTTCTCTTTCTCAAAAGGGAAAACAACTCCCCACTGCGCACGCAGCTCATCCATCTGTCTCATGATACGCAGGATTTCATCGTGCGGCATCTCCCAGCATTCCTTCTCGCCCTTCTCGATAGCCTCCATGCAAGAGTACACCTCATACTCATAGCCTGTTATCTGCTTGGGAGCCTTCACTGATTTCACTGCCTTATAGCTCGTATCATACACTGTGACAGATGCAAAATTATTAATATTCTCGATAACTATATATCCTTTAGGGCCGTAAATCACGCCTCTCCGGTCGCTCAAACCATTCATTGTACAGTTCAGCACTGCCATCCTGCCATCTTTGTATGTGATGGTAATGCTCTCAGATGCATCCACCCCGGTATCCGCGAGAACACAGGACGAGTCTGTTTTCTCTATCTCCCTGCCAAACATCATGGCTGCAAAATTTAATGTATACACACCCAGATCAAGCAGTGCACCGCCTGCAAGCGCCGGGTCTGTCAGTCTCTTTTTATCTGAGACAAGATAACCGAGGTTTGCCGTCAGCATATTCGGCTCCCCTATGATTCCCGAATTCAGGATTCCCCTGATTGTGGTGAGCATTGGCATATACCGCACCCACATGGCTTCTGCCACAAACACACCTCTCTCCTTTGCCAGTGTCAGTATCTCCTCTGCCTGCCTTGCATTCGCCGTAAAAGCCTTCTCGCACAATACGTTTTTGCCGCTTTCTATACATAGTTTCATATTTGCATAGTGTTCTGAGTGCGGCGTTGCAATATAGATCAGATCAATCTTATCGTCAAGCATCATTTCCTCGTAAGAGGTATATGCCACCTTAATCCCATATTCGTTTGCAAATTCCTGTGCTCTTTCTTCGCTCCTTGACGCCACACCATGACATTTCACATTTTTCATTTTTTTGATTGTGCCTGCCATGACGCCTGCTATTTTCCCGGTTCCCATGATACCGATACGCTTTTGTTTAAACATACATCATCCCATACCTTTCGCAACAGCTCCGTTTCAATAATCATAAATGAAAGCCCATGCAGCATAAGGCTACATGGGTTTTGCATCTATTACACTATTCTATTATAGACGATATATGTATCTGTTTTCAAGACAAACGAACAATTATCTCTCAAAAAATTCTGCCTTGACAAAACCTGTTGTTCCATTGAAATCAATCTTGTACCATTCACCCTGATCTTCAAGCAGAGTGTAGGAAGTTCCTGTCTGTGCAGAACCAATTCGCTCAGACTCCTGGCTGGCCTGACTTCTCACATTTACGTTGGTTGTAGCTGTGACCACGCTGACCGCCTGCGCTGTTTCCTGCGTCGTTACAACTTCAAGATAATCGCTCTTGATATAGGCCTCCTTGTCCTCAAAAATAACCTTGCTCCATCCGTTTACCCTGTCCTCAACACGCTTCAGCTCTGTTCCAGCCTGGGCTTTACCGATTTTGTCCGCTTCCTCACTGTCGGAAGAGCGCACATTGACAGTATCTGTCGTTCTCACAATCTGATTCACTACCTGATTCTGAGGCAGCTCTTCTTCACTTGCGACTGACGTCTCCGCAGGCTGTACCTCACCAGCTTCTGTCTGAGGTGTATCTCCACTCTCCTCCTGCGTCTCTAGCTGTGCCAGCGCCACACCGACAGACTCCTTGATCACTACCGGAAGTTCTGTCATAAACTGGGCAAGCACCTCGTCCGACGCAGTTGCTTCCGTATAGTCAACGTTAATCTCGTTGTACAGATCAACCACATCATCCTGGTTCGTGACAAGCTTAAATGCAGCTTTGATGTTTTCCTCAGTATCTCCGTCAATCTTAAGGCTTCCGTCATCTGCAGTGTAGACATAAAATGCATTCAATCCCGGAGCCTCTGTCTCGATATCCTTGAACTTGACATCATACGTCACATACACAAAATAGGAGTTTTCCTCCATTCCCGGCTTTGTGTAACAATTGATATTGTCATACCGTTCTATAAACTCGCTCTTCTTCTCATAGGTGATAATTTCCCGGTCTGTATTGTAATCCTTAAGTGCCCTGACCACATCCATATCACCGTCCGCCAGAGCGGTACAAAAAGTCTGCATCAGCTCATTGACATTGGCATAAGCATTCTCGGCCAAAGGCTCATCACTCAATGTGACAGCACCAGCCGTGTCTAATCGCTCCTCTGTATTCAGAGACAGATTATCTACCGTCTGACTCTTCCGGGAACTGATATATGAAATCACCACTGCAATAATAATTGCACATGCCGCAACAGGTAATAAAATCTTTGCGGCATTCATGGCTATTCCCTTAATCTGTTCTGATGAAACATCCGTCACTGTCTTTCCATTGACTGATGCGGGCTTCGTTTCCTGATTAACACGTTCTTTTCTGGAATCCTCTTTGGGAGTACTTTCTTTTGGAATATTTTCTTTCGGAATACTTTCTTTTGAGGAATTTCCTTTTGAAGAATTTTCTTTCGGAGTATTCTCTTTTTGCAGTTCTTCCTTCCGGGGTGTCTCCTTTTTACTTATATTATTTTCATTTTTCGTATTATCCGGTTTTGGCCGGTTGTCAGCCGGCTTTTCGTTTTTCTGTAATGCAGCTGTCTTCTGAGCACCCGGCTTTTCGTTCTCTCGCTGCTCCTTCGTATTCCTGTTCTCTACTTTCTCATCTGTATTTTTTTGAATCGCCTTCGCACTGCTCTTTCCACTATCTTCTTTCTTCTCTGGTGTATTATTTGACTTTCCCTCTTCTGTATTCAGCACTTCTGTGTTATTATTTGTATTTGGATCGCTTTTCTGCTTGTTTCTCTTTTTTTTCCTGTTATCCATCTCTACTCCTATCCATCACTGCCAAACCCATTGCTGGAAATGCACCCGGCAGGAATCGAACCTGCATTAAAGGCGTCGGAGGCCTCCGTTCTATCCATTAGACTACGGGTGCTGGATATGATATACATCACGTCTGTAATCATAACACAATTATTTTCATTTGTCTATAAGAGAAATAAAATTGATTGTGCGATAAATACATTTTTCGTGTCTACTGCTGATATTTTTCACACAGTGCATCGAATCGAAATACCTGATCCTGCAGTGACGTAAAAGCCGCTTCGTCACTCACTTTAAGCTGATCGAGAAACTTAAAAAGTTTGTCCTGAAGTTTATAGTGCTCCCTCGCATCCACACGGTAGAAATTGGCATTGCGCATGATCTTTTCAAGGTACTTTACAATCTGCCTGTCGTTTCCTTTTTTCAGGGCGTTCTGCAAAAGTTCCATGTTATCCACTTCGGGAGAATCTGTCACCCTCGCAAACGTGTTTGCTCCGATCGCATAATACTCCTCCCCGATCTGATAGATAAAACTTTTCTTTTCATATAGGCTTTCCTTAAAATCACTCATGCAGCTCCTCCAAAATTTCTCTTAACAGTTCCCCAGCTTCTGTATATCGATTAAAATTTTACCACGAAATCAATGATTTGTCATCCCTTTTTCAAGCTTTTCATGTATTCTTTCACAGCCTGATCCGGATTCAGGGACTCCCGTATTTTCTGCAATGTCTTATTGTATGTCCATGTATCCATATGACACTCACCGGCAAGCATCCGTGCGCTCTCATACGGAAAACAGACAAAAGTTTCCGCCATGAGCCATGCTGCTGCCATCTGTGCATAGTATCCCTGCTCAAACGGTCTGTTCAATGTGGCGAGTATTTTCTCCAAATACGGATACTGCGCCTTTGTACAGACCGAAAGCTCCTGATTGGGAAAGCTGTCACTGATGTCTGCCATGCAAACCACTCTGTTTCTTGCGATTTTATGATTATCAGAATCATACTTGAGATACTGGCTCAGAAGCAGTATAAGTGCAGCCCTAACCTCATATTCGCGGTCAGAATACAGATAAGACTGCATAAACTCCCACACTTCATCCCGATACCTGTTTGCAAAAACAAGGGAATTGCAGAAGCTGTCACAGACGGACCAGTTATCGATATGCGGAATAAAAGATCTCAGGTACGCGAGCCCCTCCTCGCAGGGAACTCCCTTTTTAGCCGTTCCATATCCGATTATCATTCCGCGGAGCATCGTCTCCTCAAAATAAAGATCCTCATACACTCCGTCATAAACAGCTATTTCATCCTGCCACCCTGCTTTGTTCTCCTTATCGTTGACGATACTTTTGGCAATCCGCCTCAGCTGCGGCAGTCTCACCCCCAGAAGGGGCGTTGCCCCGGGAATAAGTCCTGCCGAAAACTCCTTATAGCGCTCATCTGCATACTGTGCCAGCATACCTCTGATTTCTTCCCTCATCTGTCTCCATCACCCCTGCCCGATTCCGTCATTGATTGCTGCCGCCGCTTTTTCTGTACTGTACCGGCGTCATTCCCATTTTCTTCTTGAAAATGCGGTTAAAATGCTCCACATTTGGATATCCCACCGCCATGGCCACATTCTCCACAGTCATGTTTCCGTTCCGGAGCAGTGTCTTTGCCTTCTTCAAACGTATGTTTATCAAAATATCTCCGAAGGTCTTCCCCGATTTCTCATGAATATATTTGCTCAGATACGGCTCTGACAAATGAAAATGCGCTGCGACATCGCTGAGCGCGGTCGCCTGATAATTTGCCTGGATATAATTCATAATCTCCATCATGCGTTCATCCTGACACGCTGCATTTTCCTGGATCTGGGGAAGCTTGTTGACACTGACGCAGAGTGCATGTATCGATGCCTTGATAATGTCGTCATCCATGCCTGCACCCCAGAATTTCTCACCATTGCAGGTAACGCTCACATAAGCGATCGCCTTTGACGAGGAACCCTTTGTGAGTGCATGCTCCTCATAGTCAGACAGCTGATAGCTGATGTTGAAATACTGCTTGATCGTGTTGCTCACTGCATCAAGACGCCCGTTTCCATTTGCATCTACCGTTGTCTTTCTGTCTCCGCAGGTGATCACTGCCTCTGCCATAATACCGTCGACCTGCTTAAAATGACACTCATTGATCTGGAACAACGGCGTGTTATCCACATAATTTTCGCAGAAAATATCATAAACCCACTGCGGAGAGAGCACTTTGTGTTCCTGATCGGAGACATCTTTCACAAGATAACCCACCTCCTCGCGCATCGCGTAAGGCAGGGATATACCATAATTCTGTTTCAGGATATAGTTCACGCCGCCCTTTCCCGACTGACTGTTGATGCGGATCACATCGGCGTCATAATTTCTGCCCACATCCTTCGGATCAACCGGCAGATAGGGTACTGTCCACTTGTCTGTATTTTTCTCCTCACGCCACTGCATGCCTTTTGCAATCGCATCCTGATGAGAACCTGAGAAAGCTGTAAATACAAGATCTCCTGAGTACGGCTGTCGCTCATGCACTCTCATGCGCGTGAAATGCTCATACTTCTCCCTGATCTCTGGCATATCGGAGAAATCAAGTTTCGGGTCGACACCATGAGAAAACATATTCATCGCCACAGTGATCAGATCAACATTTCCTGTCCGCTCCCCGTTTCCAAAAAGTGTCCCTTCCACGCGGTCCGCTCCTGCAAGAACGCTGAGCTCCGCATCACAAACACCGCAGCCGCGGTCATTGTGTGGGTGTACAGAAAGTACCACCGCATCTCTGTATTTCAGATTTTTATGGATATATTCTACCTGCGTGGCAAATACATGCGGCATAGCATTCTCCACTGTTGTCGGTATGTTGATAATCGCCTTATTGTCCACTGTCGGCTGCCAGATATCAAGCACTGCATTGCACACCTCAACCGCGTAGTCAACCTCCGTGCCGTGAAAACTCTCAGGACTGTACTCAAAGGAAAAGTTTCCGTCGGTCTCGGACGCAAGTTTTTTCAGCAGCTCAGCTCCGTCTGTCGCAATCTTCATGATCTCTTCCCTGCTCTTTCTGAATACCTGCTCCCGCTGCGCCACTGATGTGGAATTATAGAGATGAATTACTGCGTGCGGCGCCCCCTTGACTGCCTCAAAGGTCTTCTTGATGATATGCTCCCTTGCCTGTGTGAGCACCTGCACTGTCACATCATCAGGTATCATGTTCCTTTCGATTAAAGCGCGCATAAACTCATACTCGGTCTCTGACGCCGCCGGAAAACCGACCTCAATCTCCTTAAAGCCGATCTCCACAAGCATCTCAAAAAATTGTAATTTTTCATCCAGACTCATAGGCTCGATCAGTGCCTGATTCCCATCTCTCAGATCGACAGAACACCAGATCGGTGGTGCTGTGATCGCATCCTTCTTCACCCAGTCATATGTACAGACCGGCGGTAAAAAATATGATTTTTCATACTTACATGCATTTTTCATGACTCATACCCTCCATTTTCACAAGATTTCAACCAGGTACATGCTGCATCAGCACCCATCTTTCCTGTGCGCTTTTGTGTCCGCACAAAAAAAGCCTCCGCCTCCACAACATCTCTGCTGCAGAGACGAAAGACCTTCCGTTTCTTCCGCGGTACCACTCTACTTCATGTTCTCATCATACTTTCTAAAAACATGCCCTCATCAGCACTATCATGCCTTCCCCTGATAACGGTGGGTGCTCCGTTGTGTCCTACTGGCATACAGCATATCGGTTCAGACACACAGCTCCAAGATGAGTTCGCCATACTTCCCATACTGTCTCGCAGCTTACGACAGTTCTCTGAAATGTTCTGTATCGTTACTGATTCTTTTCATCGCCGTTCTTTGTTTTCTAATTCGTAGTTATATAGTAGCATTATTTAACGCAGATTGCAAGCATTAAAATTAATCACTTTTATTGATTTTTTTTAATCAAGGCATCAGCCTAATGTCAGCCCGAGATACCCTTCCCTGCAGTCCCAGTTCTTTAACCGCTCAGGCAGCAGTACCATTCCGCCCATGTTTCTCTCATATGCCCATGCTGTGCCTGTGTACTCCAGAAGCTCAGGCAGAATATGATGAAGCTCATCGTCATCGAGTGTCGTCTCCATGACATGTAGACCTTCCTTTTCTATCCGATACATCAGAACTGCCTTTTTAAGCTTTTCCTCCCCTGTATCCTTTGTCAGTAATAGTGTTCTTCCGCCGCAGAACTGGTTTTCCTTTATGGCATAGGCAATTGCCTTCTCGTCCCATTCTACATACCCTTCGCCTTCGAAAAACTGATCGCGCACGATTTTGTATTCCTTTTCATCTGCATCAGAAACCGCCCAGCTGTGAAGTACTTCCAGCTTTTCCTCATCCTCCGGCTCTTCCGCCGCTTTCAAATCATTATTGTCTGCCAATAAAATACGGGCATCTGCTTTCCCTGTGCATTTTCCGGCATAAATCCAGCATGGACTCTCACCAAAAGCATCCGCAAATCCCTGTTTCTCATAATACTGCTGCAAATCCCTGTCTGCGGGCTGCAAGATCAACGGTTCCCGGTATTTTTCAGCAGCATGCTTTATGATTTCCGATGCATACCCCTTATTTCTGTATTCTGGCAGCGTGGCAACCGCATAGACATATCTGGCATTTTCCTTATTGCCGTTGAGCGTCACCTGCACCGGCAATAAGCTTGCCATCGCCACAGAACGGCCATCCTGATAGATCGCACACATATTCTCGTTTTCGAAGCGATTTTTCAGATAAAGCTCTATATATGCTCTGTCATCGCCGAAACATCGATTCCATATCTCAATGACAGACTCCCACTCAGTCTCATTTGCAAAAACGACACGGCTTTCCGCTGCCCTGTATTTTCTTAGCAAAATATCCGGATAATAGGACATCTTCGCTTTTCTCAGTCCCGGATCCCCTGTATCCTCCTCGCGGTTTACGTACATAAAACGCTGCGCTTCATGCAGGACAAACTGCTGGTTAATCATCGGATATGCGCCTTGCAAATCCGGAAACGCCTTTTCAAAGTGAACGACAAAAGTATTCTCATTCAATGGTTCTCCAATGGTAAATGCGACAAGCTCTCCGCTTTTATACAAAACACCGCCGCAAAGACCAAGTTCGGTAAAATCAGTAAACGCCACTTCTAAAACGGCTATTTCCTGCTCCATCTCGTCATTCCACTTCTCAGCGCGCAGCGCAATCCATTCTTTCGCCATTCTGCGGCATTCAGGAATGTGTTTTTCTGTCATCGGCTCATACTGCCAGTCACCGTCATCCATAAACCGGGCGATATGATTTCGCTTGCCATGCAGCTTCTTCCCCTTTAAGGAAGAAAGCTTTTCTACTGTATAGACATAGTCAAAACCATCCCTGTCTGCACTGATTTCGAACTCTCCCGGGAACCATTCAATCAGTCTCAACCTGCCCTCTTCCGTAACCGGATAAAGATTCAGTTCATGACCATGCTCAGCGCATATTCTTTTCAGATGCCCGATCATACACTGCTTATCGCCGTTTCCAAACGGAAAAGAATACTGAAATTGTTCCTTTTCCCTGTATCGGATCACACCACATCCATAGGCACTTCCAACCTGCACATCATACACTTTCGACCAGATATAATTATTTGCAAAAGTATACTCACAGGCATCAAGTTTGTCCTCCTTCAGCTTCCCGTTAATCCAATCCCTGTCATCCATCGATATCGGATGAAAGTTTAGTTCTTCCTGTCTCAGCATATGAGATTCCATCCTGTTCTCTCAATAATATTATTTATTTGCCGCTGTTCATTGCTTTCAACAGCCGCTGCGGCCCCGCATCAACACATTTGTCTGTACTGCGATTTGTCACCAGGCAAAGCCTGACCAGGTGCTTCTGCTGCAGCCCTGACCAGTTCCCCATATCCGCGCTCATCCGTCTGACCATTTTCTCCAGGTCCTCTGGTTTGTCCAACAGAACATTGATATTTGCTTTTAGTATATCCGGAATTCCATGAAATATTGACATTCCTTCTCCCTGCCTTCCTTCATACTGCTTTATCACTCTTCTGCAACTTCCTTTTCGTCTGTATTGTCAGAAAAAATGTTAATTTTCTATTGATTATCTGTCAATTTTGTACTAACATAGAATATAGGTGCATTTATTTGCAGAATCAAACTTAACGAAGGAGGTAACGGTATGGAAGGCTTAAAAAATATCATGGAGGATGATGTGGAAAACCAGCTGAATCAACTGCTTCCCACAATGTCAAATATCTGTTCCTGTGAGACATGCCGGTTAGACATGGCAGCCTACGCACTTAACCGGTTAAAACCAAACTATGTAAGGACTAATACCGGTGCACTATTTCATAAATTGAACACCTCATCTACGCAGGCCAAAACTGAAATTCTCACTGCTGTCGTCACAGCAATCAATATAATAGGCGCCCATCCTCATCACGACTGAATAATACAGAAAATGTCCTGTGCACTTGTGTGCGTACACACAAGTGCATTATATATTCCTTTCACAGATTCTTTTCACAGATATCACTCAAACAGCATCTGTCACAATAGGGCTTTGTCCTCGCTGTACAAACCTCCCGTCCATGATCAACCAATCTATGGCAAAAGTGATTGCCCTCCTCCGGCGGTATGATCTCCCACAAAGCCATCTCCACCTTTTTCGGCTCTTTGATGTTCTCAACCAGTCCCATACGATTTGTAAGCCGGATACAGTGTGTGTCTGTCACAATTGCAGGTTTGCCAAACACATCTCCCATGATAAGATTCGCGCTTTTTCTGCCCACTCCGGGAAGCTTTAGCAGCGTGTCAAAATCATCTGGCACTTTACAGTCAAAATCATCGCGGAGCATCTTCATACAGCCGCTGATATCCCGTGCTTTGCTGTGTCCCAGCCCGCACGGCTTGACAATGCGTTCGATATCCTCAACATCCGCATCTGCAAGCGCCTCAATGGTCGGATATTTCTCGTATAATCCTTTCACCACCACATTCACTCTCGCATCTGTACACTGCGCCGCAAGACGCACACTCACCAACAGCTTCCACGCCTCATTGTAATCCAATGTACAATCCGAATCAGGATACTCTTTCTTAAGACGCTCTATGATCTCAAGTGCCAGTGCTTTCTTTTTGCTTTTTATTCCCATTTTATCTTTCCCTGTAATTACCGCTTGCTAATTTTTTAAGCTCTCTTTATAGAACTGCTTAAACTCTTCGTATCCCTCTGCTGTCAGCTGCTCCTTTTGGAATTTTTTATTCTTGTTCATGCGCGCCACAAGCACCTGTACACCGCTCTGCCGCTCTTTCTGTGCCTCTGCGATGATATTGCAGAGCGTCTCCCCTGACACACCCTTCTCAATCAGATACGCCACTTTCCTGCTCTGGTCCGGCACTTTGAAGCCGCTCTCCATCAAAATCAGTATGATGCGCTCAAACCCAATTGAAAAGCCGCATGCGGGAACATCTTTTCCTGTAAACCGGCCCACCATCTTGTCGTACCGGCCACCGCCGCCACAGCTTCCGCCAAATTCAGGCATCGCGATCTCAAATATTGTTCCTGTATAGTACGACATCCCGCGCACCAATGTCGGGTCAAACACCAGCTTGAAATAGTCTCCCTTTGTGGCATTGACACTCTCGATAATCTCCCGGAAACCAGCTTTAACATTTTCATCAAGAAAACCTGTCATTTTTTCCTCAATGAATGCAAGTGTGTCCCCGGACGCGTTCATTCCCCTGAAAAGCGCGAGATATTTATCGACTTTCTCACTCTCATATCCCTCTTGAGTCAGCTCACGCTCCACACCCTCGATTCCAATCTTGTCCATCTTGTCCAGCGTGATAAAGATATTGTCGTAATCCTCCTCGTTAAACCCGCTGTACGCAGCCATCGCTTTCAGTATTCTCCTGTCATTGATGCGAATCTCAAAATTCTGAAAACCCAGTCTGCCAAGCGTCGTCGTTGTCGCAAGGATCAGCTCGATCTCCGCAAGATTTGACTCCTCGCCAAGAATATCAATGTCACACTGCATAAACTGGCGATATCTGCCCTTCTGTGGCTTGTCCGCCCTCCACACATTTCCCATCTGCAGTGCCTTAAAAGGCGACGGCAGGTCATTTGCATGATTCGCGTAATATCTTACGAGCGGGACTGTCAGATCATAGCGCATCCCAAAATCAACGACATCTGCCTCTGTCTGGGCCGCCTCCACATTGAGCTGTGCTCCCCGCTTCAATACCTTAAATATCAGTTTTTCGTTCTCTCCGCCCTGCTTGTTGCTCAGATTCTCAATATTCTCCATGCAGGGCGTCTCCATCGGTGTAAAACCAAATTTGCCGTAAGTCTCCTTGATCACGCGCATCACATAATCGCGAATCTGCATTTCTTCTGGCATGATATCCTTCATGCCGTTCACAGGCTTCTTATTCAGTGCCATATCAGTACCTCATTTCCTTATGCATATATCTATTCACTATCCCTAATCATTTCTGTTTTCTATAGACAGCTTCAAATACAAGTTTGAGCAGTCCTCAGTCACATCCGAAATTTCCGGCGGTCCCCTTTGCCCACGGGCTGCCAACGTCACAGCGCCCATGATGGTATTGTGTATTGACAGTGCCCTCCTGCTGCTCCTCGGAAACATTTACTTTGATGCGGCTTACCCCGTTCACTGTCTTGCTGTCCAGCATATTGATAATATCATTGATTTCCTGCTCCTGCTGATTCTTTTTCCTTGTCTCAAGTTCATCCATATCTTCCAAACCGCTAAATACTGCCATATCTGGTTCCTCCTCTTCGTACCTGTCTTTAACGTATCATAGCATACATTTCGTTCGAATGCAAGTTCTATTTTTCAGATCAGGAAAAGAGCATGCAATTTTCCGCTTTTTCCCCAGAAATCAAAAAGTGCTGGATTACAGCACTTTCAGACCTCAAAATCCATGCAGACCCTTGACTTTGTATACGGGCGGACCTTGCCGTCGGCCACCGCCACATGCTCCGGGTGCACTGCGTAACCTTTCAATGACTCCTCATTTTCAAACAATGAATCAAGCATCACGTCCGCATTGGAGGATGCCAGCGGGTTGATCTCCACTTTTATTTCAGCCAGACCTGGAATTCTCCCGCTGAGTGCCTCAAGCCCCGCCTTAATCCCGGCCTTTACCTCTGCCCGTTCCCTGTCAGACAGCTCGTCCTTTAACTGCCACAATATCACATGTTTTACCATTGTCTTACTCTCCTTCTTTCTTATTCTAAACCGCCGTCCTTTTTCAACGGCCTGAAAAAATTCCTCATTACCATTATATACTAAGGAACTGCTTTTTGCACGAACCTTATCTCACGTAAAAATACCGCTCGCCATCCTCGAGCGGTATTTCCTCTGACTCGATGGAATCGATCACAATATAGTCACTCCGGTTGATCATCACCAGCATCTGGTTGATCGCCTCCTCCGTCCCCTGTGCCTCCATCTCGACAGAACCGTCGTACTCATTTTTTGCCCAGCCTGTGATACCCATACCGTTCGCAGCGTACTTTGCCCGGTATCGGAATCCCACACCCTGCACTCTTCCTGTAAACCGAAAATGTTTTCTGACCATCTTTCCTGTCCTTTCCTATTGTCAGGGCATATCCTGCTGCTGCCTGTTTCCAAGCTGCCAGAATGCAACTGCGCTTGCCGCCGCCACATTCAGCGAATCAACACCGTGTGCCATCGGTATCCGCACCGTGTAATCGCAGCCTGCGATCGTGCCCGGCGCGAGCCCGTCCCCCTCTGTGCCAAGCACGATTGCAAGCTTTTCTTCCCGCATAAGCTGTGGTGAATCTATACGAACGGAATCCTCTGTCAGCGCCATTGCCACTGTCGTAAATCCCGCTTCCTGCAATCCTTTCAGCCCATTCTCTTCCTCCATAAATGCCCACGGTATCTGGAAAACTGTTCCCATGCTGACTCTGATCGCCCGGCGGTACAGGGGATTGCTGCTCCCCGGAGTCAGCAGGATCCCATCCATATTGAGCGCAGCTGCTGAGCGGAAAATAGCGCCGACATTCGTGGGATTCATCACATTTTCAAGTACTGCAATCCTGCGTGCTCCCCTGCACACCTCCGGAACTGTTTTCAATTCTGGCCGCCGCATCGCACACAGCATGCCCCGCGTCAGTTTAAATCCGGTCAGATGCGTCAGCACATCAAACGCAGCTGTGTAGACGGGGATATCACCGCAACGGCTGATGATCTCTTTTCCCTGTCCTTCGACATGCTTCTTCTCCAGCAAGATCGACACTGGAACACAACCAGCGTCAAGCGCCCTCCCGATCACTTTCGGGCTTTCTGCAATAAACATTCCCTCTTCTGGCTCATGGCGGTTTAGCAGCTGCCCTTCGCTGAGTCTCGCATACACGTCAAGCTGCGGTGCTCCAAAATCCGTTATCTCTATAATATTTGGCATACGATCCCAATACCCTTCTTCATTCCTGCAGCTCCTAACTACCAAAATCATATAACTTTGCCGTCTCGCTATTCCGATACTCGTGTTTCTCATAGTATCCGATCAGGCTGCCGTCATCATCGCGCAGCGCAACCATATACACATCTTTGTTTTCCTTCTCATTGCGAAAAGTATAAATCATATTATGTTCTGTGCTCTCTGCAAACCACAAAACCACTTTTTTGATCATCTCAACCGACTGCGGATTGTGACAGTCCAGCAGACTCCTCCCTAGCAGACCCTGTCCGCCGTTCTTCGCATACCGCGCTGCCGCCGCCGGGTTCATGTATATGATTTCATGCTCCAGGCTGCAGATTATAACTGCACATCTGTCCTGGTCAATTATGCTCTTAAAATACTTTGATAATTCCATCCTGTTGTCCCCTCACTTTTCCAACCGAAAATTTATTTCAATATATATTTTAATGAAACTCCCTCTCGTATTTTTTGAAAAACTCATAATACGCCCGCACATTGCCAAGCTCCGTCCAGCGCTTGACGTCCACCGTTTCCTCGTCCAGATCATAGATCTTTGCGCCCCTCATGGAAAGCAAAAACGGCGAGTGTGTGGCAATCACAAACTGACACTGAAAAAAGCGGACAGAATCTTCCAAGAAGCGCAGCAGTTCCTGCTGTTTTTCCGGTGACAGGCTGTTCTCCGGCTCGTCGAGCAGATACAGTCCGTTTTCCTTTATTTTATCTGCAAAATAGAGAAATGCGCTCTCCCCGTTGGAGTGCTCCCGCACATTGTCCTGCAGATTGTTCCGGATAAATTTTGACTGCGTATTGCGGCGCGCGGAATTTACCTTTTTCAGCTGCTCGTAATCCTCCAGCGAACGCATCTGGAAACGGGAATATTTTGCCTCCTGATACTCCTCAAACAGTTCCTCGCGCTTTCGGTCAATCCCCTCGTTGATGCTCCTCAAATTCAGCATAAAGTCAAACACATCGTCACTCGTTATAATTCTGCTGCCCTCTGGTATCTTTCCGACAGTTTCATAAGAACACATCTTCGTGTAATCGCCAAAGAAATTTGACCGGTTGTATAATGTATCGCGCTCAAGTCCCAGTTTCTCCGCAATCACATTCAGTGCGGTCGTCTTTCCCGAACCGTTCCCGCCATACAGGATTGTCACTTCCTCAAAATCCAGCATTCGCAGCTGGTGTGCTGACAATACCAGAAAGGGATACACTGTATCGTAACAGGTGTGCTTCAGTCCCATGGTAAAATCGTATTCTCTCTCCCTGTGCGGGAACTCAAAATGAGATAAATATTTCATATCAGTACACCGTTCTTTCTCTCTGACACTGCGTTATTTTTGCGCAGCCGCCTGCAAACTCCACACCCGCATGCATGCATACAGACAGCAGGTGTGCCCGTGTGCACAGACAAAACGGGACCTGTAAGAGATCCCGCTATTATCAGCTGATTTTCTTCGCCACCACGACAAATCTTCCTTCCTTCTCCTGATAATCACAAGTCGAGAGCGTCAGAAGCTTGTCGCCATACGCTGCAGTCACTCCCGTGTCATAGAGTGACAATGCAGCCATCTCATTCATGGCGGAATTAAATTCCTTCTCCGAAGCAGCATTGATAAATTGATAATATTTAAAGGTAACTTCCTCCTCCGAATAAACCTTGGAGCGGAACACATACATCACCTGATACGTGCCCTTTTCATAGATTGTATCAAACTGAATGACCGGATGTGCTTCATAGTAGGATTCCTTGCTGTATTTATTCAGTGTTCCGAACATCTTGCCGGATTTCATATGGTGTCCGTATAATATGATATTGTCACAGCCCTTGACCACATCACACTGATAATCCATGAAGATACAACCATTCCTGTCCTCCTCCTGGTTAAAGTTGTGATCCAGATAATACTCGTTGTTCACGGTCTGCATCACAGGGTAATCCACAATCGTGTCGTCAATTTTTACCCACCCGATCAGTCTCTGGTTCTTTTGATGAATCAATTCATATTCCGGCAGAATATCTGGCGTCTCAACCGTATCATCGGTGAGATGGATCCTGACTTCCCTCGTGCCGGAAGCCCCCGCCTCCTTCAGCGCGGACAGCTCCTCAAACTCTCTCGCACTCTTGGCAGATACCTGATAATACGCGCCCAGATACCCAAAGCTTATAATACACATGAACAGACAGCCTGCAATCAGCATTTTACGTTTTCGCTCTTTTTTTCTGAGAACTGCCACGATCTGTCTCTGCATATCCTTGTCAAAATCTTCCAGTCTTGCCCTGCCCTCCGGTTTATTCTGCTTTTTGGAAGATTTGGGAAGGTTTTTGAGTTTCTCGGCCTGCTGTCTCCTTTTTTCTTTTCGGGCTGTTTTTTCCTTCTCCCGCTCTCTCTCTTCTGTCCTGATACGCTGATACAGTTCATAGATATTGTCATCGAACTGCCTGCCGACTGCGGTTTCAAATGTATATTTGCCTTTCTTCAATTCCAGATACAGCTTTTCAATATCCTTTGGATTGTCCAAGTTAAGACTGCCGGTAATGGAATCGATAAGCTGTTTGTCCCTCAGTGCCGCCTGGTATTCTCCTGCATTCCTGAAGCGCCTGCCCTCAACAGTCCACTTTATTTCCGCCATTCTATCGCCCTTTCTATCATTCCATGCATCATCCTTGATAGATTTCTTCCCATCCTGTTTTCTTGTGGACATAAATGCCCCCTTAAAGGTTTACACATACATTATTATTGTACTATATTTTCAGTCAATTTCAAGTCTTTTTTCAAATTTTGTGACAAATTGCCATCAAATTGTTACAATTCACAGAGCACTTTTTTGGAACACTTTCCGCACACTGTCATATAGTATAGAAAAAGCTTCTTCGGAGGTACTCAACATGAGTGAATTATCAGCAAGCCATTGCGGCTGCAATCAAACCAATACGATGTCGGAGTGTGGCTGCGGCTGCAACAACGGCGGAAATAACTGGATCTGGATTCTTATCCTTCTTTTCTGCTGCGGCGGATGCGGCAACGGTTCCGGGTTGTTCAACAACGGCGGATGTGGCTGCGGATGTGAGAGCAACAACAGCGGATGCGGAAGCTGGATCTGGATTCTCCTCCTCCTGAGCTGCTGCGGTAACGGCTGCGGCTGCAACAACGGCTGCGGTTGCTGCTAATGTTCTAATCCCTGAGGGTCCGTATATGCGGGCCCTCACACCTTGTAATAATGGATACCATTTGTTCATATATATGATTATGGTAAGGAACTGTTAACAAATAACTTGTTAACAGTTCCTGAAAAAATGGAGGTTAATTATGGAGGATAACGATTACGTGCTGGCTTTTGACCACTTCTACACCACGAATCACATCCAGATCTTAAAGTCCCTTCTGCCCTTTATGGACAATGATAACTTCCGGATGCTGCCTGCCCTGATCAAATATATGGAATTGAAATATACACTGTCACAGATCGGCAAAGGGACACCCGGCTTTACAAGCGGAATCCACGCCAGCAGTCTGGACACTGGCGTCAAGACGACTACTGATATGGCAGAGAATCTCGAAAATATCTATAAGGCCGTTCACAAGTACCTTGCGCCGGGCGAGGAAAAAAATTTCAACCAGATCCTGTCTGCCATAAGGACAATGAAAAATGTGCGTGAAATGCAGCAGATGATGGAACTCTTCCAGACGCTGAATCCCGATACAAATTCCAATATGGATATCGGCTCTGTGATAGAAAATCTGTCAGCAGGCAGCGAAAACGCAAACGGACTCAATATCAATGAAATCATGGAAATGATGAAGCTATTTGGAGGAAGTGACAATGGAAACCAACAATGAGTGGATGAATGATCCGGAACTAAAGAATATCGACAGGGCAAAATTAGATTTTCTCGACAAAATGTTTGTGCAGAGCGCCTCGATCAACAATAATGGAACACAGCAGGAACGGCAGAAAAACATGATGGCATTTCTGCTTTCCCTCAGCAAGCTGAGCAGAGACAACAACATCACTTTTCAAAAAGAGGAGGTTGAGCTTATTTTCTCTGTCCTGAAAAAATACTCAACCTCCGATGATATCGCTAAGATGCAGAAAATCTCTTCCTTTTTCCATTCCCAGTGAGAACGAGCAATACGCCAACCGAGAACATTGCGCATACGATCAGCATACGATACTGTAAAGGATCTCCCGTCTTTGGTGTGGAGTCCTTTATGTGTTGTGTGCTTTTTGGTGCGCTTGCAGAAGTAGTATTTTGCTTCTGTGTCGTCCGCGCGCCTTGTGTCACTGATGCCGACGAATCTGATGCGGCCTGTTGTGCCGATGTGACCGTGTTCTGACTCACTGCTGCACTTTGACTGCCTGACGTCGGTTGTGACACTGTCGTTGTCTGGGTGCCTGCGGTTGTCGCCGCACCCACACCGCTGGCCCCAAGAGCAATCGTCCCTGTCGTGGACGTCTTATCTGACGCTGCCGCAGCAGTAGTGGTTCCTGTAGTTCCCATGCTTCCCGAGAGCGTTGCTCCCAGTTTGATACTGCCTGATGCTGCCTTGCTGATCACAACAGAACCATCATCCTCTGACAGCTCACTCTCTTTATATACCAGTCTGGTATACTGATTCGCGAGTTCCTTTGCCATATTCTGGGCTTTCTCGGTCTTACCTGTGATGGTGATATCTTTTGATACTTTGTTCACACCACTGAAAGCGTTCTCCTTCACCTCAGATATATTGTCAGGAAGTATTATATTCGAGATTCCGCCCACACTGGCAAACGCGTCACTGCCAATCACTGTCACGGTGTCCGGAATCGTGACATCTTCCACGCTTCCACTGTATCGGTACAGCACCTTGCCTGACGGATCCATCGTAAACCCTGACGATGTAGAATACCATTTCTTATACAATGTGATATCGCCGCTCAGGACAGTGCCGTTTTGATAGACTTCAAGACACTCTTTGTCCTTGTACCAGTTCGCATCGGTCGTATAATTGGAATATTTAAAAGCTGTCGTCGAACCACTTCCCGGATACTCTGACGAAGAGATTGCTTTTCCAGCCGTAATCTTTGCCGTCAGACTCGCTGCGTCTGTGTAGGAGGTTCCATTATAATTTCCTGTAAATCTTCCCCCGTTCATCTGGAATACCACTGTATTGCTCTTTCCCTCAAAATGAGCGTAGAGTGTCATGTCCTGTGTCAACGCTCTCCCCCATGACGTGTACTCTGACCCGCCGGCCGCACTTGTATACCATCCTTTGAACGTCTTGTTCGCTATGGAAGGACTGCCTGCAGGTTTCTCGAGCTTCTGGTCGGCATACAATTTCTGCCTGCCTGGTATATTTGCAGCGCCTTCATTGCCCTGTGTCGTGCTGTAGGTCACATGAAAATACGCTCTCGTCTGTTTGTCCCACTTCGCATAGATAGTTGTGTTTTTCTCGATAACATCTTCTGAAAAATCCCATTCTGTCGTGCAGGCATTGTCCTTATACCAGCCCTTAAAAATGTAAGTGATCTCCTGTTTCCCGTCATCCTGCTCAATCTGATAAGTGTCTTTCCTCAGTATCCTTGGCTGATCGCCATTGATCGATACAAGTTCTGAAATTGTCTCTCCCTTGGACACTTTTCTCTGCTCACCTTCCACATCCGAAATGCCGGTGTCAAATATGACGGTGTACTTCTCATCTGGCTCAATCACAATCTCCGAGGATGAAGTATCTTCTTCCTCCCCCGATTCTGTTGGTTTCTCATTATCATCTGGCGGCGTTTCACCGCTGCTATCGGAATCAGAAGTGTCGTCTGAAGAGCCTGTAATATTGTCCTTTTCAGAATCCGGATTACCATCGCCTGTCTGCTTGTTATCACCATCTGTCGTCCCGTCACTGCCATCTGACGGCTTGTTATCATCTCCTGCGGGCTTTGTGGTGTCTCCTTTCGGATCCGTTTCGTTTTCCGCGTCTCCTGCTACACTCTCTGCTGGCCTTGAACTGCCCTCCGGTGTCGCTGCTTCCTCTTCTGCGGGGCTATTGCTAAGCAAACTGATTCCTGCGATTTCCTCTGTCTTTTCAGGATCGAGATATTCGCTGTACACCAGCTGTTCATACTTCTCAGCCAGCTGTTTTCCGAAGTTCTTCGAAGCGGCAGTCCCAGAATCATAAATATATGTAATACTGGTACCGCCCACACCGCGAAACGCATTCTCATCAATCTTCTCGATACCCCCTGGCAATGTGATTCCTCTCACATCCCGGCTGAGATCGTCAAATGCACCGCTGGCTATCGTTGTCACCGTCTGTGGGATCTCCACGAGCGCTTCTTCCCCATCATATCGGTATAGTACCGTTCCGTCAGCACTGATATGGAATCCCTTCGCCGCCAGTGTCGTTCCGTCCGATGTAATATTGTACCATTTCTTATATAGCGTAATACTTTCCGTCACAGGACTATCCATATCATATTTTGTCAGGCATTCCTGATCTGTATACCAGGTATTTGCCTCCGTCTTGTACCCGGAACAGGATGCATACCTGTCATCCGGAAAACTGCTTATTGCTTTTCCATCATCAATAACCAGTACCGGCGTTTTATCCTGAAATTGGTAGCTGTTGTAGCTGCCTCTATAGGTTCCGCCGTTCATGCTGAAAGTCACCACATGTGCTGACGTATCGTCAACCCGCATATCCGCCTCTGTCATTTCCTTTACAGTTTCAGCCTGCGTTTCCGGCATCGGTATCTGCGATATGACAATCGCCAGCACCATCAGGCTGACTCCTAAAATATTTTTTAATCTCCGATACATGTTAATCCCCTCTTACTTTTATATATTTTCATTCTTACCTCCCATGCCGCCATCAGCGGCACAAACAATCCGTGAGAAGAATACCAAAAGCAGCCGACACAAACAATCCGTGAAGAACGCTGCCCCTGCGTTCTTCGGTGTGAAGCTTTAGATTTTCTTAGCGGGCGTCTTTTGGCCGCTTAGAAAATCTCTTCACACTTTTTTCGCAACCAGCACGAACCGCCCGTCTTCCTTATAATTGTCGCAAGTGGATAAAATCAGGCAGCTGTCTCCGTATGCAATCGTCTCATCTGTTGTGTAGATCGCATTGCTCATCACATGCTCCTGAAATGCATTGAAGTTCTCCTCCGTACTGATATCTATGGCATCGTAATACCGAAAGACATCTTCATCCTCGTATGCCACACCGCTGAGCATCGCTGCCACCACCCTGTACTCGCATTCTTCATACAAGGTGTCAAATAAAATAGTCATATGTTCGTCGCAGAAGGATTTCTCCTTGTAATCTTTCAACGTTCCGAACATGACACCTGTTCTCATATTATGACCATATATGATAAGGTTCTGCCAGCCCGCTGTCCCGTCAGTTTTTATATTATTCCTGTAATCCAGTATCAGCGAGCCATTTTTGTCATGCTGCTGTTCAAAATTCTTGTCAAGATAATAATTGTTATCCCCCTCCCTTGACATGACTGGATAATCAATCTTAGTTCCCGGTATCCTGAGCCACCCGACAAAATCGGGGTTCTCTTCATATAATTGTGTAAACTTTAACAAAACCCCGCCATCGGACTGCCCCTGTTCCAAAGAATCCCCGCTATCCAGAAGCAGACTGCCGTCCGGAATGTCCGTTGCCGGAATGTCCGCTGCCGTACTGTCCGGAGGTTCATTTACCGCCTGCACATTTGATGCCGCCGTCTGAACTTTTACTACCTTATCCTGCAGTTT
>CAMWTP010000058.1 GCA_947177165.1 uncultured Lachnospiraceae bacterium
TAGGCTGCTTTAGCAGCACACCGAACCTACCGGCTTTAGCCGGTAGTGGTTCAGTTTCACACACTTATCAGGTACAATAAGTGTGTGAAAAAAACGTGATTGCTTAAAAAGGAAGTGCTAGATAAGATGCTTTTGGAATGGAATGAATTTTGCGTAATGTTGTAAAGGGGACTCTTGTGAAGGAACAGAATTCATTACTGCATAGATATCAGGCGATATTGTTATGATGCGCAAAATAGGGAGGAGTTTTTATGCCAGAAACATATGAAAAGGATGGAGTTGTATATTTCAGGGAGCCGTATAAAGCCAGTATGACAGAGTGGGTATGTACTTATCTGGATTGTGATGCACTTGTGGATCACATAGATTATGACAGTGATACTGTGTTGGTATATGCATACTCTAAAGATTTAGAGAAAATAAAAGCGGTAAGAGGAACGTACCAGATATTAGGCAGTTTATCCTCACAGGAGGTAAATAGTATTGATTAATATAAAATACAATCAGAAAAGCGCGTGTTACATTGTCGAATTTTCGGGGCTAGGCGACCGAATTGTCACTGGAAAATTTGATGCAGGCGCGGTCGCGACCATCATAACAACCAGGAAATTAGGTTTGACAGATAGGCAGCTTGATTTGCTAAAGAAGCACTTTGACAGAACGGTGGAACGGCCTAAAAGTTTTCATTCGGCAACGAATGGGGAAATGAAAGGGTATCTTGTCAAGGCACGGGATGTGATGCTGTATAAAACCTGTTTAAAGGATTTTTATTACTATTTAGTTTTGGATAATAATCTGAACAAAGCTCTTTTAGGGGATGATTTTATTTCGTGTTGTACTTTTAATCACAGGCCTCAGGGGGATATTGTCATCACGACGATAGATACAGCTTCCTATTCTGCTTTTTATAAAGCGGATAATGCGAAATGTTTTGACATTTCTGAAATCTTGTAATTGGGAATTAGCAAATGAGTTTATGGGGAAAAGACGAAGTAAGACGTTGTTATGGCAGATTAATTCAGGTGAAATACACAATTCTCACATTGCTTCTCACAGTTATCTTTGCCTTCGGCAGTATGGCGGGGATGCATCTGGTTCTGCGGGCGAGGGAACAGCAGCTCTTGTCAGAGCAGGGGAAAGCTGTGGTGGAATCGCCTGTCCGCGCATGGCAGAAGGAGGAGGACACGGACTTTGACCAGGAGGCGTATCTGCTTACGATGGAGCAGATAGAGGAGGTTATACGCAGCTGGGATGAGCATCTGGCCGTGACGGTTCACAATCCGGTCAATGGGCAGATTTCGATGGAGACGGCGATTGAATCCGGAAAGGAATGGCTTGCCGAAATGGGATTCAGGACGGCTGCAGATGCGGATAGCCCGGAGGTATATTCTGTGCAGGCATCGCTCAGCATTGTCAATCAGAACCAGTCCGCAGGAACGCAGTCGGAGCCCTATTACAGCTTTTGGGTACTGCGTTTTTCCAATCAGTCGATGATGGCATTTCTGCGTCTGAATGCGGTGACGGGAAATGTCTGGAGTGCAGATATCACATTGTATGGAGATTTGTCAGAGGAAATCTCGTGTGAGAAATTGAGCCGCTTTGTGGAATTGTCAGGATTGCCGGTTCCGCAGGATGACACAAGTGTCATAACGAAAAATGCGGACAGGACGGACGCCGTCCTGAAAATCGAAGACAGCCAGCTTCAGGCGGAGATGGCTTTTTGGCGTGCACAGACAAAGGTTGTCTATGTCGTTGCTGAGGAGAACGGATTGGTGGATTATCAGGGGAATACGCCGATTGGGGAGACGACAAGGATTCTTTTTAATATACAGTGAACAGCAGCGGTCGGACTGGCGGAATAAATTTTACAACAATGACACAATTATGACGAAAATAAGTCGCAGCACTCAGGTAGGATATGAAGTATTCTGTCTGGGTGTTTTTTATGCACACGGGCACCCGGCGCGTGAGTATTGGATTTTAAAATGGAGGGACAAATATGGAATTACAGGTAGAACAGCTATGCAAATCTTACAGGAGAAAGGAGGCGCTGCGGGAAGTCAGCTTTACATTGCGCAAGGGTATATATGGACTGTTGGGCGAAAACGGGGCAGGCAAGAGTACCCTGATGCGTCTGTTGGCCACGGTGGATTTTCCGACAAGGGGGAGTATCCGCTGTGACGGGAAGGATATCTTTCAGATGGACGAGGAATACCGCAGCTTCATTGGATATATGCCGCAGAATTACAGCGTCTATCCCGGTTTTACCGCAAGGGATTTTCTGGAATATATGGGCGTTCTAAAGGGCATTCCCAAGGAGAAGCTGAAATCCAGAATTGACGAGGTGCTGGAGTTTGTGAATCTGTCCGATGCGGCGGGCAGAAAGGTGAAGACTTTCTCGGGCGGCATGAAGCGCAGGATTGGGATTGCGCAGGCGATTATCAACGATCCCAAAATTCTGATACTGGACGAGCCGACGGCAGGGCTTGATCCCAAGGAGCGCATTCGCTTTTCCAATATTATCAGTGACATGGGAAAGGACAAAATCGTGCTGCTGTCTACCCACATTGTCTCGGATATCGAAGCTATTGCAGGCGGGCTTGTCGTGATTAAGAAGGGCGAGATTCTGGAAACTGGAAATGTGGACGCGCTGGTTCAGAAGGTGAAAGGACAGGTATGGGAGGCGGTCGTGCGTCAGGAAGCATACCAGAGACTTCGGAAAGAGCGGTCTGTCATACACCTGAAACAGATGGGAAAAGAGGTTCAGGTCCGGTTTGTGGGAGAGAAGTATGCCGACGAAAACTGCCCCAGCACAGAAATGAACCTGGTAGAGCCAACGCTGGAGGATTACTATATTTTTGCTGGCGGCAGGGAAGAAATGGGAGGCGGGTTCTCGTGAGGGAAACAAAAGGAAGCGCATGGGAAGTGATTTATCACAACAGTTCATATATGGCAAAAATGATGCGAACGATAAGTCTCATAAAAATCGAGGCAAAAAGAATATTAAATACCAGACTATTTCTGTCTTTTCTGGCAATTGTTGTCCTGTTTTCTGCGTACAGCGTTCACTCTGTGCTCAGGCGCTACGAGATTCCGCGCAAAGCGGGGGCTGTGATTACATGGCGTGAAAATCTGGCGCATGCAAAAGCCAATTCACAGGAAAAGGATATCGACAGGGAAATTCTGGAACGGATGCGGCAGTATGAGGGAGAATTCGTCTACATCGATGAGACAAATCTGGAGGAGCTGGTCATGGCAAATTATGAAGTGCGTTCTGTGCAGGAATTGACCGATGAAGACACCAGCAATTTTTATGCAAGGCGGTTGGAGAATATCCGCACAATGCTTGAGGAAAGTTCGCAAATCCAGTATACGCAGGAAGAGATTTCCCGATTTATGCAGCGCGCGGCGCAGATTTCAGGGATATCGTCTGGCTATGCGGAAGGCTGGAAAGCGCTGCATGATGGAATGGAATCCTACACGGCACTGCTGCTGATTCTGATTGCGGTCTTGCTGCTGCCGCTTTTTGGGGTGGACGCCAAGAGCGATATGAGCTACTGTACCGGTCGGCGGAATATGGGAAGAGGCCGTTGGACCACGCCAGAATACTAACAGCGTTTTGCATCGGCACGCTTCTTTATATTATCGGTCTGTTTTTGTTTTTCGTGATCCGTATGGCACCCTTTGGATTGGAGGGCTGGAATCAGGGGATTCAAAGCAGCCAAAGGACATTTTTCTCCCTGTACAACATCACGAACATGCAGCAGTTTTTCCGGAATGCCGCCGTCGGCTTTGTCGCGATGTTGTTTGTCGTTTCGCTCGTAATCCTGATTACGGTTGTCATGGATCAGATGATGACCAGCGCGGTCGTATTTATCTTTTTCTGGATTTTGCTGCTGTTTTTTGACCAGATGTATCTGTGGCCGGTCAATCACTATTTTGCCAATTTTATGCCGCTTCGCATGACTTCCTTTTCCCATTATTATGTTGGCAATGAGATATACAGGATATGCGGAGTGAGTCTGTCCGGCATGGCGTGGTGCTGCCTGATGGCGGGACTGCTTGCCGGGATTCTCTTGGCGGCAGCAATCTTGTGGGAGCGGATAAAGAGAAAAAGAGGCGTATACTAAAGCGGAGTTTATATTGAAGTCCTGAACATTATTTGAGAATTTTTGAGAATTTCTTGAGATTTTTGTGGTATGATAAAATAAATCTGCAAAACTGTTTTGGCACTGCGCTGAAACAGCTGTAAAACAAGGCGCGAAGACAAGGAGTGCAGCAGATCTGATGGAAATGTCGGAGGACAGACACAGGAAAGTTAGAGGGTAGGCACATGAGGCAGAGAGTACTTATTGTAGATGATGAAAAAGGAATTGTGGACATGATGAAGAGCTACTTTGCGGCGCAGTACGAGGTGCTGGCTGCCTGCAGTGGTCAGGAGGCGCTGCAAAAAGTGACAGCATGTCCGGATCTGATTCTGCTCGATATCAACATGCCCGGAATGGACGGGCTTTCAGTCTGCCGGGAAATCAGGGAATATGTCACATGTCCCATACTTTTTCTGACAGCGCGGGTGGAGTCGGCGGACAAGATTGAAGGCTTTCGGGCGGGGGCAGACGACTATATTGTGAAACCGTTTGACTTAGAAGAGCTGGGAGCGCGGGTTGCGGCGCATTTGCGGCGGGAACAGCGGCGGCAGGGAAACATGACGGTGCGTTTCTTTGGGGAGCTGGCAGTCGATTATGCGGCGCGCACTGCCGCGGTGAACGGTGAGGCAGTGCCTTTTTCCAGGAGGGAGTTTGACATTGTGGAGCTGCTCTCCTTAAATGCAGGACAGGTATTTGACAGGGAGCGCATTTACGAGACAATCTGGGGGTTTGACGGGGAAGGAAACAGCGATACGATTATGGAGCATATACGCAAGATCAGGGCAAAGCTTGCTGCGCATACGCTTCACAGTTATATTGATACGGTCTGGGGGTGTGGTTACAAATGGAACGGTTGAAAAACATGGGACTTAGGCGTTCTTTCTTTCTGCTGTCATTGCTCTGTCTGGCGGGGGCGCTGTTGTTGACTTATGGAGTCTATTGCACTTGCGCAAGGCTTGCCGACCGATATCCCACGTATGGTGTCGTGATCACGCCGGATGGGGTGATGACGAGCACGGAGCGGCCAACGCTGGAGCAGGAGAGGGCGAGGGAGTTATTAGGCAGGATTCAGCTGCTTTCTGTTTTGCTGATTCCGGTGTGCGGGTTGGGGCTGGCGGGAATCCTGTTTTACCGTTTGAAGCTGCGGACGCCGATTGCGGTCTTAAACAGCGGCACGGAGCGGATACGCAGACATGACCTTGACTTCTCTATTCCCGAGGTCTCTGCGGATGAGCTGGGACAGATCTGCGCGGCGTTTGAGACGATGCGCGGGGAGCTGATGCGCACCAACCAGGAGCTGTGGCGGCAGGCCGAGGAGCGCAGGCGGCTCAACGCGGCATTCGCCCACGATCTGCGCAATCCGATTACGGTGTTGAAGGGGACTGTAAAAATGCTGCGGCAGGGAAACGGCGACGGGCAGGCATTGGAGCGGTTGGAAATCTATACGCTGCGCATTGAACAGTATGTGGAGGCGATGAGCAGCATACAGCGGCTGGAGCAGATGCCGGTGTGCAGAAAGACGGTGAATGTGTCCCTGCTGCGCGATGAACTGCAGGAGACGGCAAAGCTGCTTGCGCCGTCGCTTGACGTATCTGTTGCCGCGCAGGATTTGGCGGACATTGAGCTGGACCATGGGATTTTTCTTACAGTGGCGGAGAATCTGATCGGAAATGCGGCGCGGTTTGCAAGGGAGCGGTTAGAGATTAGCATGCAAATCTTAAGGCAGGATTCGATACAAGAATGTATGCAGGCCTCTTCGCCAACGATTCAGACTGCAGATGGGAGGAAACTGATTCTGTCTGTAATTGACGATGGTTCAGGATATCCCGCAGAGCTGATAAAAAACGGTCCAAGACCGTTTGGAAAAAAGGATGAGGACGCGGCACATTTTGGTATGGGACTGTACAGCAGCCAGATGCTCTGTGTGAAGCATGGGGGAGAACTTATGCTGGAGAACAGGGCAGGAGGCGGCGCGGCGGCGACAGCTTCTTTCCTGTGCGCAGGAACGCGTATGTAAATGGAGTAGTTTATATGTGGATATTTTTTTGTCTGTCCATTGACAGGACACTGGCTGTATGTTATCCTTTGATTAGACAATTGTCTAAATGCTATGCGAAGAGGACGGCAGTTATGTCGGAAGAGCAGGAGCAGTGCGGACATGAATCGCAAGAGATAATATGGTGGAAGTGAGGGAATACAATGAAAAAAATACCAGATGCGGAGCTGGAGCTGATGATGGTAATCTGGGACTCGGAGCAGCCGGTTTCCAGGATGGACATTGAGACGAAAATGGAGAATCACAGGGACGTTGTACCGAGCACGATCCTGTCCCTGCTCTCCAGACTGGAGAAGCGAGGGTTTCTCAGGAAAGAAAAGCAGGGAAATATCAATTACTATTATGCGCTGGTTGAAAAGGCGGACTATCTGCAGGAGGAGGGGCGGCGTGTATTGGACAAGATGTTTGGCAGCTCGCTCAAGAATTTTGTGATGGCGCTGTATGACGGCAAAGGTCTGAATGAGAAGGAGATCGCGGAGCTGCGGGCATTTATCGATGAGCAGGCAGGGACAGAGCAGAAGTAGTGATTTGGCAGGAGTGGAGTGTGAAAAAGTTAGTAAAGATAACATTTATTACGATATTTATTTCCATATTTTATCTTGCGCTGTCCGCAGTTCTGGCATTCACAGCCAGTTCGTTAAAAATCTCACTGCGCACATGGGTTGATGTTTTGGGAAAGATGACAGCTGCGCTGATTATGCCGTTGTCGATCATTGTCACGCTGGCGGTGTGGCTCCATGGAAGGGCGTGGATTCCATCCGCTATCAAGGGGATTTTGTCTTTGGCGGCAGGGGCGGGCTATCTGTTCTGGGCATATTGGACGGTACTGTTTATTGTATTTGGAATGCAGGAGGAGCGGATGATCGCACCAAATCTGTTGGTGACAAATGAGGCGGTTTTTTTGAGCGCATCAGAATATGTCTATTATCGTCCTGTGACAGTGTTTTTTAAGACGCCGGCAGAACTCACTGACGAAATCAAAGTAGAATATCTGGAAAGGAAATACAGCAGGGAATTTATGACAGATGTGTCAGAAAATGATTGCCTGTGTGACAAAGAATTTCCGGATGTGAAAATATCGGTCTATCTGAGCAGTATGGAGTTAACGGATGATTATGTGAAGCAGATGACGCTCAAATATCTGGCTGAAGGCTATGAGTCGCTCGGAATGGAACGCGGATATCATATCTCAAAAAACTACAGTGGCAAAGATGATTTGCTGTATCTGGAGTTTGATGGGGAAGCGGACATCCGGGCGGTGTCGGAAGATATTTCCCAGATGATCAGCTATTGTGTAGAGCATACAGATCTGTTCAGGGAATATTATGGAAATGTTGGGGTGTCGAGTGATCAGGGAGAGCCTGAGTTCACATTTGCGCTTCCTTTTGGAAAGCTGCAGTGGTGGTCCAAAGGTGATGATTACTATCGTGATCCTGACTGTATAGCGGAGCTCATTGCGGAAAAGTATGTGTATTATTCCGAACGATACGCACAGTTAGATGAGCAGTCGCAGCAGCTTCATGAGGAAGAGACACAAATTCAGGAGACAACAGATTATGTGGAAGAAGGAGCCAGAGCTTTGTACGAGGCAGTTCTTGCAGATGAAGGTTTTACCTATGACGCTGATTACAATGCGAAAGGCAATTTTTATGTGAATTTGGGCGAGAAAGATGGCTGTTTCTATTCGTTGGTGTATGATCATCCTTCCCCAAACGGCGCATGTGAGCTGTATGTATTGTATCAGTTCGCAGAGGAGGGAAGCGAAAATTATGTCATCGTTGATATGTATGCGGTGGAGAATGCGACGAAAAAGGTGGTCGCATCGGGGAGGAAGCACTGGAGCGATGTAGGGACTAAAGAATACCGGGAAATTACGGAGTCATAGCCGGACAGTCAGGTTACGGAATAAGAGTCAAAACCAATGAGGAGCGGAGGTGGGGATGTGATGGAACAATTGATTTATTTTATAGGAACTTTAATTGTTGTGGATATCACTGTTATTGTGGCGGGTGTCGTTCCGGTTTTAACTGGCGGCAGAGTCGGCTATCGGTGGCGCAAGATGCTCTGGCTGGTTCTTGCTGTGCGCCTGCTGATACCAGTGCGTTTGGTACTAAATCAGATTTGCGAGGAAAAACCTTCCTATTTTGCGCAGGTTGAAATGCCGGCGTCACATGCGGCAGTTCCGGGGCAGGAAGATGCCGGCGGCAAAGAGATGCCCGTAACAAAAAGTGTACAATCAGCGGAAAAAGAATCCATAGAAAAAATGGAAGTGGAGACAAAAAACGCAGAGGAACGGACCGCGGAAGAAAAAGCGGATGCGGACGGAGCAGTTATTGAAACGACAATGCAGAGACAAAATACAGGCCAGGTTGTAAAAGATTCCCGGCTGTTAGACTCCCTGTATAATGACAGATGGCTGATATTAGTGGTATGGATTCTGGTCGGGTTTGCGCTGACAGAATATCACGTCATCGGTTTTGTGAGGATAAAAGAGCTGATCAATATGCGGTCGCGCAGATGTGAGGACCCATATCTGTGCAGTCTGGTTCGGGAGATTTGCGAAGAATATCAGATTAAGTCAGCGCCGCAGATTCTCTTCTGCGAGGAGATCCGTTCGCCGATGCTGCTGGGGTACAGGCATATTCAGCTGCTGATGCCTGACAGGCCATACACAGAGACGGACTTGAATATGATCGTCCGCCATGAACTGCAGCACAAGAAGAATGGTGATTTGTGGTACAAGCTTTTGATTCTGTTTGTGTGTGACATCTACTGGTTTAATCCGGCGATGGCCATCATGCGGAAACTGGCGTGCCAGGATGTGGAGTGTGTCTGTGACTCGCAGGTATTGCGCCGCCTTCCAGCGGAGGAGCGGAAAGCATACGGAAACATTGTATTAAGCCATATGGTCAAAGGCAGCAGGTGGGATATTGTCTATGGAACGTCGATTTTTACAGGAAAGAGAGCCGCAAAGCGGAGAATCAGGAATATGTTTGCTATGAAAAATAAGTGGGGATACGCTGTTCTGGGTGTGATGGTTCTGTGTGTCGCATGGGGAAGCAGTATGTGGGTGCTTTCTGGGCAGGAGGAAAATGCAGGGAATGCATCAGAATCAGAACTGGCAGGAGAACCGCAGGAAAATGCGTTGAACAAGGAGCATTCTGAGGATGGGAACCTTGTCACATTCCGCGTGGAGGATATGGATGCCATTCGGCTGAAAGACAGATTTGAGCTGTCAGATTATTATATTACCAATAAAGTAACGGTCTCAAACCGATATTACATCGATGAGAACAATGTCCTGTGGGGATATGGCAGGAACAACTATGGACAGCTTGGAATCAAAGGCTTCAGCAGTGAGGATTTTTACAGCGAACCGATCAAAATTGCTGAGGATGTGGTGACGGTGGACTGCTCAGTCAATGGATATTTCTGTGTGTATCTGACAAAGGATGGTAAATTGTATGGGATCGGATCGAATTTGTCAGGGCTGCTCGGAGTAACGCTGGGTGAGGGAATCTGGTATAATGCAGCCGTCACAGAACCAGCTCTGCTGTTGGATAATGTGGCGTATGTCCGCGCGGGCATGGAAAGCATTGCGGCGCTTGACTGCGATGGAAATGTGTGGTGGTGGGGAGAATACTGCGGCAATTATCACACGAGAGTCCTGGAGCACAGGGACTATACCAACGCTGCTGAGGATGACAGCAATCCGGCAAAAATGCTCTATGTCCATCCCAGAAAGATATTGGAGAACTGTATCTATGTGACGACAGGTGACACAACGGGGGCCGCAATCAGCGCGGACGGCGGTCTGTACACATGGGGACGCAATATTTTCGGGGAATGCGGGACGCCGGTTACAAACGATGATTTCGTGCGCACGCCCATAAGGGTACTGGAAAATGTCAGGATGGTATGGGTGGAGAAAATTGGTTTCGGGAGTCTGGAACAGGAAATTCCCGAAATAGGAAAGTATAAAACGTCCTATGATTTTAACCTGTTTGCACAGCTTGCGGATGGAACGATGCTGGGCGTGGGCAGTGGACTTGGCGATCAGGAAAAAACGATTGCGGTCACAGGGGATCTTGTCCAGACAAGCTTCAATATCTATTCGGATACATTCGTTCCGATCGCCGTGGAGGAATATTCCGAGCCAGCTGTCAGACAGCTTTTAAACGAGATTTCATGGGGCAGGAGTGTGGTGGAAGTCAAGGAATTTTTGAATCAGAATGGGCTACAGTATTTCGAGGGCAGCACGGATGATGGCGGATACAGCATCGGCGTGGAGCACGACAGCTATATTTGCTATTTTGATGAGGGACGTCTTGACCATATGCTCCTGCAGGAGGGCGGCAGCCGGAACCGGAAGTTTGAGATGGGCATGACCATGGAGGAAGTCAGTGCTTATTTTGACAGTGAATTTATTTATGAGGAAGATGACTGGAACGGTGTATACTGGGCAGGTGAGATGATTGACGGAAATTATTATGGGTTTGTATTTGCGGACAATGTCTTATACATGGTGTACGAGAAGGCACCGTGATTTTTAGGAAGCTTTGTTTGATATCGTGTAATCTGAATCGGGAAATGTAGTGGTACGTCTTTTTTGTGCACACGGGCACCCACCGTAGCGCATGTTTTTACGAAAGGAAGTCTGGCAGTTGGGATGAGCGGCATTCTGTGGGGATTCATGATGGGCTCTGCATATCTTTTGGTCAATAGGGATATCAGGAAGGCATGGGGTGTTATGTTTCTGATGTTTACTTTGTAAAATCTGTTTGCAGAAAAAAGATTAATAAAATGAAATATCCCTCTTGACTCTCACATTATGTCATAGTTTATGATAAATTTGTTCCCGGGAATACAGAGCAGGAAGGTGTGTATGCATACATTAAATAGGAAAGGAAGGGTTATTCCATATCTGGAAAGGGCGGAATAACGGCAAAGGAAAAAAACGATGTTGACAGTAAACGAGGTAAGCAAACTGACAGGTGTGAGTGTCCGCTCGCTGCACCACTATGATGCGATCGGCTTGTTGAAGCCTGCAAAAGTGACAGAAGCAGGGTATCGTCTGTATGGCGATGATGAGCTGGCGCGCCTGCAGAACATACTGCTGTTCCGCGAACTGCAGTTTCCGCTAAAGCAGATCAAAACGATTCTGGACAGCCCGGATTTTGACTGGCAGGAAGCACTTGCACAGCAGATCAGGCTGTTGGAACTGCAGCTTGCGCACATGCAGAAACTGCTTTCGTTTGCGCACAGACTGCAGGAAAAAGGAGTGGAATCAATGGATTTGAAGGCATTTGACGCATTTGACAAAAAGGAAATAAGGCAGTACGAGGAGGAAGTCCGCGAGCGCTGGGGCCGTACCAAGGCATATGGCGAGTATCAGCAAAAGGTGAAAGGAAGGACGGACAGGGAGCAGGAAGAGATTGTAAGTCAATTGATGGAGCGGTTTGCTGAGATTGGAAAGCTGCGGCAGGGCTCTCCTTCTGACGAGGCAGTGCAGAAGCAGGTTGCCGGGATACAGGCGTTTATCACGGAGTATTATTATCAGTGTACAGATGAGATTCTGCGCGGACTGGGGCAGATGTATGTGTGTGATGAGCGCATGAAGCGAAACATCGACAAGGCTGGCGGTGAGGGAACCGCAGCGTTTGTCAGTCAGGCAGTTGCAGTGTATTGCGATAAGGGAAGCGCCTCTTGATGCCAGGGGTGTGCTGGTGAAATAGGATAGTCATATAAAGGACATTGCGAAAAGGTGGGGATATGTGCGGCATGTCCCCGCTTTGCGTGTATTTATAAGCGGACGGGGGTGATACAGTTTGGCGAGACGGGACTTGTAGTGGGCAAACATATTTTCTGAAAGCGGCTTGACATATTTTACGAAATAGCGTACAATAGTTCTGGAACATTAGTTTGCAACGCGGCTATTGTAAAAATAAAGCAGACTTGTTATACTGAAGGAGAAGAGTGAATGTCAGAGTTGGATTCGGAAGGAATATTCGAGCGGCTGAAGGAGGAAGTGGAGCAGCTGCGGAAAGAGGTTATGCTTTGATTGGCGGCAGCAGCGGTTTTGTTGAGCCGTCGGCGTGGAAGGAGGACGAGACAGTATGAAAGAAAGAATTGCAGCAATTGCGAAGGGACTGCGAAAACGCAGCGTGTGGGCAGTGGCGTGTCTGGTGTTGGCACTGATAGTTGTGTCTGGCATCTGCCTTTTGGGAAATGCATATGCCGCTGATGAAATTCGGAATGTTGCAGAGCCTCTTTCTGATGCGGAAATAGAACTGTTGAACACAAAGTTTTTCAATGGTGGGACAGACAATACGAATAATATGCTGCTGACCAGTGAGTATGGAAAGCCGGAAGAGATTGATTTATATTGCCTGTTCTATGACGGAATCAGCGGTGAGACGGGTACGGTTTCTGAGGAAGAAATCGCACAGCTGACAGTGTTGGACAGCCAGGCGCCTTATCTGGATATTGTGAAAGTCGGAACAGAAGAGATGGATGCTTTTCTGCGAGAGAAATTAGGTATTGGGCTGGAGGAAACGCAGAAGAGAGGGTTGGAAAACTTTTATTATTTAGAGCAGTATGACAGCTATTATCTGGTAAAGGGGGACACTGGTTTTGACTGGTGTACGGTCATATATGGCAGCAGGCTGCCAGACGATATGCTTGTTTTGGAGTATGAGAAAACATATGAAGGCGGGCAGTGGATTGTCACTTTGCAAAAGACGGACAGCGGCTTCCAGTTCGTTTCCAATACAAGATGCAGGAAAATGGAATCAGATGAAAATGCAGCGGCCAGGAACGATACACCAGAATACAGGACAGGAGTTATCATTACAGACGCGTACATGGTGGTAAGTACGGCGGATGATGCTGCGCCGATGGCTTTGCTGCAGGAAGGCATGGAGGTTAAAATACTTGCGGAGGAGAACGGTTATTATCAGATCGCGATCGCGGTACAAGGCAGGGACGGGGATGTGACCGGATATGTGAAAAAGGAAACGGTGCGTCTGGAGCTTTGACATGCGATCCAGGTGGTGCATTCCAAAGGGTTGACTTCTCAACTCTAATGTGTTAGTGTATATATACTCTAACATATTAGAGAAAGGAGAACTGTGTTATGGAAACACCGAAAGTATTTGAAAGCGAGTATCGATTCTGCCTGATTCTGTGGGAGCACGAGCCTGTCAGCAGCGGGGAGCTGGTGAAGCTGTGCGGGGAGCAGCTTGGGTGGAAGCCGACGACGGTCTATACCGTAATCAAGCGCCTGTCTGAGCGCGGTGTGTTGAAAAATGAAAATTCAATTGTGACCTCTCTGGTCTCAAAGGACGCTGTTCAGGCGGCGGAGATTGACGAGCTGGTGGAGAAGAAATTCGAGGGTTCGCTCCCAGCATTTGTAGCTGCCTTTACAAAACATCGCAAGATTTCTAAGAAGGAGATCGACGCAGTCCAGCAGATGATTGACGATTACAGGAACAGTCATGGCATCGAAGAAAACAGCAGCGGTGTCCGGCGTGGAAAGGAGACGGCAGATGACTGACATTTTTCTGAAATTTGTCAATATGGGGATTGCCGCAGGGTGGCTGGTGCTCGCGGTGATCATTTTGCGGTTTGTGCTGCGAAAAGCGCCCAAATGGCTGATGCCCGTGCTGTGGGGAATTGTCGCATTGCGGCTGGTATTGCCTGTCTCGATTCAGAGTATCTTCAGTCTGATTCCCAGTGTGGAAACCATCAGTCCCAACATTGTGGATATGCAGGAACCACAGATTCACAGTGGTATCGCGGCGTTTAATCAGGCTGTGAATCCGATCATTGTGGAAGCGTTTGCTCCAAGCCAGGAAGCCAGCGTGAATCCTCTGCAGATTTTTGTTGCTGCTGCGGCTTTCTGCTGGATTGTCGGTATCGCTGGTATGCTTCTGTATGCGGTGATCAGCTATTGGCACCTGTATAGCCGCATTAGGACGGCTGTGTTGGTGACAGATAACATTTATCAGAGTGAATATGCCGTTTCCCCTTTTGTGCTGGGAATTGTGCGTCCCCGCATCTATCTGCCGTTTCGTTTGACACAAAAGGAGCAGGAGTATGTTATTGCACATGAGCAGGCGCATATCAAATACCATGATCATTGGTGGAAACCGATTGGCTTTTTGCTGCTTTCCCTGTACTGGTATAACCCTGTGATCTGGGCGGCGTATGTTTTGTTCTGCAAAGATATTGAACTTGCCTGTGATGAGCGGGTAGTGAGAAATTTCGATGCGGTGCAGAGAGCCGGCTATTCGCAGGCGCTGCTTTCCTGCAGTGCGCCGCGCAGATCGGCGGCGGTCTGTCCGCTTGCTTTTGGCGAGACTGGTGTGACAGAGCGCGTAAAGAATGTTCTGTATTATAAGAAGCCTGCATTTTGGGTGATTGTGGCGGTGGTTCTGGTCTGTGCAGCCGTTGCGGTCTGCTTTTTGACCAACCCAAAAGAAAATACAGAGGATAGCATGCAATGGGCTGTGCGTCCGACAATTCTTATGGATGCGTCCGTATATATTGATCCCTATATGCCGGCACCGAAACTGCCATATGGCTATGTGTATGCCGGAACAATAGACAGCGCACAGGCCAATGATACAGGATTGGAGGGGTGCGCGTATTATACGAGTCCTTACAATGAAAACTATATTTATGTGTATCAGGAGTGCGGCACGCCGACTGGCACACATGAGACGGACTCGACGCAGCGGCAGTGGATGTATCAGCCGTGGCTGAAAGAGGGCAGCGGCGACGGGAAGAACCGGCTGACATTGGAGGAGGTACAGCGTCTCTCCGGGTTTGGCAGTGAACTGACCTGGACGGATTTTGCGTGGTATGATTACGTGGAGACCGGTTCGGGACTGTATATCCGGGTCTATGAGATTGACGAGATGTTTTCACTGTGGATTGGCGGCGGTTCTATGGATGACGCACCGATGTATATATACCTGCAGACCAATACAGAGCCAGCGGAGCGGATAGACATCCGGACACAGGATGTGTATGCCTTTATCGGTGCGCAATTTGGTGCAGCGGTCACAGAGGCGAATGTGTATCAGGTACAGTTCCCGGCGCATGCGTTTGACAAGACAGAGTATAATACACAGATTTTTGAGATTGAGCCGTTTACATTGCAGCTTTCTCTGCCGGAAAATTGGAGCCTGGTCTGCCCGCAGAGTGAAGAGGAAGCGGGACTGGGCGGAGCTGGCGGTTTTTGTCCTGTGCTGATTTATGAGGGGAGTAAGCTGCTTGGAAGTATTTGCTACAACACGTTTGAAGCGCCTCGGGAGGGGGAGTATGGTATTGAGTATGTTGCAATCTATAATCAATTGATGCTGGGCGCACAAGTCAACTGGAACAATGATTATCAGCCTGTCACAGAAAGTGAGACAAAATGTACTGCTGTATGCAAAATCAGCGTTGAGGATTCGGAGACAGGGGAAGAAATACTCTATCCGGGGATATTGTCTTATGACAAGGAGCTGGGTGTCTATATTGCGATTGACTTCATTGCAGGGGAGCCTGGCGGTGAAGATGAGGACATTGTCACAAAAATAGCTGAGAGTATCCTGTTACTGCAGGGGCATCCACAAGAGTAGTAAAAAGCTGATTCAATGATGCGTTGTCGAATTGTATGTATTGCTGAAATGCTGGAAAAATGGTAAAGTTGTTTTAGAACATATTTAAGGAACTGTCTGAAAATTAATTTTGTAACAGTTCCCTAGTGTTGATTGGCGGAACGGAGGAGATAGCATGGAAGTAAAGCATGGTCTTGGTTATCAGAACTATGAGGACATGATGCGGAATCATATATTTTATATTGACAAGACGGATTTTATCAGCGAATGGTGGAATTATGCCGATAAGGTTACTCTGATCACGCGCCCGCGCCGATTTGGAAAGACACTCAATATGAGTACGATCGAGTGCTTTTTCTCGAAGCGGTATGAGGGCAGGAGTGACTTGTTTGAGGGGCGCAAGATATGGGAGGACGAAACATTAAGAGCCCTGCAGGGAACGTATCCTGTGATTTTTATGAGCTTTGCGGGGGTAAAGTCAGGGTATGTCGGGGGAGATAGTGCAGAAATAAAGCTTAAAAATATAGAAGCCGTGAAAACTGCAGTAAAACAAATCATATCTGACACTTATGCGAAATATAGAAATATCATGAAGTCGGAAAAGTTTGACGACAATGACAGGGCATTTTTTGCGTCTGTCAATGACAACATGACTGACAAGATGGCACAGATGGCGATCTGGCGGTTGTGCAGTTATCTTGAAATCTATTATGAGAAAAAAGTGATTGTCCTTCTGGATGAGTATGATACGCCGATGCAGGAATCGTGGCTTGGCAGATACTGGGAAGAGGCAGTCTCGTTTTTCAGAGGCTTTTTTGTGAAAACATTCAAGGACAATGAGAGTATGGAACGGGGGCTGATTACGGGTATTACGCGGGTGTCAAAAGAATCCATTTTTTCTGAGCTGAATCATCTCGAGGTAGTGACAACCACTTCTGATAAGTATGCGACCAGTTTTGGTTTTACGGAGGAAGAGGTTTTCAGGGCGCTTGATGAATCAGGGCTGGGTGAGCACAAAGAGGGAGTAAAAAAGTGGTATGACGGCTTTACATTTGGAAGATATACGGATATCTACAATCCATGGTCTATCATATCCTTCATTGGCAAAAAAGGAGAATATGCCGCCTACTGGGCAAACACAAGTTCCAATGACCTTGTGAGTACATTAATACAGACTGGTGACGCCGATGCCAAGAAAACCGTCGAGGATCTGCTTGCCGGAAAAAGCTTTATAGCTCCGATAGATGAGCAGATTGTGTTTAATCAGTTATATGGCAACACGAATGCGATCTGGAGTCTGCTGCTGGCATCGGGGTATCTGAAAATGATAGACCGGGAACCGCTTCGGGCGGACAGAACGGGTGACGCGGAGTACACATTGACATTGACAAATCGGGAAGTCTGGTTCATGTTCCGAAAGATGGTAAAGGACTGGTTTGGGAAATACGATGTTCCGGCATATTACAACGAATTTATCAACGCCCTTCTGCACGATAATATTCGCAAAATGAATACATTCATGAATAAAGTAGCACTGCACACATTCAGTTATTTTGACACGGGAAACAAACCGTCGGATGAGACGCACCCGGAGCGTTTTTACCATGGATTTGTGCTTGGCATGATTGTAAATTTATCGGACAAATACAAGGTGACATCAAACCGCGAGAGTGGGTATGGCCGGTACGATGTTATGATTGAGCCGTTTGACAAAAATGAGAAAGCGTTTATCTTTGAATTCAAGGTGCTTGATGCGGATGACGACGAGAGGACGCTCGAGGACACTGTCGCAAATGCGCTCGCCCAGATTGAGGAGAAGCAGTACGAGGCAGCACTCATTGCAGGCGGTTTTGCGCCGGAGAACATCAGGAAATACGGTTTTGGATTTCAGGGGCAGAAGTGTCTGATCGGGTGACGGAGGTGGAATATATGCTGGATGCAGAGACCAAAGAATATCTTGCCAGGGTCGGTATCCGCAAGATTACGGAGCTGGATACGGCGCTCATTGAAACTTTTGGACAAAATGAGGGGGAAAGGCACATTGAACGCCTGACAGAACTGTTTGATCTTTCGGAAGAACGGCTGGTGCATGGAACAGGGAACACGCCATATCTCCACCGTCAGCAGGAGCTCGTCGATTACCTGAATCAAAGTCAGCAGATGAGCCTTTTGGCATCATCTTTTTATGACCGTGTGTTTTTCCGGAGAGTGATGGACTATCTGCTCCGGTATGCCTCTTTTTTGGCGGGAGATATTTACGATATCGGCTGTGGAAATGGGATTCTGACTTGTTTCCTTGCACTGCGGTATCCTGATTCTGTTGTCACGGGTCTGGAATTGTCCCTGAACGCTGTCGCTGTGGCAAAAGAGCTTGCAGACAGGCTTCAGATAAATAATGTACATTTTACCAACCAGAGAGTGCCAGGTCAGAAGCAGTGTGACACTCTGTTTTCCTGCCGCACGATGCACGAAAATGCCGCGTGGAAAGCACTCTGCGAAGAACCAAAACCGGCTGTACTGCCAATGGAGGAACATGCAAAGAGGCACGGAGCGTATGCAAAAGAGCTTGCGGCGCTGGTCAAAGACAGAGGATATCTGGTCAGTGTGGAACGCTATGAGGAGGACAGCACATATGCTGGTCTGATTTGTGCATTGGAACGCGCTGGATTAAGCCAGGTGCGGGGGACGCACATGCAGTTTTCCTGCAAAGACGGGGATAAGACGGCTGTGTTCCAGGCGATGATTTTTCAGAAAACATAGGAGTGGAAATTTGGGACCGCTGCAGGAAACTTAGGATCTGTCATGAAATAAAGAGTGCTTTTTATAGGGACATTTATCCCATATAAAAAGCACTTTTTTGTTCAAACAATTTTAGACGATTGCGTCATCCCTGGTGTATTCTCCAAGGGAATTTTCCTTCACCTGAATGCAGATAAAGCTGATCGCAGTATCTTCTGACGCAAAAAACTGACGCCTGGCTGCCGGAGAAATGCGCAGCCAGTCACCAGCTGCAAGTTCTACAGTCTCCCCGTCAATAACAGCTTTGCCTTTTCCGTCAAGAACTGCATAAATTTCCTCGTTATTTTTATGTGCGTGGATAAAAGGTACACATGCTCCAGCCGGAAGATTGTTAATACTGATTTCTGCTCCGGTTAACGAAAGTTTGTCATGCAGTTCTGTTCTTGCGTCTGGTGCTACACTTACTTTGCTAAAATTTGCCATATGATTACCTCCATATTTTGACTTTGATGTAATAATGATTGCTACATCTATATTTATAGCATGGAAATGATGTAATGTCAATAGTTACATTTTGGTTTTGAAATTATTATTTGGGCTAGTACAGCATTGCCTAAATAACAGTGAAAAACAGTGCCTATTATTTGTGTCAGGACAAGGCGGAGGAAGGCGGCAATGCGGTGTGAAAAACAGTCGGCATTTATTGGGAGGAAAGCTGACTTCGCACAAAAGGCGGAAATAAGGCTCCACCGTAGTCGGTATTCGTGGAAATGTGTATAACTGGCTTGTTTATGGAACTGTGGGTAACTCTGTTTACAGGATGTGGGAAAACCACCCTTTGCTTTTCCATGTCCTGTGATTGGAGTTATCTATGGTTGAATAGCCAGTTATGCATATTTCCACAATGCTTGTCTTAAACGCTTGAAACGATTCGGTTGGACGCATATAATTATAGCTGTTAGAAATTTGAGAAGGAGTGTGTAAGAATGTTTGAGTATATTTCTGCGTCAGAAGGCGCAAAAAAATGGGGTATTTCAGAAAGGAAAGATGCCCCAAAACCGACGGATGGGAGAATAAAGGGAAGAAAGGAAGGGGATAGCAAATGAAACGGCTGTTTTTACTGGAAGATGATTTGAGCCTGATAAATGGGCTTTCTTTTGCCTTAAAAAAGCAGGGATATGAAATAACAGTTGCCCGCACTACTTTGGAAGCAGATGCATTGTGGGAAAAGGATGAATATGATCTGGCTGTTTTGGATGTAGCGCTTCCTGACGGCTCCGGCTTTGATTTCTGCAAAAAGATACGACAGACCTCAAAAGTACCCATTATGTTTCTTACTGCCGCTGATGAAGAAACAGATATTATCATGGGGCTTGACATTGGGGGCGATGATTATATCACAAAACCCTTTAAACTGGCAGTTTTCCTTTCAAGGATCAATGCACTGTTGCGCAGGAGTGAAAATTTCGGCACTGCTGTCACAGAATTAAATTCAGGCGGCATCTGTATCCAGCTTTTAAAAGGGGAAGTGTATAAAAGGGGAGAACTGGTTGAACTGACAGCAAGTGAATATAAGCTGCTATGCCTGTTTATGGAAAATCCTGACCAGATACTTTCCCAGGAGCAGATTTTGGGCAGATTGTGGGACTGCAGCGAAAGCTATATAGACAACAATTCCCTTACCGTGTATATCCGCAGGCTCCGTACAAAAATTGAGGATGATCCGGGAGAACCGAAACGGATTGTCACTGTCCGTGGTATGGGGTATAAATGGAACACTGTGGATTGAGGTGCAGGATGAAAATATTTGTAAACCAAAAAATCAAACGGCTCTTTGGAGGTATTCTGCTTTGCATCTTGTTTTTTACATTGATTGCGGTTCTGCTTATAGAGTTTGAAGTCAGAAATGCGGCAGTTTACACAATGGTCAGTTTTTGGATGATGAGTGCTGCAATACTGGCACTCTGTTATGGGTATTTCAGGCAGCAGCATAAAATCATGGAAAACGCTATATCACAGATTACAGAATATATATCCGGCAACAAGGATTTCACGATTGAGTGTAATGATGAAGGAGAAATGTACCGGCTGTTCCATGAAGTGAATTCTCTGGTGGCTATCTTAAATGCCCATGCCGAGAATGAAAAAAGAGCAAAGAAATTTCTAAAGAATACCATAGCTGATATTTCGCATCAGTTAAAGACGCCGCTTGCCGCCCTAAATATTTATATCGGGCTTATACAGGACGAGGCGGAGGGGCTTCCAACAATTCAGAATTTTTCCCGACTTTCCGAGCAGGAGCTTGACCGAATTGAAGCGCTGGTACAGAACCTTTTAAAAATCACAAAGCTGGATGCGGGCATGATTGTGTTGGAAAAATCATTGGAAAATGTGTCGGAGATTGCGGAAAGCGTCAAAAAGCACTTCCTGTTCCGGGCAAATCAGGAAGGAAAAGAAATCTGCCTGTCAGGCAGTGGGGAAACCGCATTTTTGTGTGACCGCAGCTGGATGATCGAAGCAATCAGCAACCTTGTAAAAAATGCCCTTGACCATACCGGAGAAGGCGGCTGCATACGCATGGAATGGCGGGTATCTGCTTCTATTGTCCAAATCACTATAAAGGATAATGGCAGTGGCATCTGTCTGGAGGATGTACACCATATTTTTAAGCGGTTTTATCGGAGCCGTTATTCTAAAGACACGCAGGGTATTGGTCTTGGACTGCCGCTGGCAAAAGCGATTGTAGAAGCCCATAACGGAACGATTGAAGTAGACAGCGCTTTAGGCAGGGGAACCTCATTTACGATGAATTTTTTAATTCCAACAAAATTGTAGGGGAATTGTAATATAGGTGTAGGATTTCTCTGCTATATTTGGGGTATCAAAACAGAAAGAGGTGTTTACACAATGAATTTATTAGAAGTCAGTAATGTCAGTAAGACATACGGAAGCGGCGAAGCTGCCGTAAAGGCATTAAAGAAAGTTTCGTTTTCCGTTCCAAAAGGCGAGTATGTGGCGATTGTCGGGGAATCCGGCTCCGGGAAAAGTACGCTCCTGAACATGATAGGCGCACTTGATACGCCCACATCCGGCAAGGTAGTCATCAGTGGAAAGGAGATTTTTTCCATGAATGATCGCAAACTTACCATTTTCAGGCGGAGAAATATTGGTTTTATCTTTCAGGCGTTCAACCTGATTCCGGAATTGACCGTAGAGCAGAATATTGTTTTTCCGGTGCTGCTTGATTACCAGAAACCGGACAGAAAGTATCTGGAAGAACTGCTTTCGGTGCTGAACCTGAAAGAACGCCGGAATCATTTGCCCAGTCAGTTGTCCGGCGGACAGCAGCAGAGAGTGGCGATTGGACGTGCTTTGTTTACCCGTCCGGCTTTAATACTTGCAGATGAGCCGACGGGAAATTTAGACTCGCAGAATACCAGTGAAGTGATTGCGCTGTTAAAAGAAGCGTCAAAGAAGTATGAGCAGACAATTATTATGATTACACACAGCCGCAGTATTGCACAGACGGCAGACCGTATCCTGCAGGTGTCAGACGGGGAACTTACTGATTTAGGGAGGTGCAGGGAATGAAAAGTTATTTAAGCCTTGTGCCTATTTCGGGTAAGGTGCGGAAACGGCAGAACCGTATGACGATTTTCTGTGTTATTATTTCTGTGCTGCTTGTAACTGCGATTTTCAGTGTGGCAGATATGTTCATTCGGACACAAAGTGAGGGGCTGCAGCATAAACATGGAAACTGGCATATCCGGTTGGAAAATATCTCTCAGGACACAGCAGAACAAATCAGCCGGCGTCCGGATGTCGCCGCCATCGGCTGGTCGGAAACATTTAACGCAGACGCAGACCAGCCTTACTATATCGGGGAGAAAAAAGCTGCATTATACGGCGCTGACAGTATTTATCTGGCAGAGCTTGTGAATGCCCTGGAAGAAGGCAGTCTGCCGCAGGGTGACGATGACATTATGCTTAGTTCCAATGCGCGCCTTGCGTTAGATGTAAAGATTGGTGACCATGTGACAGTAAAGACACCTTCGGGGGATACGGATTTTACGGTATGCGGTTTTGGGTCGGATGACGCAGAAGATTATCAGAGGCAGACATATCTGGTTGCTGTATATATGACGCGGGATGCGTATATTTCCATCATGGAACAAAACAATATTCCGATCAACCCAATCTGTTATATTCGATTTCAGGATGTGTCAAAAGCATCCGGTATCACCTCGGAAATCAGGCAGCAGTATGATCTGCCGGAGGAAGATATTTCGGAAAATACAGCGATTATGGGTCTTGCCGGGCAAAGCAGCAATGAATCTATGAAGAATATTTACGGAATAGCGGCAATCTTGTTCGTTATAGTATTATTGGCCGGCGTATTGATGATTTCCGGCAGTATGAACAGCAATGTAGCCCAGCGGACAAAATTTTTTGGAATGATGCGTTGTATTGGTGCAAGCCGCCAGCAGATTATCCGGTATGTGCGGCTGGAAGCGTTAAACTGGTGCAAAACGGCTGTGCCTGTTGGGTTGGTCACAGGTACAGCAATTGAATGGGGGATTTGTGCATTCTTACGTTATGGAGTTGGCGGTGAATTTGCCACTATGCCGGTATTTGCCTTAAGCCCCGTCGGGCTGCTCAGCGGGGCGATGGTTGGCATTGTAACTGTCCTGCTGGCGGCGCAGTCTCCTGCAAAACGTGCGTCTAAAGTTCCCCCGATGGCAGCGGTTTCCGGAAATTCGGATACGGCGCTTTCGGTACGACATGCAACAAAACGGAATATCGGAAAGGTTGAAAGGACATTGGGTATTCACCATGCAACAGCGTCTAAGAAAAACTGGTTTTTATTGACAGCCAGCTTTTCGCTCAGTATTATACTGTTTCTTTGCATTTCAGTAGGGTTGGATTTTGCGTATGAACTGATACCCTCCGTAATGCGGTCATGGCAGCCGGATATTAGCCTTACAGGCTATGCAAATGAGCGTGTACTGAATCAGGGTTTAAGCGATGCGATCAGCAGGATTACCGGTGTAGGGCATGTTTGGGGCAGTTCCTATATAGAGCATGTTCCGGCTGCTTCTTCGCGGCAGGAGATTGATCATGTCAATATAACGTCATACAGTGAGTATATGCTGGACTGTGCAGAGGAGAGTCTTGTGGAGGGAAATTTATCGGAAGTGTATGGGGACAGCGGCAAGGCTATGACAGTTTTGAATAAAGATAATCCGATAAAAGTCGGAGACATCATTCAGGTAGCGGGACAGGAGATTGAGGTTGTATGCGGCATATCAGACGGGCTGTATCCCAGCGAATACAGCATCATCTGCTCACAGGAAACGTTTGCCCGGCTGACAGGGGAAGAAAATTACAGTATGATAGGGATACAATTAAGCAGACAGGCTACGGATGAAACGGTAAAACAAATCAACAGTCTTGTGGGAAGCGATGTTATTTTTACGGATGAGCGTCAGCGTAATCAGGAAGATGCCAATACCTATCTGGCTGTGAAATTTCTGCTGTATAGTTTTATGGCAATCATTGCGATGATTACGCTGTTTAACATCATCAACAGCATTTCTATGAGTGTAACTGCCCGGATAAAGCAGTATGGAGCTATGAGGGCGGTTGGTATGGATGGGGAACAGCTTACCCGGATGATTGCTGCGGAAGCCTTTACTTACGCTGTCTCCGGTCTTATCGTCGGCAGTGGTATCGGAATTGTCTTAAGCCGCTTTTTGTATGTGAGACTGGTTACACGGTATTTTGGAAGCCAGTGGAGTCTGCCGATAGTTTTGATTGCTATTATTGTTGTATTCGATATAGTTTCTGCTGCGGCAGCAGTATATGCACCTGCAAAGCGGATTAGAAACATGCCAATTACAGCAACTATCAATGAATTGTAATATGTATCAATTATAAAAATTTGCTGCACGATGGAAAAGCTGTCGTGCAGCAGAAGAATGTAAAGTATGCCTTTGCCCTCTATGCGCCCTTCATTCGGCTAATCATCTGTAAGATGATTTAATCTCCCACAAATTGTGACGCACATCTGTCAGAAAGCATTTTTCAAACACGCCCCAGTATAACTCAATGTTAATAGCCCTACGTTCATTATGTTTGACAGCGCCTACATTCATTAATGCTGTAATAAAAAAATATTTTGCTGTTAAGAAAATTTATAATCAGACGATATAATATATAAAATATCACAAAATGATATGCGTAGCCAATTAATGTTGAAGTTTTAACAAGGAGGACGATGTTGAAAAAGAAAGATATCTTAAACAAAAGAGAAGAAGAACTGATGAATTATCTTTGGGAAATTAAGAAACCTTTGACTGCAAGCGAGATGGCAAAACAATTGGAATCTGAGGGCTGGACGAATATCACTCTATGCAGGACAGTGCAGTCTTTGTCAGATAACGGCTATCTTGAAGTGGCAGGACTTGAAAAGACTGTAAAAACATATGCGAGGAAGCTTACGCCTTCTCTCACCAAAGAAGAATACTACTCGTCTGTTCTTATGAGAAGGGGAATCAATGCAAATTCTCTGGCAGATATTACTGCCGCATTCATTGGCGTAAGCAGAAAAAATCAGAGAGAAAAGGATGCAGAAGTGATTGCCAAACTGGAAGAAGTCATTGCTTCCCTCAAGGCAGAGCGGCACAGAGATCAATAAGGGAAACGCATGCATATTACATTTTTTTCTGTCTGGATGACAGTATTGTGGAGCAGTATTCTGATTTTGATTTTCTATGTGCTGAGAACAAAATATCAATTAATTGATATCTGCAGTGTGTCAGGTGTGATTGTTTTATACTTGTTTTGCATGATACGAATGATCATTCCTGTCGAATTTCCATGGACAAAGATAATATTCGGCGGAGAACTCTATAACAGAATATACTATTTTTCCTGTGTCGAACGAAATATAGGAAATGATATCTCTGTGTTTGATCTGTTATGTTTGCTCTGGTATTCGGGAACATTTTTGATTATATTGCGTTATGTGATTCAGTATGTGAAAATTGCCCGCTTTTTTGGCGGAATGCCGGTACAAAGAAATAGTAACGCGGCACAAATCGTAGATGCGGTATGGAATGGCAGTAAGAAGCCGGACATTATTCAGACCGCCGCAGTCAGGACACCCTGCTGCTTTGGCATACTGCGGAAAAAGATTATAATACCTGATAAACCGTATACAGAGGAGCAATTGCGGTTTATACTTCTTCACGAGTGTTCCCATCTGTTAAATCATGATATCCTGGTAAAAAATCTGATTAACATATTATGTGCACTCTATTGGTGGAATCCATGTGTATATTTACTAAAAAAGGATTTGAGCCAGAGTCTGGAAATCCGGTGTGACCTGACGGCAGTAAAGGAACTGGATCATCAGTTAAAAGGCGATTATCTGGCGGTTATACTAAGTGAATACAAGGACAGCCTTAAAGATGCGAATTCTGCAGGGCTTCATTATGATAATCCGAAGCCTCTCCTTGAGCGTTTTCAACTGGTTGCAAATGAAAGGCGCATTTTAGTAAAGAAAGGGAACATTCCTGCATGGGTTATCTCTGGGTGTCTGCTTTTCATATCCTACTCTTTCATTTTTCAAACCGAATATGAAGCGCCGAAGGAGGATATAGAAACAGAGCAAAATGCCCATGAAGTTAATACTAATAATTCGTATTTGATAAAGACTGATGATGGAACTTATTTTCTTCATATTCAAAATAAGGATATCGCGATAAGCGAGGAAGCAGCGCAAATGATGATAGAAGACGGTTTTACTGTAATAGTAAAAAGTGAAAAGTAGTATGAAGTTATAAACAGCAATGATCTTTAGTCCTATTATTAATGTTCGTGCAGCGGAATGTAGTGGTTCATATCAAACTATGAGCACAAATACATCGGTAGAGCGGGGGAAAATGCATTAATTTATGGTATTTGTATCAACTGAATTGAAATTAATTATATAGACATGGTGATGAGTTGAATATTTTTAATAATATTAGGGGAGGCAAGATTATGGCGATAACAGGTGTAAATAATTATACAACGTATGCAAATTACTACACGCAAACAAAACCAAAGAACAGTTCTGAAAATGCAAAAAATGCAGCAGAACAGCAATCGGCAGAAAAAACGTACAGCAATACTCGTGAGTATAGAAATTATCTAACACAAAAATATAATTGCTTGAAAAGCACTGAGTATTCTGTTGAGATAAACAGTTCTCTTTTGTCGAAGGCATTAGGAGATGAAAAGACATCAGAATGGTTGGAATACAATCTATCTTTGATACCTGAAAATGTTGAAAAAATAAAGTCTACGCAAGCAGCAAGAGGGTGTAAGGTATTAAGTTGTAGCATAAAGATAAACGGATATGATAGTATGACGGCAGAAACGTGCGTTACAGATGAGGTTGAACCTGAAACAGAAAAAGCAAGAGAAGAATTGAAGGAAAAATTAAAGAAGATAAGAGAGGAAAAGAAAGCAGAAGAAAGAAAAATAGAGGATGAGAAGTTAGAAGAACAGCGATTAGATGAAAATATAAAGATGCCATTTGATTCGGGTATGGTTATTGCTGATAATATGATGAAAAGAAATGGCTTTGACCAAAGGATATAGAAATGCCAATAGTTTTTACTATAAATACAATGCCATGGCAACGGCAGAATCTACAATGAGAAGGGTGAAGCTAAATATTCGCTATCAGTATGATTTAAAGGATACTGGTTATCGTATATTTACAAATTAGGGGGAAAATATGAAGGATACGGCATTTTATAATTATTATAATATTTCTTACCGTTACACACCAGAAGCGCCGAAAACGCCAGGATGGAAGGAAGACCTCAAAATAGTAAAGGATAAAGTTAAGAGCAATAATCGTGATCCAGAGAGTGAAAGATACAAAGCGTTTGAAAAGCTGGAAGATACATATTATGCAATGGGAGTAAGAAATCGGGCAAAATATACAACAGTAAGTCAGGTGTATGCGGCACTCAGTGAAAAATATTCCTCAGATTATTATAAGCAGTTTAGTGAGTTAGAAGTTACTGCCATGTATGATAATGAACTAGAGATGACGCTTTTTGGATGTCTAGGCGGTGGAGGAAATGTAGACGATCCCCATTTAAAAGGCGAAGTGCGTGATGTAACGGAGAAACAGGCACATGAGTATAATCGAAAGACAATCAATATGCAGCTGTGCAATATTTTTGGAAATGCGGGGATTGACAGTGCCATGCTGAGTAAGTACAACATGACTTTCTCAATCGATCCCTACAGTTATTCCCTCAAAGTATCAGGTGTTGATGATGCAGGATTGACAGCAATGATTGAAAAACTGTTAAATAAGGATAATAACTCACGCGAACTATTTTATCATATCATGCACAGCAACAGGGCGTCCATATCTGATAATGCGAAGGCGAAATATCACACTCTGAACAGTTTCGTGAGCGTGACCGGACAAGATCCACGACAATACAGGCAGACGGAAGACGGACTTGTGAATGGCAGGGGTGAAAATATTCTGGATGTCTACAGGGAGGCCTTAAAGACCTCCGATGCAGTACCTGCCCAGTTTAAAGGGGATGCATATCACGTCTTTGAGGAAAATATTAAGAAACTTTTGGCAGAGGGCTTTTACCGGATTCCAGACTTAAATCTGAGCATTGGATATAAGGATGGAATGCTACAGGATCTTTCCAATGAAGATATTATGCACAACAGATTTGATCAGATGGCATAAAAAACAGTAGAAATATTATTATTCGTATTGGAAGGGGAAAGAGCCGAAGGGAGGAGATAACGGATGGTTAGAGTAGGAAACCGAACTATGGATGTCTATATGTCCGGCGAACTGAAACCACGAAGCCGGGGAAGTGTGCAAAGTTCTACGGACAGTTCAGACAAAACTGTCAGGGAAAATCGGGATACAGTTCAGATACATGATTTACATGCAGTGGATATTATTTCAAATATGGGTCATGAGAAGAAACTTAGTAATATGATATCAAAATCTACACACTGCAGCATAGAATATCTTAATTCCTATTACTATCGGGAATTGCAGCGCGAAGTAGCAGATTATATTGATAACGTTGAGTACAGTCAGGGCTACTATGGATTTGAAGATTCTATGGCATCGACAATGCACGCGTATTCTGTCCTGCATCAGCAAATCGTACAGGGGTATCGGGATGGAACAAGGGAGTTATATGTATATGATAATAAAGCGACTGATGGCATTCGTTTGCTGACACAGGAAGAAGAGCTGGAAAATCTGAATCGGGCTTATGAAGAGCTGATCGAATGGGATGTGGGCTGTGCCAAAGGCCGATATAATCCTAAAGGGTTTAACGAGAGATTGAATAATAAGGAGTTAGATGATTTGTATCATACCTATGATGTCAATCAGGCAGTTATATCCGAAAATCCTATCAGGAGTTCCGGTCACGCTATTTGGCAGAATATGAGAAAAGCGGAGGGGAAATCAATATAAAATCCCTGTTTATGTCTGTTCTGAACAATGAAAATCAAGGTGTACATGATTTCTGCAAAGTGCTTTTTGGGAAAACGAAGGGAACATCAATAGAGCCAATTTAATGGTTTATAAAAAGAATTAATGTTGGCGTATGAATAGAAGAACGATGTCGAAAAAAGAAAATTAGGGGAAAAATATGAAGGATACGGCATATTACAATTATTATAATATTTCTTATCGCTACACGTCAAATCTACCAGAAAAGCCAGATTGGAAAAGGAAACTTGAACTTGTAGAGGATAAAGTGAAGAGCAATAATCATGATCCGGAAAGTGAACGATACAAAGCGTTTGAAAAGCTGGAAGATACTTACTATGCCATGGGAGTAAGAAACAGGGCAAAATATACGACTGTAAGTCAAGTGTATGCAGCACTCAGTGAAAAATATTCTTCAAATTATTATAAGCAGTTTAGTGAGCTGGAAGTAACTGCAATGTATGACAATGAATTGCATATGACGTTGTATGGTTGTTTGAACGGTGGAGGGAATGTAGACGATCCCCATTTAAAAGGCGAAGTGCGTGATGTAACGGAGAAACAGGCACATGAGTATAATCGAAAGACAATCAATATGCAGCTGTGCAATATTTTTGGAAATGCGGGGATTGACAGTGCCATGCTGAGTAAGTACAACATGACTTTCTCAATCGATCCCTACAGTTATTCCCTCAAAGTATCAGGTGTTGATGATGCAGGATTGACAGCAATGATTGAAAAACTGTTAAATAAGGATAATAACTCACGCGAACTATTTTATCATATCATGCACAGCAACAGGGCGTCCATATCTGATAATGCGAAGGCGAAATATCACACTCTGAACAGTTTCGTGAGCGTGACCGGACAAGATCCACGACAATACAGGCAGACGGAAGACGGACTTGTGAATGGCAGGGGTGAAAATATTCTGGATGTCTACAGGGAGGCCTTAAAGACCTCCGATGCAGTACCTGCCCAGTTTAAAGGGGATGCATATCGCGTCTTTGAGGAAAATATTAAGAAACTTTTGGCAGAGGACTTTTACCGCATTCCAGACTTGAATCTGAGCATTGGATATCAGGATGGAATGCTACAAGATCTTTCCAATGCAGATATTATGCGCAATAGATTTGATCAGACAGTTTAACAAGTGTAAGGAATAAGGCTGTATATTTCAGAACATTATAGGAAGGTGGTATTACATATGAAAATTAGAAAAATAGCAGCAGCTTTAGCGGTTGTCACATTCTTGGGGAAATAAAAACACAGTATTCTGTGGATTTGAATCAGGCACTTTCTGATGATGAAAGTATAAATGATAATCCCATTTCGGCGTATTTAATAAATGTGGGTGATCCTGGATTTAAAAGTAGTGTCATGATTCTTTAGATTAGAGGAGGAAGAAGAATGTCTGAGATTAATTATGGGGTTTCTGCTTCAATGCAAAATCGTTTCATGGTACATAGAGATAACCGATTGCAGTCAAAGGATGCAGTGCCGGACAATTCAAGCAAAGAACAACTGGACAGTGTGGAAATAAGTGATGAGGCTGTCAGGCAGCAGAATGAAAATGCGTCTCTGGATAAAAAATTGGAAGCACTTATGCATCATTTTATGGAACAGTTTTCAAGTTCCAAATCACTTGATATGTACAGGGTAGACAATCCGTTCAAAATGGAATTGCGTGCGTCATCATGTTTCGGAGATGAAAACCTGTTTCAGGACTATTCAGAATGCCAGCATGAAGTGTTCGACAGGTGGATGAAAGAAAATGTGAGTGAATTTTCAGAAGAAACTTACGCAAGGATTCAGGAAGCAGTAGAAAATGCTACGATGGCAATGGATAAGTTTAATGCAATGTCTGGCTATCGTGGGACATCATTTGAATCAGTCGCATTACTTGAATCCAGCAGGTTTGCGCTGGAAAATGTAAAGAATACGCTCGTTCCAGAAGGACTGCGTTCGGATTTTGGACAGTTGATTGACGAGTATGTCCGCTTTAATGAGGAATCAAGAAATAATATTATGGAGCGGATGACTCCGGATTATATGTATGAAGATATTGGAAAAAGTACGCAATTTCTTAGAAATAAGGATGAACTGCTTTCCAGTCAACAGAGTTTTTACAAGCGGGAAAAAGAGGATATAAGAGATTTGTTAAGAGAATATTATTCTGAAACATCCAATAAATCCAAAGTAAAGACAAAACTGCAGCAATATATAGAACGATATCATAAAAAGAATAATCCTATGTATTCAGATAGTAGCTTGTTTGATAAGGGATTAGTCAATTTGATGGTGCAATAAAAGAGTCTTATTTTTGGAACTAAATAATGAGAGGTCACAGAAAAAGTATCCTTTGGTTTAAGGGATGCTTTTTTGTTTGTTAGGGCATGGCCCTGTTCTCCATTGAGGAGTTTTTCGCTGTTCCGAAAAA
>CAMWTP010000059.1 GCA_947177165.1 uncultured Lachnospiraceae bacterium
TATTCTCACCAGCAATGTCCTCCCCGGGCGATAGTTCTTCCCCGGCATTATTTTCCCCGGGCAATGGCTCTTCCTCAGCATCATTCTCCTCAGCATCATTTTCCCCAGGTGATGGTTCTTCCCCGGCATCATTCTCCCCGGGCGATGGTTCTTCCCCGGCATTATTTTCTTCGGGCAGCGGCTCTTCACCTGCATGATCCGCTTCCCCCTCGGGCTCCTGTTCCTCCCCGCCTGTATCTGCAGCTGTCGGAAGCTGCATGGCTTGCGCATCCAGAATTAGCTTGTCCATCTCTTTGGCCTTCACATATCCCTCTGCACCAAAATCCGTCCTGATTCTGTACCATATACTGCCGGAGGAATCATTTTGCGCCTCGAGCACTTCAAATCCATTCCCAACAATCAGATTTGCGATAATATCGCTGCTTTCCGACATACCGCTGTAGATCTTTGCGGAAGAAGGCTGTGTCATTCCGCCCTCCTCTGCCGCCTGCACTTCGGGTGAAAATATGGTGCATACCATCACCGTGACCAGACAGGCAGCGCACAGGGCACCTTTTTTTATAAAATCAGATATCATCATAACACCTCACCATCTTCCCTGCCAGAAAACACTCCGCCGATACGCCGGGCTCCCGTCAGCTTTGGCTGACATGCTTTCTCTGGATGCCCTTGTGCAACAGAAAAGCCGCACGCATATACATGCAGCTTTCCCATATACCAGATAACAGCATCTCACTATGCAAGCACCAGTACTGTGATTACGGAAGGTACTCCCTGAAATGCACCGAGTACTGCGCCTGTCACAGGATCAACGATACCCTCAACATACTCAATTGTGCCGTCTGCATTCACGCTCATGAGCATGATCAATGCACCGCTTGTGACATGTCTCACAACGCCTGCGGATGCGATATTGTTTCCAAGTGCGTCTGTCGCTACCGCTGCTGTCTTTACAGTTCCGCAGTTATTTACAGCAATGTTCGAACCCTTTGACGATGCAAGCTGCTCCACTGTCTGCTGGAACACTGGTGACGGTGCCTTTGTCAGCAGTGCTGAGACCTGTGCGACAATCTGCGTTGCAGCCTGCGTCTGCTCAGCTGCACTAGCTGTCGGAGCAATACCTGCCGCGATCGCTGCAATGTTTGCAACTGCCTTTACAACCTCCTGCTGCTTTGTCGCAACTACTGTGTCAAGTGTAACTGGCGATACTGTGCCATTCGGAGAAGCTATTGCCACCTGAATTGCAGCTGGCTGGATTGCCGCTCCTGCTTTTGTCTCCGCAACGACTGTCGCTACGGGCTTCGGGTTGGACGGTGTTGCCACTGCAGGCTTGGAAGCTGTAGTTGTCGAGGAAGACGATGATTCCTCTTCACTGCTGCTGCTATTGCTTGAGGTACTGCTGCTGCTGTTGCCTGATGTGGTACTGCTCGCTGCCATCGCTGTAACAGACATAGACAGTGTGAGCACGAGTGACAAGACTGTCGCTATTAACCTTTTCTTCATTTTGATTTCCTCCTTGTTTTTTCTATATATAAATTTCTTTATATATCATCATAAATCCGACACTTTGACTTCCCTGTAAAATATTTCATACATCATTTTCTGCAGCGCATCTTCATCAATGTAATAATCATTGTAGAAATCCTGTTTGCCGTTATCCTTGACAAAATACTCTGCCTTGTCTTCCCCGGTGAGCTGATAAAAGGACTGTTCCGCGAGCGTACATTCGAGTGCCTTTGATGCGATATACACTGCCTCATCTACGGATATATCTGTATTCATATAATCCCGCAGAGAGTCGTATATATCTTTCACAAATACAGGGTTTGCCTTTATCTCCTGCATCACCCGCACCATTGCCACCCGCATGAAATCTTTCTGTCTCTCCAGCCGTGTCGTCGGGCTTCCCAGTGTATCATACTGTCTGTATCTCAGGTAATCCATTACATTTTTGCCTGTGAGCATCTGTGTGCTGCCCTGCACATAGGCTTTGTTGTACTCTGTCATGTCATCCGGTACGATGACCTCAATGCCTCCTAGCCGGTCTGTTATCACAGAAATCGCGTTAAAGCTTACCGCGCACGCCCCATGAACAGGCAGTCCGCACATAAGCTCCGACACGCTCTCCTTCATCTTCTGCAGTCCCAGTTCTCCACCGCCTGCATAGCCATATTGAAGACAGATCTGATTGTAGATCGTCTCCACACGCTCGCTCTCGCTGTTGAAGATTTCTACATTCACCATGGAATTTCTTGGAATCCCGATCACGCTGATATTTTTGTCCGTCTGATTCAGCGACACCAGGAAAATCGTGTCCGCCTGGCCTGCATTCCAGTCAGACAGCTCTGTCTCCGATGACAGATTTCCGCCATGGTCAATTCCCAGAAGCAGGAAATTCAGCATATCTTCCCGGTACTCATATACTTTTCCGTCATATACAACCCAGTCTTCCTGCCACGCCACACTGTTGTTGTGTTCCAAATCCTGCCTGATTCTGCTGACTTCCTCCAGATCTACCACCATTGTCGGACCCGCCGCGCTGGCTGATGCCTTCAGTGCGATCTCCCCTGATTTGTACAGGATCGTCCCGGCAAGCCCCAGGACAAGTATTATAATCAGCACTGTTGACAGCAGACACATGATCACCTTTTCGATTCCGCTCTTTTTTCGCTTCTTTCTTCTATCCCTATTCCCTCTTCTATTTCTATTCTTTTTCATAATAATCCCATATTAATCCCCATGCGCTTCCAGCGGCTCAGATAGAAGTAAAAAGCGCTGTATTTTCACACAGAACTTCCATTTTCCATTGTGTGACACCGGAACTGCACGGAAATCATCTGCACGTTACTTCCAAACCGTTTCTTGAATCAATCATAAAGCAGGGATGCATCCTCACTTATCAAAAAAGTTTCAGCTCAAGTTTTAGTAAATATATTTACTAGAAAATAGTATAAAATAAACGGGTAAGCATGTCAATGTTTTTTTGCAAATTATTTTTTCTGCGGAAATTTTGCTTTTTTGTTCGTCAATCCCAGTAGATAATCCGTACTGACATCATAGTACTGTGCAAGCACGATCAAATGCCTGATTGGCAATTCATTTGCCCCCCGCTCATACCTTGCATACATTGTCTGCGATGTCCCTAACACTGTCGCAATTTCCTGTTGTGTCAGGTCGTTATCCTCACGAAGATTGCGCATCCGAACAATATAATTCATAATTTTCTCACCCCGAGATTAGCATAGCAAAGTATTGTCTGCTGCATTTCTTTTAATATATATCTTTACTATTTTCTCAAGTTATTTACTTTTTATGATATAATTAAATTTTTAGTGGACATTTTTGGCATTGTGTGTTAGTATGAGGATATGAAAAAAAATGTACGATTCAATGAGAATAAAATAAAAATAATTGCGACAACTTCATTATGTATCCTTCTCTGTTCAGGATGTTCGCCGACGCAGCAGGCGCCGGTGACACCTGAGATATCAATTGATCTGTCAGAGAAACAGCCTGTCAGCCAGTCGGATGCTGATATCACGATTCCTTCTATATTAATAGGTGACGAGCTTGATCAGGTACAGGCGGACAGCGCGGCCGCTGACAACGGGGATGGAACTGTCACCTACTCGCTAAAGGGCGGCGAAATTGACAGCATACTGTACCAGATTGAGCGGAATATCTCAGACAGTATTCAGGATATTCTTGACAATGACGACTATTACCCCAATATCACGGCGATAACACACGACGCTGATTATACAAGCTTTACGATCTCACTGTCAGACGGACAGATGAGCATCTATGAGTCAATGCTTGTGATGTCCTTCTATACAATCGGAAACAGATATCAGATCTACAGCGGCATTCCCGCCGACCAGGCTGTGACTACTGTGATCTATATCAACGATGCTGACAATTCGGTGATCAGCAAAACAGATTCCACATCCGTGGAAACCTTCTCTCCCAATGACCAACCATAAAACAATCAAGTAAGGACATCAAAAATAAGCTTGCGTTAAAAACGCAAGCTTATTTTTCTATTGATTGCTGTTCTAATCACCTGGTAATCTCGTCCTTCACCGCATCCAGCTGTTCCGCCGTCATACCGCAGGGCGGCATGACAAGCGACTGGTTGTCATCGTTGTAACGCGGTATCAGGTGCATGTGAAAATGAAATACTGTCTGACCTGCAATTTCATTGTTGTTCTGCACCACGTTAAATCCATCGCAGCCAAGTTTTTCCGTCATCATCACCGCCATCTTTTTCGCCAGCGGAAGCACTTTCGCTGCCGTGCTGTCGTCGAGCTCATACAGATTCTTATAATGGTCCCTGGGCAGAATCAGCGCATGTCCCTTTGTGGCAGGATTCAGGTCCAATATCACCCTGAAATCATCATCCTCATACAATGTCCTCGATGGTATCTCTCCATTTGCAATCTTACAAAAAATACAATTATCGTCTTTCATAACTATAAGTACCCTCCATTTTTAGGCTTATTGTTTTGTAAATACATACAACAGGTCCAGTGTGCGCAGCACCTTGAAATCGCCCTTCATCTTCATATCCCCGGACATGAACGCCTTCTGAAAGGTCATGCGCCCCGCTATGATCTCATTCATGACATCCACAGACACCTGCATCTCGACATCAACATTGTCTTCGTTCCCATAATAGCACTCCATCTCTGTGCGGTCTACCTTGACGATCAGCGGCAGCTGCGTCCCCGTCATAATGAACTTATAGACTGCGCGGAATCCAGCCTGCGGATAAAAATGATCCTTAAATTCCTGCAGAAACATGGTGCTGTCCGCCTCTCTCACATTCATCAAATCCTTGAACATGCTGGCAAGCTCCTGTATGTCCTCTTTCTGCTTCTGCACATACAGATCATCGCTGGCAAGCTCCGAGAGCTGCTCTGCCTCCTGCGGTGTCAGGTTCAGACTCTGCGTGAACGTAATCTTCTGCTTCACGGCCTGGTTGCTGTTCGGGAAAACAGGCACCTTCTGATTGATGGAGCGGTACATGTCCTCCGTGCGCTTCTCGATCACCCTGGAATACCCCGCATTCTGCTCCAGCTCCGACACGTCCGCTATATAGCCGCAGATCCCTGTGACGGGACGTCCCCCGAGAATTTCCCACGCCTCTGTGAGATTCTTGGACGCCTCGTGTTCGCCGTAGGTCGTCGCCATAACAATAGGACACATGTAAATATTGGCAATCTTCTCCTTGTCACCGTACAGCCAGCAGGAGTCGAGAAACTGGTGCATATATCCGCCGATTCCGTACCATTCCACTGTCGTCGCAAGGATAATACCGTCTGTATCCTTCAATGTCTGCGGCAGTGTGACAATATTGCTCTTAAACTCGTACAGGTCATAGCGCTCCACGCTGACATTGAGCTCACGCAGTACCTCCTGTATCTTATTTAACACATATAAAGTCGGGTCTCCGATCAGCCCTCTGCCTCCATAATAAATGTTAATTTTCACCCTTTATATCCTCCTGTTTTTATCAAATTCATGATCGCCATAATCAGCAATCCACATACGAGTCCGCCCACATGTGCCGCATTGTCGACACGAGCCGCCCTTGCCCCGGAGTAAATCATGTAGGCGACCACAAATACCATTTTGCCTGCCGATATGCGCTCATATCCATCCGGTATCACCCTGCCATTCGCATCGAGAATATCCATCTGGTCCGGCATGATTCCCGCTTCACAGGAACGCCGCCGCGCTCTCCGCTCCATATCCCGGATGACAAGCAGGATAAACAGTGCGCCGATCAGCCCGAATACCGCCCCGCTGGCACCGACGGCATCGTAGATGTCCCCCGTCAGAACAGCGTACAGGATTGAAGAAATGCTCGCGCCAAACCCTGACAGCAGATACAGTATCGCAAACCGGATGTGGCCGATCATCTGCTCCACCATCTGCCCCAGTCCAATCAGATAGATCATATTGCCGACAATGTGCTCAGCATCCGCATGCAAAAAGATTGCCGTCACAAATCGATAGTACTGCCTGTCCACAAGAATTTTCTCCGCATTGATGCTACCAATATTATACACCACTTCCCCCATTTGTGTACATAAAATATATCCGGCAATATTAATTGCCATAATAACCAGAGTTACACTGTAATTGCGCCAGCTTACCGCCCTTTGAGCTTCCATCTTCCCCGTTTCTCCTCTCCTATGTATGAGAAGTATACCTCATTTGGGGAGCTGTTGTCAAACGTAAGGAGCTCTCCGATAATGACATATTCCGCTTTAGCGTCATATTTCTCTCCTCTGCATAGGGCTGTGCATCAGAAAAAGAACAGGCATGACCTGTTCCCTATTATAAGATATTTGGCTGCACTTTACAATGAGCCGGAAAAGGAAAGCACCGCATCTCCTTCCGAAATTCCTTTTATGATTTCTGTGTATATTCCATCCGAAAATCCGGTTGTCACATCTTTTTCCTCAATATTTCCTCTTTTATTGCGCATTTTGACATAGGCGCGCTCCCCCTCCCTGAAAACCGCCTTGTCCGGCACATAGAGTACCTCCTTCACTTCGCTTGTCAAAAATGTCACATTACCTGACATTCCCTCGCAAATGCCCGACACATCTCCCTGTATGGCCACTGTAACAATATAATACGGATTTTCTGAATCTTTTCCACATTTCCTGTTCGATACATCTGTGATTCTACCTTCAAAGATGCGGTCCGGATAATCCATAAGCGAGACGTTCACCGTCTCCTCCTGATTCACCGCAAGATAGTCTGTCTCGCTCAGTGACACATTTAATGTCACCGTCTCCTGGCCGTACACAAGGACCAGTCTGTCATCTTTGCCCACGGTATCTCCCGCTTCTACCATGATATCCGCTATGACACCGCTATGACTGCAATGCACCTGATTATGCAGAAGATAGGCATTAAACTGACGGATATTCTGCAGAACGGACTGATAACGCGCGTTTGCCTCCTGCAATGCATTGTCGAAGCGAATCATCTGAATATCGTACCATTCCGTCGCTGTCTCGGAGCCGAGAATTTCGGTGTCATAGTCCATCTTCGCTGTCAATTTTTCCTTCTCCAAATCCTGCAGAATCTGATGATACACGCGGACTGCCGCATCAACTTCATATAGCAGTGATTCATTTTTCTGCGTGAGGCGTTCGACCTGTTCCTCCAGGTGATTTACCATATTTTCTGCGGTTTCCCTTGTTTCCTCATACACAGTGTAATAATATGCATTCTTATACCGGTCGTCATAGTTTTCAGAAACAGCGATCTCCGCTTCTTTCAGATACTTCCGCGCCTTTACCAGCTCCTGCTGCGCCTGCGTCAGCTCCGACAGATTTTGGTTGACCTGATTCTGCTTGTCATCCACCGTTTTTTTTGCATCGTCCGCCTTTTTTTGAAGCGCTTCACGCCTGTTATTGTACAACATCCCTGCATATTTTCCATCCATGACATCATTGTCATATCCCTGTGATGCCTGCAGGCGCAATTCCCTTTGCCTTGCCTCTAATAATTCACAATCCCGATTTGCGTCAAGTACGTTCCTCTGCAAAATCGTTCTGGCGTTCTGCACACTGTCCGCTGTGACGCGAAACAGCGCTGTGCCTTTCTGTACCTGCTGCCCAGCACTGACGAGCACCTCCTCGATCTGCAGCGCCGTGCAATTTCCCCCCGTCAATGCGCCGATGTCCAAATCAAACGTCTGCCCGGCCGCGGCAGCCGAAACCAAAGCAGATTTCGTGATCCCGACTGTCAATGCGCCATACTGCGCGATCTCGTCATGATAGATACCATTCTCTTCCTTTTCATTTATGATGGAAAATATGAAGGCAGCAGCAGCGATTCCTATACCAACAACACCCACGGCGGCCGCGGCAGTCCGAATGCAATGTCTTTTTTTCATTGTATATCCTCTTTCCCGGTTTCCTCCCTCAAATGATCTGTGTCTGCCACGAAGGACACGAGCTTCCGCGCATCGTCAAGCAGGTCGCCCTTGCCATAGCCTACCGCTGTCACCAGTCCGCTCCCCGCCGCATAGACCGCGCCGTCCCCCACAAACCAGTCGAAATCTTCCAGTTTCTGTGTGGCCTGCTCCAAGTCTGACTGCGCCTTGCGCACCGCGTTTTCATATTCCTTCACAATGCTTTCATACTTAACATTTGCGATCTCCCCCTCAATCTCAGCGCTGCTGCGCGCCTGATCCGCTGTCAGAAGTTCTCTCTCCATAAGCTGCTGACTCTGCAATATTTCGTTCTGTATGGCGTTTATTTGCTCCACTTTATCCGCAATCTGCTGATTGGAGTCTTCCAACTGACTGAAAAAATCTTCGTATGCGCCCTTTGCCGTCTGCAGCGCCTGGACTGCATCAATCTGACTGGTCACAAAACACTCTTTGGCGTTTTCCATCTGCTTCTTTGCCTGGTCATACGCGCTTGACAGATCCGCCCTCTGCCTCTGATAACTGTCATCCGCCAAGGCTGTCTGCAGCTGGTAAATATCCGCCAGCAGCTGCTCTGTCTCAAGGATTTTTGCCACCATACCGCTATTTAATTTTGCGATTGTATTGTCATATGCTGTCTGCGCGAGCGTCCCGCCGAACACGGCTTCATTGTGGGAAAGCCCCGCCTCCAACACTCCGATATGATATCCTGCCTGCGCCTTCATAAGTGCCATCTGGGCATCGGACTGCGCATAGACCAGCGCTTTTCTGACCTGTTCCACGCTGTTCTGTGTAAACCGGCACACCAGATCTCCCTCTCTGACCGCTTGTCCTGCCTCAACGTATATTTCTGCAACTTTCAAACAGTCCGCAGACGCATTCTCTGCCCCTGCCTGCGCATTAAAATCATAAATATTCAAATCATAAATGTCCAAATCGTACATCGGTGCCGCCAGCGCACGCTGCTCTGTTCCCAATCCTCCGGCGTTGCACTCAATTGTTTCGTCCCGTACATGTTCCCCGAATACTACTGATGCTGTCAGGTTCGAGTCCAGCGCACTGACATCCCCCAGCAGCGAGACGACAACCATATTGCACACAGATGCCCTTTTGTCCGAAATTGCTACAGGACAAATTGTTTCAACAATGCCGTCAAAGCTGCCGTAATCTTCGATCATCACGCCCGCTTTTTCCCCCACAAAAAGTTTTTCAGCGCTCATCTCTGGCACCATCGCAGACACAAAGAGCTTCTCAGGATTGCAGTATGCCAGAATCTGCTCGCCGCCGGCAAGCTCCTGCCCTTTCTCCACCGGTGTCATCAAAACTGTACCTGCCTGTTCTGTATAGAAATAGCCGTCTCCGATCAGCTCCTCAAAAAGTGCCTTGTTTTCCGCTGCTCTGTCCCTCGCATCCTCCAGATGCTCCAATTCGTTGTCCAGGCGCATCATGCGGACATTATAGTCACTTTCTGCAATCTGTCCTCCCGCGACGGCAAGCTCATAGGCAGTCTTTGCGTGAAGGCTCCCCTTCTGGTGATCGAGCTGTGCATCGATGAGATTCTGCTCTGCCTGCTCAAGCTGATTGAACAGTTTTTGCAGCTTTAACTCCGCTCCCCCGATCTCCCGCTGATAATCCTGCTGTGCCTGCTCATACTCCGCTTTCGCCTCCAACGCTTCCTTCCGCAGCAGTGCTACCGTCTCAATAATCCACTGGCGGTCGCTTTGCTCTGCGCGTGCGCCGCCGGCAGTCCACATTTCCAGCTCCTCCTCCGTCACCTCCCAGTATTTACCGCGGTTGGTGCATAAATCATACGCATCCTCATAAGCTTTTTTCAGCTTCCCGATCTGATAATCCTCATAAAAGGTGTTGTCCGTCACCGCAAGATAATATGCATTGTACTCCTCCTGTGCCTCCTCGTAAGCCTTCTGCGCCTTCATGAGCTGCATTTCAAGCCGGGTCAGTGTATCCTGGTAAACCTGCGGTGCAAATTCTGCTTCGAGCACAGCCGTATCGTATGTATATTTTGCCTGTATTTTGTCCTCTCCGATTGAGATTGCCCTGATCCGGCAGGCAAGCTCTGCGGTCTGTACTGCTTTTTCCAACGCTGCGCGCGCCCTCTCAATGCTGTCATCTGTAAACTTAAGATATGCCTGCCCGGCAGCGGCAGTATCACCGTTTGCGAGATATACGTCCTCCACACACAGGCTCGTGTTCTCCAGAAAATCGATTGCAAAGATTACCGCATCCATTCCGGTTTCTGTCACTCCTGCCGCAGTGACAATATTGTCATCCGGCAATACTTGTTTTTCCATCTCTGATTCTATATGGTTTGAGCGCCTTATCACAAAAAAACACAGACTGCCTGCTGCCAGGACAAATACTGCAGCCAGTATCCATGCCGTTTTCAGTTGCCGTCTCCTGCGTCGTCCCAATGTCAATTCACCCCGCTGTAACGAATTTCTTTTATTTTCTCCAATGCTTTCTTTTTTATGAATCGATTGCAGAAATAAAAATGCGGAGAGAACACTTTTTCCGGCCGCTCACCGAAACGCTACCGCACATACTTTGGAGCCACGCCAAATTTTTTTTTAAATGCACGGCTCAAATGAAATTCATCATAAAAACCGAAGTTGACTGCCATTTCTTTCAATGTGATATCGGCATTATTATGCAGCGCCTGATACACCATATCCAGCTTTTGGCCCATCTGCCACGCATAAAATGTCTCATTATATACAATCTTGAACCGCTTATTCAAGGTTTTCCCGCTGATGCAGAATTTGTGGGCAATATCTGATACAGAGAAGAACATTTCCGGATTTGACTGCAGAAACTGAGCAATTTCGTTGACAAAACCGGCACATTCTACATTCTGTACATTCACTGCCGCTGTCAGTTCCTGCTCGCTGATTTCACATAACAACAAGTCAAACAGGCATGACAGCCTGTTTGACTTGTGAATCGTATCTTTCCAATAGACCGCGATTATCTCCGAAAAGTATTTGCTGATCTCAATATTGCGCCCGCAGTGAATAACGGTGGGAAGCAGTACACAATTCTCATCAACCCCGTTATTTCCTGTCTGTCCCGCCATATAGTCTCCCGATAACGCTTCCACATGGAGGTACATGTTGCGTGAATTGGGACTGCACAGCTGTGTGCCATAATGATGAAACTGTGCCGGTAAAATAACCAAATCGCCTTTCTGGACCGCAAAAATCTCACAGTCCCCATCCTGTTCCAGCGCAATCTCCCAATCCCCGTCCAAAATATATAGAAAGTCGTGCTGCTGCATGACACGGTCCGGGTGCCGCAGGGGATTCACAAATGTATTATAGTTGGCCTCCACAACCCGGCGCTGTGATGATAACTCGAACGCATAATACATAACATCTCCCCCTTCAGCGTGACCTGCCGTGCACTTTAAAACAGTCTGCTCTCTTGATATGATACGCTCAAAATCACATCTATCATATCACATATCACGCTGAAATGTAAGCCTGTTATTTTCCTACAGCTCCTTAAATCCGCGTCCAGACCTGCATCTCTCCCTCTCCCCTGTTTGCCCATGCATAATAGGGAATCCATGTCAGGGTTGTCCGCTCATATTCTGTCCTGGCATGTGCAAAATACAGACCTGCATTCTGCACTTTTTTCTGCCTCCAGCCCTGCGCTTTGACCGCGATGACCGATTCTGTGGCGATCACCTTTTCCTCCGCTTCAAACCGGGCATTTTCATCGACTTTCAGCAAATGCAGATCCTTTCCATTGTCAGCTTCCTCCAGACAATACACAACCGGCCCCCGCTGTACTGCCACCTTCCCGATCGTCTCGCGCACCCTGGAATCCGCCCCGGTCACTTGTATCTCCATCGGAAATTCAATCTGTATAGTATCCGACTTCCATGTCCCGGTGACATACAGATAGCCATTCTTTGTTGCCGTAGCTGCATTTTCGATGCCGGTTATTTTGTACTTCTGACACCAGTCCGGAATACGGAGCGCGATCGTGAAAGTCTCCTCCGTCCCGCACTCCACACGGATTCTGACATTTCCGTTCCATGGAAATCCAGACTGCATGTCAATTCTGGCCGTGCCGGACTGCAGCTGCTTTTCCATGCGGATTCCCATGTACAAATGCACAAATACCGTGTCATCTGTCTCTGTGAATACATACGCTCCAATCGAACTGATCAGCCTTGCCAGATTCGGAGGGCAGCAGGCACAGCCAAACCATTTCTGGCGGACAGGTTTTACATGCTCTTTCCGGCTATCCTTATGGCAGGCCTCTGGAAGCACCTCCAAAGGATTCACATAGAAGAAGCTGGTTCCGTCCAATCCCATACCGCTCAAAACAATGTTGTAAAGTTCGCGCTCCATAACATCCGCATACTTGGAATCGGGACACAATTTTAACATTCTCTGCGCAAAGAAAATCATTCCAATAGAAGCGCAGGTCTCAGCATAAGCTGTGTCACTGGGAAGATCATAGGCAAAAGAAAATGCCTCCCCGATGTGTGTTCCGCCTATTCCACCGGTAATGTACATTTTCCTCTGTGTAATGTCGTCCCAAATCCGCTCACATGCTGCTTTCAGCGCTTCATCCGATGTCAGTCTGGCAAAATCCGCCATCCCAGAATAGAGATAGACCGCCCTCACCGCATGGCCCACCGCCTCGGACTGCTCCCGCACCGGCAAATGCGCCTGATGATACTGATAACGCAGCTCCTCTTCTTTATCTGCCTTCGCCGAATGCTCTATATCGTAATAATACGGCTTCTTCCCTCTCTCGTTGACAAAATACAATCCCAGATCGCGGTACTTCTCCTCCCCAGTCACCTCGTAGAGCTTTGCCAGCGCCATCTCCGCGATCTCATGACCCGGGTATCCGTGCAGTCTGCCGTCCTCTGGTCCGATGTGCTCCGCGACACAGTCAGCATAGCGGCAGGCTGCGTCCAACAGCTTCTTTTTCCCGGTTGCCTGATAATAAGCCACTGCCCCCTCAATCAGGTGACCCAGGCAATACAGCTCATGATGGTCGCGGAGGTTTGTAAAGCGCTTGCTGATATCATTAATAATATAAAATGTGTCCAGATATCCATCTGGCTGCTGGGCGCGGCATACAATGTCAATCGCCTCGTCGGCAGTCCTCTCCAGCTCCGGGTCTGGATACTGGTGCAGGATATATGCCGCCGCTTCTATCCATTTTGCAAAGTCGCTGTCCTGAAACACGAAACCATAGAATTTCTCCTCCGGCACTTCAGGATTCTCCGGCCAGACACAAAAACCGTTGGTCGTGTGGACAGGCTGTACATAATCTGCCTCCTGCGCGCGCTTTTGGTTGATTGCGCCTGCCACCTTAAAATTGTGCATACAATAACTGGGCTGTGCATCGGGCACTCTGTCGTTCAGCGCCTCCCACTGGTATGGAACCACTGTGTCGCGCACTAAGCTGATTTCCTTTTTCCAAAAATCATCTGTGACCTGAATCCTGTCCAGATCAACTGCATTTGAAATTCTTTGTCTTTCCATCTCCGATAAACCTTCCTTTCCCGTTCCTGATCCCGATAGCTTCCAACAAGACATTCCATTGCTCTGTAAAGATCTCTGTCTCCCATCCGAACTCTATAACAATAATATCCATTTTGAACTGGATATGGAATTGATAAAAAGGATAAGCCCATGTATGATCCGGTAAAATCCGCTTACTTTTCCTGACTGCCCTTTTGCTGCTGCACACCCGTTTCTTATATTTTATAAATTTCGGTTGCATGATAGGTGCATTTTATATATACTGTAACTATTCGTATCGGTGATGATAAAATATTTCTATACAGCTTCCTATTGCTGTATGGAATAAACTGTCAAAACAGAAAGGTTCCTGACAATGAGTATTTTAAACGTTGAAAACCTCTCCCACGGATTTGGCGACAGGACGATTTTTACAGACGTGTCCTTCCGCCTCCTAAAGGGAGAACATATTGGTCTGGTGGGTGCCAACGGTGAGGGAAAATCCACTTTTATGAACATTATTACTGGCAAACTGATGCCGGATGAGGGCAAGGTCGAGTGGTCAAAAAATGTGCGTGTGGGATATCTTGACCAGCACACCGTTCTCGAAAAGGGAATGTCTGTGAGAGATGTGCTCTCCTCCGCATTTGATTTCCTATACGGGATGGAACAACGCATGAATGAGATCTGCGACAAGATGGGCGAGGCTTCCGAGTCGGAGCTGGAGGCTTACATGGAGGAGCTCGGCACGATACAGGAACTCCTTGACCAGCACGACTTTTACATGATTGACGCCAAGGTCGAGGAAGTCGCAAGAGCTCTCGGCATCATGGAAGTCGGACTTGACACAGATGTCACCGACCTGAGCGGCGGACAGCGGACGAAAATCTTACTCGGAAAACTCCTGCTGGAAAAGCCGGACATTCTGCTGTTGGACGAGCCCACAAACTATCTCGACGCCAACCACATTGAATGGCTGAAGCGCTATCTGCAGGAATATGAAAACGCATTTATATTGATCTCGCACGACATTCCTTTTCTGAACAGTGTCATCAACATCATCTATCACATGGACAATGCGGAGCTGACACGCTATGTCGGGGATTACGATAAATTTCAGGAAGTATACGCCATGAAAAAGGCACAGCTTGAAGCGGCCTACAATAAACAGCAAAAAGAAATTGCAGACTTGAAAGATTTTGTCGCCAGAAATAAGGCGCGCGTCGCCACCCGGAACATGGCGATGTCGCGCCAGAAAAAGCTGGACAAGATGGACGTGATCGAACTTGCCGCCGAAAAGCCCAAACCAGAATTCCGCTTTCAGGAGGCGAGAACGAGCGGAAGGTACATCTTCACGGCCAAAAGCCTTGTCATCGGCTACGATGAAGCGCTGTCAAAGCCGCTAGACATCGCGATGGAGCGCGGACAGAAAATCGTCCTCACAGGCGCGAACGGCATCGGCAAGACAACGCTCCTAAAAAGTATCTTAGGTCTGATCCGCCCTCTAAACGGCGGTGTGGAGCTTGGGGATTATCTGGAGATTGGATACTTTGAGCAGGAGATGGACCAGTCCGTCACCACGACCTGCATTGAGGAACTATGGAACGAATTTCCCTCGATGACACAGTACGAAGTGCGCTCTGCCCTCGCGAAGTGCGGTCTCACGACCAAACATATCGAGAGCAAAGTGAAGGTACTGAGCGGCGGCGAGCAGGCAAAAGTCAGACTGTGCAAGCTCATCAACAAGCCGACGAATATTCTGCTGCTGGACGAGCCGACAAACCATCTCGATGTCGACGCCAAGTCAGAGTTAAAACGCGCTCTGACGGCGTACAGGGGCAGCATCCTCATGGTATGCCACGAACCCGAATTTTACGACGGGCTCGCCACCGATATATGGGACTGCTCGCAATGGAGTACGCGGATATAACGCAGAGCATTTATTCTTTTATGTTAATCAGGTATCTCTGCAGCTTTAGCTCTTTTCCTGATTCTGTCGTAAATTCATCAAGTCCTTCTTTCTGATACGCAAACTTCGCAACAAGTCCAATGCTGGATTTGTTGCGGATATCTGCCTCATAAATATACCATTTTTTCTGATCCGTCTGATTCAAATGCTGTATAATGTGATACAGCGCTTCGTACGCATACCCTTTTCCCTGAAAGTCTTTTTTCAACCAGACTCCCAGTTCAGGATATTCTTCCGCAAGTCCGTGTACCTCCAGACCACCGGCAAATTCGCCTTTTTTATCCAGTATGGCAAGAAAAAGCATTTCCCCCTGATTCATCTCATCGATAAATTCCTGCAGAAGTTTCCCAGCCGCCTCCTTGCTTTCGAACGGGTCCGGGTACTGGTACTGTGTGATTTCCGCGTCAAATCCAAGATAATAGTCATTCAAATAGTTCAGGTCAAATGGAACGATCAGAAGTCTCTCTGTTTGTATTTCTTTCATTCTTACCTCCCATGCCGCCATCAGCAGCACAATCAATCCGTGTGAAGCTTTAGATTTTCTTAGCGGGCGTCCTTTGGCCGCTTAGAAAATCTCTTCACACTTCCGTCAGCCACAACACCGCAGCCGATATCATGATCTGTATGATCGCGAATTTGAATACTGTCTGTGCGTTCGACCACCCCATGTTCTTGCGCACATGGTCGTGGAGCGGCGTGCGTATCTTTGTGAGGATTCTAATGTGCAGAAAGCGCAGCAGTGATACCTTGAATAGCCCGATCCCGCCGTCCACCATCAGCACGAATGCCACCAGAAGATACAGGAACGGACACCCTGCTTTCATGATGGAAATCGCAATAAACAGCCCCATCGCCCTCGAACCGGCGTCACCCATCAGCAGCAGGCTCGGTGTGGCGTTAAACCACAGATATCCAAGGATACATGCGATAAACAGTAAAATCGTGTAGGAAAATCCCGTCGCTGTCTCCGCTCTGTTCATGATCAAATAGATGGTAAACAGCGTTATGCTCGTGAGTGTTCCCGACAAGCCGTCGACCCCGTCAGCGCAGTTTGTCACATTGATGGAGCCCCACACAAGAATCACGGCGAGCGCACCATACAGCAAGGGATGAAGCGTTATGACCTGCCCTGTCAGCGCGATCGTCACATCGCTCCCGTTGAAGTTCACAATCGTCACCGCGGTCATGACAGCAATCACAAGGTCGAGGAGACCTTTGCGCAGTTCTCCCCATGACACCTTCGCACAGTCGTCAAGATATCCTGTCATCATTGCCGCAACTGTCAGGATCAGGTAAATCGTCATCTCTCTGCCCATATTTCCAAAGATAAGCGTAGACAGCACAAACACCAGAATAAAGACAAAGCCTGCACCGCGCGGTTTTCCTGCGGAGAGACCGCCGTCATGCGCAAACTCCCGCCCGTGGTCTCTCGGGAGTTTATTCATTCCGACCGCCAGCAAAAGACTTGTCATCAGATATGCAAAAGCCACACCCAAAAAGCCCAAAAATGCATATTGTGATACGTCCAGAAATTTATTGATCATATTTTCCTATCTCCTTTTCCGCACCGCTGTCAAACCGTCCCCAGCAGCACTGCTTTACTCTGCCATTTCAAACTGACTATTATATAACTGCGCGTAAAATCCGTTTTCCTTATTCAAGAGTGTCTCATGACTGCCCTGCTCAATGATATTTCCATCTTTCATGACAAGAATAATGTCCGCCTCGCGGATTGTCGAGAGCCTGTGCGCCACGATAAAGCTTGTTCTCCCCTTCATCATCGTGTGAAACGCCTGGGAAATCTTGATTTCCGTGCGCGTGTCAATCGAGGAAGTCGCCTCGTCGAGTATCAGCATCGGCGGCAGACAGAGCATCACGCGCGTGATACACAGAAGCTGTTTCTGCCCCTGCGAAAGACTTCCGCCGTCCTCTGTGATGACTGTGTCATATCCCATCGGCAGACGCTTGATAAAGCTGTGCGCGTGTGCGGCCTTTGCGGCGGCGACAACTTCCTCGTCCGTCGCGTCCGGCTTTCCCATCACGATATTTTCCCGGATTGTGCCCGCGTGCAGCCATGTCTCCTGCAGCACCATTCCAAAACTGCCCCGCAGGCTCTTCCGCGTCATATTCCTGATGTCCACGCCGTCAATCTGAATCCTTCCACTATTAACATCATAGAACCGCATCAGCAAATTTATGACAGTTGTTTTTCCGCATCCGGTCGGTCCTACGATCGCCACGCGCTGTCCAGACTTCACTTCAAGGTTAAAATCCTGTATCAGCTTCTGCTCCGGGCTGTACGAAAAACTGACATTCTGCATCGTGATATTGCCCTTCGGCGCTGACAGGACTGCCGCGTTCTCCGCATCCGGTATCTGCGGTTCCTCCTCGATAAACTCAAAAACCCTGCCCGCACACGCAAGCGCAGTCTGGAGCTCCGTCACCACGCCGGAAATCTCATTGAAGGGCTTTGTGTACTGGTTTGCATAGCTCAGGAAGCTGGTGAGCTGTCCGACGCTGATGCGTCCCCTGATGGCGAGAAAGGCACCGAGGATTCCCACGCCCGCATAGACAAGGCTGTTGACAAACCGCGTGCAGGGATTGGTCAGTGAGGAAAAGAAAATCGCCTTCACGCTCGCCTTTTCCAGCCTGCCGTTGATTTCCTCAAACTGCTCCATCACCTGCGGCTCGTGGTTGAACGCCTTCACGACCTTCTCGTTTCCGATCATCTCGTCAATCAGTGCAGTCTGCTCACCTCTCGTCTCCGACTGAAGCTTTGACATACTGAATGTCCGCTTTGCGATAAAACCCGCGATAAAAAATGACAGCGGTGTCAGAATTACGACGACAACCGTGGTGGACACATTGATGGAAAACATGAAAATCAACGTTCCGATAATTGTCACCACGCCCGTAAAGAGCTGTGTAAATCCCAGCAGCAGACCGTCGGAAAACTGGTCTACATCCGCTATAATACGGCTGACAATGTCTCCGTGTGAATGTCCGTCGATATATTTGAGGGGAAGAACCTGCAGTTTTTTAAACGCCTCGTCGCGCACGTCGCGCACCACCTGATAGGCAATCTTGTTGTTGCAGGTATTCATAAGCCACTGCACCACAGCCGTGATGACAATGATGACTGCCATCTCCTTTAGTATTACCCAGATTCCGTCAAAATCTACCGCCCCGGGACCAAGAATGCAGTCCACTGCCCGACCTGTCAGAATCGGGATATATAAAGTAAGTATTACCGAAATTGCCGCAAGTACAATGGAAAGAACGAGAAATATTTTATATTTTCCAATGTGGTCCAGCACTTTCTTCAAAATATCTTTATTTGATTTATGATCTGTTACTATCTTTTTCTCTTTCATAATTAAAGCCTCCGGGAAACCTCTGTTTAATTCGCAGCCTTTGCCTTTTTATCCGGGAATTGCGAATAGTAAATTTCCTGATAAATCTGATTGTCTGCAAGCAATTCCTCGTGTGTGCCGATTCCGGCAACCGCGCCGTCGTCCATCACGACTATCTTATCCGCGTATTGGATTGATGATGCGCGCTGCGATACAATGATGACAGTCATGTCATTTTCCATGCCTTTGACTGCGGCCCGCAGTTTTGCGTCCGTCGCAAAGTCAAGCGCTGACGCGCTGTCATCGAGAATCAAAATCTGCGGCTTTCTCACGATAGCGCGCGCGATGGTAAGTCTCTGTTTCTGACCGCCGGAGAGGTTCTTGCCGCCCTGTGCGATCATAAAGTCAAGTCTGCCGTCTTTTGTGTCGACAAACTCCTTTGCCTGCGAGATGCGCAGTGCCTCTTCGATATCTTCACTGGACGCATTTTCATTTCCCCACATGAGATTTTCCCGGATTGTCCCTTTGAACAAAACGGCCTTCTGCGGTACGACACCGATTGCATTCCGGAGTGTTTCAATCTCATACTCCCTGATATCCCTGCCGTTCACCCGCACTGTACCTTTCGTCGCATCATAAAAGCGCGGAATCAGATTCACGACAGAAGTCTTGCCGGAGCCGGTACCGCCGATGATGCCGACTGTCTCACCTTTTTTCACCGTAAAATGAATGTCTGTCAGGGACTCATCACCGCCTCCGCTGTAAGTGAGGCAGACATGGTCAAAGCAGATGGCTTCCTCCGATGTACTGACATCTGTAATGCTGCCGTCTGGCATACTGGAAGAGATTCCAAACACTGATTCGACGCGCTTTGCACTCGCGAGCGCTTTTGTGAGCTGTATGATCAGATTGGCCATCTTGACCAGCTCCACCAAAATCTGTGACATATAATTTACCAGCGCGACCACCGCTCCCTGTGTGATAATGCCATTGTCCACGCGAACCGCCCCCGTCCACAGAAGCACGACGAGCGCGATATTGATAATGATATACGTCACCGGATTCATCGCCGCCGAAATCTTTCCCACAAAGACCTGTGTGTTGAGCAGCAGCTCATTTTCCTGCTCAAAGCAGGCGGTCTCCGACTCCTCGTTGCAGAAGGCGCGGATCACACGCGCACCCGCAAGGTTTTCACGGGTTCTGCCCAGAATCTTGTCCAGCGCCGTCTGTACCTTCTTATAGAGCGGAATACTCGCAATCATAATGCCAAACACGACGATGGAGAGCAGCGGAATTGCCACCACGAAAATGAGCGCGGCTTTCACGTCGACAGTAAACGCCATAATCATCGCACCGAACACGATAAACGGCGAGCGCAGCAGCAGACGCAATGTCAGGTTGACACCGTTCTGCAGCTGGTTCACGTCGCTTGTCATGCGCGTGATCAGCGTGCTCGTTCCGATTGTGTCAAGTTCCGTGTAGGACAGGCTTTGAATGTGTCCAAACAGCGCTGTCCGCAGTTTTGTGGCAAATCCGACTGCCGCTTTTGCGCTGAAATACTGCGCCGTCACTGAGCTGATGAGTCCCACGGCCGCGAGGAGCACGAGAACCAGCCCCATCCTGACAATCTGCGCAGTGTCATTCTGCGCGATTCCGCGGTCGATGATCGACGCCATGACAAGCGGCACCATCAGCTCGAAGGACGCCTCGAGCATCTTGAACAGCGGCGCCAGAATGCTTTCTTTTTTGTAGTCTTTTATGTACTTTAGCAAGCTTTTCATAAAAGATTTCCCCTTTCATATATGAATTCTATAAAATATTTTTATATTTTTTCAATGCCCTCTTATATCAAAACCATGAAAAATAGTTTTATTACTGCCCCACGAGTATACGATATAATAATTGTCCCCTTCCACATCTGTTGAAAAAAACGTTACTCCTTCACCGGCTATCCGTATTTCGGCACTGACCTGATTCTCAACCACACATTCCCAATCATGTTCTGCAAAGTTGGAATAATACGCTGCTAACTCTTCATAGGAAAGTTCACTTTGGATCAAAATGGCTCCAAAATACTGCATTCCATTGCCACATCCGATTAATTTTCCCGCCTTGCACACAGACTCAATATATTCCGTGTTCTCCGGAAGCGGCAGATCCACAAGCTTCTTTACCGTTTTCTCCGCCACATGATCATTTACAAGCGGCGCTGCGGCCAAAAGGACAGTTATACTTATCACCAAAATTAATACAATGACACCCAATACTTTTAAAACCATAACGAACATTTTCTTCATCATTGCATCCAAACCCCCATTTTCCCGCTTTGGCGGGCTCTCTTTTCACACAAACTCCTTTTCCAGCTCCTGACTTAGGAACAGTTCCTTATTTTCCTACAGCACCTTACGTTACTGTTCACTCCGTTCCAGTAACAGGCAAAAATCCATGCAAAAATTGCAATACGAACTTCGTTCGTACGCAAATGGATTTTTGCTTTCGGGCTGTACGTTTTTTCACGGAATGCGCAGTCCAGCGCATTCCGGGCCTGTGAACAATAACCACCTTACTGCATAAATGCATGAATCGTGCATTCTGTCTTGCATCGCCTACACCGTCATGGTAATATTTATCATATCATAAAGAAGGGGGCTGGACAACCATGAATCTTGATTTCAATTCGACACAAACCACGCGATATCTACAGGTTTATGACTACTATAAAGACTTAATCGCTACCGGCCGTCTGATGCCTGGGACGAAGATGCCATCAATCCGCCGGTGCGCAGTTCAGCTGGGTTTGAGCCGCACCACCATCGAGACCGCCTACCTGTGCCTTGCCGCCGACGGCTACATCATCTCCCGGCCGCAGAGCGGATACTATGTCACGGACAGAACCGTCACTGCTGCCCCCAAAGCTCCTGACCACAAATCCGCCGCAGCGCCGGAAAAAAAGATTTTGTATAACTTTACGTCAAACAATGTGGACGCTGACAGTTTTGACTTTAACCTGTGGCGGCGCTATATCAAGAGCACACTGCGGCAGGACGGGCGCATGCTGACCTACGGGGAGCCGCAGGGCGAGTACGAACTGCGCGAGGTCATCTGCCGCTATGTTGTCAACAAGAGAAACGCCGTCTGTCGGCCGGAAAACATTGTGATCGGCGCAGGCTCGCAGACACTTCTGAATATTCTGTGCCCTCTGATCAAAGAACGCAAAACCGTGTGTTTCCGCGACACACGCTTTGCGCAGGGTATGGTTATCTTCGAGGACTATGGATTTGACTTGGAGAAAGAGAAGGAGAACGCAAGCGTGCTCTATATGACGCCGTCCCACATGACTTCGCTTGGCGATGTCATGAGCGCGGAGAAACGCCTCGCGCTTCTGAAAGAATGTGCAATACATGACCGGCTGATTATAGAAGATGATTATGACAATGAATTCCGGTATTTCAGCAAGCCAATTCCCTGTCTGCAGGGGCTTGCCGGCGGTGAGAATGTTGTCTATCTGAGCACTTTCTCCAAGCTCCTGCTGCCGTCGATCCGCCTGAGCTTTATGATTCTGCCCGACTCGCTCCTGCCGCTGTATCAACAAAAAAAGGCACTCTACAACCAGACCGCCTCCAAGTCGGAGCAGCTTGCCCTGTGTCAGTTTCTGCGCGACGGGCATCTCGACAGCCAGATCCGCAAGCTCAAACGCCTGTATTCCAACAAGGCGAAAACGTTGTCCACACTGCTGGAGGAAACCTTTGGCACTCAGGCGCAGGTTTATATGGGAGAATCCGTATTCCTGGTGCATCTGAAAATAAAATGCTCCCTGACCAGCGATGCGCTGTGTGAACAGGCTGCCGCAAATGGGATTTTGGTGTTCCCTATCCACAAGACCGGCAAAAAAAATGAAGGTTATGCACATATTGCGCTCTCCTGCTGCGAAGTCCCTGTGGAAAAATTCCCCGGCGCAGTGAAAATGCTCTGGGAAATCGTCTCGGCAGCTCCTGATTCCGGCGCGTGAAAAACAATGCCCGATTGACCAAAACCAGCAATACCAAAGAACAATGAATCGCCCCGCACAGTTTTGATTCCACGCAGAATATTTGTATCATTAAAAACTTTTTTAAATAAAATGGAAAAAAGCACTTGATTTTTTTGCGAAATCTATTATAATAGATACGTAACTGTTTGAAACAGATTGCTTCGTTGCGTGGCTCAGTTTGGTAGAGCGCTGCGTTCGGGACGCAGAGGTCGCAAGTTCGAATCTTGTCGCAACGACTCTTGGCAGGGGCGCCGGAATCCTTGGATTTTCAAGGGTTCCGGTATTTTTCATTTTCTGGCAGAAATAGTATATATCCTGCCAAAAGCCCTTGTTCTAACATTTGTTCTAACAAACCTCTTTTGTCCCTCCAAAAAGATCTGATGCCACCGCAGAAATGCTGTTCAGATCATTCTCACTCTCGTTTAATCTCTTGCGGTTAAAGTGGGAATAAATGTTGAGTGTCGTCGACGCATCACTGTGCCCAAGCCAGTACTGCAGCTTTTTTAAATCCCATCCTTTATTGATCAGCAGCGAACAGCAGGTATGGCGCAGCTTATGCAGCGTGATTTCTGGTCTCCCGAAATCTGCCATAGCCCTGGCAAACAGGCGGGATATGTAATTGGGATCATAGGAATGCCCATCCTCCCAAACGAACACATACCCATCATGGTTCGCATATTCTTTTCCAAAAAACGCCCTATCCTCCTCCTGTTGCTGCCTTATCTGGGACAGGCAGCTTCGTGCCGTGTCAAACAGATTCAATTCCCTGTGACCTGCCTGCGTCTTTGTGGCGTCTTCTGCCATGACGGACTTTACACGCACAACCGTATGACAGATAGAAATTGTTCCTTTATCCCAATTGATGGCAGACCATTTCAGTCCCAGTATCTCGGAACGTCTCAATCCATAGTAGGCTCCCATAAAGGTAATGCCTACAAGCCGCGGATAATACTTGTCCATGAAGTGAAGCACCTCTGATATCTCCTCTTCTGTCAGAAATATGAGCTCCTCATTATAATCCCGGTTCTTCTTTCCACGCACGGTTACATTTTCAAGCGGATTTGTCTGTGTGATTCCATCAATGATCGCTTCACTATATACGGCATGAAGTATGCTTCGATAGCTTCTGACTGTCCTGACAGCAAGCGCCTCCCTCTTGTGTGTCTTCTGATTGACCTTGCCATATTCCAGGGCATACCGGAAGAAGTCGTTGAAATCCCTCGGTGTCAATGCGATCAGTTCCGGATTATCCTTTTGAAAATAATTCTTTATAGAATGAATGCGGCAGGCGTACCCCTCATATGTCGACTGGCGAAGCTCCAGCTTTTTACCAGCCAGCCAATAATCGAGGAAATCGCAGAGACTGATATGATTGCTGATGGCCGTATCTGTCCTCGGCGCTTCCAAATACTGATATTTTTCGATATATTCGTTGATCATTTTCTCAGCTCTTCTCTTATTGCCCTTGGCTTCCAATCCGGTAGAAATCACTTTCTGTCTTCTTTTGTGCGTGTCAGGATCTGTGTAGCTTAAATAAATATAGAGATATTCTATACCTTTTTTCGTAATCTTGCTCTGTACAGTCCCCCTCATCAAAGTCCTCCTTTCCATAAAGGGCATGCTGCATACATATCAATCGTAACACATTCCGGCATAAAATGGAATGTCCTTTACAGATTATGCCGGAATTATGACGCAGCAGTCAACCAATATTCATATAGCAGTCTTTATATTGCATTTATGTAATTGATCAACTCTGCCTTTTGAATCCTGTAATGCTGTGCTACTTTTTTCGCTTTCAGCTGTTTTGTGCGGATAAGCTTGTAAATGGTGTACTTGGATACCTTTAAAAGACTGCATACATCCTCTGTTGTCAAAATGTCTGGATATTCAGATAGCATATTCATTCCCCCTTCTTATCTGTATTGGTCATGCACCTTCAATATGATAATATATCAGCTAAATAAACTGAAAATTTCATTCGATGTTTCAACACGTTTTCCATGCTATTGCTTATTGCAACAATATTTGAAATAATCCTTAACAGCATCTTTTGAAATATGAAGATAGCGCGCACCTCCAACCTTTTTAGTTGATCTTGAACTTTTGCTGTTATCTGTTATTAAAAAGCGATTTCCCCTCAACTGTTTGGTGATCTCTTGAATTGTTATAGAGGTATCTTTATAATAGTCTTGCATCTTTTCGCACAATACTGCTGTGCGCATACAAATAGTATGTTTATTGTGTATAAATCCATCGTAATACTTTGCCTCATAATCCCTATCCTCCCTGTCATCTGCAAAGTGAAACTCTTTACTCACATACATTTCTGCAAAAGTACGGCAATAGTCCTTTTGGGTATTTTTTAACATTGTATTCTGCATAAGTACTTCCTGTTTGTCTGCTAAACCCCATAATTCAGATTTAATTGAAGGAATAATATCACATTCCCATTCATTATATTCCCTGTCTACCAAAAAATGCTGCAGTAAACAACTTGTACACAACATAATGAATACATGGTCTGAGATACGTCCTTGACAATTCCGCTTCTGATTTCTATCCTGACAATAGCTTTCAAAATTCTTACGGATAAAATCAACATGCTTGTTGTAATCTGACTGCACCCATGAAATAAACATGTAAGCTACTGTGGACAGCATTAAAGGCTCCCTTCCAAACTCTTCCAGCCAAACACTATCAACTGGATTCGTTACTTCCATAAGCATCATTCTACTTAAAGTAGATTCTGGGAAATTCGGAAGATACTCTCCCGTAATGATTACATTCGAGTTGGGGAAATACTCTTTAACACCATTTCCAGAATTGCTGCTTTTCCTGGATCTGTTGCCCAACATACGTACAACGCTCTCCATTATGTTTTCCTGTGTCTGCCGATACCCTTTATTTCCAGACATTGAAACATCATCTAATATCAATGTAGTATCTCTTAACATATCAATTAGTTTTTCAGCCGTTGTACAACTGGTTTTCGCCACTGTCCTCACTGAAAAGTCCATATCCGTACCGCGATTGTATAAATTATTAGTCAGCTTGGCAAGGGTGGTTTTGCGATTCTGCTGCTTTCCAAAAATGTATAGAACAAAATCTACAGGAGTTCCCGCTTCTTTGTATAATTGCCTGATCAATCCAGTAAAAAAGTACAGTATTAAGATTCTTCCTTCTAAAGGAATTCTTTCGCAAAACAAATCCACAAATTTTTGTAACATACCATTTGGGTTTTCTTCGCAAATCTGCAACTGATATTCCTTCAACGCAGGAGATATTATCTCGTTTCCGGTTCCTCCAATACACAAATTTCCTGTGACATACACAGCATTGCCATACGCATTAGTATTCCACCCTAATTGTGTATATTGGGTAAGTTTAGCCACTTGGGTTGCACAACTTGCAATCTGCATACGAAGGATCTGTTTTAAATGCTTCTGTGCATTTTTGTTATCATCATCAACAAGACATCGCTTATCCAATTGAAACCAATTTATTCGATCTACTTTGCTTACAGGTATTGTAATCTCCGATTCCATACCCGATGCAAGAATAAGATTAATAACAACCTCCTCTCCTTCCGGCGTATCTTGAACCCTAAGCACTTTAGGGTAAAAATTTGCAACATACACTGGTGTATCATCGTCTTGAACCCTGAACGTTCCTTCTCCATCTTTGTATTGATACAATTCTTCAAGTTCTTTCAACCTGACTCCTCCTCTCACTTATAGGAGAGATTTACGTTTTGCGGCATATTATGGATTTTCTTTATCAATATATTTCCCAACTAGATATGACCTATAATATCGTCTTCATAAATCCTCCAGATTGTCTCAAAAAATATACTAACCAGACTGAAACACACCGCTTTCATCTAGATAACTCCCTCCATTTCCCTAAAAGTATCTTACCTACAATTTAACTTTTATCAGTCCATTCACTGGACTATGTTTACTTTTCCCCAGAAATACTTCTTCAACTTCCCACCTTTTTTCTTAATTCCTGGGACTTTTCCCACCAATATCATAATTTTGGTGGGAAAAATGTATGGATTTAGACATCCCCCTCCTTTTTAACTAATATTTTTAATCAGTCCAACTTAACAAAAGCTATATTTCCAGTGTTATCCTTCAATATAAAGCAGTGCTGACTAACATTTCATATACTCCTTCATACACTATTATCATATCATTACTCTTCTCTAAAAGTCTCACCAAAGATTAGTCAAATTTCCCACGATATATAATCGTAAATTGATCAATATACTCATTGACATATCACTGTCAAATTTGTATAATTTATCTAAATTTTTATTATGGAAGGAATCGATACTATGTATGACCAAAATTATGCAGAAAGTATGGAATACTCACGCAGTTTTCAACAGGAACGCTTTATTCAGGGACATCATAAATACTGGATTCTTAAACGAAAAGAAAATTCAATAATCTATGATGGTGATACTGAAATATACGCTTATGATGAACACCATAATGATTTTCTTAAAACAATATCTTTATTTAATGATAAATTTAATGACCTTGAAACAGAATTAAAAAATTATTATACATACGCCAGCTCATCTGACTATGACTTCAATAAAGCCCTAGAACATCTAAAAAGTATAGACAAATCACTTCAGAAAGTTCATGTTTTTTTTAATATTTCAGACTACTCGTTAATATATATCAGACGTTCTTTGTATGAATATTTCTGCAAAATGGTCGAACGTAGATTTTTGTATTTTTTTGCGCTCAAAGTGAATAGCGGATCTGTAATAGATATGCACTATTTAGAGGATTTTCGTAAAACAGATAAGAAGTTTTTTGACAACCTATTCCAACCCATATGTCATTTATTACTAAAAAGGAATAAAGAAAATCTACCTGAGTTAAGTTTAAATCACCTATGGGGATATTTTCAATATATTAGCCACTCTCCAAACGCTCTAAATGCAAAAATTTCAGAAAATGATCTTAAAAAATATTGCTCTTTTGACTACACTAAAGACATCTGCTTAAATGCAGAAAAAACACCTATACTATATCATTATAAGATACTAGCTGGTGTATTTATTGATTATTTTTCATTTTTTTCAAATATGCAGAGTTACTATCCTAAAACCAAAACTTTTCATCAATATCTGCTAATTTTAAGTAATAATCATTTATATACCAAACTCATAGATTCCTGCACTTTTTATTCAAAATATCACTCTATGCATACGCTTATAGAAAACCACATTGTGAAAACGAATCCTCACTATATTCGTATAAATTCACAAATTGCCCAAGACTTCACTAATGATATCTATCAATATATTCAAGATCATGCTACTGATGAGGAGGAAAAGGAAGGAATTACTCAAGAAATCTTATACTTTTATCCAGAAGAATTCGAAAAGAAAATGGACGCGGAAATTATTGAATTCCAATTCTTTGAACAGCTCTTTGCAATTGAATTACTTGATATAATTTCCCAAAACATAATTATCAAAAAATGCCCCACTTGTAATGAGTACTTTATTACTAATTCTAAAAAACAGAAACGCTGCGAGAAACATAAAGGCGATCCTGCTGGCTATAAGACCCCAAAAGAAAAAGAATCATCATATATGTCTACATTGCACAGATATAATGAGTGCTTCCGTAAAAGAAAGAGATTAAATAAAATAACCCAGAAGGAATATAATGCTTGGAAATCTGATTCCGATAAATTAATTTCTGAAGCAGAATCCAAAAATTTTTCAATAGACGAATTTACTGATAAACTCAACTCCATCTGTAAAAATAACGGAATTCTCCCACCCAGAAAGTATAATAATTAAAAAGTATTGGCTAGTCAAACAACGACTAGCCAATTAAAACACAAATAAAAGGAGTTTTATAATTACTTTCTTATAATGCAATACTATTATCCATGAAGAATATACTCTATCACATCTTCCTTCAATATACGCCATTTCCCCATAATTTTGCATGCAGGTATAAATTCATTCTTCACAAGATAAAGAGCAGAGTTTTTTCCAATCTGTAATGTTTTACATAAATCTTTTATCGACATAACATCAGGTGCATTTTCTAACATAATAAAGCCTCCTAGTTCATACTTTTTTTATTCAAATGTACAGATTTTTTGTTTATTTCAGTTTATTACAGTATGGATAGATTTATCTTAAATCTCACACTACATGCAAACATAGTCTGCAAAAAATCCACTCTTTTTTCAAAAATGTAATACAAAATACGTACCCTGCTATAAAGAAATAATTATACTTTTCTTTGTTTATGATAGTTTACAAAACTTTATCCATTTTATCAAACAACTTATAACTGCTTATTATGAGCTATCTTGCTTCTTATTAGTTTATAACAGTTTATTATCGACCATAACATACCAATAAAAAAGAGGGATGTACTACAATCACCCAAAATGGAGGGAAACAAGATGAAAAAAACTAAAACAATTACAATCAAGGTTACAGAGGCTGACTATAATGATATCAAACAGAGATCTGACAAAGAAGGGCTATCAATCAGTGATTACATACGCTCCTATATCAAAAAAGACATTTCAAAAGACTGGATCAGAAAAATCGCGGTTCAAAAAAATCTGTCGCGTGTTGCCGCCACCCTGGATAAGTACGGGGAGAAAAACAAATGTCTGACTGACGAGATCAGAAAGGAGTTGAGTGCTTTATGGAACAAACTATGAATAGCACGATACTGAAAATATGCTCTTCAAAAAAGAGACTTGATTACAGAAAAAAAGGCGATGTTCAAAAAGTGATAAACTATGTGCTCCAGGATAGCAAAAGAGCAAATGATAATATCTGGAATAGTATTGGAACCTATAACAAATCAAAAGAAGGCATCATAAAAGACTTCCTCAAACTGAAACGGTTATATGACAAAACAGATGGTCTGCAGATAAAACATTTGATTTTGTCATGGGGTCCCCGACCAGATATCCCAAGAAAAAAACTGCGAAAACTCATTAAGCAGACCATGAACTTCTGGGGAAGGGATTATCAGCTGGTCTATGCAGTACATGAAGACAATTCGCCAGATAAATGGCACATGCATTTTGTCATCAATTCTGTATCAAATAATGGCTATAAGATACAGATAAACAGTAATACTCTTGCGCAATTTGTAAAAAAATTTAATGTCATTTGGAATCCATATGGATATAAGTTGCATTTAAACATGCATAATTCAGAAACAGTGGCAGATAAATCGTTTGAATGCAATGAATAACTGCAGGGTAACGTACTGGACTGTAGACTGTTATGTTTTGTCTTAGATACACTATACCCATCTCCCGTTATGGAGCATAAACCCACAAGACACATTATGTATCTTGTGGGGATGGCTCCATTGTGACTATTAAATGTTATATACAAATACTAAATAAACATTTGACAATTCACACATTTGCAATCATTTGTTCAGTCCGCTTGATATTACTTCCCTGTAATTTCTCTTCGCAGCATCTCCACATCATCTTGCGAATAGCTTGATACCAGTGATGCAATTTCCTCTGTAGAATAGTCCTTTTTTATCATTCTTATCACGATCTGTCGCTGTTTTTCCTCAAAAGTCTGCTCTGCCTGTGCCAATGCCTGCTGCTTCTCTTCTTCAAATATTTGTGTTGCCTGTGCCAATGCCTGCTGCTTCTCTTCCTCAAATATCTGTGCTACCTGTGTCATTTCAATTGCCCTCCTTATTCTACCGGCAGTTTCCCTGTCAATAACCTTGTCTGCAAAAACCAGTATTCCTGCCAGTGCAAAGACCTGTTGTTTTCTATCCTGAATCTTTACTGCCAGCTCCACGGTCTCCCGGACTTTCTCCTGTTTTTCCTCTTTCGTGCGGTAAGTCAGTGGAAGGATAATAAACTCCATCAGTTCCTCGTCACTAAGCATTTGATTCTTTTCAACTTTGTCCCGAAGCTGGCTGTAAATTCCCCTGGAATCCAGTTCGGAAAGGAATGCCGTTTCCAGACTCATTTTCACAGCGCCTATATCATATTCTGCAGATACCTGTCTGCGGTCTATATCACCTGTGTAGATTACTACCATGTGGATTATGGGACATTCCTTCTTGTCCTGGAGATACCTGTTTGCTATCCCGGTCACGTAGTTTAAGTATTTCACCTTATCCTGTTTCTCATAATCACTTTCGTAGTCTACAAGAGCTATGCTGCCGTCTTCAAGCTCAAACAGGTTATCCAGACGCAGTTCATTGGCTTTTACTGTCGGAATATTAGTGGGAAGCACCTGCTTTACTT
>CAMWTP010000060.1 GCA_947177165.1 uncultured Lachnospiraceae bacterium
CTGTTCCTACGTTTGCAGATGTGGTGGTCTTACCCACACCGCCTTTCCCTGATGTAACGACAATTACTTCACTCATAGGAATAATCCTCCATTACAAATAATGGTCCTCTGGACACCCAGATTATCACAGGGTAAAACTGTCCAGCAATTCTTTCGTAATAGATTCGATCTGCACTGCACCATTGTACGTGTATGCAATCTTTGGTACTGCCTGGGGCTGTTTACGGAATCCCCATCTTGAAGTTTTCTGCGGCTGTGCGCTGTACATGAGATCGCCGATCTGAAGCATACTGGGATTGAAATCGAGGGCAACGACAAAATGATTATTGTTCCCTCCGGCCCCCGCATATACCTCTCCTCTCAGAGCGCCAAGTACCACAACATCTTTGTTGGAGTACACACGGCTTCCCTCACAGATATCCCCCAGAATAATGATGCTGTGCTCCGTCTCTATGCTTGCCCCGTCGCGCAGCGTTCCCCGGTAAAACTGCCCGCTGTTCTCATCCTCCTGAAAGTTCAGATGGTTCTGTATTCCAAGAAACCTAAGATTTTTCTCTTCATCCTTTCCCATAAGGCATAGTATATTCAAACGCGAGTTCTGCGTGATCGCATCCAGTATTTCACGTTCCTGATCTTCGGTCAGCTCCCGCCCCTCCAGAGAAATTGCCACAGACGCATTTTTGAAGAAACCATCTGCCTCTCTGAACTTGAACGCAACATTCTCCAGCAGATCTTCAAAGGAAATTGAGCTGTCCATAATAACTGATATGCCATTCGGAAAACTTTTTAAAATAACTGAATTTTTCACATTTGCTCCTTTTTGTGTTTTGGTTTTGATCCTAATCTTGTTGTGTTCTGCTGACAGTCTCGGGAATTTCTGCTGTACCTGTCAGAAGTTCGTCCTCCTCTGCCAGACCATAGTAATATTTATATACATCCCTTGCAGCCTGTGCTGCGTAATCTGAGCTGTATCCATATGCAATTCGCACTGTTACCGATATCTCAGGATCTTCATAGGGTGCATAGCTGAGAAAAAGTGCATGGTTGGTGCGGTTCCGCCCTTCCTGCGCTGTACCAGTCTTGCCGGCAACATTTACCGACAGCTCTTTGTAGTATGTCTTCTTTTCCACCACAGTTCTCATTCCGGTATGAATGGCGTCCCATATACTGGCATCAATATCAATGGTATTTCTGATTTCCGGTGTGTAATCTTCGATTAGATTTCCCTTCGAATCTGTCAGCTTGTCCAGAATGCTCAATTTGTATACGGTTCCGCTGTTTGCAACAGCTGTAAGGTACCTTGCGAGCCCCACTGTTGTATAGTTGTGGGAACCCTGCCCGATTGCTGACGGTACGATATATTCATCAGAAAACTTTGGTTCTGATTCTGTGATTTCTATGCCTGATTTCTCTGTAAGTCCGAACATATCCGCATATTTTCCAAGTCTGGAAAGCCCATATTCACTGTTATAACCATTGATATCCTGTGCAAGCCGGTAACCAACCTCATAGTAGAAGACATTACACGAATTGGCTATGGCATTTGACAGATTCATAGGTCCATGTCCGACAGATGACCAGCAGCGAATCGGCGGTTCAATCTTATCAAAGACACTGTGGCAGCTTACTGTCTCACTCAATGATGAGATTACACCTTCCTCCATGGCTGCAACAGCAGATACCATCTTAAAGGTAGAACCTGGGGCAGTTTCCTGCTGTGTGGCAGCGCTCCACTGTGGTACGGACAAATCAGCCTGCAGTTTCGCATAATACTCCGCATCCACTCCGTTTGCCAATTTATTAATATCATACCCTGGATAAGATACAAGCGCAAGCACTTCCCCTGTGTTGACATCTGTCACAACACAGGAAGCTGAACAGGGGTCAAGAGCCAGCTGCGCCGGTGTGATCTGTAATGTCCGTATCATATCCAGCATAAAATTATAGGCATTTGTCGATCCGTTTTTCAGCGCTGTGATCCTGCTCTCCTCAACGCTGATCTGATCCTGTTCCCACAGCAGCATACACATCTGTCTGCCTGTGATTGTCTGGTCACTGATCATATACTGATACATTTTTTTCGAAAACCGCACATTATCCTGTAAGTTTTCGATGATATACTGCAATACACTGTTGAATACTTCTGTTGAATCAGAATACTGTGCTTCAACAGAGAGTTTTGTGATGTCAATCCAGTTCTGAGAGATGGCGTAGGTCAGATATTCATTCAGGCTGATCACTTCGTTTATCGTCCATGCAATGTAGGTTGGATCATCCCTGTCTATAGCTGAACTGACCAGGACACCTTTATCTGTAAGCATGGAAACAATATAGCTCTCATAATTTTTAAACTCATTTGTCAGCTCATTATAAGGCGTCTTTGTGGTAGATAGTTCCATCTCAATTGAAGCAAGAACGTTTTCCTGCTTTTCAAGAAAAATCTGATAGACCTCCTTCTCTGTATCATAAGCATTTTCATCTGTAAAGTGATTGATGTCAATCACATTATTATTAATCAGGGCAAAATATACATCGTCAATCGGAATGATAATGTCCTGCCGTGATGCCGACTTTAGCGGGTCGTAGTTGTATATATTTCTCGTTTTTGTGACAATGATGCCAGCCAGTTTCTGTTCCAGCAAATTATAGATTGCCACCTGCAGATCCTGATCCAGCGTCAGGTACACATCATTTCCTGCCTGCGCCTCCACAACATTTGTGATATCAACTACTTTTCCCAGGTTGTCAACATAAATGGTTTCCGATCCTTTTTTTCCCTGAAGTTTCGTCTCCATAACCTGCTCAATTCCGCCTTTTCCGACGGTATCATTCATCGTGTAGCTGTTATCCTCTTCCGAAAGTGCCGCAAGCTCCTCGGATGAGATCTTGCCAGTATAGCCAAGAATATGGGAAAAATAATATGGATAATTATATTTCCGTATCATATCCTCCTTAATGGCAACCCCTTCCAGATCAGATATATTTTCCATCACCGCTGCAACCGTCTTCTGTGAAATATCTGTCGCAACGGTTGTTGGAATATATCGCTGGAAACTGTACAAATTCATCTGGTATCTGAGTGTTACCAGCTGGAGAATTTCTTTTTTTGTGTAGCCTTCTCCTGGAAAAAACGTTCTCTTACCATCATCCCCCGGACGGAAAGCACCTATTCTGAAGCGGTTGACAAGATAGTCCATGATTTCCTGTGCAGAGGCACTTTTCATATAATATTTGAACTTCGGACTATCTAGCGTGGCGCAGCCGTACACATCAGCCTTGAAGCGGAGGAGTCTTGTCCCTTCAACGGTAAATTCATAATCATTATTTTCATTTAAAATAATATTAAAATCGCTGACGATGTTATCATCGTTATCTTCAATTATATGAATCAGCTTGTAAAGCGTTTCATTCAATTTCTCATTTCCAACGGACCCGGACTCATACACATCCTCAATTGTGACAGAGTAGGCAAGCTCGTTGTATGCGAGAAGCTGTCCGTTTCTGTCATAGATATTTCCGCGCGTGCCTTCCGTGATACGCTCCCTCTGTATCATCAGACGAAAGTTGTCCACGTATGATTCTCCGTTTACAATCTGCAGGTCAAACAGCCTGTAGATCAGCAGTACTGCCATCCCCACAAATATGATAAACAGCAGCAGCAATCTGGAAGTGAGCAGATTATATAACCCCTCGCCAATCCTTTTAAACAACCTTATTGTCACCTCTTTCAACATCATCTGTTGTCCTGTTCAACAACAAGATACATGGGTATATAAACACTGTAACAAAGATTGTATAGACAATCTCAGGTACTATAATTTTCCTAAAATAAAAGATAAAATCGAATCTTCCCCTCAAAAGATACAACAATATATAACAGGTAAAAGAATAGGCAAAATCACTCACAAGAATCAGCACCAGCGGCAGCTTGATATCATCCTGGTAAAATATACTGTGAAACACACCGTTGGCAGCTCCTATGTACAAATAGACCAGCGCGTAAAACCCGAGGACACTTCCGTAAAAAATATCCATCAGCAGTCCGCATATAAAGCCCACAACCATGCCGCACTTTTTACCGTGCATAAACCCATAGGAAACTGTAATAATAATCAATATATTGGGAGATATCCCTCCAAAACTCAATGTCTGAAAAAGTGTCGTCTGAAGGACAAATCCAAATAATATCACAAAAAATAAGATAATATTTCTCTTCATGAATCTGCTAATCCTTAATCTGCTGCTTCGTTTTCAGGATGACCAGAACCTCCTCGAGATGTTCAAAGTCAACAGCCGGTGTGATTTTACCGGACTTGGTGATATTGTTGGCGTCCTGTTCAATCTCGCTGATATACCCGATCAGAATGCTTGGCAGATATTTGTCGCTGATATTGGATGTGACTACCTTATCGCCGACCTCAACCCTGTTCTGGGAGTCATTGAGCTGCCCGAACCCAATCACGCCATCCGCCATCAGCTGCAGGGAACCTTGAACCATCAGATTATCCGAGCTTGCAAGCACCATACCGCTGACATTGGAGTTATCGTTAATCACCGCGTTGACTTTCGCCCAGTTAGAGCCGATGTCGACAATTCTTCCTACAAGACCTCCATCGGCAATCACATTCATATCGATAGCAAGTCCGTCATCAGTTCCTTTGTTAATCGTAAACGCATGAAACCAGTTACCGCTGTCTCTGGCTATAATTCTGGCCCCTACCTTCTCATAACCGCTGTACTGCTCGTCCAGCTTGTACAACTCCCGAAGGTAATTTAACTCATACTTATCCTGCTGAAGCTGCGTGTTCTGAACGGTCAGCTCGTCAATCTGCTGTTTGAGCTCCTGATTTTCCTGCAGTACAATCCTCAGTTCTCCAAGCTCGTCCATTCTCACAGAAATCCATGTACCGATGCGGCTGACTCCATTCTGAAAGGGAATCACGACATAGCCAACCAGTTTATTCAGTGGTGATGCAGAATAATCCGTAAAAAACGTCACTGCCATAAGCGCCACACAGATACAAGTCAGAATCAGGAGCAAATATTTGCTTGGAATGGAGAACTTGTCTCTCTTTCTCTTTATCACCGGACTCATGAATACTAGCGCCCCATTCCTTCAAGATAAGCAACTGATTTGTAGTTGTCGTCTTTGATGATCTTTGCCAATCCGAGGGCAACGCCAGACACTGGATTCTCACTTACATTTACTTTGAGCCCTGTTCCCTTTGCAATCAGCTCTGCCAGATGCACTACCTGCGATGCGCCGCCTGTCAGATAGACACCGCGCCGGAAAATATCTGCGGAGAGTTCTGGCGGCGTTCTCTCCAGGATAACCCGGATATTGTCAATGATCACATTAAAGTTCTCAAGCATACTCTCGCTCACCAAGTCGGTCGGTATCGCTTTCTCCATAGGAAGTCCCGTCACGATATCGCGCCCGTATACAACTGCTTTTTGATTGTTCTCCTCAAGCTCTTTCAGATCGATTTTGACATTTTCCGCGGTCTTGCTGCCGACGATCAGGCTGAACTCCTTGCGGATCGCATTCTTGATCGACTCGTCAAACTTCTGACCGCCCACTTTTATCAGGCGGCTGAGCACGATGCCGCCCAGTGACAGTATCGAAATCTCCGTCGTGTGAAAGCCAACGTTGACCACCAGAATACCCTGCGCATTCTTGACATCGATGTCAAGCCCCAATCCGTCTGCGACTGCTTTCTCGACGCGCAGTATCTTCTTCGCCTTGATATTCGCATCCTTTACCAGGTCAGAAAACGCTCTCTTCTCCACCTCTGTAATATCGGAAGGAACTGCAATGTAGAACTCAGCGGGCTTCACCGAGCCCTTGTTGCAGTCCAGTATAAAATTCTTGAGTATCAGCTGCATATTTTTAATATCCGCGATGACTCCGTTGCAGAGCGGATATGAGATTTCGATATTAGACGGCGCCTTCTCAAACATTTCAAATGCAGAGTCACCGTATGCAAACAGGTTTTTCTTATCCTCGATTGCAATCATATTTTTCTCGACAATGACATTGTCACTGTGAGCGTTGTAAATCTTGATTGTTCTGGTACCCAGATCGATACCAAATGCGTTGTTAGCCAACATAACAACTCCTTTCTGTTTCTCATAAAAGTCCTTTTTGAATAAAACTGGTATATCTGTTGTCCCCAATGATGATATGATCCAGCAACGGAATTTCAACTAAATCGGATACTTCCTTTATCTTCTGTGTCACCAGCACATCCTGTCTGCTGGGTGTCGGATCGCCGCTTGGGTGGTTATGCAGGATTACAATATAGGATGCCTCATTGCGCATCGCCCTGATACAGATGTCTCGCGGCGAGATCAATGTCGAATTGAATGTGCCTGTCGACAAGACCGATTCCTGCACGATATGCCGTCTGGCATCCAAAAGTACCAGCAAAAGCTGCTCTGTATCCCTGTGACGCATTCTCTCCATATAATAGGCTGCTACTGTCTCAGGCTTGTCAAAGGTCAGGTCGGGTCTTGCCTGCATATTTGACGTCCGCTTTGCGATCTCAGCAATACACAGCAGCTGCACTGCTTTGACCTCTCCGATTCCCGGTATCTGCATCAAATCCTTGATATTGAAATGATACAGCCCCAGAAGTCCCCTTCCCTCGCCGGCCAGCCGCAGAATATCCCGGCCAAGCTCAATGGGGGTCTTCTCCCTTGTCCCGGTTCTGAGCATGATAGCAAGAAGCTCGGCATCCGAAAGACTCTCCGGTCCAAGCCTCATAAATTTGTCATAAGGCAGCTCATCCTTTGCATATATTTCTTTTAAAAGGCTCATGTATTGTACGCCTTGCTCTCCATTTAGTTATCTTACCACACTAAATCAAGTCTGTACATAAAAAAGATTAGTTTTTTTTCGACATATTTCCTGTTTTGGAAAAATTTATGAAAAAGTTTATACTTTTTTAAATCTTGACAATTCCTGCATCAACCAGACTCTGAAGCGTCTTCATGATGCCAAACTGTGCGTGTTCATAAGTGAGTCCGCCCTGAAAATATACCGCATACGGGGGCTTAATCGGGCCGTCTGCGCTAAGCTCTATCGAGGAACCTGACACAAATGCCCCAGCTGCCATGATGACCTGACTGTCATACCCAGGCATATCCCACGGCTCCGGCGTCACAAAGCTGTCAACAGGAGCCGCAGCCTGTATTCCTTTGCAGAATGCAATCACACCCTCCGCCGTTCCAAATTCAACGGCCTGTATGATGTCATGTCTTGATTCCGTGCCGTTAGGAACGACTTTAAATCCAAGTTTTTCATAAATATTTGCGGCAAATACCGCGCCCTTTAACGCACTGGCTGTCACGGTCGGAGCGAGGAACAAACCGTGGTAAAAATCCCTGAGAATACCAAGGGAGGCGCCCACCTCCTTGCCCAATCCGGGGGAAGTAAGTCTGTAGGCCGCATTCTCAACGCACTCCTTTTTGCCAGCGATATAACCGCCAATCGGTGCAAGGCCGCCTCCCGGGTTCTTGATCAGAGAACCGACAACCATGTCCGCCCCCACGTCGGTAGGCTCGATGCGCTCCACAAACTCCCCGTAACAATTATCCACCATACAGATGACATCAGGCTTGATTTTTTTGATCAGTGCGATTAATTCCCCAATTCTTTCCACAGAAAGCGTGGGTCTTGTCTGGTATCCCTTGGAGCGCTGTATGGTGACAAGCTTTGTCTTTTCGTTGACTGCCTTCTGGATTTTGTCATAGTCAAAGCTGCCGTCCGCAAGCAAATCCACCTGTCTGTAGGAGATGCCATACTCTGCAAGAGATCCCTTTGACGGGCGGATTCCAATCACTTCCTCGAGCGTGTCATAGGGCTTTCCCACTGGTGAGAGCAGCTCGTCACCGGGGCGGAGATTGCTCATAAGCGCCAGCGCCAGCGCATGTGTCCCGCATGTGATCTGCGGCCTGACCAGCGCGTCTTCCGCATGGAAGATCGATGCATACACGGCCTCCAATGTCTCCCTCCCAAGATCATTGTATCCATATCCGGTCGTTCCCAGCAGACATGCTTCGCTGACCTTATTGTCCTGCATCGCCTTCAAAACCTTTAACTGATTGTACTCAGCATTTTGGTCAATCTCGTCAAAGCGCGTTTTCAGACCGTTCAAAATATCCCTGCTGAAGTGATATACCTCATCTGAAATCCCAAGTCCTTTGTACATGTTCTGGACAGTCATGTTCTCCTCATTTGTCGCTTTCATTTTTATTCCTGTTTCCCTCCGTATTTCTGAGTTTTGCGCCAATGCATTTGCTGATAGTGCATTTCAAATTCAAAACTTTTATCCACCAAGCACATCAGAGCTCATCTTTTTTATATAGTTTAACATTTTTTCGTCATCATATGCAAATTTATCCTTTTCTATCCAGATGACATCCCGCTCCCGCCGAAACCATGTAAGCTGCCGCTTGGCAAAATGGCGTGTGTCGCGCTTGATGATATAGACTGCCTCGTCCAGCGTGATTTCACCTGCAAGATATGAGATGATTTCCTTGTAGCCAAGCCCCTGCATGGCGGTTGAGTCCCTTTTGCAGCCCATATCCATCAGCCGCTTTACCTCGTCGACAAGTCCTTCTTCTATCATTATGTCTACACGCCTGTCAATATTTTCATACAGCCTTTCCCGCCTGTCTGTGAGAACAAAATAGCGGGAATCATACGCGGATTTCTTTTCCCGCTCTGTCTCATTGTGTTCGGAGATTTTCCGGCCTGTCTGCCTGTAAAACTCAATGGCGCGTATCACCCGTTTCACATTGTTTGCATGAATTTCCTGCGCGGCTTTGGAGTCGCATTCTTTCAGCATATTGTGGAGAGAAGCCGCCCCTTTTTCCCGCGCAAGCTGTTCCAGCTCTGCCCGGAGCGCTGTGTCCTCCTCGCTCTCCTGAAAATCAATATTATAGAGCACTGACTGGATGTAAAATCCTGTGCCCCCCACGATAATCGGTATTTTTCCCTTCTCATATATTTCTGTGACTGCCTGCTTTGCGTATTTCTGGAACAGGACAATGTTAAAATCCTCTGTCGGCTCAAGAATATCAACCAGATAATGCTTAACGCCCTGCATTTCCTCCGGCTGAATCTTGGCGGAACCGATGTCCATATGCTTGTATACCTGCATGGAATCCGCGGAGATAATCTCACCGTTTACGGCCTTTGCAAGCTCTATGGAAAGTTTTGTTTTGCCGACTGCTGTCGGACCGGTCAGTATCAATAATGGATTGTTCATAGCCGTTTCTCCCGTTCTTTTTGCAGCAGATAACGCTTCTGATATTTCAGCTGCACATAATTCAGAATACGTCTGTAATACACCGGATTGCTGATGCCGCCGAGAATCCCCGCGATGGGTATCCCCTGCACAAACTTGGCAAGCAGCATGTCTGCTGCAAAAGCATCTGCTGTCTGTCGGATTTGTTCCTGACATTTAATTTCCTGCCAGACACTGTCAGCAGCAATAGAACTGTCAACCGCTGCATTGCAGAGAATCCACTGCTCTCCTTTTGACATGGAAGCCTCCAGCAGCTTCAATATAAACATTCTTTCTGCCAGAGTATCGTAAGAAAATCCATATTGAACAGCCGTTTCATACGTTCCTTTGAGAATGACCGACAGAAACAGTACGATATCGGGAAGTCCGATTCCCAACACGCCCAATCCGATGCCCTCCACTGTACTGACAGCCAGATTCATGAGATTTCCGCGGGCGGCATCTGCTTTTAGCTGTCGAAGTTCTTTCTTTCCGCCTTTCAGCGCAACAGCGTAATCGTGTACCTGAAAATCTTTCTCCATCTCGCTTTTGGAATAGGTCTTCTCAATCAGGCTTGTCCCTTTTTCGAATATCAGTTCAAACGCCTTGCAAAATGCTGCCTGAAGATTCTTGTACACTCTTGGCGGAATTTTCTGCTCCAGTGTTTCTTTCCATGCCGCAGCCTGATATTGTTCGGCCTGTTTTGTAAGCTTTGCCTCCCTGCGCGCTATCACGTTCAATTCTTTCTCAATTGGAGATTTTTTATTTGTCTTAATCATTTTTCTCAATCCCTTTCCTTCAAGAGCGTACATCAGGAACTGTCTCACACAATACGTTTAAACTTCTTCTCAATCTCATATTTTGACATGGAAATGATTGTTGGTCTGCCATGAGGACAGTTGTATGGGTTGTCGAGCTCCAGCAGCTGCTCAATCAGTTTGTCCGCCTCCTCGTAGGTCAGCGCGTTATTTCCTTTGACCGCCGCCTTGCACGCCATAGATGCAATCTTTTCCCTTATGATTTGGGGAACACCTCGCACCGGACTGTCAACCATTTGAGTCAATACCTCTTCAAACAAATCCTTAATGTTATAACTGAACAAGTCAAGCGGCACGCCTCTGATCGCGAATGCATTCATGCCAAAATCCTCGATTTCAAAGCCAAGTTCCTTGAAATACTGCGCGTAGCTGTTAATCAGAGCAGCTTCCTTTGGCGTGACGCTGATAACGACCGGTGGAGTCAACACCTGTGTATAGATTTCATTGTTTTCCACTTTGCTCAATATCTGTTCGTACTTCACCTTTTCATGTGCAGCATGTTGGTCAATCATCAGCATTTTGTCGCGATATTCAATAATCCAGTATGTGTCAAACACCTGTCCGACAATCCGGTATTCCTGTTTCGCCTCGCGCGTCAGTATCTTCTCGTCAAAAAAATTCAGCTGCTCCGGCTTCTCGACAATAATCTGGTCTTTTGATTTGATTACGCCAAGATTCTTCGCATCCGTCTCCTTGGGCGGTGAACCCAGTATTTTTCCGATAATAGGACTTTGCTTTTCTGGTCCACCTTTCTCCGCGGGGTCAGAGCGCACTGCTTTTTCCCTGTTATCCACAAAAAAGCTGTCACTGCTCTCCTCTGTCCTACGCTCCTCACGGCTGCAGGACAGTGTATTGTTTTGCGCCAGCCCGCCCATATTGTTCTTGTTGTCCGCAGTGCCGTCATAGTCATAGCTGCCGCCGCGGGGTGAACGGTATCCGCTGTCTTCTTTTAGAATATTGGGAACCGGAGATTTATTCTGTGTATCTGGCTCTTCAGCAAGCCTGCGCTCCTTTTCAAAAGGCTCCGGCGCCGCTATCTTCTCTGCTTTCTTATCCTTTTTGCTGATTTTCCGATCTGGACCAAGCGTTGCATCTGGTATCATTTCCTGTCGGGATAAAAATTCTGCTACATTCTCGGCAATCAGCTTGTAGATACTGTTCTGGTTGGAAAAGCGCACCTCCATTTTGGTCGGATGGACATTCACGTCCACGTTCTCCGTCGGAACAGTAATATGTACAACGCAGAACGGATATCTGTGCTGCATCATATAGGACTGATATCCCTCCTCAATTGCCTTTGAAATGATTTTACTCTTGATATACCGCTTGTTTACAAAATAATTCTCAAAATTTCTGTTTGCGCGGTTCAGCGTCGGCCTGCCGAGAAATCCTTCCAGGATGACATCTCCATCAACAGCCTGAAACGCCATCATTTCGTTGGCTATATCCCTGCCAAAAATGCGGTAGATGATGGCTTTCATGTCCCCGTCGCCGTTTGTGTAAAATTTCGTCTGGCCATTGATCACATACTTAAACGAAATCTCAGGTCTCGACAGTGCCATGTGTTCCAGCAAATCCGTGATGTAGCTTGCCTCCGTCATCGCTGTTTTCAAAAATTTGCGCCGCACAGGGGTATTGAAAAAGAGATTCCGCACCATAAAAGTCGTGCCGTCGGGCGCGCCGACCTCCTCAAATGCCGTCTCCTTCGCCCCTTCCATGCATAGACGCGTTCCTGTCATGTCAGCCTTTGTCTTGGTGACAATCTCAACCTTTGCCACTGCTGCGATGCTTGAGAGCGCCTCACCGCGAAACCCCATACTGCGCAGACTCATCAAGTCAACCACGGAATTGATTTTGCTCGTCGCGTGGCGCATAAAAGCATGGCGCAGCTGGTCATGCTCGATGCCGGAGCCGTCGTCTGTCACGCGGATAAACTCAATCCCGCCGTCCTTGATCTCAACCGTAATCGCACGCGCCCCCGCGTCAAAAGCATTCTCCACCAGCTCCTTGACCACACTGGCCGGCCGCTCCACCACCTCTCCGGCAGCTATCTTGTCAATTGTAGCATCATCCAGCACATGAATCTCTGCCATATTTGCCCGTTCCTTTCTTATCTTAGATGTCTTAAATGTCTATTAAATGTTCCATATTATCGCATTGTATTTTTATTTATATCGCGCCAGCCGCAGCCGCGAAGCGGCATATTTCCTTATGCGGCTGTGTGCATAACTTTATACTGCGCGGTCAGTCTTTTCGACCGCCAGTATGAATCTCTCTATCCCGGACAAGCCGGAACAAAATTTTGCCATTTTGCGCAAGATTTCATTGTCAAGTGCCTAATTAGCAGTCGGAGGCAAAATAAAGTTTTTCAAAATCCCTTACTTTATCGCGGTTCAGGTCATCATCATAAATATTCGACTGATAGTATTTCCCGCCTTTTGCGCAGGACAGATAACCTGGAACCAGTTCCATTCCCATAAATGCCGGGTAATGATATCCATTCGAATCCGTAATCTGCCATGCTGACGCCTCCTTGAATCCAAATTGTGGGTAATATTCCGGTCTTCCGAAAAACAAAATCGCTCCGTAACCCTGTTCCGACGCTTTGGCTATCATATTTCTTATGAGTGCTTTTCCAATCCCTTTTCTCTGACAGGCCGGCAGAACACTGAGCGGTCCAAAATTCAAAACAGGAATCACATTGTCTATGGTTCTCACTTCCGCCTTGCTGCAGATAATATGTCCAACAATACGGCGTCCAAAACCGCTCTGCGAACCCTGCAATTGCATCTCATCCATCTCCGCAACCAGACTTAGTGCGGGAATACCATCGCGTTTCCGCAGCTCATGAACCATCCAGTGTTCGTAGGGACAGCCAATGCCTCCTCTTTCAATTCTTTCAGGATAGGAAAATGCTGCCCTTGTAATTTCTTCAACGATTCGATAGTCTTTTTCCTGCTCGATTCTGACTGATATATTCATTATGATATCTCCATCTCTCTCCGATATTTTTCCAGCTGATGAAACATACTGGCCACGTTCACCTATAACTTTTTTTGACACAATTATAGCACAATTATGTGTTGAAAACAATTGAAACATACGATATAATCGAACGGAAGCTTTGAGCAAGGTGTCACATGATTCACGCCACCTAGAGCGTGTTTGAAAAATGCTTTCTGCCAGATGTGCGTCACAATTTGTGGGAGATTTGTGCCAAATGAAGGGCGCATAGCGGGCTATGTAACCTGAATTTGGCGCAAATATCACGCAAAGTGGGGCGTGCAGATGGTAGGAATGATTTTTCAAACACGCTCTAGACGGCCAGGTGAACCATAACTTTTATATGCAAAGTGAGGAAAAAACATTGAAAGACGATGCAATAGGCAAATTGATTGCGGACTTAATGATACAATGCGGGCTGGGCGCTGTCATTGCTCCGATTGAGCCGGTATCTGGCGGTTTTATGCATAGAGTGTACAGAGTACGGACAGATTCCGGCCTATATGCGGTGAAACACCTTAATACGGAAATCATGCGCAGAGAAGGCGTACATGACAATTACAAACGCGCAGAGGAAATCGAATGTCTTCTGGAAAGAGAAAATATCCCTATCGTACCAGCGATAACAGTTCTCGGTAAAAAAATGCAGCATATAGAGGGAAACTATTTCTATATATTCCAATGGCAGAACGGACATATCACTGACTGGAATCATATTTCAAATGAAATGTGTCATATCGCCGGGAATATTCTCGGCAGAATTCATGCAATTGACCCTCGGAATTGTGCTCACAAAGAGCCAGAAGTAAGTAAAGTGAACTGGCAGGAGTATGTGCGGAAAGCAAACGATGAGAAAAGTGAGATTGCCTCTGTTCTGGCTGACAATGTACAACTGCTAATCTATGCTGAGAGGGAATTGAACATGGCAAGAGCCGCTCTGCCACATATCATGTGTGTTTCCAACGGGGATATGGACCCCAAAAATATCATGTGGGATAACAGCAATCCGTGGGTAATTGATTTAGAATGCCTTGATTATGACAATCCAATATCGCACGCGTTTCAACTGGCGCTGCAATGGGCAGGAATCACAACATGCAGCATAGACATTGAAAAGATGACTGCATTTTTTGACGGTTATCTGGCTGTGTATGACAATTGTTTTCGGGCGTATTGTGATGTGTTTGGATTGGCATATACCTGGGTAGAATGGTTAGCATATAACATTCAAAGGGCACTTGGCGCATGCGCTGACGAGACAGAACGAGTCCTGGGAATTTCTGAGGTAAGAAACACGATCAATCGAATAAAGTACATCCAAACCATTGAGAAAGAAGTAAAAGAAGCCCTGAACTCCCGTCTGCCGAAGATTGAAGCTGTCAGATATGACAATCACGACGAGAGAATATGCTATTATGAACTTTTACTGGAAAATGATATTACCAAAGTGCCGCAATATGAACTTCCCAAAGGCTTCCGTTTCGCCGCCTATACAGACGGTGACAGAGATGCATGGATTGATATTGAACTATCCGCCAAAGAATTTGTGAGTTACGAGCAGGGATTAGAGGCATGGAATCGCTATTATGCCGCAAAGCTTGAAGAACTTCCAAACAGAATGTTTTTTATAGAAACAAATGAAGGTGAAAAAATAGCTACCGCTACCGCATTCTACAACATTTACGGGCGCGATCCGTCCAATGACGGCTGGCTTCACTGGGTAGCTGTCAAGCGGGAATATCAGGGAAAAGGACTGTCAAAACCGCTGATAACATATGTACTCCGGGTCATGAATCAATTAGGACATGCGCGCGCTAAAATACCTACACAGACGAATACATGGCTGGCCTGTAAGGTGTACATGGACCTGGGTTTTGTCCCGGTTGAGAAGAATTTGGCGCATCAGCGTGAGGGGTGGAAGATAATAAAGGCTTTGACTGGGCACAGTGCACTTGAGCTACTTTAATCGATATTGGAGCTGCTATGAGTTATCGCTCATGTTCCTTTTGGACACAAAAAAAGACGCATGGTTTACAAATACTGTTCCATGCGCCTTTACGCTGTTATTTTGATATCATGTTGTCCCTAAGGAACTGTTCATAAGCTATCCGCTGTCTCTCTCCGCCTGAAAACCATGAACCGAAGCTGCCTACTTTTAAAGCTGCCCCATATTTCAGGACATCTCTTCGACATTCAAAAATCAATTGTGATAGTATTCCATCATGAGTTCATCAGCAATATCCTTATTATCGCTCTCCCCATCATGGAGAGCACCTCTTGTTTCTCGCCATGGCTTTTCACTATGAGTGTATCGTCTGAGCGTATCTCCATCCTCGTTCCCATATGTTGCAATCACATTTTCCATATGTCTTCTTTCGGAATCTGAAAAAGAATGTGTTGACTGATAATCATCTTTTCTTACAATTCGTCTTCCCCTGTGTGTATCAAATAATCGTTTGTTTACTGGTCCATTCGCATAGTCTTTAAAGGTATCGTTGATAAACTTTGTCTTGTAAATTCCAAGACACCACGCCTGGCAATAATATACTAATTTTTGAAGTGTCCAGGTATCAATCGCATTCAACCGTTCAAGAATATAAGATGCCACTTCGACTGACGTAGGATTCGTAGATTCCATTCTCTCAAAATCTTCTGCCGGAATCTCTCTTCCTAATTCTTTTGCAAGACTAATCCACTCGTCAATCATAATATCTGCGTTTTCGAGTGATTCCTCAATCGTCTCTCCATCTGCCATACAGCCGGGCAATGCTGGAACATTTGTGATGTAAGCTTCATCATCATTACTCCAATAAAACATTTTATTATATGCCATCTCATTTCCCTCCCTCACCAAGCTTGTATTTGTTGACGATATTCCTTATTTCTTTTACCTGATACGGCTTAATTTTCCCATTCTTGGGTATCATTGGTACGTGTTATCCCTTCCAGTTCCCCTTTTTGCGTCTCCAATTCTCGCAAGGTATTTGCTCATCCGTTAATCCTTCCCAAACATGTTCTGCACGAAAAGCATCGTATCTATTGCGATAGACATATTGAAATAATCATTCTAACGGAATTCTTTCACCTATAAATATCCGCTTGTCAAATACGCCTAATGACAAAGCTACCATTTTTACATCTAAATTTGACAATAATCAATCTGCTACAACTGTAATATCATCACATCCTTTTCCCTTAAAAGTATGAACAACTATTACAATTGGCACATCATACCGAAAAGAATCTGTTTCTGAAAAATCAGAATTTCCATCAATCGTAATGGAATCAATAGACCCTTCTTTCGTTATCCATCCGTTAATCAAATCATCCGTTCTCTGTAACTGGATATTTGTAAATCCTAGATTCTTTAACTGTTCGACAACCTCAACATATGCTGACTCATTATTTTTCATCAATGAGGATGCTGTCCGACCAACTGTAATATTCAAAGCAAAATATTCAATAACTATAGGCGAATTCTTTTTCACAAAACAATCCCCAGATTGAAATACCTCTTCATTGATTGTTATGCTTACCACACAATGATTGATTGTTTTATCACTTGTAATCTTTTCTTGAGTTGTAACATTTGAAAATCCTTTGTTCTTCAAATTAGTTAATATTGTTTCATAATCCTTTGACTGCCAGCTTTCAAGACATTTTGTCGCATCAGCACGATTATCACTACTATACTTGACAACAATCTTCACATCTGGTGCAAAAGTCTCCCCGCTTCCATATGTATCAACATTATTAACTGTTACTCCAACAATTGTTTTCCCCTTAGCAAAACCGGTATTGATTGCTTCTTTTTGAACATTTGTAAAACCTCTCTCTGTCAGGCTTGTCACTACTGTTTCATAGTCTTGTCCTATAAATTCTATGTTACTATTCCCAATCCCGATTTTTAATGAGTAATATGAAATAACTATAGGAGCATTGAAAGGCAGATAACAATGTTCGTTCATATAGTTGATTCCATTAAGTTCTAATGCTGATACTAACTGATCTTGTTGTTTATTTGCTGTATCTATTTCTTCTGTAATCACATTGGTAAACCCAGCACTCTTCAACGTCTCTGCCAGAGTCAAATAATCTGATTTTTTCCAATCTTTCAACAGATCTGTCACATATATTCGTCCAGAACTACTATATGTTATAACAACACTCACATCTGCTTTCTTATAGGAATCTTTTTTATAATTACTCAAATTGTCAATCGTAACATTTATTACCTCATCACTTTTCTGCCACCCTGATGTATCTTGTTCTTTTATAATATTCTCAAAGCCTGCATTGTCCAATTCATTATAGATTGTGTCAAGATTTTTACCAGATACATATGATGCATCAAACGGGATCTGTACTTTTCCTTGCCTAAATTTGTAAGCACCCAAAACTACTAAGATTATAATAATTATGATCACAGTTACTATTAAAATCAGCTTTCTTCTAAATATCTTTGTTTTTTCTTTCTTATGTCTCTCCGCTTGTACTATTTTAGATAACTCTGCCGGATTTATAACCTCCAAGTCCGGCATTTTCCAATTATTTCTTTCGCATGTTTCAATATTACTTTTCTGCTGACTACAGTTACTATAGAATGCTTTATATTGTTTCCTTGTAGATAAAGCATCTCTATTCGAAGTTATATCCTTATCCAATTTAACCATAGTTTGATAATGCTTATATCTCATAATTATATCGCTAGGACTACTACATTTCAGCAATGGCAATGACCACTGTTTCTTATTGTATTCAGATAATAACTCTATTTGCTCCTGACATAAACTAATTACTTCCTGCCATTGTTCTGGTGTCGTTTTCTGGAGCGATATGATCCCATCAATCTGTAAATCCAGTTCGCAGATACTTTGATGTAAAATCTCCTTTTGTTCTGCGATCTTTTTAATCTCCATAACCCTTTTTGCTATCTTCTTTGTATTTTTATTCCTTATTTCTGGCAGAGAAGTCTTTTTCTTTTTGCACATCTCTATGTCAGATTCCAACTCGTTTAAAAGTCCAAATAGCAAATTACAAGCTTGCACACTAAGTTCCGCTTGCGCTTGTCGCATCAATTCATCTATTCTTTGATCTTCTTCTATAATCTTGCTACTGATTGAATCAGACTCTTGTCTTTTTCGTAGAACATCTTCACATTGCCTCAACTCTGTATTACAAATTGGGGGAATATCCCATTTATTATTTGTAAAGAGTTGAATTAATTCTCGTTGACGCTTGCAAAGCTTTATTGCTTTCTCATATTCTGCATAGGAAGCCTTATTATCTGCAAGAATCCTATTCAATCTGCTGTCAATAAATTTCAGTGAAATACTATAAATTAGCAATTCACAATCCCTTAAATTGCTGGTATCACCAATATTATTCACCAACTCATCAGAAAAAGCAGACACAATAGCATTTCGCTCCTCTTCTTCCACATCCGGGGAGGACACAATCTCCAAAATTTTCCTCGTACTCTCATCTAGGTAATCATCATACTTGATATCCATAGAACTAATCCCCTTATCCGTATTTCCAACCCACCAATTATAAAATAATATCCTGTGGACCTACTTCTTTCAATATTTCATTCTGAAACACAACCGCTATACCATGTTCCATATCAAATCTATAATTGCACAAAACCGCAAATAATCGTTTATTGTCCTCTCTTGGTATTAAAATACTTTTAGGCATAACATATTTAAAAATATTTGTTATTGATTCGTCGCCAAGTTCTACGAAATTCCATTTCCTAATGTATTTTTCCACGCTAATCAATGCACCAGAAAAATCAACAGAAACTAAAGCCTCAACTGTTTTGAGTTGATTTTCTGTAACTTCCTCTCCCGGAAAATTTTGATAGACAATATCTAACTCAAAATCCCTTTCCCATATTCTCACTTTGCATTTATTCATCAAATCCATCTCCATCATTTCCGTTCGAATCTCTTACTCTGCATTCAGAGCATCCACCACTATGTTTGAAATAAGCATTGATTTCCGTACGTACTAAAACCATCGTTCTTGTATCACACTTTTCATGCCAAGTTAAACAATTTGCTTTACGATAGTTCATTACATCTCCGGGACTCCAATCTTTTTTGCCATCTTTTTCTTCTAAATTCCATAATTTAGCACATTCTATATCCGCTTTGGGGAAATTGTTGAGCTCACGATTTTCTGTCATTACATCGATTTTAACAATTGCTTCTGAACAAACTTCAAAATCCGGCTCCGCATTTCTGTACACAATACCATCTTGCCCATACTCTGCCAATATTTCTTTTACAATAATTCCTTCAGCTATTAGGTTTGATGGAATAAATTTAGATTCTCCTCTAACACCTTGATATTTGCCCAATATAGAATTATCCAGTGGCGTAATATTTAATCGTTCTTCATAAGAATTAAATAATCCTCCATATTTACGCCCTTCATACTCGTAAATTCTTCCGTTCTCATCATACTTAATTTGATGTTTCTCAATATCCTCTTTTGTAATTATGTCCATTTCTTCTACTGTCGTTTGAGTAATTGACTGATTTTGAACTACGTTCGTTTTATTAATATTAATATTGATATTGCTGCTTCCCTTTCCAAGAATTTGTACATTTTCTCTATTTATTGGAATAGCACGCTCATAAACCATTTTTATATGAAGATAATTTGAAATAATCTTCTCAATTCTTTTTAAATTTCCTAAGGCATTCGTACTCTTCCTACTATTGGTATTTTTAGCATCTTCTAATTCCGCCCTTAATTGCACACACCTGTTTTTCTTTTCCTCTATGGAAGAAATCACACCCTCAACAACATCAATGTGAGATAGCAACTGACTATTAACAGAATTTGCTCTCTCCAATTTTTGATAATGAACTTGTAATTCTGCGTCAATAGCAGATAATTCCCCCTTTGTAGCTGCTATTTGAGCTAATACATCTGCATAGAATGGATTCGAAACTTTATAAGTTTCGTCCTGATCATTTTTTCTTATAATAAATTCATCCAATTCAGAAACTTCTTTTTCAAGCCTATTCAATTGCTCTTGAAGTTCATTTGATTGAAATACATAATTTGCTATTTTTTCTTGAATACTTCTTATTTTCTTAATAATATTATTTTGAGAAATCTGCATATTTGATACATCATTTTTCAAGCTTTTGTCTAATTCCGTAAGCCATCGAACCAACTCATTTATATTATTAATTCCATTATTAAATTTAGGAGAATATTCCAATGCATTACCAACAATCTGACTAAAACCTTTTACAGAAAGCAGATTCACTTTTGCTTTTGTATTCACATGGACTCGACCTCCCTCTCCAAACTTACCGCATGTTCTCTTAATTTTTCAATATCAAACGCATCTACTTCTTTCACCAAAATTTCTATCTTACATCTAATCGTATGTACTGTCTTGGAATTATCCTGAATTTGTTTTACATATCTCCCATATGAATCATGAACAGAATCATCCCAATCACACTTATAATGTTCTGCAAGATCAGCTGCAATTTTCTCGTATTCTAAATCGTTATTCTTTAACTGAGATAAATCTACTCTTTCCATCAAACCTCCTCATTATAGGAACACATTCCATATTCATTTAAAACTGCTCTTAACTCAGCTATATAATCCTTAGCTTGTTTTATGTTAATACTTGTCTTTTCTGTCAATTCTAAGCAATTCATAGTTGTATTCTTAGCCTTTTCAAACTGATTTCCAGACAAAAATTCTTGACTCCTTTCAATTGCACTGAACATTATCCCTGTTGAGTTATTGAGATTATGCTCAATCAATTGCAGCTTATCCTCTATTTCACATAAAGTTTCATAATTAACACACATATCATATATTGCATTCAAAAAATCACTCCCCAAGTTCCATTACTCTCTGGTAAAATGTTCTTATATAATCACTCTCAAAAAAAAGTACTTTATTCAAATCATTGGCAATTTCAACAATATTGTTTTGAAAAGCTTTTGCCTGTTGATCATTCCATTCATCGGAACCGTTAAATATGTCTAATAAATCCCTGGCCTCTTTCTGAATTCCAAAACAATACCAATCCATTTGTCGGATTAACTGCTTGGCAGCTACAGCATCAAACTTAATATCCATATACTAATTCAACTCCTTAATCTTCTCTTCCAGATACGGAATATATTCATCAAATATCTCGATTGCATCAACAATATCTTTTATAACACAATCAACAAACTCTGCAAAATCTCTATATTGTGTATCCTGCCATACATATGCAATCGCAATCTTCTTTTCATTAATTGTCTTCACATGATGAAATATGCTTTCCTTATAATTTCTAAGAGATGCAACAATATACATCATGTCACTGCGATTAAACTGTACAGTCGAAGTAACTATATTTATTTGTCTTTTTTCCACAAGATATGGATTGGGATTCATAGCGCTTTCGGTCCTATCCTCATACCTGTAAATTTTATTTTGATATGCAACAATCTGATTCTGCATTTCGTTTAATTCCATAGAGGAATCATATAGTACATTCCGCAGATTCATTGAAGTGTTGACAACAGTTTCATACTGTATACCTTTATTTCTAGCACTATATTTAATCAATATCTCCGTAAGCTGTTCCGTACTATAAGCTATATTCTGTAACGAAATATCCATTGCTGTCACTACTTCAGAAAGTTGTGACACATCACCCTTTACATTGATATCTTCAATATTCTCATACAATCTTTTCATACGCTCTCTCCCTTGACTAACAATTCAACAGACTTTCTTTCCTGCTCATTCGACATATTATATATAATCGGTCTAATTTTACTGGAACTTTTAGGTCCTGACCAAACTGCCATTGTTTCCTCGCCTCCTACGTTAGAAATGTTTTTAAGCATTTCCCTAAGATAATATGAGTTTTCCATCTGACTTGCATATTCTGTGGAATTAAACAAAACCACATTATCTATATATTCAAAAACAATTCGGGTATTTCTCCAAGCAGAAAAATCTCTTTTTATCGCCAAGATTACATAAATATTAAAATGATACCCATCCTTTATAAGCGTACTCATAATATTCTGGATAGTATCCCCAAACCATCCATTCTTCTTTTGGGAATATGTATTTGAACCAGGAAAAATATCATGTGGAAAATCTGCTCCCTTATCCATAAAATCATTAGACTCTATCTCTGCTGCACCATTCTCAATTATTTCATTACTACTAAAACATTCAATTCCCAATAAATCATTAACAATCAAAAACAATGCTGGAAACTCTGAATACTCTTCGTCCGCTTTCTGATCAAATTCCTGTCGTTTCAAATATTCTGCATACAGATCTCTCATCACATCTTTTAACTCATCTGGTCTATGACTCTGCACTAGAGAAGTAACTGCATTTATATTCTGGCAAACATACATAAAGGAATGTGGCACAGTTCCATTTTCTTCCTGCATTTTAACTCTATCCCCATTAAAAAGATGAACTGCTACATTCTGCTTTAACAACGATACGGCAATTGATGTACATAATGAAGATGCAATTTGTTTGTCGCTTCCGAGCAGAAGTACAGACGAATTATCCTGCTGCGAAAACTGGATATTCAGAGGACTCATTCTATAGACATCTTCCCCAATAATTGCCCGATAAATGTTATTCGTTCTTTTAATCCCACTAATAATATCACAATAGCTACAATTTTTTCCCTGCAATAAAGAATTAATTGTCAAACGTTCCCTTGCTCCAATTATGAATGGTTTCATACTCGCATCCTTTCGGTATTTATTACGAATAGCAACAAAATACTTTTCACTCATATCCTGTGGTGACGCATATGCCATTTTTACCTTCTTAATCGTATCCCTGCCATAACTTACATATGCTTCTCCCGTTTTTAATCCAGCAATTTCCTGTCTTCGCTGGATAAACTCGTCTTCAAACCCAGAATCTCTAGGAATATCCTGTGCAACGCGAAAACAAATTCGTCCAGTTGCGCTTGGCAAAAATGCATCCTTTAACATATAAGATTTGCCTTCGCTGAGATTCTGTGCTACCATTACAAAATGCATACCATAACATCTCATTCTTTGTGAAATAGAAGAAATAAGTTTCTGTAATACCGAAGCATTATCCTCCCGAAATATTTCCTGTACTTCATCTATTGCAATAATAATTCGTGGAAACGGAGTCATCCCCTCCGTAACAGCTTTTTTGTTATATTCCGCAATATTATCTGTAAAACTCTTGCTGAAAGCTCTGATTCTCCTTTCCATCTCCTCCAAAACCATTTCAAATAAGCAATGCGCATCGTCGATTTTATTGTTTTCAGCAATATACTTCACATGGGGAAGCCCAGAATGACTGTACTTCGAAGATGCCCCACCATTCTTAAAATCCAATAGCCAAAATTGTAATTCATCCGGCGAATATCTCATACACCCATTCAATATAATACTGTGAAAAAATGAGGACTTACCAGAACCACTCTGACCAATCGCCATATAGCCAATACATTGCCCCGCCACTGTTTGGTCCTCATCCCCACAGCTAAACGGCAATTCAACAACTGCCTCACCAGATTTACCAACTGGAATGTACATAATATTGCCTAGCTCCGCATCAGTATCTGTCACCGAAAGCTCATCCAAAGAAATGTAACTTTTTTCTTTACTGTTTATTGCATCTGCAATAACCTTGGCCCTCTCCTGTATAAAGGTATCAGGATTACCCGCGATATGTAATACATCAACTTGTCTATCCTCTAACATGAATTTTCCATTAGTGTAAGCCAATTTAAACTCGCAATTCTCATAGATTGACTTTATGTGATACTCATTGGCAGTAGTAAGATTTTTCTCAAACGATCCACTACTATCAACAATCAAGAATCTTACCCCACATTTATGTCCAATATCTTTAGGTTTGGTAAGCCCATCAATTACATCCAATAGTTCCGCAGATCCATATCCACTGCTATCAACAAGTCCATCCCTAAGTACAATTAAGTTAAATTGATCCGACTTATCAGTCTCATATAGAGAATATAAATCTGGTTTGTCATCAGATGTTTTTTTGAAAATATCCTCACAAATAACATTCTTAAATTTCAATAACTCATCAAGTGACGTGTGAATCTGAACAATATTTTTTCCTGCTTCCACAGCGTTTTCTAACTGAAAACTATTGCAAAGTCTTTTATATAAGTAATTGGCATTTCGGTCAAAAATATGAACATTAACAGTTCCCAACGGAAATGTTTCGATATATCTGAGAATATACGCCAGCACAAATGAATCAATACTCTCATCAGCCCTATATTCAAATTCAGAATGAACCAATACATTACCTTGCTTTCTAAGATTTGTCTTAATATTTTGAGAACTATCAGTTATCCCGATATCATTAAGAATGGTATATGATACCTTTTTGAGTGGATACCTCGCAATCAGCATTTCCTCTGGAAGCGCTTTGTTTTCCTGTATCATATCCTTCTTTCCTAACTCAACACCATATTCTTGACCAATAAGTTCTTTTGCCTCTGATTTAAGCAATTCAGCAGACTTTTGCACCGAAGAAATTGTATTCTCTATACATTTAAAAATCATACTGTTCAAAACATCCACAGAATTTATTTCATTGCCATATTTTTCTTTATAATCCATTTTTAATTCATAATATTGTTTTTGTGCATACTTAATCTTTTCCACAGTTCTGAAAACGGTGCTTTGACTGTCGCTACTAATTTCATTCAATGCTTCTTTATATTCTTTAATAGCATCAAAACATTTTTGATAATGTATAGCAATTGAAATAGTATCTGTAATGATTTTAAAATCAGTGCAATCAATTTCTTTTGAAAGTTCTGATAATTGTTTAATTGAACTTAGCATCTTCTCTATAGATGATACTCCTGCTTTTTTCTGCTCCATGGAAATTTTTGTCTCATGCAAATGTAATATTTGAATAGTTTCCATCATCTTTACATACTGAGCATTTAAGCTCTCAATTGTACTCATATATTTATACCTTTCCCTGCACAAATTTCTTTTTTGTTTTTTGAAGCTCTTAATTCACCCAATCTACAACACTGTATTGTGTTATAATCACACAAATACGAACTCGCTTGAATAAACACCCTGTATTTTACAACATCTACTATGCCAAAGATTTGATTACTTGATTGTATCCAAAGCAACAATCGCATCCCCAATATTTATAGTTATTACTGATATTTCGGATATATTTTCCCGTACTCACTCTAAAACCTTATCTTTTTACATTTTTGTATCAAAATGTACATTTCTATTGTATACTTTTTCCACTTTTCAGTCAACATGACAAATCACTTAACAGTGCTATTCACTTTAACCGAAATAGTCCACTGGCACACTTACCAATGGACTATTTCTCACTATTTTAATACTCGATCAACACTGTAGGCTCTGCGATGTCGTTATGTTTGCCATCTTTTATCTCGAACGTTATCTCTGCCTCTGCAATACCTTCTTTCCCTGCAATCCCGCACTCCTCCAGCGACGATTTATCGATTTCTACATCAATCAATGCACATTTACCCGATGGGAACTTTCTGCTGCCAGCCATATAATCTACCATATATCCATTTATTGAAAGGGAATTGTAAACGTCATCTATCACAATTGTATCAGAATAATTATTCTCGATCAGAAACAACATATGAATATCATTGCTGTAATCGGATGAATCTTCTATCAATCCCTTTGCGATGATTCGTATTCCATTTTCGTTATAAACTTCCTTACCTTTATCATCAATCGGATGTGTCTTTTTTGCCAGCGCAATACTGACTTCCTGTGATGAAGCCACCTCATTCCATTCCTCATCAGTTATAACAAACGAAAATGCAATGTTCTCTATTTCTGAAATTCCAAACAAATCCCAATAGTCCTCATCCAACATATCCGAAGGTGTTAATCCCACTACACAGCGTGTCTGCGGAGAAACCGCATCACTTGACCAGTTCGCACTATAGACTACCAACCCATTTATTGTCATGCCACTCGTAACACCATATACCAGTTCAGAGGACTTATTCTCGATTTCTATAAAAACTGTCTTTTCTCCATCTTTGTTGGTGACAAGTGCTTCCGATATAATGCTTATTCCATTCTGGTTATACAACTCATCGTCGGAATAATAGTCAACTTTGCAGTCTACCATTTTCTCTAAAACTCCGCTTTTTAAGTTCTCCGCAAATGTATCTGTCTCGTAGTCATAAGAGTCCGCCTCCGAAGTTTTTACCTGTCCTACCCCCCTATATACTGTTTGGTAATCGTCATCTGATACATTAAATCCTATCTGAATATCCGCGATTTCTGTGATTCCATAGATTGACAATTCATCAATCCTAAAGCGTATGGTTTCATTCGTCTTTTTTCCAGCCAGTACATCTGCATTCATATAACCGCTAGGCAGCATATAGCCATTAATCGCATTACAGCTATATCCCATGGAACCACTGACAAATGATAAATCCTTATCACTGTTATTCTCTATTGTCAGATTTAACTGGACAGCATAATCTGTATAACACAAATCTGTGGCTGTAATTTTGATATCACTTTCGTCTACCATAACAGTTTCCTCGATTATCCCATCACGGCTAAACCCTTTTATCCCAATATCTTGATTCTTGTCACTTTTTGCATCTGCAGCTTCTACTATATTGTCTACATCCTGCTGCCCGACCGCAGTACTTTGCGCGTTCTTGCATGATGCGAGGGATAACACCACACCTGCCATCACAAATACCATATTCACTGTTTTCCGTTTCATAGTTCATTACCTCCGTTTTCTTTTTCTTCTATTGATTTAATCAACCCATACGCCTTCTGAATCAACACTTCAATATTTTTTCTTTCTTCTTTCAAGTGCTCTATCTGCTCTTCAAGTGCTGTCTTTACAATTACATCTGGCGCATCGATCAGCTCCTTGATTTCCTTGATGCTAAAACCAAGCTGTTGATACAGCCTAATCTGTACAATCCTTTTCTGCGCTTTTTCATTATACAATAGGTGTCCATATTTATTTCTGTCTGTCGACGAAACCAATCCCGCCTTCTCATACCCTTGTATAACCCGCCTTGTCACCTTTAGTGCATCACATAGCTCATGCAACGTTTTACTACTACTCATAAGTTTTCCTCCTTTTTACGGTAAAACTGCACGTTACGTGCAGTCAACACTTTTTCCCGACAGGAATTTTAAAAATCCTGTCTTGTTAAAGGAGAATATTTTTTTGCGAATTATGAACAAACAAAAAAGCCATCAATTCATGAATCATATATTACATGAATTGATAGCTTTTCACTTTATTCATATCACATCAATTGCACACTGATGTTCCTTCTTCCCAGTGTCATAACTGAGTCCTCCAGCAAGGATTAGCCCGACTTTTTCTTTTTTCTCAGCTTCTCGCTGGCCATGAATCAATTAGGACATGCGCGCGCTAAAATACCTATACAAACGAATACATGGATCTGGTTTTGTCCGATTGAGAAGAATTTGGAGCAATATATTCCATATATTATCTATACATAATTAGCACTTCCACTTTGCTAATCCCAGCAGCACAAGTCATATCAATTTTCTGTTGAATAGTAATATGTACCGCCTTTTTATTATAAATTGAATAATTCATCAAAATCAGTTTTCAAATTTGGAAACATTACGAGCTGTAAATCTTCTTTATTTTCCTTCGTAACAGTTTTATACAAATAAAAATATGTTGTTCCGTCTTCTCTCCCGTCATTCAAATAGATTTCAACTTGTTTCTTGCGCCAATCTACTATCCAATATTCTGATACGCCAACTTTCCTGTATATCTCCATTTTTTCACCGCGATCATATTCTTCCGTTGCATTAGATAATACTTCCATAATCATCCGTGGAATTCCTGTTAAAGAAACATTTTTTCTGTCTCGCGTATTACAATTAATGGATGCGTCTGGTATAATCGTTTTATTATCATTTTCACGCCATTGATATTGTACGCCATCCCCTAACACACGGCATAAAGAATCTTTAATCTGTTCCCCTATCATTACCACAAAATTATTAATAATAAAGGCGTGTTCTACAAATGTATTGCTCATATCTTCTATTGGTAATGTATTCATTGAATTTCACCTTGCTTTCTTATTAATTATGTGCTTATTATATCAGATTCCAGGACTTTTTCAAGCCATTGACCCACACTATAATTGTTTTGATTGATTTACTTATCCATGTCCACAAAAGAGACTTTTCAAGGGATTTAAACCACAAACAAGTTTACAGTAATGGCTAAATGCTTCCAGCTTAATAGCTATATTCTTTATGCATTTATTATTCCGCTTTGTTATGAGTCCTTTACTTTTCACACCCACGCCAAAGTATCGGGAAGATAATAAAGGCTTTGACTGGGCACAGTGCACTTGAGGTACTTTAATCGATATCGGAGCTGCTATGAGGGCGTGAAAAATATCCCCTCATCTGCGGCTTCTTATAAGACGGGTTCCGTTAAAAATGCCGGAACTGTCTCCTCACGATTTTTATAATGCGATCCATATCCTCTTTTGTATTCTTAATATCACTTGGCAGGCAAAGACCTCTGTTAAAAATATCTTCGCTTACACTTGTCCCATCCTCTACCTGAATAAAGTCATATTCCTCAAATACAGGCTGCATATGCATTGGTTTCCATATCGGTCTTGTTTCAATGCCTTCTGCATCTAAGGCATCCATGATCTGTGTGGGTGTCACATCACTGTCCCGTGAAATTGTCATGCAGGAAAGCCAGTTGTTGTCAACCGCCGCCCTGTTCATCGGATTCATTTCTATTTCTGCTATATCGGAAAAGGCTTCTTTATACGCTTTATATATTTCGTGTTTCTTCTGTATATGCTCCTCGATATGCTGCATCTGACCGCATCCTATTCCAGCAATAACGTTTGACATCCTGTAATTATAGCCGATTGTGGAATGCTGATAATGTCTGGCTGGATCACGGGCCTGGCTGGATAAAAACCGGGCTTTCTCTACGTCTTTTTCCTGCCTTGCAACCAGGATACCTCCGCCCGAAGTTGTAATAATCTTATTTCCATTAAATGAGTAAATTCCATAATCCCCGAAAGTACCTGTCATTTTCCCTTGATAGGTTGTACCTAATGATTCCGCCGCGTCTTCAATTAAGGGAACATTATGCTCCTTACAAAGAGCGCATATTTCGCCCATATTTGCTGATGTGCCATACAAATGCACAACCATGACAGCTTTCGGGTGAGCATATTTTTCAAACGCTTTCCTTAATGCCGCTGCATCCATATTCCATGTATCACGTTCAGAGTCAATAAAGACAGGAATTGCATTTTCATATCTAATCGGATTAACACTTGCCGCAAAGGTCAGGGAAGGAACGAACACAATATCATTTTCTTTCACTCCCGCTAAGACAACCGACAAATGCAGCGCCGCTGTTCCAGAAGAAAGCGCAGCACAAGAAGTCGCTCCCACATAAGCTGCCACTTTATCCTCAAATGCATCTACATTCGGTCCCAAAGGCGAAATCCAGTTTGTTTCAAACGCTTTCTGAATATACTGCTGCTCCTCCGTATGCATGGTAGGAGTCGCTAAAAGAATTTTCTTTTTCATCTCTCTTTTTTTCCTTTCAAACTTAAAATGCTGCCAAACAGGCAGTCACAGACTTCAATTTCTGACCGGATAGTGTACTATCTCAACATACTATATACACACTCTAATAATATTACTGCAAGAAGCATGTTGATTACTCTGTAATATTTTTGGTATGCTCTCTGTATCAGTACCCCCATTCCAATCCAGGTAATCGTTGCAATCGTTCCAATCGTAGCTATGATAATCTCAAACAAAAGTAAAACCAACAACGAGGCGCTATATTCCGTGATATACCCTGTCAATGCCGTAATTCCGAACAAATAGATTTTTACATTGACAAACTGCAGCAAAAAACCTTTTAGAAATGACGCTGTCTTTTCCACAGCGCCAGTATATTTCCCGGTCCCGGCGTAAAAGCATTGATAACAGAATAGATAAAAAAATTACCTAATACATAACCTGGCATCTTTTATGCCTCCTTTCCACTTCTATATCTTAGCACGGAACGTCATGTAATAGGTAATATCTGTTTTATATGCTGTTACATAGGTTGAGCCTATGTTTTATCTATGTCTGGTACTGTTTCAAAGCCTCAACATAAATCTGCCCCAACTCTGACAATTCTTTGTCCTTGTTCAATATATATCCAATATGCATCACCTCATCTTCCTCCAGAGGGATAGAAATGATAGAATCACCCTGCAGATATTTAGGGAAAATGCCGCTTGAAATTGTATATCCATCCAACCCAATCATCAGATTTACAATAGCTGCACGGTCACTCACCCTGATACTTCTTTCAGCAGGTTCATTGCTGAAAAGTTCCTCTGAAAAATTGGAAGACTCATAGGTTCCCTGCACAAAACTAAGCCGGGGATATGGTTTCAAATCATCCAGCCTGACCGATGCGCGTTTTGCCAGCGGATGTTCTTTCGCTATAAAAATATGTGGTGTTGCCGCAAACAATTCATAAAAATTCAGATTGTATTCTTCAAACAGCTTTCTCAACACATTTTCATTGCTATTACAAAGGTAAAGGATTCCCAAATCACTGAACCGGTTCCGCACATCTTCTACAATCTGATGCGTCTGCGTTTCATTCAGGATAAACTCAAATCTTTCCTGTCCAAAACGCTGTATCAATTCCACAAACGCATTTGT
>CAMWTP010000061.1 GCA_947177165.1 uncultured Lachnospiraceae bacterium
CGCAAAGGACAGCGTTTTTCATATCTTTTGAAGCCGCTAATGCGGCATGGAGGTAGTGTGAAAAATACTTCTAAGGCAGCAAAAGACACTGCCTAAGAAGTATTAAGTTTCACACAGGAAAAACGCAAAGGACAGCGTTTTTCATATCTTTTGAAGCCGCTAATGCGGCATGGAGGTATTATAATGACTGTTACATTTTCAGAAAGCAAGACGAAAGAAAATCTGATGCGGGCATTTGCCGGGGAAAGCCAGGCGAGAAACCGCTATACTATCGCGGCCCAAAAGGCAAGACAGGCAAAAATGTATACGATTGCCGCTATTTTCGAATATACGGCAGATCAGGAGCGGGCACACGCGGAGCGGTACTATGAACTGCTAAAGGATTTAGCCGGAGAAACGATTTTCATAGACGGCGGATATCCTGTGGACCAGCAGGAAAGCCTGGCGGAACTTCTGCGCGCTGCGGAGCACAATGAGAAAGAAGAGTACGAGGACGTCTATCAGGCGTTTGGCGACAAGGCAAGGGAAGAAGGATTCCTGGAAGCGGCATCTGCATTTTACCAGATTGCAAAGATTGAGCACGTACATCAGCTCCGGTTTGCGAAAGTGGCGGAAATGCTGGAGAAGGGCGAGTATTTTAACCGAGAAAGCGGAGGCAGATGGATCTGCACCAACTGCGGATACATTCATGAGGGAACACAGGCGCCGCTGTCCTGTCCGACTTGTCATTATGACCAGGGATATTTCCTGCCGTATGAGCTGGCGCTTTACCGAACCGAATAGGGAATCCTTTCCCTGTTCGGTCCGCGGGTGAGACAGCGTGAACATCACATCTCAAATATACCACACCGGTATCTGCAATATATTCTCTCTAAGCGCTCCGACATCCGGGCAGTTGCAGACCACCGCTCCCATCCCCCTCTTTTTTCCGAAAATCTGATCCAATACAGCAAATGCCGATGTCATGACTGCCTTTGCCTGGGCGTTTTTCTTAATCTCAACAGGATATAACACTCCATTTTCCTCAATGATCAGATCGATTTCCGTCTCCTGTTCCAGTATCTCTCCGCCTTCTTTCACTTTTTTCTTATCGCGCCCGCGATAGTAGTATACAAAGTGACGATAGTCTATACCATCATTCGCAAACGATTTTAAAATCTCGGACACTACAAATGTTTCAAATATGGGTCCGCTCATCGCCCCATAAGCCAGATTTTCCGGCGTCAGCCACCTCGTAAGATAGCATACCAGTCCTGTGTCCCTGAAATAAAGCTTTGGCGATTTGATCGCTCTTACTCCTTCATGCAAACTTTTATGGCATATTTGGAATCTGATTCCAAATATGCCATAATCATATCATAGGTTATGCAGTCTTCCAATGTCCTGTCCGCTTTTTCTTCCCCCTGCTTTACAACCTGCTATTCTACCTCCACGCTGCTGCTTGCGCCGTCCTTGCCGCGGTTCTTGGTGACGATAATCTTCCGCTCAATCTGCTCCTTGAGTTCGGCGACATGGGAAATCACGCCGACTAAGCGGTTGCCCTCTGTCAGCTGCACCAGCGCCTTCATGGCCTGCCCGAGCGCCTCCTCGTCCAGCGAACCGAATCCCTCGTCCACAAACATGGAATCCATCTGGATTCCGCCGGCGTAGGACTGAATCTCATCCGACAGGCCAAGGGCAAGCGAAAGCGACGCCTCAAAGGTCTCTCCGCCGGACAGTGTCTTTACACTGCGCTCCGTCGCATTGTAGTGGTCGATCACGCAGAGCTCCAGACCAGCCTTTTCTCTGCGGTTTTCGCCGTCCTCCTCACGCTTGAGCTCATACTGCCCGCTGCTCATCGTCATCAGCCGCAGGTTTGCCCGCCGCAGGATGCGGTCGAAGTATGTCATCTGGATATAGGTCTCAAGCTCCACTTTCTGCTTGCCGTTCAATGTCCCGTTTGCAGTGTCGGACAACGCCTTCATCCAGATGTATCGCTTCTCGACTGTCAGTATGTTCTCCTGCTTTGCCGTCACTTTCTCATAAATCTCACGGTTGGTGGAAACAGCGTTATTCTTCCGGTCGCGCTGTTCGTTCCGCTCCTTTTTGTCCTGCTGCCACTTTTCCCGCCGCGCAAGCACGTCCTCCTCCTGCATCTTTGCCGCATCGCCCGCCGCGTCAATCTGCTTTTTCAAGGTTTCGACTGCCGCCGTCAGATGCGCTTTGCGGTTGTTGCACGCTTCATACTGCTCCTTTGACGTCTGAAATGCCTTTTCTAACGCCTGTGTGCGGTCAATCAATGCCTGAATCTGCTGTTCGACAGCCTCCCTGGACTCTGCTCCAAGCTGTTTTTGCAGGTTCTCAATTTCCTCTGTCTTAGCGCTGCTCTCAGCGTTCTGTCTTGTCAGAATAACCTCAGCTTTCTGGATATCTCCAACCAGCATTTTTATCTTATCCTCTGTCTGCGGAATCTTCTGCTCAAGACGCTGTTTTGTCAGAATCTTCTCGCGGTTTTGTTCCAGCTCCCCCAACAGCGCATTCAATTGATCTTCCAGCAGCTGCGCAGCACGGCTGGCCATATCGCGCAGCTCCTCCGCCGGAATCTCTGCAGCCTGCAGCGTTGTATCGCGCAGCTGCGGCTCCTGCGATTCCTGATCCTGAAGACTTATAAGAAGCCGCCCGGGCGGCTCCTGTGATTCCCGATCCTGAAGACTCGTTAAAAGCCGCCCTGCCTTCTCTCTTCGCAGGCTCTTTGTCCCCTCCAGTTCTCTCTCCAGTCTGGCAATCACTGCGCTGCTCGCTGACAATGACTCCTCCGTCTGCCTGTGCTCTGCTTCCAGCTGTCCGCGGTACATAATCGCCTTTGTCAGCGCATCAGCACATTCGGAAAGCTTTTTCAACATTGACGGCATCGTCTGTTGTATGACTTGCTCTGTATCTGCATCTTTTGTATACCCTGATTCCTCATGACGCCCTTTGACCTGCGCGATATGCGCCTGCGCCTCCTCACACAGTTTCCCTGCTCTCTCCAGCCCGCCTGCAATCTGTTTCTGCAGTGTCCGCTCCTGTCCTGTACACTCTGCCTGCCGCGTCGCCTGCTCCCCGATCTGTTCCTGCAGGCGCTGCTTTTCCTCCCCGCAGCGCTCTGCCTCGCGGGTTAACTGTTCCTGACGCTTTTTATCCGCCGCAGCCTGCTTTAACTGTGCCTCGCACTCCGCCAGTCTCTGCTGCAGGTATTCCGCCACCGCCTGTTCGTCCCCGCCTTCCATACCTGGCAGCTGCAGATCCGCAATCATCTGCTCCCACTGGCGGCGCTTCTCGTCAAGTTTGCCCTGCACCGCCGCCAAAGCCTGGTTTTCCTGCTGTAACAGTGCATTCAGCTTGTTCTGCGCTGACTCCCCTTCTCTGATCAGCTTGTCCAGTTCCTCTTTGCGGCTCTGCTCTTTCTCCGCATCTCTGACAGCTGTAACAAGCTCCTTCGCTTTCGCTTTGAGCTGCCGCTCTTTCCCTGCAAGCTGACTCTGTAATTCCAAAATATTGATTCCGCCAACTCCATCTGACATAGCTGTCGGTTCATCCCCGCAGGCGGCCTCTGTCTCACGCTCCCCACCAAAGACGCTGTCCGCCAGCTCCGATACAGCCTGTCTCCGCTCTTCGAGACGTTCGTTCAGATGCCCGGCTGTGACGCTGAGCCCCTCCGCCTTTCTCTCTGCCACAGTGAGCAGTTTCTTCTTATGCTCGACTTCCTCTTTCTCCGGCGCTGTCTTTGGAATTTTTGCAAGAATTGGATGATGCGTGGAACCGCAGACCGGACAGAGCGCCCCTTCCTGTAGTGTGCGGGCGAGCATTCCCGCCTGCGCGTCCAGAAAGCGCTGCTCTGTGTCCCTGTAGTCCGCGCCGATCTGCTCCTTTTCGGCTGCCGCCTGCCGGTATGCATCCTGTGCGGCGCGAAGTTCGCTTTCCTGTTCCTCAAAATGCCTGATTTCACCTGACAGCTTCCTGCAAGTCTGCCGCTGTTCCTCCAGTTCCTTCTGTTCCTGCGCAAGCCTCAGCCTGCGGGTATCCGCGTCTCTCACGCCCTCCCACTCATCACGCCAGAGCGCCTGCTGTCTCTGCTGTGTCTCTGCCTGCTCCTGCGCTTTCTGCTGCGCCGCACTGCGCTCCGCTGCCGCCTGTGCAAGCGCACGCAGACCCTCTCTCTGCTCCTCAAACACTGCGAGCTGTTCTCTGGCGGTATCTGTCCTGTGCTGCCACTGGATTTCTGTCTCTCCCGCATTTTTCAGGTGTTCAAGCTCCGCCTTGCGCTGTGTCTCCGTCTCGCAGAGCGATGTCTCCTGTCTCTGCAGCTTCCCGATGGTATCGGCAATCTGCTGCAGCTGTTTTTGATTGTCCTTCTGCTCTGCCTGCGCCTGTTCCAGTAACTTCTCCTGCTCCGCAAACCTTTTCTGAAACTCCTCCGTCGCCAAAAGCATTGCATCCCTGTCTGAGAGCTTCGCAATCTGTTCCTGCAGCTGTGCAGTCTTTGCCGCAAGCGCCGCCGCGTTCTCCTGCTCCTTTCGGATGCTCTGTTCTGTCTCCTGCTGCCGTGTCAGCTCCTGCTCCCAGCCGCTTTTCTGCTGCTGCAGGCTCCTGATCTGCTGTTGTATCTTGTCTTTATTGTTTTCCAGGCGCGCCTTCTCCTCGCCTGCAGGGGCAAGTTCTTTCAGCGCATCTGAATCCGTCTTCAACGATATCTCCAGCGTTTGCTGCTGTTCCATCAATGCCTGTCTGTGCTCCGTCTCCTGCCTGATTGTCCTCTGCATCGCGGCAAGCGCTTCCTGCGCCTGCTGCAGTTTGTCAAACAAGACAAGATTTTGCTGCTGTTCCTTGATGACCAGCGCAAGCTGTCCGCACTCCGCCGCATTCTGCTCTGCCTCGCGGAATTGTTCTGCGGCCTGCTGCATCCCGGGTTCCAGCTGCGTCAGCAGTTCCTGGTTTTTTGCCAGTTCCTCCTGCTGCTGACGAATTTTGTGGATGTTGCCAATCAACTGGTTTTCCTGCCCGATCTGCTTGTCCAGCGCTTCGATCTGTCTGTCCAGCTCATCCAGCGCCGCTTCGTCCTCAGCGCAGAGCTGCCCTAACACCTCCAGTCCCTCGCCAACCCTTCCGTCAAACTTTTCCTTGTGCAGCCTGCGCATTTTCTCCGCCGCGGGAGTGTCCTGCGTGCACACAATACTTTCCATATACTGGCTGATACTCCGTTTCAGTTCGCTGTATTCCACCCACTGTGCCTTTGCCGCATCCTTGAGCTTCCCCTGCAGCGTCTGATACAGCCCTGTCTTGAATATCTGACGGAAAATATTCCCCCGCTCCTCCGTGCCAGCCAACAGAAGCTTCTGGAAATCTCCCTGCGCGATCATCGCTATCTGTGTGAACTGCCTGCGGTCCAGACCAATCAGTTCCGTCACCGCCTTCGTCACCTCTTTCGACTTTGTGACAGGTACCCTGTTGTCAGGGTAAACAAGCTCTGCCTCCGCCTTCTGCGTCGTGTAGCCCGTTCCCCTTCCCTTGGGTCGCTGATACTCCGGATTGCGCCTTACCTGATAACGCTTCCCCCGATGTTCAAATGTAAACAGCACAAATGTCGGTACATCATCTTTCGCATATTTGCTGCGAAACATATCGGCCTTGCGCACGTCGCCGCTCGCCTCCCCGTACAAGGCAAACACAATCGCGTCAAAAATCGTCGTTTTGCCCGCGCCGGTATCCCCCGTAATCAAGTACAGTCCCCGTCCGCCCAGACGCCCAAAATCAATCTCCGTATTTCCCGCATATGGCCCAAAAGCACTCAAAATCAGTTTTACTGGTTTCATCTACGCTCTGCCCCTTTCGTGTATCTTCTATTTACATTCCTCAATCAACTCTGCGACAAACGCTGCCTGCTCGCTGCTCATCTCCTGATTGTTCTGCAGCTCATAAAATTCCGCAAACAATTCCAGCTCTGTCTTCTGCTCAATCTCCTCAGCGCGCTCAATAAAACGATTCTGCCTTGTACGGCTGTTGTCGTACTCCAGCCGCATCAGGTTCGGATATATAATGCGCAGCTTCTGCAGACCATCCGGGATATCCTCCTCATCGGTCAGGGTAATCTGCACATAGTCCTCTGTATTTGTGTTCTGGTAAAAGGAAAGCGCTGTCACTTCCAGATAAGTTCCGCGGATTTTTCGCAGGTCGTGCAGCGGGACCAGCGGCACTGTGGAAATCCCAACCGTCCCTTTTTCCCCGAATTCCACCACAGTGACCGACTTCTCCTGCTCTGCCTCCGAGAAAGAATATTTCAGCGGGGTTCCGCAGTAGCGCACCGTCTCCCGCTTCAGGAACTGCGGGCTGTGGATATGTCCTAGCGCCACATAGTCAAACACGTCAAAGACATCCGCGTCGACATTGTCCAGGCCGCCGACAGACACCTCCTCGGAGTCGCAGCGGCCCGCGCCCGTCACAAACTGGTGGGCAATCAGGATATTGCGCCTGCGACAGTCCACATGCATGCGCTCCACTGCGAGCTTTACCGCATCCTGATAACTCTCCGGCAGTGCTTTTCCCTCCATGTCCGGTGTTCCCTCCAGCGCGTGGCGCACCACCGCAGGCTTGATAAAAGGCAGCAGATAAAGGCACAGCTCCCCGTAGGAATCCTGCATGGTGAACATGACCGTATCCCCGTGATAGACAGGCGATACAAACACTCCCCTGCCGCTCATAAGCTGTGCTCCGAACGCAATCCTCTCCGCGGAATCATGATTGCCGCTGACCGCATAGACCTGTACCCCGCGGTCTGCAAGCTCCGTCAGAAACCAGTCAAACACCTGAACCGCCTCCGCGGACGGCACCGGCTTATCATAGATGTCCCCCGCAATCATAACGCCGTCCGCATGCTGGTCATCCGCGATTGTAAGGATTTGCCGCAATATGTATTTCTGATCCTCGATCATGGAAAACTCATTCACCCGTTTTCCGATGTGAAGATCTGATATGTGAAGCAATTTCATAAATATGTACTCCTTTTAGCGCCCACACTGCGATGGGCGCTCTTCTTTTTCACTCATTATACATGGATTTATCCTTTTCCACAACATCTTATTCCCACTTAAACAGCACAAACCCCCCGATGGCAATCAGTGCGCCGATGACCTTCCGCCAGCTGAACGGCTGCTTCTCCACGCCGAACAGTCCCAGAAGCTCTATCAAATACGCGATGATCAGCTGTGAGATCACAATCAGCATCACCGCCTTTGCCGGCCCAAGGGCATCCATACTCCTGATGACAGTCAGCGTGATAAACGCCCCCATGACGCCGCCGAGCAGAAAATATTTTGGCTGTACCGCTATCACTTCATGAAACGAAGTCCTGTCCGCAAACAGCCATGCCAGTATGCACACGAGAAATGCAGTAAACTGCACGAACGCGTTTGCCGCCCACATGCTTGACGACTCTGTCACCTTCGTGTTAAACACACCCTGCACGCTCATCAGCGCCCCTGAAATCATAGCAATCAAAAATCCAATCATAGTATTGTAAACCTCCTTAGCTCAATGCCTCTTCTGTAACTAACCAGGAGCTGTTCATGGATAACTTTTGACTATGATCTGTTATTTGCCGACAGTTCCTTATTTTAATAGTTACCTCGTCTACATACTATGATTGGATTTTTCCTAAAAATTTATTCAGTTGTTTCCTGAATCCGATGCGCCCTTATTCCGGATCCACATCCAGCTCACCTGTGCCTTCCTCATACCCTACCGCAGGCAGCAGCTCGACCTGTGGATCTTCAATCGGCTCCTCTGTTACCGGCTCTCCCGCAAGCTGTGTCTTGATCTGCTCTGAAAGCTGCCGAAGCTGCGTGTTCGCATCTGCCCCGCCCCAGACCCTGGCAAAGCAGATCTCAAGCTCCACCCAGAAGTTTCCAGTCTCCAGCATCTTGGGAATCGGAACGGACTCTTTGTAATTTTCCATAAAGACAGCTTCATGCGCATTCCCATAAGTATCCTGAATCACTGACGACAGTTTCCCCGTCATGCTGTACAGGTCCGCATTCGCATTTTTTATCAGATACTGCATCAGACGCCCCGCAGACTCCTTGTGCTCGGAATACCCATTAATGACAAGCGCATTGGTCACTGACATTCCTCTGGTCGCAAGCTCCTGATTGATGTCCGGGAGTTTTGCAATCCCATATTCATAGGCAAACTCACCATTCTCAGCTGCCTTGTCAAGTTTTCTGATACAGTCGCTCGTCGCGATGGTATAGATCGTTTTTCCATCTTGAAACTCCTGCATGATCGTGTCGTAATTGGTCTCCTTGGTATCGATGGAAAAGAACTGGTTCATCTCCTGATACACCTTCAGGCTGGATACAGATTCTGTATTATAAATGTCAATCTGAGATTTATCATCCCCCGCCGCACCACCTACTGATATATAGTCTCCTATAAAAAAGTAATTATAAAAAATATCCGACACATCCCAGCGGAAGAAGTACTCCACATTCTCCGGTGTGGAATACTGGTCTGCAAAGGTCAGAATATCCACGATCGATGCAGGAATCAGCTGTTCCGCGGTCACAGTCTGAACGGCCTCTGTCTCACCGGCCTGCCCTTCGCCGGGTGCTCCTTCCCCATCACTGCCTGCACGATTTGCCTCATCCGCGATCTGCTGCAGATACGTCTTATTATAAAGCAGCGCGCTTGTCTCAAAATACATCGGACACGCCACATACTTTCCATCATACATCACTGCGTTCCGCGCAGACTGTGTAAACAATTGCTCTTCATAGACCGGTGCCGTGTCCGGCAGCTGTGTCGCAAGCCCTGCCAGATACGCTTTTTCCAGGGAATCATTGCTCAGGATATAGAGGTCCGGTGTAGCGGTCTCCTCATCCAGACTCGCTGCATTGACCGCCTCGAGATATTCAAGCCCCGATACCAGTCTCACATCTACCCGGATATCGGTGCTATCGTAAAATTCCAAAGCCTTACTACTTAGATAATCCGTCAATGCATCATCCGTGTACCATAGGCGGATCGTCTCCTTCCGGTTTCCAATTTCCGACAGCGCATCGCCCGTTCCGTCGCGCGACGTGCGATACATAACTATTACAGCAGCTGCGGCTGCTACAATCACAAGTACGGCTGCCGCACAGAGCAGCCTTTTTTTCATTCTACCATGTCTCATCCAAATCCCTCGTATTACTGCCATTCCCAAAGCATGTTCCAAATCATTTCTGCCATACGCACGCCTTAAGGATTTTCAGTTATCAAAAAAGCATCGAAACTCTTTAACAAGCGATCTATTTTTCCATCTCTGCAACGCATGCATCGACAATCGCTGTCATGTCATCCACATCCGCCTTTGACACGATCAGCGGCGGAATAAACCGGATAATATTCGTCCCTGCATTAATCAGCAGAAGTCCCCTCTCAATCGCCCTGTTAATGATATCTCCTACAGGTCCGCCGCATTCCAGCCCCTGCATCAGCCCGACACCCCTGTGCGCCTTGATAAAATCATACTTAGCCGCAAGCGCATCAAGCTTTTCATATAGATAAGCTCCTGTCTCCTTGACATTTGCCAAGATATTCTGCTCCTCAAACAGGTCAATCACTTTCGAAATCGCAGCGCACGCAAGCGGGTTTCCGCCGTAGGTCGTCCCGTGATCGCCGCTCGTCAGGGACTGCTGTGCGACCTTTTCTGTCATCATAAACGCCCCGACAGGGACACCGCAGCCGATTGCCTTGGCACTCGTCATGATATCGGGCTTTACGCCGTACTGCTGCCATGCATACATGGTTCCCGTTCTTCCCATGCCGCACTGAATCTCGTCCAGAATCAGCAGGATGTCCCTCTCATCGCAGAGTGCCCTCACCTGCCTGATAAACGCGTCTGTCACCGGATAAATGCCGCCCTCTCCCTGCACTGTCTCAAAGATAATCGCGCAGGTCCTGTCCGTCACCTGTGCCCTGACGCTCTCAAAATCATTGAAATCAGCAAATCTGATGTTGCCAATCAACGGCTCAAACGCCTCCCTGTAATGCGGATTTCCCGTCACGGAAAGCGCGCCCATAGTCCTTCCATGGAATGAGTGGTTCATGGCAATAATCTCGTGATCTGTATGTCCGTCTCTTAAAAACGCGTACTTTCTTGCGGCCTTTATGGCGCCCTCAACTGCCTCCGCACCGCTGTTTGTGAAAAAGACCCTGTCCATACCGGAAATCTTTTTCAGCTTTTTGGCAGCCTCAATCGCCGGAATGTTGTAATAGTAATTGGAAGTGTGGATCACTTTGTCAATCTGCGCTTTCAGCGCATCATTGTACGCCCTGTTATTGTATCCGAGTGCAAACACCGCAATCCCTGCCACGAAATCAAGGTATTTTTTCCCCTCAATATCATACAGGTACATACCGTCCCCCCTGTCCCACACGATCTGGTATCGGTTGTAGGTGTGAAGAAGCGCTGACTCTGCTTCGTCAATGTATTCTTTCATATTCATACCCAAATCTCCCTCATTCCCTGTCCATGCCTTCCAGGTCCTCGTCCTTCACGATTGCCGTACCGATGCCGTTTCTGGTGAAAATTTCCAGAAGCAGGCAGTGCGGAATCCGTCCGTCAAGAATATGCACACGGTTAACGCCGTTCTTGATCGCGCTGGTACAATTGCCAAGCTTGGGAAGCATACCGCCGCCGATAAAACCGTCCTCGATCAGTTTCTCCGCCTGTGACGCTGAAATTCTGGAGATAAACGAAGACTTGTCATTGATATCCTTGTACAAGCCTTCGATATCCGTCAAAAATGCGAGCTTCTCCGCGCCCACTGCCTTAGCGATGGCACACGCTGCGTCGTCCGCATTGATATTGTACGTCTGAAATGTATCGTCGAGACCGATCGGCGCGACAATCGGCAGAAAATCCTTCTCAATCAGGTCAAACAGTACCTTGGGATTGACTTCCCTGATATCACCCACAAAGCCGATATCCTGTCCGTCCGCGTACTTCTTGTCCACCTTTAAGAGACCGCCGTCCTTTCCGCTGACACCGACCGCCTTCACGCCAAGCTCCTGAACCATGGTCACAAGACTTTTATTGACCTTGTTCAGCACCATCTCAGCGATTTCCATGGTTGCCTCGTCGGTGACGCGCAGACCGTTCACAAACTGCGATTCCATGCCGACCCTGCCAACCCACTTGCTGATCTCCTTGCCGCCGCCGTGTACGATAATCGGCTTAAATCCCACCAGCTTTAGGAGCGTCACGTCCTTGATGACATTCTTCTGCAGCTCCTCATTGCTCATGGCGCTTCCGCCGTATTTGACGACAATATACTTTCTGTTAAATTTCTGTATGTACGGAAGCGCTTCAATGAGCACCTCCGCCTTTGACAGAATTTTGTCCATATCCTGTTCGTTCATTTTCGATACTCCTTCTATATAATTTTACGAGCGGTAATCCGCGTTAATCTTCACATAATCGTATGTCAGATCGCAGCCCCACGCAGTCGCAGTCTCCGTTCCCATCTTCATGTCGACAAGCACCGTAACCTCCGGCTCCGACAATATTTTCGTGGCCTCCTCCTCACTGTAGTCAGCCGCCACGCCGTCCTTGTAAATCAGCATTTTCCCTGCTCTGCTCTCAAAGAAAAGCTCCACCTTCTCCGGATCAAACTTCACGCCGGAATAACCGAGCGCGCACAAAAACCTGCCGAAATTCGCGTCATGACCGTAAATAGCCGCCTTGCACAGACTGGAACCGATCACCGACTTTGCCAGCGTCCGCGCCTCCTGTTTTGTCGCGGCGTTGATGACTGTCGTCTCAAACAGCGCTGTCGCGCCCTCGCCGTCCCCCGCCATCTTTCTTGCCAGATATGTATTGACGAAATCCAGCGCCTCACAGAATTTGTCGTATGACCCGCCCTTTTCTGTGATTTCAGCATTTCCCGCCAGACCGTTTGCGAGCACCAGGCAGGTATCGTTTGTCGATGTATCTCCGTCAACGGATATCATATTGTAAGAGTCAATGATGCTGCTGCGCAGCGCCTCCTGCAAAAGTTCCCTGCTGATTGCCGCATCAGTCGTGATGTAGGCAAGCATTGTACACATGTTAGGGTGAATCATTCCTGAGCCCTTGCTCATACCGCCGATTGTGACAGTCCTGCCGTCAAGTTCTATCGTGACCGCAATCTCTTTGTTGACCGTATCAGTCGTCATAATTGCCCTGGAGGCTGCCGTTCCTGCCTCAACCGAGCCGTCCTTTGCCGCCGCAAGCTTTCTGATGCCCTCGTTGATGCGCTCTATCGGGAGCTGCATACCGATCACGCCGGTCGAGCCCACCAGAACGGAATTTTCAGGAATATTCAACACTTCCGATGCTGTCTGCGCCTCCTCGCGACAGTAATCCATGCCCTGCTTTCCCGTACAGGCATTTGCAATTCCTGCATTCACGATAACCGCCTGCGCGTAGGGACTGTTGTCCACAACATCCATATCCCACATGACCGGAGCCGCCTTCACCACATTTGTCGTAAAGGTTCCCGCCGCCCTGCACGGCGCACTGCTGTAGATCAGCGCCATGTCCATCCTGTCCTTATATTTAATGTTTGCCGCCGTGCCCGCTGCCTCAAAACCTTTTGCCGCGGTCACACCGCCCTGTATCTGTTCCATATCTTACTCCTCCTGACTTAAAATTTATTATGTGTAACTTTTCAAAATAAATCAATACACTTTCATGTATTTTATGTAACGATAACCCAATTTCACCATCTTTTCAATCAAATCTTTCCTAATTCAAATCCGTGAATATATTACCTTACATTGAAAAGCATCTATCACCTGTTAAACGCCTCAATATTCTCACTGTTGAGCACAAAATCGTAATAGTTCAGATCCTCGCGCTGCTTCCACCCGACACTGTGCCAGAACGCATTCCCGATATCATTTTGGGTAAATGCGATCAGACTCACCTTGTTGATCTTCTCCTTTTTCAGTGCATCCATACAGAAGACGACCATCGCCTTGCCGATGCCGCGCCTGCGGTACTCTGGATTCACACACACATGATACAGACAGCCACGTCTGCCGTCATGTCCGCAGAGAATCGCTCCCACTACCTTCTGATCCTCCACAGCCACCACGCTTGTCGTCGGATTGCGCCTTATGAAGCGCTCCACGCCCTCCCTCGAATCGTCAATGCTTCTGATGGCAAACCCTTTGATCGTCATCCACAGTGCCCGCACCTGATCATAATCCTCAACTGTCATCAACCTTACCATACTGAACCTGCCATCCTTTCCAAAACACTTCCTTTAAACAGTACTTTTCCATAATAGTTGATTGTACACGGAAATACAACTATTTTCGCCAAAATATTATAAATTTCGTAACAGTTCAGCCTTGGGCTTCCTGTTACAAACATCAAGCCATGCAAAAACCGCTTCTTACAATTCAATCAGAATGCCCTATCCAAGCTGAATCATGATAACCTCACTTCCAAAAAAGGCTCCCTTCGTCAGTGTGTCGAATTTTTATTCATTCCATTTTGCATATTATTCATTTCATTTTTAATATTTTACACTTTTATTTGATTTTGTCAATTCAAAAATGTATAAATTTACACTTGATTTCTGTATTCCAATGATGTATAGTAGCAATAGAGTATTTGAAACCGCCCTGTGCCAGGGAACTGCATAGAAATAACTTTACAATTTCTAAGGCAGTCAGAAAACCGTTTCAATCTTTATACAATTTTTTACACAAATTTTTATACAAAAAGGAGAATCCATATTATGAAAGAAAAAGTAGTACTTGCCTATTCCGGCGGTCTTGACACCACTGCAATCATTCCATGGTTAAAGGAAAACTTTGACTACGAAGTCATCTGTGTCTGCGTTGACTGCGGACAGGAGGAGGAGCTTGACGGACTCGAGGAGCGCGCAAAATCCTGCGGCGCAGAGAAGCTTTATATTGAAAATGTAATCGACGAATTCTGCGACGAGTACATTGTTCCCTGCGTGCAGGCAAATGCCATCTATGAAAATAAATACCTTCTGGGAACCTCCATGGCAAGACCGCTCATCGCGAAGAAGCTTGTGGAAATCGCGAGAAAAGAGGGCGCTACCGCCATCTGCCACGGCGCTACCGGAAAGGGCAATGACCAGATCCGCTTTGAGCTTGGCATCAAGGCGCTGGCTCCTGACATCAAGATTATCGCTGCCTGGAGAAACGACAAGTGGACGATGGATTCCCGCGAGTCTGAAATCGAGTATTGCAAGGCGCACGGCATTCATCTTCCGTTCTCAGCGGACAGTTCCTACAGCCGCGACAGGAATATCTGGCACATCAGTCACGAGGGACTGGAGCTCGAAGACCCTGCAAATGAGCCAAACTATGACCATCTGCTGGTGCTCGGCACCACACCGGAAAAGGCTCCGGATGAGGGCGAGTATGTGACAATGACATTCGAGAAAGGTGTTCCAAAGTCCGTAAACGGCAGGGAAATGAAAGTTTCTGACATTATCAGGGAGTTGAACAGACTCGGCGGAAAACACGGCATCGGCATCGTTGATATCGTGGAAAACCGCGTTGTCGGCATGAAATCGCGCGGCGTCTATGAGACACCTGGCGGAACCATCCTGATGGAAGCACACCAGCAGCTCGAGGAACTGATTCTTGACCGCGACACCTACACCTTAAAGAAAGAGATGGGCAACAGGCTTGCCGATACCGTATACGAGGGAAAATGGTTCACACCGAAGCGCGAAGCGATTCAGGCGTTTATCGAGAAGACACAGGAGTGTGTGACTGGCGAAGTGAAATTCAAGCTTTATAAGGGAAACATTATCAAAGCCGGCGAGACAAGTCCATACTCCTTATACAACGAAAGCATCGCCTCCTTCACGACAGGCGACTTGTATGACCACCACGACGCGGAGGGCTTTATCAATCTCTTTGGTCTGTCCTGCAAGGTGCGCGCGATGAAGATGCAGGAGAATGAAAAATAGAGACCGTTTTTTTATTTCTTTGATCCGCCAAAGGCGGTATGGGGATTGTTATGAACATAGTCAGTATCATCGCACTATATTTAACCATAATCAACATAACCGGCTTCGCCGTGATGGGCATTGACAAGAGAAAGGCCATCAGACACCGCTGGCGTGTCCGCGAATCCACACTCTTTCTCATTGCCCTCATCGGCGGAAGTGTTGGTTCGATCCTTGGTATGCGGGTATTCCATCACAAGACAAGACACTGGTATTTTGCGTACGGAATGCCGTTAATCCTGATTGTGCAGATTTTGCTTGCAGTGCTGATTTTTAAGAGGGGATAAATCATCCCCTCTTAATTACATTTCCATTCCGTTTGTCCTGAATTCAATACTTCCAAGCCCGCACTCCAACACTGCCGTTCCCAGCGCAGACTCATTTTTGTAAGACTTTTTCGAGGCAAAACTTTTTAGCCTGCTGCCGTTGAGCCTGACACTGCCTACCGCACAGGAGACATCATAATTGAAATCACTCTCCCTGTTTTCCAACTGAAAACTACAGCTTCCAACACCGCAGTTCACCCTGATATCCCCGTTGACTCTCCCCTTATATATGCTCGAACCCACACCGCATTCAACGTTCAGCCTGCCCACTGTGACATTTTTCATCTTTGCCTTTCCGGCTCCGATCTCCACATTGAGACTGTCTGAAACCGACAGCTGTGCTGCCTTCCATTTGCCTGCGCCGACCTCTACTTCCATTTTTTCACAGCAAAGCGGAACCGCATCCAGATACATGGAGCCTGCTCCAATCTCCAATACTGCCTGCTCCAGCGACAGATTGGCTGGAAGATAGACCGTAATCTCCGTCTCATCCAGACCAAATCTATGCAAATGGATAACTCCCTCCATTTTGTAGGCAATGCATAGCTTCCCCGACTTCAACCCGCAAGTATATCTTCCACCCTGCAGATTCCTTGCTTCCACCCGGATTTCCCTTCCCGCTGTCTCCTCTGTCCGCACGGCTGCCGCTGCAATCCGCAGATCCAGCATCTTTACATCATCCGCCGCAAACGTATTTACCCTGACTTCTTTCTCCATATTCTCCATTGTTGACCTCCTTATTTTATACATAATAAATCTCAATATTTCCAAAGTTTGTCTCACCCTTGAGGCGCAGCACTGAACTGCTCGTTCCCATCATCTTCCCGTGTTCATTGATATTCCCAAAACAATACTCCAGCTCATTTTGCACTTTCCATTCTTTGGGAATGTATAAAATCGTCTCCCCAAAGTTGTTATCAACATTCACAGACGCAGTGTCACCCTGAATAATCGCATTGTCAAAAAAGATTGTCAGGCTTCCGAAATTATTCTCCAGATAAGCCTTGCAAAAATTGTCGGAATGAATGTAGCGGATCGCTGAGCCAAAATTATTTTCACAGCGGATCTGCTCACCACTGCACTGCTCATTGGAGTGTCCGATCCCACCGCTGCCATCACTGCCCCATTCAAATCCAATACCCTGCTTTTTTTTTCCTCTTCCGCCAAACAACAGGGAAAGCCCGATGCTAAGCAGCGCCGCCGCAGCCAGCACCGTCCATGGCGTCAACGCCTCAATTCCCAGCGGTTTGTCATAGATAATGCACAGGAATGCCACGGCAAACAGCATTTCATAAAAATTCCTGTGCCGGGCACCGTCCGCTGCCATCCAGACCAAAAACACCGTCGCGAACAGGGCAAACACCCCCACATCCGGCAGTACGCCAAGCTTGCTGACGACGACAATCATCGCCATCACGATAAAAAAGATACCCCAAAATATTTTACGTTTTTTCATCGATGTAACCTCTTTTCCTCCAATTTGCTGATCAATGGTTTATAGTAATACCGCGAGACGTAGACCTGCTTGTGGGTGCCGCTAAACGCCACCACACTCGATGCGGTCAGGTTTCGGTTGATAGAATAAATATGGTTTGTATTCAAAATCGTCGACTTTGACACTCTCATAAAAAATCCCGGAAGAATATCCTCCAGCTCATAGAGCTTGTACCTGATCTGATAAGCGTCCGACCTTGTATGCGCGCTGATGCCCTTTTCATCGGTCTCAAAAAATAAGATCTCGTCCAGCATCAGATAGTATTCTGTGCTTCCCTTATAAAAGACAAATTTCTGTGTCGCCCCGGCAGCTTCGCTCACCGCCTTTTGTATGGCAGAGATCTCTTCCGTCAGCCTTCGGCAGCGAATCAGCACTTCATCCTCCTCCAGGGCTTCCTCAATCTCAATCTTTATTTTCATGCTTCCTGTTTCCTACCCTCCTGCCCGAAGGACTTTTATCACTTTACAGAACTTTTCTCTATCATAATAAAACGAACCACCAATGTAAATAGTTTAACATTAAGTGGTTCGTTTTTGATACTAACAGGTAAAAACGACGTTATTTGTTATACATTGTCAGGAATATTGCTGATGACCTTCTTATTGATCAGGATCATAAAAAACGATGACACGCAGACGGACATCATTTCTGCAATCGGAAATGCCCACCATACTGCATGAAGCCCTCCGAGCCTTGCAAGAATAAACGCGACTGGCAGCAGTACCACAAGCTGTCTGGAGACGGATATGACCAGACTGTATACCCCGCTTCCAAGCGACTGGAATACTGCGATGGCTATCACGCTGAACCATGCGAGCAGAAAGTGCACACCGATGATGCGCAGTGCCGGCACTCCGATGGCAACCATCTCCTCCGATGCTTCAAACAGGCTAAGCAATACCGCCGGCATCGTCTGGAATACTATAAAGCCGATAAACAGCAGCACAAACGAGTACACGAGACTGCACTTGACTGCCTTGATAAGTCTGCTTCTCTTCCCTGCTCCGTAATTGTACGCCACGATCGGAATCAATCCGTTGTTCAATCCGAACACTGGCATAAAGAAAAAGCTCTGCAGCTTGAAATAGACGCCAAACACAGCTGTCGCTGTGGACGAAAACGCAATCAGTATCATATTCATTCCATAGGTCATGACCGAGCCGATTGCCTGCATCATGATAGCCGGCACTCCGACCTTGTAGATATTTCCAATCGTTTTTACATCTGGCTTAAAGCCTTTGACTGACAGCGCAATCTCCTTATTGACCCTGATGTTAAAAAACAGTCCAAGCGTCCCTCCCACAAACTGTCCTATGACAGTCGCTATCGCTGCGCCGGCAACGCCAAGCTTCGGCATTCCAAGCAGTCCGAAAATCAGTATCGGATCGAGAATAATATTCGTCACAGCGCCGACAGCTTGTATAATCATGGAATACAAGGTCTTTCCCGTGGACTGCAGAAGCCTTTCGAAAATAAACTGTGCATACAATCCGAGAGAGCAGACGCACACGATCCTCAAGTACTGCACTCCCAATGTTAGAATTTCGGGATCTGCATCTTTAATCTGGCTCGCATAAAATGGTCTCACACCCACAATTCCCACAATTACGAACAGAAGGAAATTCATGACTGACAGAAAAATACCATTCATGGCAGTCTTGCTCACCTGTTTCATATTCTTCTCGCCAAGCTGTTTTGATAAAAGTGAATTGACACCGACGCCTGTACCCGTGCCGAACGCAATCAGAAGCGTCTGTATCGGAAACGCAAGCGACACTGCCGTCAGCGCATTTTCGCTCAGCTTTGCCACGAAAATACTGTCCACGATATTGTAAAGCGCCTGCACCAGCATGGAAATCATCATTGGCAGCGACATATTTAATAGTAATTTATTGACAGGCATAACACCCATCTTGTTTTCCTGAGCCCCCACACTCACCTTATCACTCATTTTGTTCTCCTCCGCTTTATCTTATTACCAGTATTGTGTCAGTAATTTTTCCTTTAGTACACATTCGTGCATAAAAAACAAGCCCATATCTGCCACCAAATGACAGATATGACCCTGCTTTGCATGGATATGACTATTTATTTGCCCTATCAGATCCTTGTGTCCACAAAAATCGTATAGATCGCCTTGATCGCCGTCTCAAAATCCTCGTTTGCGACACCGACAATGACATTCTGCTCACTCGATCCCTGGTCGATCATTCTGACATTTACATTCGCATGCGCCAGCGCGGCGAAAATTCTGCCTACTGTGCCTCTCTGTGACTTCATGCAGCGCCCCACAACGGCAATCAGGGCAAGATCTGACTGAATTTCGACATGATCGGGATTGACAGCCTTGTTGATGCCCGACAGGATATTCTGCTCCTTGTCAACAAACTCAGACTGATGAACCATCACATTCAAGGTATCAATCCCGGACGGCATATGCTCAAAGGAGATATCGTACTCCTCAAACACCTGCAGCACCTTTCTGCCAAAACCGATCTCCGCGTTCATCATATCCTTCTCAATATTGATAGAAGCAAAGCCCTTCTTGCCCGCAATACCTGTGATCGTATATTTTGCCTTCTTACATGTATTGCCGACAATCCATGTTCCCTCATCTTCGGGCCGGTTGGTATTTCTGATATTGATTGGAATTCCTTCCTTTCTCACCGGGAAGATCGCATCCTCGTGAAGAACATTGAATCCCATATAGGAAAGCTCCCTCAACTCGCCGTAAGTAATGATATCAATCCCCTCAGGGTTCTCGATAATACGCGGATCTGCGATCAAAATGCCTGACACGTCCGTCCAGTTCTCATACACATCAGCCTGTATCGCCTTCGCCACGATGGAACCTGTAATGTCGGAACCGCCTCTCGAGAAGGTCACAACCGTTCCGTCCTCCGTCGCGCCGTAAAATCCCGGAACAACAGCCCTCTCTACACCTTCAAGCCGCTTCGACAGCAGCTCCTGTGTCACATCGGCATCAAACACGCCATCCTCATTAAAGCGGATTGACTCCGCGGGATCGACAAACGCATATCCGAGATAGTTCGCCATAATAATACCGTTCAGATACTCACCGCGGCTGGCTGCATAATTCGAGCCTGCTTTCCGCTTGAAATTATCAATGATCCTGTCAAACTCAGGCGAAAGATCAAGGTCAAGCTTCAATCCATCGATAATCTCCTGATAACGCTTCTCAATCTGCGCAATCTCCGCATTAAAATTGTGATCCTTCTCTGCCAGTGCATAGCATGCGTAGAGCATATCTGTAACCTTGGTGTCCTTGTCAAATCGTTTTCCGGGTGCTGACGGAACGACAAACTTTCTGTCATCGTCCGCATGAATGATATTTCCAACCTTCACAAACTGTTCCGCACTCGCCAGTGAACTTCCGCCAAATTTAACTACCTTCTTACTCATTTCACACAATTCCTTTCCCGTATTCCGTGTATATCATTCTGTATACTCTAGTATATTCATACTAAAAAACATTGACAATCGCTGTCCGCCTGCAATATTAATCTACCCTGATCATCGACAGTACACCGCCGAATTTCGCAGCCTTATCCCTGTACTCTGCCTCCGACATCTCCTCTGTGACAAATCCGCACTCACCGTCAGCTACATCCGCATACATCTCGACTTCGCCAAAGATATCCCTGATCTGCGCTTCATCTGTCAAAGGCACACGCACGAAGAACCTTCTGACCGCGCCATCTATCGGAGAGATCTCAAGTTTCTGATTTTCCCACCTGATATCAAGGTGCTTACCGATATGCCTTGCACAGTCAAGAACATCTGCCACAACCGCACTCGCTGTCGCAAGCTTTCCTGCACCTTTGCCGTAATACATTGTCTCTCCGCCCATATTGCAATTCACAAGAATGGCATTAAACACCCCTTTGACCGCGTACAGGGGATTTTCCGGCTTCACGACAAATGGAGCCACGAGCGCGTAATACTTATCGCCCTTCTTGACACTCTTTGCAAAAAGTTTTATCGTCGCACCCATTTTCTTTGCATACGCAAAGTCAACATCTGTGATTGCCGTTATTCCTTCTGTCGTGATATCCTCGAAATTAACCTTTTTTCCATATGCAAGCGAGGTCAGTATCGCAATCTTCCTGCATGCGTCAAGCCCCAATATATCTGCGTCCGGGTTCTTCTCCGCGTATCCCTTTTCCTGTGCCCTTGCCAGCACATCCTTAAACGCAAGTCCCTCTGTCTCCATCTTGGTCAGGATATAGTTGGTCGTGCCATTCAGAATACCTGTGATTGAAAGGATCTCCTCCTGTGCGAGCGATGTCCGGAGCGGCCTGATGATCGGAATACCGCCGCCGACACTCGCCTCAAACAGGTAACTGCACTCATGCTCCTTTGCGATCTGTATCAGCTCCGGACCATGCTTCTCCACGAGTTCCTTGTTGGAGGTACATACGCTCTTGCCGCTCTCCAGCGCACGCTTCGTGAACTCATATGCAGGGTGCTCTCCCCCCATCGTCTCGCACACAATCGCGATCTCCGCATCATTGATAATCGTGTCAACATCATGAACCAGCACTTCCTGTACAGGATCTCCCTCAAACTCTCTCAAGTCAAGCACATACTTAACCTCTATCTCGTCGCCATGCCTGCCGGTGATGATATCCCTATTCTTCCTGATAACCTCATACACACCGCTTCCCACTGTACCATATCCTAGTATTGCTACTTTCGTCATTTTCCCTCGACCTCCTGTGCGTTTCTTATACTAATCAGCTGCCAACCAGCCGTTTTTCAGATTATTCCCTGCCAAGCACCTTTACATTATGCACTCCGCTTCTCTTCTCCATCTCGGACACCATCTCAGACACGTCGCTGGATGCATCCAGGATCTGAATACTGAGTGACATTGATGCGATTCCATTGATCGGTATCGTCTGGTGTATCGTCAGAATATTGGCGTGAAAGTCCGCCACCACCTTCAGCACATCCGACAAAAGCCCCGGCTCGTCATCCATCCTGCACGCCAGCGTGAGCGTCTTCCCCTGCGTGGAATCATGAAACGGAAAGATGTCCTCCTTGTACTTGTAATAAGAACTCCTGCTGATTCCCACATGCTCAACCGCCTCCTGTACCGATGACACTTTCTGTGTCTCCAGAAGCCTGTTCACCTCAACGACTTTTAACAGTACTTCTGGCAAAGCTCTCTTTTTCACAACATAATAAGCTGCTGCCTCTTCCATCCGCCATCTGCTCCTCGTTCCATTGTTCTTTCAGCAAAGACATTTGTGCGTCACTGCAATACATATTATCATAACGCACAAAAAAGTGCAACCCGTTTGCTGCACTTTTTCTAAAACATATTTTGACACCTTTTAGAATGGCAAATTTATAACTATGGTAATTCGTATTGCCCCCCCATCAGCAGGGCAATCTCATATTCCTTTCCCCATTTCTTAGTGGTTACGCACAAAAAACATCGATTTCCCGTATGTTTCTAACAGAAAATCGATGTTTCATGAGACATCGGGGACTCGAACCCCGGACAACTTGATTAAAAGTCAAGTGCTGCAATATACTTAAAAGCTTGAAAACACAATATTTTCAACTATTAATATGAGTCAAAAGTGAGTCATTAGAGTTTTACGGGAAACTCTAATCAGCATTAAATGAACTAACATTTTATTTATGAGAAATCACAATTTGATGCCACTTTGTCACTAACCACAATTTATTAAATAATGCTCTTTGCTATCTTTTAAGTATATACTACACTACAAACAACATTACTCTTTATTATCTTACTTGGCTCGGGACACACACTAAAAAAGGAGAAAATTTTAAAAAAAAAGCTTGCACTACAGCGCGCTATAGTATATAATATAACTATAGGGCGCTATAGTGCATTAAAAGGAGGATACAGAATGAATGTACAGGAACTTATCAAGAAATATGACATTACACTTTACGGCGAGGACAAAATACGTATCGGAAGCGCATATTTGTTAAAAAAGGGTGGCAGCAAAGCAGCAAACGAAATCAAGGAAAGAAAATCAGAAATTATTGATTTCTTAAAAGCAGAGGAAGATGAAAAAAAGCGCGCATATGAAGAGCGTCAGTCAAAAATCAGGGCGATTGACGGATTGGAAGAAATCCAGAATGCCATTGAAGAGCAGATAAAGTGGCGGAGAGCTTTTGAAACCGCAATGTCCCGGGGAGACGGGATACTTCCATCAAAGCCGGAGGATAACATCAGTGAGCTGAAACAGAAATACCCCCGTGCAGCTGCTTATCTAACTGCCGAAAGCGAATCCCTGAAAAGCAATTCTGAGCTTTCAGCGATAGGCAGAAGGGCACTCGAAGCAATCATCAGCGGAGACCCCCATGAAGAAGTTCTCCGCAAGATGGAAGAAGAACAAAAAGAATTTACAGACAGGCATATCTGGGATTAATCTTCTGCTGTCCTATCGGCAATACGGGGAGGAAGGAAAAAGAAATGGCGTGGTACTATGGAACATACAGCTGCGGACATGAAGGAAGGGTGGACATCGGAGGCCCCACGAAAGACAGACAGCGGAAAGCTGACTGGCGTTTTTCCGGATTATGCCCGGAATGCTATAAAAAGCATATAGAGGCGGAAAGGGAAGAAAAAGCCAGGGTCGCCGCTGAAAGGTCGGCAGGAATGGAACTTCCGGAATTAACAGGCACCGACAAGCAGGTTGCCTGGGCAAATGACCTGCGTTTAAAGATTCTGGAAAATCTGACTGCATACCTGAAGAAGCTTGACAGGTATATGGCTGAAAAAGGACTGGAATTTATTCCGAATACAACCATCGGGATCGATGAGGCGTCTAATGCCCTGGACTGGTTTATGCTTTCCAAAACAGAAGCGAGGTACTGGATCGACATCAGGCAGGACGGGGTTACATTTAATACCTTGGTAAATGAATACCATACACATCTCGACGAGGAACTGCATGGCGATGCAATGAAAGAGGTCGAAGAAGAGGAAGCAATGCTCACGGTGGTTCCCAAGACAGAGCCTGGGCATGAAATAAAAAAAGGAGTAGTAAAGTTCGTTATAAACGATTCTGTTTCCGTGCAATACATAAAAGATCCTGATTTCATTGGCATAGCAAAGGAACTAGGATATAAATGGAACGGGTCATTCTGGGAAAAGAAAATAACCGAATATACCGGGGACAGGAATGACAGGGTTGCAGAAATGGCCAACAAACTGCTCCTGTCCGGTTTTACAGTGCAATTTCCAAATAACAAAGCCAAAGAAATGGCCATTTCTGGAAATTTTGCAGCTGAAAATGACAGATGGATAAAATATAATGAAACAGACAACCTGTTATCCATCACATGGAAGGTCAGGAGTGATATGTTATATGATAGCGCAAGGAAGCTTCCAGGCGCAAAGTGGAAAGATAGCAGCATGAGGGTAAATATTGAATTTTACAGGGAAGTTGAGGATTTCGCTGAAACAATGGGATTCTCGATATCCAGCATGGCGAAAAAGAAAATCGAGGAATATAAGCTGAAAGAAAGAGGGTTTGAAATAGCAGATGTATCTATCCAGAGTAAAGAAAATGTGACCGATAAAGAAAGAATTGCGAAATCCCTGAAAAATACGGGAGCCATCATAAAAGATTTAAAAGATGAATAGGAGGCATGATTATGAGGAAAAGCCATAAAGGGATAAGTTCCGGACTGATAAAAAAAGATAATTATAATGGACTGCCGACAGAGCTGGACGAGTTTAATTATTATTACAATGACGGGGACACTGGACATGTGATAATGGCGGTACCAGAGAGCCTGTTGGCAGAGGCTGAGATAAACGGGAACCTGGACATGTTTGAATGTCCTGTCCCCTGCAGATATATTCTTGAGCATGGATATAAACTATGCAAAAACCATGTCATAGTAGATGTCCCATATGGAATGTTCGGCATAGACATTGACGAAAGGTATTACGAAATATGAAGCACCTGAACAATGCCCTGCTCCCGCACCAGACCGCAGCGGTAGAAAAGCTCATTAAGTTAAAAGTCGGTGCCCTGTTCGCGGAGCAGGGCACCGGGAAGACAATAACAACGCTGGAAATCGCCAGAAGACGTGTTGAGTCCGATAAGATAAGCCATATAATATGGCTCTGCCCATGTTCTGCAAAGCAGAATATCAGGAGGGAAATCGTAAAGCAGTCCCCTGATGAACTCTGCAGCATGATAACGATATGCGGGATAGAGACCCTGAGCACAAGCATCCGCGCCATGTCCTACCTGCTGGAACTATGCCAGAATAAAAGATGTTTCCTTGTAGTGGACGAAAGCCTGCTGATTAAAAATCCGTGGGCATACAGAACAAAAAACATACTACAGCTTGCGGAAAAATGTCAGTACCGCATTATACTGAACGGCACCCCTGTATCGCGGAACGAAGCAGATTTATTTTCACAGTTTTACCTTCTTGACTGGAGGATTCTGGGATATAAAAGCTATTGGAGTTTTGCGGCAAACCATCTGGAATATGATGAGTACGGGAACCTTCGGAGGGTCCTCAACAAGGATGCATTGGCGGATAAAATAGCACCATATACATACCAGATTACAAAATCCGAATGCATGGAGCTTCCATGCAAGCACTACAAGACATATTACTTTAATCTCACAGAGGAGCAGAATATAGAATATGGTGAGGCAGCCCGGTACCTGCTGGATGACATAAACGAATGGAAGCCCGAAACGATATACCGTTTGTTTTCCGGGCTGCAGGCGGTTATATCCGGCAAACGTCTTGTATTCAACAGGAAGGGAACACATTTCGATACTGCCGAATTTTTCCGGAACCCTATGGATAACCCGAGGCTCCGGATGCTGCTGGATTGTCTGGACGATGAAAAAACAATTATATTCTGTCATTATGAATCGGAGATCTCACAATTATGCACACTGCTGCCTGAAGCAGTCAGGTTTGATGGGAAAGTATCACTTAAAAAGCGAGATGACGCACTCATAAAATTTTCCAGAGATAAAAAATATCTAATAGCAAACAAAAATTGTGCCGGATACTCCCTCAACCTACAGTTTTGTCACAGGATCATCTATATGTCCAACGACTGGGACCTGGGAACAAGACTGCAAAGCGAAGACAGAATACACCGCTACGGGCAGGAGCACAATGTAGAAATAATAGACATCTGCGCGGAAAACACAATTGACGAACAGATTATACGTTGCCTCAGAAATAAGGAATATCTTTTAGATTCCCTTAAAGATAAAATAAAGGACAAACAAAATATAAAAGAATCGCTGCTGGAATATGTCCATGGTGCCAAAAAGGATATATTTGATTGCGATGAACTTGGAAGGAGCAACAAAGATGCCAAAAATATACCGAGATATAAATGTATATGATGCTGCCATCAAACGAATCCAGGCAATTTTTAAAGAATTTGACAATTACTATGTTTCTGTGTCTGGCGGCAAGGACAGCTCTGTCCTTCTGCAATTGATGGCACAAGAGGCAAGAAAGGCACACAAGAAATTCTCTGTGCTGTACATCGATTTGGAAGCGCAGTATAAGGCCACAATTGACCATATCAACGAATTAATAGACATTACAAAGGATGTAGTTCAAAACTGGTACTGGGTGGCAATGCCGCTCTCCCTAAGAAATGCCGTATCTGCCATACAGCCCAAATGGATATGCTGGGATAATAAAGACAAGGATAAGTGGGTGCGTGAATTCCCTACTGACAGGAAAGATGTCATTTTATGTACAGAGGATAACCACCCCGATGGGTGGGAATGGTTTTTCCGTGGCATGGAGTTTGAAGAATTTATATTATGGTTCGCGAAATGGTTTAATGATAAATATAAGGGGAATACAGCAGCCGGGATCGGAATACGTTCGGATGAATCTTTAAACCGTTTCCGTACAATTATTTCCGAAAGCAAGGAATCATATAAAGATTATCAATGGACTACAAGAGCCCACTGTAAATCCACCTTACTGGACTGCTGGAACTTCTACCCGCTGTATGACTGGCGCACAGAAGATATCTGGACTGCTGTAGCTAAATTGGATTTACGACTTAATCAGATTTATGAGCTTATGTATAAAAACGGTTTGTCCATACATGAACAGCGTTTGTGTCAGCCCTATGGAGATGACCAGCGCAAAGGTCTGGATCAATTCAAGACGCTTGAACCGGAGACCTGGGAAAAAGTATTGAATCGTGTCGAGGGTGTAAATTTTGGCAATATATACTGCCGAACAAGCCTTCTGGGTAATATAAAGTCAGAAAAGCCGGATAACCTTAGCTGGGAAGAATACGCAGTTTTTCTGTTGGAAAGTATTGGCTTATATGCTCCAGAAGTACGCGACCACTATCACACCAAAATACGTACATTTATGGAATGGTATAAAAAAGACGGCCTAATACCAGAGGATATACCAGAAGAAGCAGATTCAAAACTTGAGTCTGCCAAAAAGGCGGCTTCATGGCGGCGCATAGCAAGGGCGATCGAAAAAAATGATTTTTGGATGTCCCGGCTATCCTTTGGAGAAACAAAAAAGGATGTACAGAATCTTTTTGAACTAAAAAAGAAATATGCCAACATAATACGACCGCAGGACACTGATAATAAACGCTTAAAACGGGTTGCCCAGGAAATGGAGGAAAACGATGCTAAAAAGAATGGTTAATACCGACAGGGATTTTTATAAATATATGGGGCAAATATTTGGATCGAGAGTAGTCCAGCGTGTGACTTCAGACAGGTTTTATGATGACAGTGGAAAAGAGTGGATTATGGAAATTGACAAAAACATTGTTGTTGCCGTTATCTCTGTAAAAGATTCAATAATTAAAAATGTTTATGCCGAAGACACGTTGTGTCTTATAAAAATCTTAAAGGAAATCTTTCCAGAAATTTCTGCCGGAGTCGTGCCAAATGTTTATAAAGAAATGTATGTAACTGCTGGTTTTGAAATAATAGAAGAAAAGAAAAATTTCTTGAAAATAAAAGGAGGAAAAGACATTGAGCAAAATTGATGATTTGACATCTGGATTGCTGGAAGAATTAAAAACATTAAGCGATGAGGAAATGATTGACGTCCTTAATAATATCCGGCTGCAGCTGCACGAAGCAGGCCCCTTTAAAAGCGAACCTTGTGATTGCATTTTATGGATCAGGCAGGAAAGCATACACGCAAATGAATACAACCCTAATCATGTCGCTACCCCTGAAATGAAACTGCTGTATGAATCAGTGAAATCAGACGGTTACACAATGCCAATTGTTACTTATGATTTAAAAAATGGACAGCGAGAAATTGTTGACGGATTTCACCGAAATCGCATTGGCAGGGAACATGCTGACATTAAAAAACGGCTGCGGGGATACTTGCCGGTATCAACAATTGACAAACCTGCTGATGAACGCATGGGCTCTACCATCCGTCACAATCGTGCAAGGGGCACACATGGTATACGCCCTATGTCCGATATTGTCCTCGACCTGTCAAAACAGGGATGGAACGATGCAAAAATTTGTGAAAAGCTTGGAATGGAGCTTGACGAAGTTATAAGACTCAAACAAATTACAGGATTAAAAGAGGCTTTTATGAATCACGAGTTTTCGCGTTCATGGGAAGATTTTGAAAAGAAATATTATTCAGAAAGGAATTAATTATGCCATATAACGAAAAGCAAAAGAAATGGACTATGGATTACCTTGAAAAACTAAAAGAAATCAGATTCCGTGTTAATCCAGAGGAATATGAAGACTTCAAAAAAGCTGCACAGGTGGCAGGATATAAAAGTATGAGGCAATTTTATATTGATGCCCTGAAAGAGAAAGCAAACAAAATAAATAATACTAGTGAGGTAAAATAATAAAAAGAAAAAAGATAGCCCAAACGACTATCTTTTTTCTTACTTATATATAACATCATTTCAATCCACACTCTCTGAGTGACAATTATAGTATAATATAAATCTGATGTGTAGTCAACAAAAGTACGCGTTTAAATGCCTAACTTGTCTCGATTGCAATTTTGAATTTTTCGCGAGTGTTTTTGCCTACAATGCCATCTACAACTAATCCAAGCCGCCCCTGTGCTATTTTTATTGCCGCCTCCGATTTTATTCCAATGACACCATCTATTCCAGACTGTTCCAGCAACCCGAAACGCCACAGGCACCATTGTACCCATTTAGCTCCCCCTCCAGTTGTTCCCCGTTTTACGTTAACTGTTGGTTCTGTATACGGATTAGCATTTATGTTATTGTTAAGCGTATTTGACATATTTACTGTAATCCCCGCCTTTTCCAGCGTTTTCTTGTAGCTGGCACCATTATCTAATCCGCAAACGGTATGGCTGGATGCCTTAACGTAAATCGCCCCCCTCACACAATATGCCTCGGTCTTAAGGTATGTCGCATCTGTGATTATTTTGTATCCTAATTTCTGTAGTGCCGTTTTCATAGTTGCTGTAGTCCATCCGTTACTTCCATAAGTGACACCAGGCGCACCAGAAGCTACCGCAGCCACATTCTGCAGGGATGAACAATCACAATTGCACTTACCTACCTTCGCCAGAACATAGTTCACTGTTTTTGCCAATGTATTTAATGTGTTCCTATCTCCCTGCCCATAACCTATATTTTCATTTGCACATGCATCTTCCACCGCCTTCGCATGTTTCTCCCGAACTGCTGCATCCGGATGAACTGCCACATAATCCCACGGCTTACTATACCATGTACGGATGCACACCTCTTTCCCTGTCTGGTCTCCCTTCGTCCCGTTAACTGTTCCCTGCTCTGATATGCTTGCATGTCCGATTCTTACTGACATGTTGTTACCCCCATTCTGATTACCTACATTGCTTCCTTTGCAGAGCAATTCTTTTTCCTGCTGCCGGCGCCGCTCCAGACCTTTTAGTACTTTTCCTCCTGACTTCGTATAATCCTGATCAGTGATATGCTCTGCAATTTCTTTCAGACTTCTTCCAGACACTAGTTTTTTCAATGTTCCGGGTCCGCAATTATAGCAGAACGACACGAGTGCATCAAACTGATTCTGGTTCAGCTCCAGCGATGCGGTATAAGTGTTCGTGTACTTAACAAATTGCTGTAAATCAGTTAAAAACAAAGCATCAGCATCACTCTGAGAAATGGTCTGCCCTGCCTTAACATCTGAACCATAATGTCCCCATCCAATTGTGTAATACTTTTCAGTGCTTACTGCTTTGTATGCAACCAGTTTACAGCCTTCAAAGGATTTGATCAGGGCAATACCCTGATCACTTATTTTCATTGTAGCCATATCTTTCCTCCCGGATTTTATTTCAACAATTTCGGAGTATATTCAATTATTTTACCATTCGTGCCTTCCTGTATTTTCATGGCTTTTACAGCTGCCTCTATCAGCAAATCAAGCTGATCGTCAGATATACTGATCTTTTTGGCCATCAGTATGTCTTTTAACAAATCCACCACGATCGCTTTGCGTTCGGCACCCGTGCTGGCATAGTAAACCTGCTGCGCCATAAGGACTGCAGCGTTTACCCACTTTGTAATCTCATCAAGCC
>CAMWTP010000062.1 GCA_947177165.1 uncultured Lachnospiraceae bacterium
TGAAAAAATATATTTTGGTTTTAAGACAGAATTTTTCTAAAGTAAATGACATTGATTCACACCCACGCCAGTTTTTATCAGCTTATACGTTATTGAGGTGTGAATTATAACAGATTTTGCACACAAATTGATAAAGGGCATCAGTTTGGCGCATGATTCCCACTACTTTGGTGTGGGTATGAAAAGTAACTATCGATACACACTGTCCTTCAATTCTACAAATTCCCTTTGATTCACGATCTGGGCATAGGGCAGGTTATACAGGATCTGTCCGTTCTTCATCAAAATAATGGAATCAAATCTTTCCAGTGATCTTCCCACATCGTGTGTTACCATGATGATCGTCTTCTCCATGGACAGGATCTTATTTAACAGGATGTCTTTCCTCCCCTCATCGACAGCCGCAAGCGGCTCATCTAACAGGAGAACTTCTGTATTTTCATTGTACACTCTCTCGAGGTTCAGCAGGTTCTTTTCCCCTCCGCTGAGCACACTGCAGTCCCCGCTCTCTAAGCTCCTCCCATTTTCGCTGGCAAAAGGGTTCTCTTTCATCTCATCGTAACTGCCAAAAACTGTTGTGTTTTCTCTATGATCTGCTGAAAAAACAAACTCATCCTGGTTCAGCACGCCGATATAATTACTCAGATCCTTATTCCGGATATTGAATCCACGGAAATATACATCGCCCTCATAGGTATCGATTTGGGATGCAAGGACGTGAAAGAGCGTACTTTTTCCCGAGCCGTTCACACCGATCAGGGCATACTTCTTATTCTTCTGGATCTCAAGGTCGATCCTGCCAAACTGAAAATTATTCCAACTGATAGACAGCTTTTTCACCATAATGTACGGCTGGTCATCCCTATCGGATATCTGATCTGCACGGACAAAATTATCCGGCTGATTCGCTCCTTTATCCGTATTGGTAAAGTCCAGAAACGCCTGAATAACCTCGTCCATGGAATGCAGCAAACTCGTATTGTACAAGATCTCCTGAACAGGCTCCATCAGACTGCGTGTATACTGGAATGCGGCGATCGCAAATCCGGCTGTAACGTTTCCTTTAAATAATAGAAATCCTAAGTACAAAAAGATTAGCAGGTTGATACACTCGATGCCCAACCCATTGATCGTCCACATCAGACTGTTTGCCTTCCCATAATAGATCCGCTTTTTCAGCACATTGTCGAGTAATTTTTCATGCAGGGATGTGATCCTGCTGATCGTCCTGTTGTTTGACACTTTGTGCCCCTGATAAAAATCCTCCATTCTGGAATAATATACCTTCTGCTCTCCCAGATACGCCGCCCTTCTCTTTGCGGTCTCCTTCTCCAAAGACTTGGGGCGTATAATGGAAAGAGTGGTTGCTGCACAAAGCAGAAGCGCCATCTGATAATTTAATACAAATAATATGATGATCAGGACAATGACAATCCGTATCCCCTGCAGCAGAATCCCAACAAAAGGATTCAGATAGTTTTCGCTGATCTCCGTGATGTCATTTACCTGAAATGATATGTACTCTCCCACTTCCTTTTTTTGAAACGCTTCCTCGCGCAGGGAGAAAGCTTTGTCAAAATAGTCCTTTTTGACAAGGGTATCAAACTTATTTTTGTAAACAACCTGGCTTAGATTCGTCAGGTACGAAAACAGGATATACGCTGCCAGGCATATACAGTATCCTATGACAGCTTCAGCATATGCCCCTTCAAACATCCTTTTTATGAAATATGGCAAAAAGCCCGAAAACACATATCCGAACGAACCAGCCGCCACAAATAATATGATCTCTTTTTGAATTTTTTTAAGATATGGTTTCATTTTACCCTCTCTCCTTTTCAGTGCACATCATCCTTGCCAATGCCTGCGTACAGCACTGACTTGACGCAGAATGGATATCCTTCACACTATGCCAGTAACAGTTTGGCCGACTGCGCACAAGGATGAAAATAACATATCCTTCAGAGTATCTGCACAGTTGTAATGCGAATTTGACATTATCGTATTGACTTAGCGAACGTATATTCATTTGCAGTCACGGATACGGATTTCCACTGGTTCTGGCTCGCGATAAACTTTTATCTCAATTATACTTTTTCTTCATATCTCCTGCGATAATAGTCCATAGTACGGTATTCCAAAATATCCTTCATATGTTTCTTAAACGCATCATTCCTTATTATTTCTTCCAAATCATCCCGAATTGCAATCGCATAGCCATCTTTCTCAATAAAGAACCCTTTTCCGGAAGCCTTTAAAAATTTAATCGGCATACTTTTCGCCTTGCTTAAATGCTGTTTATCCGTCATAGCTTTATAATCAGCATATGATGTGTCCGCCGAAAAATCTTTCCAATTTGTTCCATTATCAAAAAATTTTTTCCATGCAGCTAACACATCTTCATCTTTAACTGCCAGTCGTATATCTCCATCATTATAGAAACTATATAAAATCGGCATCTTATAAACCTTCTGCATATCAGTAGTTTCAATCAAGGAAAGAAATTCTCTTCCTATTCCCGAATATACCACTTCTTCATCCACCGAAAGTTCCTGCATTTCATTTAAAAATTCCATATATCTTCGAAATGGATTTTCCTTTGCATGTTTCATACAATACTGATAAATATCATCATCCATATATGTAAACAATTCTATACGAGATGGGACTTTACTATCTAATAGTTCTTTAACTCTGTAAAATTCCTGCTTAATTCGCTCTTTCACAGATAATGATTTCTTATCCAGTTCCTTGAATAAATCAATCAGTCTCATATCGAAATCCACAATACAATCATCAGGATACTCGATATCAGCATAATTATAGGCACTCTTTTCTCCAAAATCTTTCCCACCACTTAAAAGTAATGGTGCTCGTCCTGCTTTTTCATAGTTGCCAATAAAGTCTAAAACATTTAGATACTCTTTACCTTTACTGGTACGAAGCCCTCGCCCTAACTGCTGTAAAAATACAATTGGTGATTCAGTTGGTCTTAAAAACATAACCATATCAAGAGCAGCAATATCTACACCTTCATTAAACATATCTACAGAGAAAATCATCTTTATTTCCTGTTTTTTTAGTTTCTCAATTGCTTTATCCCTGTCTTCCGAAAACTCTCCATCCGCATTACTATATACCGCAACAGCCTCAACACCTCTTTTACAAAATTCCTTCGCCATTTCTTCTGCATGCTGTCTGGAACAGCAAAAGCCAAGAGCCCTTTTAGAACGATATTTCATGTAGTATTTATAAATCAAATCGCAGCGTTTTATATTGCCAATATAAGTTTCATTTAATTCCTTTTCATCGTAACGACCTTTTACAAGATGCAATGTTGAATAATCTGTTTCATCATAAATACCGTAATAATGAAATGGAACAAGCATACCTTTATTTATTGCTTCTTTTAATGAAATTTCATATGGCACATTATAATCACAGATTTCATATATGTTTTTTCCATCCATTCTTTCAGGCGTCGCAGTAAGCCCCAGCAAAAACTGCGGCTTAAAATATTTTACAATCCTTTGATATTGTTCATTTACCGCATGATGAAATTCATCAATAATCACATAATCGAAATAATCCGGCGCAAAAAAATCCTCTGTCAAATACTCATTTCTGCCAAGTGTCGCTACAGATGCAAAAATCACAGCTTTATCTGTATCCTTCTGTTTTCCGTAAAAGAAACCATAGTCATCCGAATGCCTCACATTTTTAAAGGATATTGCTGCCTGTTTTAATATTTCTTCTCTATGAGCCACAAATAATACACGCTCGTATTTTGCCGAATCAAATGCAGCAAGGTATGTCTTACCCACACCGGTAGCTGCCTGCACCAACCCCTTCGTCGCCCCTTCCGATCTGCTATCTTCCAATGCATACAAAGCTTCTATCTGTGCTCCTCGCGGTTGAAACAATACTTCAACCTTAGTATCTTTATCATCTTCCAAATTATCATATTTCACTAAATCTTTTGATACAGCAGGCTTGTGCCAGTTCTTAGAATATCTCGTGAGTTCATCATCATTAATCACAATAGAATGATTTTCAAACAACTCCACAAAAGTATCATAAAACAAGCAAAAATTCTTCTTATCATCATGACTATTAAACCGGTAATTCCACTCTATTCCGGAAGTCAATGCACTTTTCGAAATATTAGAAGAACCAATATATATTTCTCCGACATTTTCATAATGAAATATGTATGACTTCGGATGAAATGAACGTTCCTTATCATTGTAGAATCTTAAATCTACCCTGTTGTCCAATTCTTTTTTTATCAGGCATAAGGCAGATGGCTGGGTAATTCCAAGATAATTTCCGGTAAGAATTCTCACCTGTACACCACGATCCAATGCCGCCTTTAAATCCTTCAAAATCATTCTCACTCCCGATTCCATAAGAAACGAGACAATAATATCAATCTGATTTGCTTTTAGCATACTCATTTTTAACTGGTAATATAAAAAACGATTTCTGTTTTTATCGCCAGTCATGACATCTGTACATTCTATTTGTAATCCATCAATATCTAGCCTTTCCGCAAAATCAGATTGAGCCATTTTTCTTCACCTCTTCCCGGTCGTACATCCGAAGTTATCCATTGCTCGTCTACTTCCAAACCATCTATTTCACTCAAAAACTCTGCAAAAACCTCTTCTGTCATGTCTGTAAAATATCGTCCATTTCTTTCACCTGCAAAAATACCATATTTGAAAGATGTGTATATAATTCCATTTTTCTTTAAAGCAATCACCATCTTTCTCATTACCTCAGCCAATTCTCCAACCGGTAAATGCAGTATAGACGAGCATGCCCAGATGCCATCGTACTTATCTACTTCCGATAGGTCCTGAAAAAGAATGTTTTTCACTTTAATTCCAGTATGTTCGCTAGCTAATTTACACAACTCTGCCGAACCATCAATAGCCTCTACATTATATCCTTGTTCCAGGAAATATTTTGTATCACGCCCGGAACCGCAGCCGAAATCAAGTATATTGGAACCTTTTTTCAACTTTGTCAAAAAATGTTCTTGCATTGTTGTAAATTCAATATTTACTGTGCTTTTATAAAACTCATCAGCATAACTATCATAATAGCCAAGAGTATTGTTGTATTGCATGATATTCCTTTCCTTCTTAAATATTTATAACTATTATCATTTTATATCTACTAATTTTATAAGTCAGACTATCAGTATCAGCAAGCTGAAATGCTTTGCCTGGTATGGAGATACTCTTTCCATCTATATAATATCTACTACTTGAAGCCCAAACCGAAAATACTGGTCTGAGATCCGCTGATAAATATTTTATTTTTTCTCCACATAATACACCGTCCTCAACTTTCTTCCGTACCACTATTCATAGCTAATCATATCATTCACACTGCATTCGAGATATGTACACACCTTCTCTAAGACTTTATTAGATACCGACTCTGCTCTTCCCATTTTGGCTACTGTTGCAGAACTCTATCCTGCGTGTTCGACCAAATCCTGCTTTTGTAGTCCTTTTTCTAACAATATTTTCTATAATCCTATATATGATACAACCATTTATACATACTTTACTTTTATTTGTGAAACATTATAAAATCCATTTTCAATTATAGCATTTACAGAACAAATAATCTATAAAATCTTCATTACTTTAAAGATTTCTTTCATGTATAGAGATACATGCCGCACCGCTTTGAATTAGCAAGATATTTCTCAAATATACTTTTACCCTCTGAAGTAAATTTACTGCTGCCTTTCATTAGAACGTGTTGCAAAAACGCTCTAAAAAACAGTTGGCACATACTGCAATTATGATATAATAAATTATATTTGTAAAACATGCCACCTGACAACGCTGAGCATAGAAGCACAAGGAGGAACCATGAAAGTCACCGCAGTCATTGCCGAGTACAACCCTTTTCACAACGGACATTTATATCAGCTGGACACGATCCGTCGGACGCTGAACACAGACCTGATCATCGTCGTCATGAGCGGCGACTTCATGCAGCGCGGCATTCCTGCAATTGTGGACAAATACGAGCGCTGTCAGATGGCTCTCGAAAACGGCGCTGATCTGGTCTTCGAGCTTCCGGTGTACTTTGCGCTCGGCAGCGCGGAATACTTTGCCCAAGGGGCTGTGTCTCTGATTGACAAGCTTGGCGTCGTAGATTCTCTTCATTTTGGAAGTGAATCCGGCGACATTTCCCTTATGTATGAATTCACCAACAGAATACTTGCCCACGAGTCAGACGCATACAAGACGGCGTTAAACAAATACCTGAAACAGGGGTGTTCTTTCCCCGCCGCCCGGGACAATGCGCTGTCAGAACTGCTCCCTGACCAAAAATGCAGACAGCTTGTCAGCGCTCCCAACAATATTCTCGGCATAGAATATATCAAAGCACTCATTCAGAGAAACAGCGCGATAAAACCCGTCACCCTTGCCAGAAAAGGCGGGAGCTACTCCTCCGATTCCCTCGTGACGGACAGTTTTGCATCGGCAAATGCCATTCGAAAAGCACTCTTCTCTCATTCTGACCCTGATGCCGGCATTCCTGCCGCGCAGAATACAGAGTTGAAACGCTGTATCCAAAAACATATTCCAGACTCTGTATACGCCTTGCTGTGTCAGAAAGTGCTCTTGTGCACAAACGATTTTTCAGAAGTGCTTCTATATAAAATGCTTCAGGACGAGATGTTTCAAAACAAGATGCTTTCAAATAAAATACTTCAAAATAAACTATTTCAGACCGCCAGCCGCAAAGACGCGTTTGAGCAATACTATGATATCGGAGAACAGCTCTCGCATACGCTGCACAACAACCTGCCCCAATACACAACACTGGAAGAATTCGCGCTGCTGTGCAAGACCAGAAACCTGACCTACACCCGCATATGCCGCGGGCTCATGCACATCCTTCTGGATATGACACAGGAGAATGCGGACACTCTGAAACACAGCGGCTACGCGCAATATGCGAGACTCCTCGGCTTTACAGAACAGGGGAGACAACTGCTCAGATCCATCAAAGCAAACGCGTCTATCCCTATTATAACCAGGCCTGCCTGTGCATTAAGGCAGCTAAGCGGTCCTGCGCTGATGTCCCTGCAGTCAGATATCCATGCTGCAGACATTTATAACAATGTCCGACAGCAGAAACAGATCCGCCTGTCGGACACAAAAACCGGAATCATTCGCCATAACGAACTGACCAGTCAGATTATAAAACTTTAACTTCCTAAACTTTTTAAGCTGCAATTGTTTCAACTGTATATGCAGTCCCTGTCAGTTCTTAAAGCTGTGAATCGGCGCCGGTATCCTGCCGCCGCGGTTCACAAATGCATCGCAGGAATACTTGTTGACCGGCATGATCGGCGCATACCCAAGCAGCCCGCCAAACTCCGCGCTGTCGCCGACCGTCTTCCCGATAACGGGGATGATGCGGACAGCCGTCGTCTTCTGATTGACCATACCGATTGCGAGCTCATCGGCTATGATGCCTGCTATCGTTGTCGGCTTCGTGTCGCCCGGAATCGCGATCATATCCAGTCCGACAGAGCAGACACATGTCATGGCTTCCAGTTTTTCCAGCGTGAGCGCTCCTGCGTTGACAGCATCGATCATGCCCTGATCTTCGCTGACCGGGATAAAAGCACCGCTCAAACCGCCGACATAGGAGGATGCCATCACCCCGCCTTTCTTCACCTGATCGTTTAACAGGGCCAGCGCTGCCGTTGTTCCCGGCGCTCCTGCGTATTCCAGTCCAATCTCACACAGAATGTCAGCCACACTGTCGCCGATCGCAGGCGTAGGAGCCAGAGAGAGGTCAACAATGCCAAAAGGAATCCCCAGACGCTTCGACGCCTCCTGCGCCACCAGCTGTCCCACTCTTGTCACCTTGAAAGCGGTCTTCTTGATCGTCTCACAGAGCACTTCAAAATTCTCCCCGCGCACTCTCTCCAATGCGTTTTTGACAACGCCCGGTCCGCTGACACCCACATTGATGATAGCATCCGCCTCCGTAACTCCGTGAAAAGCGCCTGCCATAAACGGATTGTCGTCCGGCGCATTGCAGAATACCACCAGTTTCGAACATCCAATTGAATCGTTATCCTTCGTCAGCTCCGCTGTCTCCTTGATGATATCGCCCATCAGCCTCACAGCGTCCATATCAATACCTGTCTTGGTAGATCCGAGATTGACAGAGCTGCACATGAGTTCTGTCTGGGCAAGCGCCTGCGGAATCGAGCGCAGAAGGAGCTCGTCAGCTTTCGTCATGCCCTTTGACACCAGCGCAGAGTAGCCGCCGAGGAAATTGACGCCGACATCTTTTCTCGCCCTGTCAAGTATCTTCGCAATCGTCACAAAATCCTCAGACGTCCTGCATGCAGAGCCGCCGATCAACGCGATAGGCGTGACAGAGATCCTCTTGTTTACAATCGGAATCCCAAACTCTTTCTCAATCGCCTCACCAGTCGCCACCAGATCTTTTGCAACGGTTGTGATCTTGTTGTATATTTTCTCATTTAACCGCCCGAGGTCGGAATCAATGCAGTCAAGCAGACTGATTCCGAGCGTGATCGTCCTGACATCAAGATTCTCCTTCTCGATCATCTTATTTGTCTCTAATACTTCATTTATGTTTATCATCTTATCAAATGTCCCCCCTTAATATTATAATCTATGCATGCTGTTAAAAATCTCTTCTCTCTGACATTTGATAATGACACCGATTTCCTCACCGAGTCTGTCAAGGTCGTCGGAGACCTCGCTGACAGACTTGACAGCCTTGCTCATATCCGCAATCATCATCATATTAAAATAATCATCTACAATGGTCTGTGATATATCCAGAATATTCACCTTATTCTCGGCCAGATATGTACATACCTTTGCGATAATGCCAACTGTGTCTTTTCCTACTACTGTAATAATTGTTTTTTTCATTTTCCCACTCCCATATAGGCCATGCCTTTTTTCAATATTTATAGTGATATTAAAATACACCTTCAAAAATGTCACTCAATGTCATCATAATATGCGGAAATGCCCTCAGACAGATTTCCTGATCCGCATTGTAGTCCTCCTCTTCCTTGTCATCCTGCAGCATATAGCTCTGATGCAGTTCATATTTCCCATTTTCCAGATAATAAATTTCAACAAAACCCTGTGGCGAGACAATCCAGTATTCTTCCACACCGGCCTGTTCATATATATTTTTCTTTTCCGATTTGTCTTTTTTCGCTGTGGAGGGACTGAGTGTTTCGACAATAAATTTAGGTACTCCGCTGTAGAAGCTCCCCTTTAAATGTTTCCGATCACATACGATCATAATATCCGGACATAAATAATCATCATTTATATCAGGATGATATTTAAAATCTAAATTTTCCATAAAAACCAGGCACAAACTGTTTTTTAATCCATTTCCAATCATTCTGTGAAGATTGCTGTTGATTATCCCGTGCCGAAATCCTGGTGCTGGCGACATATCATAGATTACACCGTCTATTTTCTCATCTTTTCTCCGTTCAGATTCTGTTAATCCCACATGATCACACCCTTTCTTTTTATCAGCATGAATACCTTTCTGGTCATATCTCAACCGGCTGTGAAATCTCACTTCGATTAGCCACATAAATTGGAAAATCATCCGGCTTATACGGATTGTCCGCCATGGAGATTTCCAGACGAACTGTCTCATAGGCCAGCTCTGCCAGATTGTTCTCTTTGCTCAGATGCCCCAGAAATACAGTCTTTAGGTTGTCGTGCAGCAGCCTGCTCAAAAGTTTTCCCGACAGTTCGTTGGACAGATGACCCTTATTTCCCAGGATACGCTGTTTTAATGCATATGGATACGGCCCTACCTGCAGCATATTGATATCATGGTTCGCCTCAAGCAGCAGGGCGTCCATGCCTTTGAGGCTCTCCACCGTATACTCGTTATACGTCCCAAGGTCTGTCGCCACTGCCATGCGCCTGCTCCCGTACTGAAATCTGTACGCTACCGGCTGTGCCGCATCGTGGGATATCTTCATCGGATTGACTGTGATATCCTTCAGGATAAATTTCTCATCCTCCCTGACCACACGAAAAAGTGAGTCATCTATCACCCCAAGACTACTCACTCTCTTAATGGCTGCTATGGTACCTTTTGTGGCATAAATCGGTATGCCGAATTTCCTGCATATCACGCCCAGACCATTGATATGGTCTGCGTGTTCATGGGTGATCAGTATTCCGTCAATATCTTTTCCTGTAAGTCCCAGCTGCCCCAGACCTTCCACGGTCCTCTTACAGCTGATCCCTACATCTACCAGCAGATGCGTGACATCCGTACCGATATAAATACAATTACCACTGCTTCCGCTGGCTATACTGCACATTCTCATCTGATTATTCCTCTGTTTCCTTATTTTCTTTATAGAAACCCTTAGGCTGCGTCTATTGCAGCCTTAGGAGCTGTAGGAAAATAAGTGATGCAACTTGCGCAGGATATTTCTTCGAGAATGTATGTCAAAAAACGCAGGCGTAGTGGGCTACGACGAGGCTTTTTGACATGCATAATCGGAGAAATAGACAAGTCAAGATGCGTCAGTTATTTTTCTACAGATCCTTAGTGTTTCTAAATATTTTATTTCCAGTATACCTCGATCTTGTCCCCGTTGTAAAGCTCCTGTGTATATTGCGCATCTTTTCCGTTTACGAGGGTTGCGATGCCAGACCCCTGCATTCTTCTGGTATCAAAGTCAATATAGTCAAAAATATCGACAAACATATAGCTCTGCTTACCGCGCATTACAATCGGCTTCTGATTTACTATGACAATGATCTTTTTGCCCACATCCACTGGCGGCTCTTCCTTTGGTTTTGTCTCTGGAATTTTCTTTTCCTCGCGTTTCTCCGTTCTCTCTGCCCTCGCCGTGTTATGTGTCCGCTTTAATCTGGAATCCCAGCGGCTTTGTCTGTCACTCTTGTTTTCCGCTGCCTTTACCTCTGGCTTCTTTGCAGGCTCTTTTTTCACTTCCTCCGTTTTACGCTGCGGTGTTGGCTGCTCTGGTTCCGCGATTTCATTTTCCGGTTCTGTCTGCCCGTTCACTTCGGCTTCGCTTTCCGGCCCGGGTGCTGCTTCCTCTTTGTTCTCAGCCTCAGATTTCACAGCTTCGTCATTCTCTGTCTCAGTTTCTGCAGCTTCATCGTTTTCTTCCTCAGATTTCGCAGTTTCATCGTTTTCAGCCTCAGATTTCACAGCTTCGTCATTTTCTGTCTCAGATTTTGTCTCCTCCGCAGTGCTTTCCGGTTCAGATTTGTTCTCCTCCGCACCGCTTTCCGATTCAGTCTGCGCATTTTCGTCTGCTGCTGCAGTATCTGTTTTCTCCTCCTCTGCAGCCGCAGTCTCCTCTGTCTCTTTTCCTTCCCCAGCCTTTGCTTTCTCCTCTTTCTTCGCCTCCCTGCGCTTACTGCTGTGCAGTTCAATGTTTGATTCTTTGTAGATCTCTTTCAGTTCGTACTCTTTTCTGTTCTTGAACTCCAACTGGTCAGAGGCGCAGACCTCCATGGTATCATTCGCTCTCTCTCCATTGATAAACAGAATCATATCATCCGGTGAAAGTCCCATGTACTCAAAAAATTCATCATATGTATAAGTAGTAGAAACTACGATCTCATCGCCATTCTGAATCAGATACTCCTCTGTCACAGCCGTTCCATTGACTTTGACCGGCTTGGGAAGCGGCATCTCGTCCCCTTTCAGATATACAACGATCTTGCCGTTATAGTCGATCAGATCTGCAATCTTCTCCTGGGCTGGCGTCCCGAGCGTCGACTCCTCAAGGATGATAACGTCATTTGCTTTGATATTGTGGCTGAGGCTTACTTCCTCCCCGTTCACATACACATGCGCGCTCTCACCGTACTCGCCCTTGGTAACGCGGTTTTTCCCGTTGACGGTATAGTGCAGCTCCTCCCCGCGCCTTGGGAAAAGACCATCGCGGGTAAAATCAGCCTGTATTGCCGCATCTGTAACGGTCAGTTTGTTGTTGTCGTACAGCTTGATTCTGTTTCCGTTAAAAGTGATATAGATAAAGTTATTGTACTGTTCATAGTACGTGAGGCAGATACCAATCGGCGTGATGATCGTCGAATCCTTCAGTGCCCCGTCAGGGAAGTCGACATCCCTCATAATCTCCTCGCCGCGGAGCGCCACACGCTTCGGGTCAAGCCCGAGCTCCTCAGCAACCAGCGTGTCAAACCCCTTGATCTTACCGCCGCCGCCGACGATAAACACAGCGCTCGGCGATTTGCCTCCGTTCAGCTCCTTGACCGCATTGGCCGCAAGTTTTGACATTCGCTCAATCTCCGGCTGACAGATCGCGATCACCTCTTTGGCCGTAATCATCTGCTCTGCGCCCATGATATCCTCATAGATAATCTCTTCCTGTGTCGCCGCTGCTGTCTTGATCATCTCCGCCGTCGTAAAATCGATCAGGCATGTCTTTGCCAGAAGTTCTGTCAGCGTATCACCTGCGCAGGGAATCATTCCAAATGCAGTCACGCTTCCGTCATCGGTAATCGAAATATCCGACGTGCCTGCCCCGACATCGATCATCGCGATATTCAACAGTCTGAACTTTTCCGGAATCGCAACCCTGATTGCCGCAATAGGCTCCAGTGTGAGGTTTGCAACCCGCAATCCGGCGAGCTCCACCGCGCTGTACAGTCCATCCACGACATCATCAGGCAAAAATGTCGCAATGATATCAGCGCCTATCGTCTTTGCCTTGTGGTGTTCCGGCTGCCCCATCCACATTCCGTTTAAGAAATACCGCACTACCGAATAACCAACACAATAGAAGTGCATATTGGTATCATTCTTTTCCTGAAAATCTTCAAAAGCCTGCTCAATCCCCAGTGAGATCAGGCTGCTCATATCCTCCTTGGTGACATTGCGCTCCTTGTCCAGATCCATATCCGCATGAACATTCATCGTCTTGAGCACACGGCCAGCCGCCGCAATACACACTTCATCCAGTTCTATCCCTGTTTTTTCCTGCAGAGACTGTCTGATATCCGCTATGGCTGCTGCCACCCTGTTGATATCATGAATCTGTCCGTCAAGCATGGCGCGCGTCTGGTGCTGGCGAATCTCCTGCGCAGTTACCACAAACCGCTCTCCCTGCCTGTATCCCACAGTACCCACCATACTTCTCGTACCAATATCAAGCCCGAATACAAGCTCTTCTCCATTCACTTTTGTCTCATTCATCCTTCAATCCCCCATTATATGCTTAATCTGTTCATAGGTTTCTTCCAAATCACCATTGTTTGATATGACGACCTTACAGTGCTCCCGAAATTCGGCTTCACTGAGCTGCCCCCGCATAATATCGGCAGTCTTCTGTGCGCTGTAATGCCTGCTCTCCGCCAGTCTCTGCTCCCGAACCGCCACATCGGAATGAATATACCACAGCTCATCTGCGATCTGGTCATACTGCTCTTCGATCAAAAGCGCCGCCTCGATAAAAAAATAATCAGCCTCGCCCTTTTCTTTCTCATATGCTATCTGCTCCTGGATATACTTTTTCACCGCCGGGTGAACGATTTTATTAACTCCTTCCAACAACTTCTGGTCCCGGAAAATGATTCCTGCCATCTTTGCCTTGTCAATCGTATGATCTGTATCTAATATCTGCTGCCCGAGAAATCCGACAAGCTCCTGATAGCATTCCTGTCCGGGTTCATACAGTAAATGCGCAGCCTCATCAGCCCTGATAATCCTGCACTTATAATGTGCTTCTATATAAGAGAGCACTTTCGATTTTCCCGCGCCAACCCCGCCGGTAATCCCTATGATCTTCATTCAAATACCTCATCCTGCCATGCGAAACAACTTCCGCTTTTGTTTCTTAACTTATTTCGCCTCATACCAGTCCGTGCCGGTGTGAAGGTCGATCTCCAGCTTCACAGCCAGCTCACACGCATTCTGCATCTCATATGACAGCACTTCCCGCACTTCCTCGACCTCATCCATTCTGGTCTCGATCAGAAGCTCATCGTGAATCTGTAATATCAACTTTGACTTCAAGCCTTTCGCCTTCAATGCGTCATACACATGAACCATTGCGTATTTGATGATATCTGCCGCTGTTCCCTGTATCGGGGAATTCATGGCCACACGCTCTCCAAACGAGCGCTGGTTGAAATTCGTTGATTTGAGCTCTGGGACAGGTCTGCGCCTGCCAAACATCGTCTCACAGTAACCCTTGTCCTTCGCCTCATCCACGGTTCGCTCCAAAAATTTCCGGATTCCCGGATACGTCTTAAAGTATGCGTCAATATATTCTTTCGCCTCTCTGGGCGTAATGCTCAAGTCCTGACTCAGACCAAACGAGCTGATCCCGTATACAATCCCAAAATTGACCGCCTTCGCGTTGCGCCGCTGCAGGTCTGTGACCTCCTCAAACGGTGTGTGGAACACCTTTGACGCAGTGATTCTGTGAATATCCTCGTCCATTTTGTAGGCTTCAATCAGCTGCTTGTCATCGGACATATGCGCCAGCACTCTCAGCTCGATCTGCGAGTAATCCGCATCCATAAAAATGCAGCCCTCCTGCGGTATGAACACCTTGCGAATCCGTCTGCCCAGCTCCATGCGCATCGGGATATTCTGCAGATTTGGCTCTGTCGAACTCAGTCTTCCGGTCGCCGTGATCGTCTGGTTAAAGTTCGTGTGTATCTTGTTGTCATCACTGATATAGACTGCAAGTCCGTCCGCATAGGTCGACTTTAGCTTTGTAAGCCCTCTGTATTCCAGAATATCCTTCACAATCGGATATTCCGGCGCGAGCTTTTCGAGCACATCGGCCGCAGTCGAATAGCCGGTCTTTGTCTTTTTTCCGCCGGGCAGCTGCATCTTCCCGAACAGGATTTCCCCCAGCTGTTTTGGCGAGTTAATGTTAAAGCACTCACCAGCCCCTGCGTGAATCGCTTTCTCCAGCTCCTCAATCCTGCCGTTTAGCGCTTCCCCGTACGCTTTCAGCTCCTCGGGCTTCACCAGTATGCCCTCCCGCTCCATGTCAAACAGCACATATGTCAATGGCATCTCCAGCTCCCGGAACAGCTTATCCATATTGTATTGCCCCAGCGCTTCAACCAGCATCGGTTTCGCCTTATATAAAACATATGCTTCCTTCGCGAGATAGGACAGGCATTCCGCTCTGCTGCTCCGATAGGCAGAATTGAAATCCGACTTTCCAAACAGATCAGACCACTTCTGAAGCTGTATATTGAGATACTCGGCCGCCACATCGGGAATCTCATAATCACTCTTAAGCGGATTGATCAGATAAGCTGCAATTTTGCAGTCAAAAAGCTGTCTTGTAAGCGCCTGAGATGAAAGATTTCTGTCATTTTCCTCAGAGATCATATCTCCAAAATCGTTTTTCACATCGAACACAGAGACCGACATCTTCTCGGACAGAAGCAATCTTTCTATCTGTTCCCTGATATACGCTTCTGATATCTTGTCTCCGCTCTCTATATAATAAATATTTCGCTCATCCTCAGAGCCGCCGCACAAAAGACACCCAAAAATCTCCTCCTCGGTATCCATCTGCAAGTACATCTGTCCATCGGCGTGCGCTCCCAGCTCTCCCGCGCTTTTGGCACGGGCATGAACTATCCTGACTGCTGCATTACCTGCCTTTGCCGCTGTGTCAAAAACATGCTGTGCATCCTCTGCCGTCCTGACTGCGATGACCTTGAGGTCTTTATCAATATCAATCGCCGGCGTCTGGCTCACCTGTGCACACTGTTCAAACTGGTTGGCCAGCGAAAGCTTTTTTAATTTCACAGCAGCCTCCGGTGTAAAGAACCCCTTGGAATCCAACTTCATATCTTCTATCAAAAAATCAGACAAAAAATCAGGATTTTCAATTCCAGGATTTGTGTTGATCGTGAATAAATCTCTCCCGGACTCTGCGTCAGCTTTCTTTGCTGTCAATTGCTCCCGAATGCTTTTCTGGGGCACTTCGTCAAGGTGTCCGTATATATTTTCAATCGAACCATATGTGCCTAACAAGTCACATGCTGTCCGCTTCCCTATTTTTACCACTTTGGTCAATGTATTCAATGCCGGAATCTGCGCAGGCATAATCTTGTACGCTGCCTCCACATCACCCGCCTGATAGTCCTTCAATACAGTCTGTCCGCCGCCGGTTTCCAACAGACATAATTTTGTTTTCCCGGAAACAATCTGCAGAAGGTCACGATTTCCTGACACGAGCACGGTCTCTTCTTCCAGACGCTCTGCCGCAGCTCCGATCAAATCGGCTGATTTCCATTCCGGTTTCTCAAGAATATTGACTTTCATGGCAGACAGCACTTCTTTCAGGCCGGGTATCTGCTCCCGGAGTCCGTCTGGCCACTTTTCGGCATCTTCCTGTGCACCAAAAACCACACACAGATATTCCGGCTTTTCCTTTTCCACCGCTTTCAACATCAGATTCAGGAATCCAAAGATGGCATTCGTGTGAACCCCTGTCGAATCCGTCATAATCGGCACACTGTAGTACGCCTTTCTCAAAATGCTGTAGCCGTCCATCAAAACAATCCTGCTCATTAAGTCCTAAACTCCTCCCACTATCAGTATAAAAAATAGCAGCGTGCCAACTAAAAAAAGACCGGCCTTCAGCTGTTTGTATACCTTTCTGCGCGTAATGGTACGATTCAGCCTGTCATCCAGTTCACTCTGCACATCGATATCCTCGGCATTTTCCAATCTGCTAATACCTTCTGTCAATAGATATTCCACCGTCAGCTCCTCCATGCATTCACTGCAGGAGATAATGTGCTCCACCAATCGAAACTCTGTATTCCTGTCCAACTCATCCTTCAAAAACAAAGGAATACAGCGCTGTGCCTCTTTACAATCCATTGCTGCCCTCTTAGTTTCCGAATAATTACTTACCATAATATGTTTACCTAAGTGCTTCACACTCCTAATGATACACTATATCTTGCCATTTTGAAAGAGAAAAATAAGAATTTTTCTCTTTTTGTGTAAAAAAACGAGAATACGGCAGCAGTAACCTGTCCCGATCTACTGCTGCCGTTCCCGATCCAAAGGATTCACTACACGATGCTGTCACCGTCACTGATTTTCTGTATCAGCTGCTGCATCTCTTCCTTGCTTTTCACATTTTTGCTCTCTGCTATTAACTTTTCTTTCTCGTACTCTGTCATCCTGCCGTAATGATTGATCGCCTGCTCGTCCATCGCCAGTCCGAACGCAAGCCCGAGCGGCAGCGAGCTGCCTTGAAATTCACCTGTATAATCCATAATCACACCTCATCTCTTCCCCGCTGTGCCTGAACTGGTGTTTCTGTCAGACACTGCTTCTCATGCTCTCCCGTCACTGTAAAATCCATTTATGTGGGTTTTACTGTCTTAGCATCTCCAGTATGAGGTTTTCTTATGCATTTCTATATTTGAATCCTTAACTACTCCTTCCTTTAACAACCCAGCGCATTCATAAACTCCTGATATGCCTCTTTATTGTATTCATCGACGTCAAATGCATAGTCTGTCGGTATTTTGCCGTTGATATATGCTTTTAATCCCTCATAGATATCGTCCGCTTCCTTCCCGATCTGATATTGGCCGTTTTCTACAGAGACGCCCGCGACAGACTCAAAATCCGACACAATGATCGGCATATGCATTGCCCTGGCCTCCTGAACAACCATCGGCTGACCTTCATGAAGCGACGGCAATATAAAACAGTCACAATAACGCATCACTGCAAACGGATTTTTTACACTTCCTGCCAGTATAACATGCTCCTCAAGCCTTAAACTGGATATCAATTCTGAGAGCTCCTCCTTAAGCGGTCCGTCTCCCAATATGTACAGAAAAACATGTCTGCCCTCCTGAACAAGGCGGGAAACCGCACATATTAGATTTCTCTGATTTTTCTCAACAGAGAGGCGGGCGATATTGATAAATGTATATGACGCCTGACCAAAATTCTTTTCGCGCAGAAGAGGAAGCATTTTAATCTGTCTGCATCCATATGCAAGCATGTCTTCCACCCTGATATACTTTTCTCCCTCATATTCGCAAACGCTGTCTACTGACAACCCTTCTTCAATTCTCTTTATATCCATCATGTTTTTTGCATAGCGAAATTTTTCCCTGCCGCAGTAACGGGACAAATTCTCCCTGTTCACCTGCATAATATCCCGGCTGCAGGATATGGCTGCATCGAAATACTTGTACAAATCAAAAACCTGCGCAAGCCATGAAAACCTTTTTTCTCTTTCTCCCTCCATATCATTATGCATCCAGATTCCTTTCCATGACTGTGTATTCTGCAGTATCAGCAGTGCGTAGAACAGACTGTAGCCGTCAAAGTCTATCGCATAGTCGAACGACACATCACCGTACGCCCTCTTCACTTCCCGCTTATAAATCTCCTGTCTTGGATTTTTTATTCCGTATTTCATATAATATTGGTGCCGTTCCTGCTCGATATACGTCATATTAAATGTCCCTTTTCTCAGCATGACACGGACATTGGGGTTAATTTTTTTGATCAGTTCCTCCTCATTGGAATTTTTTGCCTCCGTGATCATCAATGTTATATCCCACGCATCGTAATCCATATTATTCAGCAAATTCAGCAAAGATGTGCTGATTCCATTTACACGCATCTCCCCGCGGCTGATGAGTAATTTCTTTTTCGCCGCCTTTTCCTTATGAATCATATATCCCTTTTCGTGTCCTTTAAATACAATGTCCGCTATCTTCTGGGATATATTTTCCGTGTGGATTGTATCTGCCCACTCAGCCTGTTTCTCTATCCGGTCTTTATATTCCGCATACACGCAGTCTATCTTGTCGATCCACTGTGACAGCTGATCGATATTATCTGTATACGCTCCCGGCAGATCTTCCAGCTCCATATACATTCCTCTCTGTTTTTTGTAGCTGTCTACATCTTTTATATAAAATAGAACCGGTCTCTTCATCGCAAGAAAATCATAAAATATACTTGAAAAATCGCTGATTAAGATATCTGTTACCGACAAGATTTCGTTCGCATCGATGACTGCCGGAATAAACCATCCGCCCGTCAGCCTGTCCTTTGCCAGCTCGTACACTCTCTGGTGAACCTTGACAAATATCTGGTATTTTGATGTATCTATGCGCTCTTCCAGCTCCTTTTTGAAAGCATAGTACTCCTCAACGCCTGCATCTGCCTTCCCGTATGACTCTCCTTTCCACGTCGGCGCATACATAATTATTTTCTTACTGTCATCCACCTTCATTCCATACCGTCTCAGCCTGCACAGTACCTGCTCTCTGGTAAAACGCTTTAAATTGTCGAGCCTTGGATATCCCTCCTCTATCACTTTTCCCTCATAGATTTGCTCCAGTTTGTATGATTTCAGGTATATCTGTGTCAAAAACGGATTCGCAGAAATCATGTAGTCGGCGGATAACATATTTCTAATCGTATTTGTCACTTCCGTCTTACCATTAGGCATATCATACCCCAATGTTTTTAGCGGTATTCCATGCCATGTATTGACATAAATCTGACCTTCCCTTTTGGTGAAATAGTTTGGGAAAGTCGCATTATTGATTAAATATCCGGCTTTACATAAATACTTGAGATATCTCTTACTCTGATATTCCACAAACCTGATATTTTTATATCCCGCATACTCCCGGAGTAACTCCGCATGATTTTCAAATTTGTCCAATACCCATATATGCTCATACTTAGAATATGCAGGATTATTTAACAATTCCAAAAAAATGGCATAGGGATTACAAAGCATCCCTCTTCCAAAGAAGGCTTCGTACAACACTGTTTTCCTGCTGACCGGCACATACTTGTAATAATAGGCATACCGTGTTCTTTTTCCCAATTCATGATTCTGCAGATTTTCAAATAAAAGCTGCAGCGCATGGACAATTCGTTTTCCCCACTTCCTGATAAAGCCGCGCATCGCCTACTTTCCTCCCATATAATTCAAGTCTGTTTTAATCTGTGTCGTTGATATCTCGGGTGTTCTGGACAAATATACCACTTCGCAGTACTCTCTCAAAAAATCAAATTTTCCTTCCCAGTCATCTCCCATCACAAATGTATCAATATGATATTCCCTGACATCACTCACCTTCTGCTCCCAGCTAGTCTCCTGTATCACCAGGTCCACATAGCGAATCGCCTCGATCAGCTGCTTTCGCTCCTCATAGGAAAAATAGCACTTCTTGTGCTTTTCGTTCCAGTTAAACGCATCGCTCGACAATACTACAATCAAGTAGTCGCCGAGCGCTTTTGCCCTTCTCAATAAATTGATATGACCATAGTGCAGCAAATCAAATGTTCCGTAAGTTATCACTCTCTTCATTTGTCTTCTCCCTGTCATTCGTTTATTTTTGATATTATCAAATCAGTTATACACTTTATCGCATTTCCCGTATCATATGCTCCCATCTCCCTATGATGCGCTATCAGTTTTTCCACATCTGCATCAAAATCGTGTTTTTCCGCTAACGCTGTCAGTTCTTCCATATTTTTTGCTTTGGGATAAGGCATTCTCTTTCCAGCCGCAGTGAGTCCTCTGTCCTTCTCGCAGTAGGTGTTCTCGTCAGGCGCGTAAACAATAATCGGTCTGTACAGAAAAGAGAAATCCCACATGCAGGACGAATAATCTGATATCAGAATGTCTGTATCAATCAAAAGCTCCTGCATATTTTCATAGCCGGACACGTTAATCACATTTTCGCTGTCGATGCCTGCATCCTGCACAAAATAGTGTGCCCTGTACAGCGCTACCCATTCGCCGCCATATCTCTGATGCAGCGTCTCAGCCAGCTGTCCAAAATTGATTTCTTCCATGACTGCGTTATTCTTCCGCTCCCGAAATGTCGGCGCATATAAAATCACTTTCTTGTCCTCAATATTGTAAAATCTTTTCACTTTGCCGGAAAAAGACGTTTTATCAAAAAGTACATCATTTCTCGGCAGCCCGCTTTCCAAAAAAACTGTTTTTTCGAACCCGAATGCATTTTTCATGTTTTCTGCAAAAAATCGGCTTCCTGCGGCCATGTAATCAGGACTGGGATTTCTCATCTTAAACAGCTTTCGCATCAGTTCATCCTCAAAATACAGTCCCTCTTCTCCCAACTGTTTATAATTGATTCCTCCATGCCACAGATTAAAGTAGATTTGTTTTCTGCGCTTGATCAGTCCATGATACAGCGAATCATCCGATATAATTATCTTAGAAGTAAACTGCAGATAAAAATGTTCTATCGTGTGGTATGCCACCACCCTGACACCATTTTCCGCTGCGCGCTCACAAGTCTGCGGATATTTCGTCACCCATACAATCTCGATATCAGGATATTTCGTCAACAGCGCCTGTGCGACATACATCATATTGTCTGTATAGCCTTTTCTGGTCAACGTCACACAGCATATTCTCTTTTTCTTATATGGAAGCCATTCAAGCAAATGCTGACTGTACCTGAACATACAATTCATAAGGAACGTTACCCTCTGTCTCATATGCTCTTTTCTGCCCCATTTTTCTACCCGTTCACTCATTGCCAGCCTCTCTAACAACTTCGTTTCGTTCTATACTTGTATATTGAATCCTGTTGCATTCTTATCCTTATTTATTTAAAATAAGGACAAAAAGGAGTGTGCGCTATGAAATTTGAAGATTTGGCATGGGACTGGTATGACAATAAGAAAAAATTTATCAAGGAATCTACTGAGGCTTACTATGCATTTGAATTGCAAAATTATATTATTCCCGCTTTTGGTGAAACCGACATAGAAAAAATGAGTGAGGAGCTTGTACAGAAAAAAGTGTATGAATGGCAGACCGAAACAAATATCCACGACAAGATCATCAAAAAATCAACAATCTCCAATTTAGTAATGCTGACAAAACAAATTATGAAATATGGTGTAAAAAAGAACCTGATATCCCCTTTCGTGATGGAAATATCCTACATTCCAGAGAAACAGAACAATAAAAATAAAGTTTTTACCGACGATGAACAAGATGCCATTATCAAGGCAGTTATTTCAGATTTGTCCTTTAAATCATTTGGTATTCTGCTAAGCCTAAATACCGGTATACGAATTGGTGAGCTGTGCGCACTGCATTGGAGTGATATCGATTGTACTCAAAATATAATTACCATCCAAAATACGTTACAGCGTGTTTATAATAAAGAAAGTTTTCCATCAACCAAAATCATCGTTGGCATCCCCAAGACAGAAAAATCAGCAAGAAGTATTCCTCTATCAGAAAAATTGCAAGAGACAATGAAATCCCTGCCCGGTATTAATGAGCAGGGATATGTGCTGACAAACAGTCCTTCTTTTATGGAACCCCGGACATACAGAAGATTTTATGCATCTTTTCTGATAAAACACAATATTGAATACTTAAATTTTCACAGTCTCCGTCACAGTTTTGCCACAAGATTAATTCAAAAGGGAGCCGATTATAAATGCGTCAGTGAACTGTTAGGACATACCAACATCAACACAACAATGAATATGTATGTTCACCCAGATTTAAAACAAAAAAGAGAATGTATAGAGCTGTTTTAGGAAAAAATTGCCAGAAATTGGAATTAAGACTATACATGTCCTTTTTTTTGTGGTAAATTTGGAAATGGCAGAAAATTACTTTTTGTCCTTATTTTAAATAAATAAGGACAAAAAGGCAACAAATTAGAGCAATTTCGGGATTTCCAATTTCTGCCATCCCCTTAAGGTCACATTGTCTTTTTCTTTCTCACCCGATCAGACATTCTTTTCCCCTAAATGCAAAGCCATATCTGCGAATCCGTTGTGCCGGGATTCCCTCCGCCTCGAGTGCTGCTGCATAGCGCTTTTCTTCAATCTGCAGTAACGCCGCGTCGACAGTATCCTGCAAGGTCTTTTCATCTTCTGTGTCATGCACCTTAAATTCCATAATAATCGCATCATCTTCGCTGTTTTTGGGTTTGAGCATTACATCATAGCGGCCGAATCCGCTTTCCCTGTTTGATGTAATCGAATATCGGCCGGAGAGTTCCACCATGAGTCCCAGCACAAATCCATGGTAAAAACGTTCCGGTTCCGCCTTCCTGGAAGGTCTGTTTCCTGTATCAAAACTGCTGAAGGTATCAAGCGCCACCTCATTCATATAGCGATTCATCGCTTTCCTGTCATTTAACAGCAATGCCTTGATAAAGTTATTGTATGGCATCCTGGCGCTGCCTTTGAACCAGTCTTTGATCATCTTACGGAACATTCTGCGCACTTCGAGATTCGTGAGCGTCAATGTGTACCAGACATCACCCTCGTCACCCAGTTCCCCGTCTTCCTCCACTCTCTCCAGCTCTAACACTTTTAGATACCCTGTCGCCAACAGTAAGCTCCAGACCGCATTGGCATCACCGTCAAGCTGGTTGAACACAATCTGCTCGTCAAGCTCTGTCCGAAAACTCTTTCCCTGCAAAAGTTCCTCCATCGTCTGCTTGAGCTCGACATCTCCTGATTGTACTAATGAATTGACAAGTTTGTTAGAACTTGTGTTTGTCCAGTAAGTTTTATAATCTCCTTTTTTGGCTATGAAAGCTGCAATTGACCACGGGTTGTAAATATCTGTATATTTACCAAATGTAAAACCGGCATACCACTGTTTCACTTTCTGTTTCTCACCGCCCAGACCAGCATGGTCTAACGCATCAAATACTTCTGCCTCCGTAAAGCCAAAATAAGTCGCATATTCATCAGAAGTCGTTGTGATCACATTCAGATTATTTAGTCCTGAAAAAATACTTTCTTTCGCAATCCTAGTAATTCCAGTGACCAGCCCTCGCTGAATACAGGAATTTGTCTTGAAAGTGGCATTAAACAGACCATTGAAAAATTCGGCAGCCTCAGCCCAGTAACCATTCAGCCACGCCGCCTGCATTGGTGTGTCATACTCGTCAAGAATAATGATGACATTCTTTCCATAATAGCGCTGCATGAAAACAGTCATTCGATTGATCGCATCCGCCGCAATCGCTTTCCCGATTCCCGGCGTTATACTTTGATAATACTTTTTTTCATTTTCGCTGAGCAGACTGCCCTCCAGAAGATAACGGTTCTGTTCATACAATTTCGCGATCACTGTCGTTATCTTATACTCCATATCCTGGCAGCTGGCAGTCTCAATACTTGCAAAGCTTAAGGATATCACCGGAAATGTCCCCTGCAGCTGCCTGTATTGATACGTTCCGTCAGGAGATTTCTCATTCCAGATAGAAAGCCCCTCAAATAAGTCCCCTCTGTCTGCATATCTGGTCGAAAAAAAGCACTCTACCATGCTCATGTTGAGTGTCTTGCCAAATCTCCGCGGGCGCATGATCAGCGTGACCTCTGAGCCATACTCCCACCATTCCTTTATAAAGCCAGTCTTATCAATATAAAATTTCTTTTCCTCGATCACCTTATCAAATCGCTGTACTCCCATATTTACTACTGGTTTGCTGTCCATAGCCGCACCTCCGGAAATTTTTTTGATATTTGATATAATTATAGTATACACGCCATTACTGCCTTGTACAAGCATAACAAACCTCATACATCAGACAGGTTTTGGCTAATTAGAGGTAATCAAAAGAGGAAAGGAAAAGCACAATCCAGACGGAACCGGCGATACCGTCAAGAAATATTTGTGAGTTAGCAAGAATCCTGATATAATGGGTGTAAACGCCCATCCGGGGCAGAAAGGCAGGGAGAAAAATGCACATCAGCTACAAACCGCTCTGGCACACGCTGATAGAGCGAAACATGAGGAAAGAGGATTTAAGGCTTGCCGCTGGCCTGACCACAAATATGATAGCCAATATGGGCAAAGAAGGGAAACATATCAGCATGGACACGCTGGCACGAATCTGCGAAACGCTGGATTGTGGCATTATGGACGTGATTGAACTGGTCAGTGACGAGCCTTCCACCACAGGAGGGAACGATAATGGAAAAACTGAAAGAAAGAATCACAGAGAACGGCATTGATTATATTCTGGTAGGCGATTATTATATCCCGGACTTGAAGCTACCGGAAGAAAACCGTCCCATCGAACGCTATGGGCGGCTGCACCGGAAATATCTCAAACAGGAGCATCCGGCACGGTACAATTCCCTTATCCTGACAGGAAAGTTGTGGATATACGTTGCCGACCTGAACGAGCAGGCAGAAGAACGGCTGGGCTTAATCATTGAGCAGATGAAAGCCGCCGAGGGAGTGACCGAGGAACTGAAAGCCCGGAACCAGCTTGAATGGGTAGGCCGGATGAACAATATCCGCAACCGGGCAGAGGAAATCATAAACAGCGAGTTGATTTATATTTGATTGGATATGCAAAGGCCAGCCGATTACCGGCTGGTCTTTCTAATCTTCCCTGCGCTCCAATACCGCCCGAATCATGGCAACGGCGATTTCCTGCTGGCTGGGCGAAGTGCTTTCCCACAACGCTGCCAGTTCCCGTATTTCACTGACCTCATTATCTTCCAGTGCATCCCGTAGCAGATAATCCGGGGAAATTTTCAGCGTGTTGCAGATATTGATAAATACGGGCAGGCTGGGAACCTTTGTCCCGCCCTCAATCTGCCGGAGGTAAGTTGCGTTGATATTGCACAGCTCCGAGAGCCTGTCCGCCGTGAATCCCCGGTCTTTCCTCACCATGTTGATACGTTTGCCCAATCCTTTTGTTTCCATATTGCCCACCCATTTCATAAGCTATTAGCATTTATTTTATTCACTTTTAGACTACATCACACATAGGGATTGCAATAGCTTCTAAAAGACTATATAATATTAGCTAATAGACTATAAACTATGAAAGGGGAACAACAGAATGGAACTGAACTATTTTAGGGACAAACTTTTTGATTTACTCAATGACAGTGAAGGGATGGGGATTGCCGACCTGAACGCAGACGAGCGGAACAGCCTGCTCATTGTCAGGACAGAGGACGGGAATGTGTTTGAAATCGTATGCCGACAGGCTGCGGGAAAGGAGGACGGATGGATGACCGCAAATTGACCGTTTATAATGGGCGAGGGGCTTTCAAAAAGTCACCGCCGCAGATTCTTTTACAGGGGAACTGGCTGGAAAAGACCGGATTCTCCGTGGGGGATAAAATCACTGTGAAATGTCAGCAAGGGCGGCTTGTTATCACGAAGAATGAGCCGGAATCAGATACCGAAGCGGAAAATAGACAAACATAGAGGTTTTTGAATGAATTTTTGAGGAAGCCTATTTCATCTGGAAGGACATTGTAATATAATAGAGCCAGAAAAATCGGTATTGTGAAGGAAAGCAGAGATGAGGAATACTATGAGAAAGAGGAAAAGAGTTATGAAAATATTTTTTACTGTGATTGTTGCAATGCTTATATTGCTGTTTATTATATATATCAATCATCAAATCCATTTAAAAGGAGAAACTGAATTGCGTTTGCCGTTAGGAAAGATGGTTGAAGTTAATGGACACAATATGAGCGTCTATATTGAAGGCACAGGTGATACAACGCTTGTCTTTATGTCGGGTGGGGGGACTTGTTCTCCCATACTGGATTTCAAATCTCTCTATTCTCTTTTAAGTGATAAATATCAGATTGCCGTTGTAAAAAAATTTGGATATGGATTCAGTGATGTTGTCGATAAAAACAGAGATATTGATTCCATGCTTGAAGATACAAGGGCAGCACTTACATCAGCGGGATTAACCACACCTTATGTCCTTTGCCCGCACTCTATGTCAGGGCTTGAAGCATTATATTGGGCGCAAAAATATCCTGATGAAGTGTCTGCGATTATTGGGCTTGATATGGCAGTTCCAGAGTATTATGGCAGCATGAACATAAATATTCCGTTTATGCGTATTGCAAGTTGGGCGGCAAACATAGGTGTCACTCGTTTTATTCCTGGGCTTTCGGACAGCGATGCTGTAAAGTACGGCACATTATCGGAGAAAGAAAAAGAAATCTATAAAGCAGTTTTCTACAGTCGGACGGCAACTGTAACTATGATAAATGAAACTGAATGGGTGAAGGAAAACGCTGAAACGGTGCATAACATGGGAACCCCGCAACTTCCAATGCTGTTATTTATTTCGGACGGTTCTGGCGGAACGGGATTCGATAAAGAAACATGGCGGGAAATCCCTATAGAATATATCTCACAGATTGATGAAGGGGAATATATAGAATTAAACTGCCCGCATTATGTTCACGACTACGAATACAAAGCAATAAGTGAAAGTATCATTGAATTTCTATCGGAACATTAAATTCCAGTTTATCAAGCCACGTTCCCAACTAAATACCACCAGTACAAAACCGCTGCTACATGGAAACATACACAACCATGCAACAGCGGTTTTCTTATTTCCGTTTCTTTCTCTGGCCGACATAGCTTTTGAAGAATTTGGACTTTTCAAGGATATGTACAAGCTGCCGGAACTCTACATCAGACAGCTTGTTATAATTGATACCCAGTCGCTTGCAGTAAAGCGCAGCCTGTTTTTCAAGAGGGCTTCCCTTGAAAGTTGCAACATCCTCTAAATCCTGCTTTAGTTCTTCGGCAATGGTAGTCGGCGGCGCACTCTCACTGTCGGACTTGTGTGCGGCACGAATATCCCGGACGATTGCGCTTATATCATCCTGTATCATGTGGCTGAAATATTCATCATCCTCAATATGTGCAGCCTGTAAAATCCGCAGGTGCGGGTCATCTTCTCCTGGGCGGTAGCGTTCTATAATTTCGTGCCGGACAGTCAATGTCATTAAGTTAAGCGGACAGCCTAATTTGTTGACCACGGTCTAACCCAAATTTTAAAATAATTTCAAAAAATTTGCAAAAAGGGGTTGACAAACATCCCAAAATGTGCGGCCGCTTTCGTTACTGATTGGTTTTTAGAGGTAACGAAAGCGGCCCCTTGGTTTTGAAGTATTTTGCATTTTCATTCCAAGGAGGTACATTATTTATGTTTCATGAAAAAATCAAATCCCTTTTTTCCAGCGCTGTCCACACTGTTTCATCCATTATTTCAGAATACACAGCCAGTCCCGGCTCTGACCTGACACGGAACAGGAAGCTTCCGGCAGAAAGGCTTATTACATTCCTTGTATCACAGGGGGCTTCCAGCTCAAAAAACGAGCTGCTTGATTTCTTTGACATGAACCCACAGGCTCCGACTGCTTCCGCCCTTAACCAGCAGCGCGCAAAACTCAAACCCGAAGCCATGGAAATGGTATTCCGGCATTTCAATTCTTTTACGGATTCCCTTGACGGGGCACCTTCGGATTATCGTTTTATCGCAGCCGATGGATCCACTTTTACTTTCTTCAGCAGGCCGTCTTTCTCTGCCTCTGAATACTATGTGTCTGGGGGGCATTCTGCAAAGGGCTTTTACAGCATGCACCTGAATGCCTTTTACGACCTTCAAAAGCACACTTATACGGATGCCCTTATTCAGCCTGTTCATTTTAAAGATGAATATAAGGCTTTCTGCCTCATGGCTGACCGTTATGAGGCTGTTCCGGGACAGAAAACCGTTTTTACCGGGGACAGGGGATACTGTTCTTATAACAACATGGCACATGTCCTTGAAAAAGTTTCCGTTGTACAAATTCATCGTCTTCATATAAAGATTTTCTAATTTCATACAAAGAGTTGATTATTCTATGACAATGGGACTGTGCCAGCTCATTCCATCTTGCCTTGTGCAGTAATTCCAATACCCACTCAAAATATTCTCTGTCTTCTGCTCCTTTTTCAAATATTTTTCTTGCAAGAGTTAAGCACGACAAATTTCCAGCTCTCTTATTATTTTTGTCTACTGACAAACCATATTTATCACACATATTTTTGATCGCTGAATCAATTTCTTCTCCTGAACATACATTAGCTTTATAAATGTCATATGGGTTTGGTTTCTTAATTCCATTTCCCTGACAGCCAAATAATGCCGCCTCCTGCTTCTGAGTCAGTCCTACTGTTATAACACATAGTACATAGTCAATTCCCATCAATTTTAATGCAACTAATCTATGCTGCCCATCCCACACATAGAGATTTCCATCTTCCCTAAAATTGATTTTTAAAGGATCACATTTCATATCGTCCCATTCTTCTGCAATAGTCCTTACGTGGCTCTGAACAGGACGTTGATATGATTCATCAATATGTAAATCCTCCACGGGAACTAATACAAAAACCTTATTTCCTACTGAAATGCCATTCATGAGAGTTTTCAATGCATTTTTTCGACTTTCAATATTGTCATTGTGTTTTGCATTGATTTTCCTCATTTTGTCAATCATTTGATCTTTTGTCAGTAATTTTTGTCTTTTCATTTCTGATCTTGATGTTTTCATAACCATCTTCTCCTTTTCATTTTTTGTATAATAAAAAGCATCTGGATTTTTATTTCCGAATGCTTTCTAATATCACTATTTATTTCATTTTTATCTAAAACAAATCACTATGACTTCCTGTTCTCATTAAATACAATATTAAATCTTTTCCATCTACTTTATATACCAAAAGCCAATCGGGCAAAACGTGACATTCTCTACATCCTTCCCACTCACCATGAAGATCATGATCGCAATATTTTTCAGCTAACTTCTTTCCATTAGATAAATCTGAAATAACCTTATCCATTATTCCGGTATTATATCCTCTCTTTATTATTGTTTTCAAGTCCTTTTTAAATCTATTAGTTGCTTTTACTGTGTACATTCTTCCTCTACCTCTTTCAATAATTCCTGAAAGCTGTTGTAACTTTTATAACATTCTGGATGTTCCTTCATAACTTCTACTTCAGCAAAAGCCTTTAATGTTTCGATATTGGGAACTTCTAAAGTCGGTTGAAAAGGTAAGCCCTGCTCTCTTATCGCTTGTTTCGCTGTCATAACAAAGAATGTAGTCATGTCCATTCCAATATTTCCCAAAAGTTCCTGAAGCTGCGCTTTCAAATCCTCATCCATTCTCATGGTTACATTAGTAGTTGCCATAATATCAACTCCTTCCTCCACAATATTATATTATGCATCAAGAGCAATGTCAATACATTGCATGTGCGTACAGCTTTGACGCTTAAATTTTTATTTATACTATCATCATTACGATAATTAATATT
>CAMWTP010000063.1 GCA_947177165.1 uncultured Lachnospiraceae bacterium
ATATATTGCTATTTTTCGTCCTAACTTTCGAGCTTGCATTATAGCACGCTTCCTCTGGGACAGTTAGATATGTATACTCATCATCCTGTGTTATCGACGAAGCCGTAACAGTAACTCCACGCCTGTCCTTCATGGCTCCATCGATCAGCTTTCCTGCAACCCACGCTTTCAATCCCGACAGTATGCTTCCTGCGGCAGCTGTTCCCGGCGTCTGGCTGGCAAGATCTGTCGCCGTAACCCGCCCTGCCCCATCATGATATCCGCGCGGGATATTATATGTCCCGCCCGCCAACAGTGTGGCTTCCTTTGCACCCTGGTTCTCCATTGCACCTGTCATCAATATTGTCCCATTATAAGCGGTTTTTCCCTCCAGGATATCAGTAGGAGTTGCTGTCGCCTCGGCAGAAGTTTCAAAAAGGTTTTGGATCGCGTCCATCTTGGTTATAAGTGCCTCGTGGTTTTTTGTAAGCTTCCTGCCCAGCCACAATAAAAGTACTCCCATATCATTCTTCATCCGTCCCCAGCTCCTTTACTTCAATCTGATCTTCATTCATAAACACCCCTGTCCGGGATATCAGGTTGCCGCCCGTATCATATGTATTTTCTAAGATGCTCGTGTCATCCATGACAGCAACCGTCTTCGTCCCGTCCGCATATGTTGTTGTTATCATCCTTCCAGCATCATCAATCACGGATACGCTGTCGGTGTGTGTACCCATATTATCGATCTGCTCCTGCAGGTTTCCTTTTCCCGCAACATCCACATCACCCGTCACCAGCTTAATGAAACCATATACTTTTTCCCAGACATTTTCCGTTTTTTCAGTTATCTGTCTTTGCATCAGTACCAGCCTCCTCTTTCTTCGGGACTTTCGTATACACTTTATAAAAAGCTTCCGTTATGTTTCCCTCACTGTTGCATTCATAAAAAGTTTTTTGCAGAAGGAAATCTGTGTCATTAATATCAATCACGACATTCAGCGCATTGGATATTTTTATTGTTACAGTATAACGGTATTCCACCCTGCCATAGCTGTCCGCCGGAAGGATGTCCCCGTTCAAATCCTGACCGATGATCAACAGGACTTCCGCACCAGTTTCCTCATCCAGTGCAAAAATTCCGATCTGCTGTATCCTGTATTCGTCCACCAGACCAGAATTTGTTACCAGCAGCGTCAGAACCGCCGCAGAATTTTCCCGTTTTGCTTCAGCGATCTGAAATTCCAGCTGGCTGTCCAGCAGCTCTGTCAGGGACTCAGGATCATCGCTGTACCCTGCGCCGGTCCGCGCGCGCGTAAGATGAAGTCCCATTCCCGTAGTTCCAAGCTTTGCCAGCAGCTCCGCACCCGCATCAGTAAGTAAATACTTCATTTTGTCACATCTCCTTCCGTTGTTCTTACCATTCTCGCTGTGATCCCGACGTAAAATTTCCTCTTGCGCCGTCTCAGGTCAATCTCGTCCATCTCCTCTTTTACTTTTCTGCCTGCCATTCCTATATAAAGCTGCATAAGGCTGTCCCTTGCTATTTTGTTTATAAATTCATATCCCAGATGCGCAGGTCTTGCATTATGCACGGCAGATTTAGCCATCATCATATTTTCAAGCACATAGTCAGACCGGATTACAACAGAGAAAGAATAATCCTGATAATTTTCCACGATCTCGACACTCTTATTTCCAAGTACAGTCACTACCAGATTCTCTATCATCTTTATGGTTGCCGTCGTCCTGGTATTCAGCTTCGCAAGCACCTGCGCCCTGCGCTGCTCAAGCGTGAGTGTACTGTTCTTTTCTATGCCAAATTCCCTTTCCCAGTCAGCGATCGAGTATGTTGCCGAGGAGATGCAGAACTGTCTTATCACCTCCCCGATGTATGCTTCCATCCTGTCAACCTCGACCTGGTCTACATTGAGCAGCAGCGCCATTTCCCTCATTTCCCGCACAAACTGCGGCAAGCTGTCTTTTAACATCTTATTCCTCCCGTCTGATAACTGGCATTACTGCGGTCGGAAAAAACCTGTCAGGCATTACGATACTTTTCTTCTGGCCATTCATGGTATACTCCGTGACATCATCTATGCCTTCGCACGAAAACAGCAGATCAGCTATTTTTAAATAGGAAATAATGGAGTTTCTTTTGTTGAGTCCCGTCAGATATTGCTGCAGTATCTGATAAAAGAGTGCCGCCAGCACCTCCTCGCTGTAACCTGCCCTTGCTTTTACCACTGCAGTTACCTCTATGTTGTAATTTTCCGCAGCCTGCACTTGGACGTCCGCCCCGATCGGGCGGAGTCTTTCTATATGTTCATGGACTGCATCCAGCAGCGGCTGCGATGCCACGGTATTCCCGTCCGCTATGATGACAACGTCAACCGTACCATTTCCCCGCGCAAGGTCAAAGATCTGTACGCTTTCCACCCCGCTTACATCAAGTGCCCATTCCTTATAGTTGGCTATGTTCCCGCTGATCCCCGGTTCCGCAATGTGTTCCAGCGTCCTGCTCCGCAGTGATGCATCCGTCTCAACGTCATATCCGCCAGATGTCTGGCTGTTATTTACTACGGTAACGCCGGGAGCCGCACCTGCAAGCCTGTTAATCGCGGCGGCGGGTACATTGCCGGCAGCACCCGGACTGATGCAGATGCACTTTACATCCACGTTCCCCGTGTCTGGTACCACTATTTCCTCCGGGACAAGATCGAAGATGATATTGTCTGCCATCGCCTTAAGGTTTTTATATATTCCCGGCTGCCCTGTAAGTGTTACCACGCCCTCGGAACAGGTTGCCGGATTTCTTTCTATCCCATAGTCAGCACAACAGTTGTCAAGGTCTTCCCCCCTGGCCGTCCTTACAAATGCCTTATCATACATTGGCTTTATTTCGCAGGAATATATCCTCGCCAGTTCGTTTGCCACCGTCTGGAGCATGTCCCCCGTCCATGTCCCCTCTATGTCTGTTATATCCAGTTCAAGGCTGGATTTCATGCGGTCGAGGATCGCCTCGAAAATGTTTTCCGCGTCACTCATTGTATACCTCGCTTTCATACGTGAATCTGCCGTAAACAGTCGTAACATCAAAAGCTATTACCGTTCTATCCCCGTGTGTGAACTGAAAATTATTTAGTTCCTGTATATACGGATTTACCATGAGGCACTCCGTGATATAGCGTTTTGCCTCGCTTTCAAACACGCTCCTGTTTGTGGTCTTTCCTATCAGATTCCCTATTTCGTCACCGTATGCATGCGTGTATGCCTGCCATGCATAGCGCTCCGTTTTGAGCGCCTTCCATATCCAGATCTTTATTGCCTCGTCCCTGTGCACCCTGTAGTATTTTCCAGCCCTTTTCAGCAGGCAGTTATTTTCGAAATCATATGCCATCTCGGTAAACAACGGAAGGGACTTCTCTTTAATAACTTCCGCCTGAAATGACGTAAAAGGAAAAACACCCATCAAATCACATCTTTCCCAAAATATATAGATTGTTTCCTGATTTCTGGACGATGACGACATCGTCCTCCTCCAGGTTAAACGCATCATAAAGCCCGGTTAAAAACTGTTTTAAACCGGTCGATATGCTTTCTTCTTTTTCAATCTCCTCCCGCATTGTTTCCGGCATCCGGGGGAATCTGCAGTGTACCCCGTTCATGATCTCAACATTGTTGTACTTTATACACAGCGGATCCACTGATATGACAACCCCCGTGGACATCGGTTGTTCGTTCTTCTTCTTTCCCTGCCGCTGCATTGTCTGTATCATCCTGCTGTAAGGATTTCCTTTCATCAGACCACCCCCGAAAAATCAAGCGTCAGGCTTGCAGTATGCTGCCCCGACGAAAATGTATGGCTGTCGCTTGTGATCAGGAACATTCCCTGTATCTTTGAATTTACTTTCTCCACTATGATCGAGCGTCCGGCTGTAAAATTTACATCGCCCCGGACAGTGATGCTTCCCGAGTTTTCGAGTGAATGGAAAAGCTTTTCCGCCTCTTCCATGGCATCTTTTTTCTGGTCATCATGCTTATACACTTTCTGCACGATCCCATACTGCGTATCTTCGCTGTCGACATTCATCAACAGTTCGGATTTCCCGTCTATGACAGCTACACGGTTTATCAGGTTTTCCATGCTGCTCTTATATTTGGCGCTTATGACACTGTCATCACCGGTCACTACCCCTGCAGGACGTGCACCTGCCTTCTCGATATTGACCACCGTCCCGGTCATGTAGATATTGATGCCCTCCTCCACGGACGCATATGCTTCCGTCAGGATCTGGTATATCGTCTTGTCCCCCGTGGCTACAATACTGACCTCGCCATCTGCATCAAAAAACTGCCCCGTCCCTATGCCAAACATGCCGAGCACCATTGATGACACACTGCCAGGAGTCCCTGTAAATTCCCCGTATACTTCGTTCTTTAGATAAAAGGCATAATCGGCTGCCTGTATATTCTTTTTAACCTCTGCCTCGTCAAATTCCTCCGTTATTGCAATCCCGTCAAACAAAAGCTCCCCGGAGTCAGAATGCATCGTGATCCTGCTGCCGACGGTTATCTCTATCTGCGCCACGCCGCCAAGATCCGTATAGAGATAATCAAACGACAGCTTTCGTGCCATCTGGTTTATATCACCGGACCATGTTATTGTGCTTATATAACTGCTCACATCCGTTCCATCTGCCAGAATAATCATTGCGGTATCTCCAACACCTTTCCCACCGGCAGCTTTTTAGGATCAATGATCCCGTTCTGCTGCGCTATGTCCTGCCACCTTGTCCCGTCACCATAATACTGCACGGCAAATCCCCAAAGTGTGTCCCCGACTTTTACAGTTACCGACTTAGGCGTTTCCTGCGTATCCGGCCGCTGGCTGAGCCCGGTTGCCGTGTACCTGTTTGCCATGGATGCCACGACCGTGATGCTGGAAAACCTGTCCTCCGTAAAGCTCCACGCCACCTGGACATCATTCTGGCCTTCCGTATACGTCGCTGCTGCCGAATTTACTATAAACTTATGGTTTACATTTGTCCCCGATATGATGATCCTGATGCTTTTCTGCCCGTTTTTGGCCTTCTCTACCATGCTTATCATGCTGTCCGGAGATACCCCTCTGTAAAACGGAGATCCCGGAGCAGGCAGAAATGTCTGTATACTGATCTTTACAGGGTTCCTGTGTCCCGGAAGCATCACGGTTCCGATGTTGAGCAGGTCTATTGATTTGTCCCCGTTGTCCGACGACAACTGTATCTGCTTTGGATTGACTGCCAGCTCAAACTGTCCGCCGTCCGTGGATATCAGCACGCTCCTGGTCTTTGCCATTACATGTTCTCCTCCGCTTCCTCGATCTTTTTTACCAGTTCCTCCGCTATCTTTTCTATGTCGGCATCGTTACGCACTTCCATATGCTGTATCGTTATGTTTACATTCCCTGTTTTTGCGGCCTCCCCGGTGCCGCTGAATACCTGCGGGGAACCGGATGCATTCCTGACCATGTTCTCGCTGTCCGAGTTTGACTTGATCTTTGTCCCCGACGGCAGATACATAAGCTCCGGGCCGTGTTCCCCAACGGTAGTCCAGCCGCCGCCATAATAACTTGTTCCCGTGGCATTTGCATCCACACTCCCGCCGGTGAAAAATGCCTTTGTTTTTTCAAATGCCCCCTGTATGCCTTCCGAAACGCTTTTTAACGTATCCCCGAGTTTTTTCAGCACGGGGCCAACCACGTTCCAGACAGACTCGATCACGCTCTGGATCTTGGGAAATACTGCCGCCACAACAGCACCGATCAGCTCAATACCGGTGAGTGCAAGGTCGAGGATCGGTGAGATTACCGACCAGGCCGTTGAAAGCACGGACGCAATTGCGGGCCCCACCGTCTGGAATATTGAAGAGAGTGTCCCTGCATGCCCGCCTATCTTACTGAACACTGCCTGCAGCTTCCCACCGATGTCCGTCACGATCTGTGCCACGACAGGAAACACGGCTGAAACGACAGAGCTGATCCCCTCGAAAATACCACCCACTACCGGAAGCAGTGCGGCCAGCGTCGAACCTATGGAACTCACGACAGGCTGGATATACGGGACAATCGCCCCGAAGCTGTCAAGGACACTCTGTATGCACGGCTTCACCTGTTCAAATGCGCCTGAAAATGCCGTGCCCAGCTCCTGCAGGACCGGCTGCCACACCGACCAGACGTCAGACAGAATGCCCCCGAGCTTTTCAATGCCTGGTCCGACCTTATCGGCTATACCGGACATGGCAGCCTCAAACTCCGGCATCTTATCCATCAGCTTCTGCAGGGCTCCTTCAATATATGGCAGGGCCTTTTCTCCAACGGATGTCAGCATGTTCTGTCCAAAATTCTTTACCTTCTGGGCCATTGCCTTTACAGAACCCTGCTGTGTGGCAAATGCAGTCTCCGTGGCTCCTGATGCCTGCACCATGGCCTCCGTCTTCTCATGCCATGTGTCTGCAAGGTCTCCTGTCAGGCCGAGTACCGCCTGTTTGGCAGACTTGTCGGAAAACAGGTTTGCAAGGTCAAGCGAGCTCCCGCCCACCTGATCCTTAAGCTTTGTTATTACGCCTTCCAGTCCTTCGGCTTCCAGTGCTGCAGCACCGGAAGAATATCCCATCTGTTTCAGGGCCTTCGAGAGGCTGTCTGTCGGGGAAAGAAATCCTGCAAGGACGCCTTCCAGCTGTGTGCTTACCTCCGCCGTATTTCCGGTCACGCCCGTGAGCGTTGCCATTACCCCGTAAAGAGCTTCCTGGGAAACACCCAGCTGGGAGCCCATCGCAATGGCTCCGCCCATGCTTGCCGCCAGCTCCGGGAAGGAAGTCTGTCCAAGCTTCACCGTCATGAAAGCAAGATCCGAGGCTTTCTGCATCGCCTCCGCGGAAGTATCCCCATATGCCTTTGTCACGGAACTCAGCAGATTCACGGAGTCCGTTGTCGTGGCATTCCCTGCCTTTGCCGCCTTTGCCGCTATTTCCAGCTGCTTCACGTTTTCCGCGGATTCCCCGAATGCGGACACCACCTGGTAGAGGCCGTCAGTCAGGTCACTGGATGCGATGCCAGTGTCATTGCTTACTTTCATCAACTGGCTGCTGTACTTCTCCAGCTTCGCGTTTACATCACCGTCAAGCAGCGTGCCGACATTCTTCATCTGCGCCTGGAAATCAATAGCACCCTTTACGGCCATGCCTGACGCGGCCGTCACAGCCGTAAATGCTGCGGCCGTTCCGACCGCTGCCACCTTGCCCAGGGCCTTTACGGCTCCCTCAGCGCCTTTGACAGCCAGCTTTACGATCTTGTTGTCCTTTATCTTCGCAAGATGCTGCCGCACCCTGCGTATCCCGTCCATGGCGTTCTGTGTGCGCGCCACAAAATTGATTACTCTGCGACTGATCGGCTCCATCCTCTGCCGCAGGCGGTCAACTGCCCGATATGCCGAACTGGTCCTTATGCGCAGTTCCCTTTCCCGCAGCCGCTGCTGGTCCAGTCTCCGCAGTTCCTGCCGTGCCCTGTCGACAGACCCGTGGAAGCCCCTGGCAGAATTCTGTGCCTGTCTCAGCACACCTGACACATTATCCCTTAATACAATACTGGCTCCAAAAACATCCATGATAAGTTCCGCCCCGTTTCACGCATAATAAAAACAGCCTTATCTTTTTCTTTCAGACTGTTTCACTGTTTCTTCCATGTTTAATTCTGCGATCGCGGCCAGCAGCACCGTCTCTTCCCTTGTCCGCGCCAGAAGGTACTCCGGGCTTATACCCCGCTCCATCCAGTATCCCACTGTCCGCATCCGCCAGGAGCCCCTGATCAGTTTTTTGCCTCGGCCACCTCGTTAATGGGTTTTACGGACGATTCATCATATACGCCGCTCATTCTCATTATTTCCTCGGCTATGCTGCGCCGGTCAGCTCCCGAAAACATGTCACAGATTTCATAATGTTTTCCGATCACTCCTGCCTCCACAAGTGTCCCTGCATTTTCCTGGAGCTCCGGGCATGACATATAGATCAGGTATTTGTCTGCCACAAGGCTGTCGTCCGAAAATTCCATGCACTCACTGATCTCCTGGTCCGTCAGGGCACGTATCGTGATGTCGACTCCCGCCGCCTCCACACGCAGCTTCTTTGTTATCTTCTTCTTTTTCCGTTCGATCCGCTCCTTTGCGCGTCTTGCAAAATCGTTAAATGTAGCCGTATTATCTCCCATAAATAGATTCCTCCTAAATATCTTTAATCTGGTCAAGCAGTATCATATCCGTCGGCGTGAACGTAAATGGATATTCTTCCTTGACCACTGCTCCCATTTCCCATGTCTTGGCAAATTCCCCGAGGGCAACATTTCCTATCTGGTAACGTTCTGTCTGCCCCCCGACTGCATCCGGATCCTTCAGTTTGGCCACAATGGATCCCCTCGGATCCCTGCCCTTCGTCATCTCCCGACGTACGTCGTCAAACCGTGTATATACCTTTTTAAGCGCAAGTGTCCCCTCGCCTTTCAGGCCTGTAACCTTTGTATCGACGTCCAGCCCCATCTGCACGTCCTCGCGGTTAACGGTTATTTTGGTTTCGATCTTTTCAAGCTCCGCGATCTTAAAACCGTTCCAGTACACCTCCGCCCATGTTCCTGCCAGTACCTTGTTCCCTTTTATTGTCTCTCCCATGATCCGCCTCCTACAGACTTATTTTCAGATACAGGTCCTCGACCGCATCCAGCAGCTTGATCTTTCCTGCAAGGTATATGGTCGATCCTGTATTTGCTTCCCTGATCTGCTGCTCCGTCAGGTCGTCCGTGTCAACGCCGTCATTCCGCAGCCATTTCAGTATTGCTTCCAGATCCAGTTCGACATAATGGTCATTCTCCCTGTCCACCACGGTATCCTCCAGATCCTTGAGATACTGGTTTATGGCCCCGATCAGGAGCTGCTTGTTATCGTAGGTATTGTTCAGCTTACCAACGAAATCCTCTTCAAAAGTTGACCGGATGTCATACCGGATAATATCAGCGCCCTCGACCACCTTTATTTTCTGGAAATCCCTGGGATGCTCTTCCGATATGGTCTGGAGGGACGTGACTCCCCTCGCGATCTTGTACCTGTTCCCGTCAAATATGATGATAAGTTTTCCTTTGTCGATCTCCGCATCCGTGTCATCGAAAAATGCCGCATCCACGATCTCCTTCAGCTCGTAATAAGTGCTTGACTGTGTGAGTGGAACAGCCGCAAGTATCCCTGTTATCCTGCAGCAATATTCCCGGGCCGTATATGTTACCGGCACATCGTCCCATACCACTGTAACCGCAGGCGTCGCAAAATTGATAATGGCCTCACAGTCTGCCTCATAATCCGCCAGGACTGCCTTGGCTTTTTTCCCCTCGTCCCTGATCTTTTTAATGAATGTCTTTACAACGTCTCCGTCCTCTTTTTCAAAATACGGGCTTGTCAGATAGTCAAAGTTGATATACCTGACCAGTTCGAGGCTTCCCCTTACATCCATTGCCCCGTCTTTCATTACGGCCCGGACACAGAGTACCTGGTTCGGTTCTGCCTTAAATGCCATTTTTATGTAGTCGTAATTTTTTTCTGTCCAGTCATCCGGATCCACTTCGTCGATCCCCATATACGGGTTCATCACCTGTTCCTGTGTCTCATCTTCCAGGAGCAGCACTGCCATCCCGCGCCCGCTGCGTCTTATCAGCGTTGCGGATTTTTTCAAAAACTGGATAATAATCTGGGGTGTCCCCATAATCAAACCTCCTTAAATCTGAATACAAGATCATCAGCCACGGGTTCCGGAACCTCCACGGGATCCCCGTCAACAAAATTAATGCTGAAAACATAGTGCCCGACGTTGTCAGTAATGTTGCTGCTGGCAGACTGGATCGTGAAGCACCGGTCCCTTACTTTTATATATGGCCGTATGATACCGTCAATATCGTCGAGTACGTTTTGTATGTCACGCCGCGCCGTATCCATCCCACACAGGTATGCAATGTCCACCAGGACTGTCTTTTCCGTAAGATTCCCGGCATCAAGGGTGGATGCCCCCTGTAGTTCGGCCATGACCTGCAGTATGCGCCGGTCCTCCCCGGCATTGTCCATGGCATCTTCGTAGCTGCGCTCCTGCTGCAGGTCTTCCCCCGTTATATACGCTATGCCTGTCTTTTCCAGCAGCGCTGCCAGCGCCTCCCTGATCTCCGTGATCCTGATCATCTCATTGCCCTCCGCAGGTCTTCCAGCATGTCCTCCACGTCCTGCTTCATATGCTTTTCCCTGTATTCACCAACCGCCTTTTCCAGCATATGTTTTCCAGGGACAAAGCCGACAGTGTGCCCGCCCCTGACGATCCGGTGCCCGTTGTTTACATACGCCGCATATTCCGCATCGTTTAGTGCCCATATGCGGACACCCCCGGATTCATCCACGCGGAAAAACCAGTGTCTCCTTAAATTCCCGGTGTCTACAGGCGTCCGCCTCTTGGCTTCCCTGACAAGTTTCAGCCCCATGATGCGCGCATGGCGCATCACGATGGTCTTCTGCCAGCTGGTCATCCCGACCGCAAACATGGCTTCCAGGTCTTCCAGCGATCTCATCAGACCACCTCCTCCACTTCCATGGGCGTCTCCGTGTGGGATGGGTACCGCATGCTCCTGCCAGTGTGCCCCCTGTAAGTCTGCCCTTCCTCCGTGATAACCTCCGCCAGGTCCCCTGCCCTGCACCATATGTCAGGCAGTGAAAATATGGTATAGCTGCTGTTTATGGTACGCCTGTTGTTTGCGCTGTCCTTCTGGGGCGCATTGTTTCCTCCCGCACTTAACGCGCAGCACACGCCTTCGTATATGGTCTCTTCCTGTGGTTCCATCTCATGTGTCTTTTCATTTCTCACATGGTTCCTGCGCGTTACCGTCATCCTGTCCCGGTATGTTGCCGCCAGTATCCCTGCTTCTGCGTTTTGCATCCCTTTTCTGCTCCTTTTTTTCGGGCGGCTTTCCAGCCGTGCCCCTGTATTTCAGCTTTCTGAAACTGTTCATTTTCCCGCCTCCGTCAACCTATTTTTAAAATTCTGAAACTGTTTAACGCCCTGATCTGCCTGTCCGTACAGAAATCAGTTGTTATGGAGGTGTTATAGTTGATCTGGGTATCTCCGCGTTTGATGCTTGCCACGCTGCCGACATTGTCAGCTGCCACTGCATTGATCACAAGCTCCCTGACCAGATATTCAAGCCCGTCCGGACAGCGTTTCCTGTGACAGTATGCACACACGGCATCCATAGCATCGCTGATCATTAACAGCAGGATTGCGTCATTGTCGGTGTTTTCCTCCGGTATCCCCTGCTTTACCTTGATTTTTCTCAATGTCTCATCTGTATCGATCATGTTTAACCTCCATTAAAACCATGTTAAATTCCTGTTAATCCGGATTCTGCGTCTCTTCCGGAGGCTGCTGCGCGGAATCCGTCTGTCCCGCAGGCTGTTCCTGTACAGGACCGTCTGTCTCTGCAGACAGCTGCGCTTCAGGAGCAGCTGCCTCCCTGATGTTTTCTTTCTGCACGGGATCTGCCGCTTCTGCAGAATCCGGCACTATGGAACCTTCTTTCTCCACAGGTTCCTGCCTGTCAGATCCGGATACTTTCGCAGGTTCCTCCTGTTTCGTATCTGCAGCTTTCACTTTTTTTACAGGACTCCTGGTCTTGTCCGGATTTTTCCCCACAGGCTTTTTTTCTTTCTTTTCAGGCTCCCGTAACACAGGATCTCCTTCCCCTGCAGGCAGGTCCCCGTGCAGCGGCGGAGGCGTCATGTCCCTGTATCCGTCCGCCAGCAACGCCGCACGCTCCGCCTCCGTCGCTGCCTTTTTCTCCCTGTTCATTTTCCGCATTATATACATGACAAATCCTCCGTCTACTGCCTGCTCACCCTTATCTGCTCACGTTTGTTCGCTTTCACCCACACATCATGATAGCGGCGGTATGCGATAAACCACGCATCGGCCTTCTGGTATGTCGCAGGGTCGATGATCTTCATGTTGTCCTGCTTTGTCACCGCGATCACGATGCTCTGCGGGAGGATGATCCAGTTCATCAGCTTTGCCGTGGTTCCCTTAACAAAGCCGCCCTCTTTCTCGTCTTCCGCTTTTCCATCGCGGAATGTATAGCTATCCCACATGCGTGCGGAAGGAACCGAGATCAGCCTGCAGTTGTCGATCGCCTTTACCTTCGTGTTCAGCGTCCCCTGGGTGAAGCTTGTGACCTCGATGTTTTTATTAAATTTGTCAAGCTGCTCCAGCTGTGATTTTACTTTTGTATTGATGCTGCAGACCAAAGGTGTATTCTCGCCGACAATGTCCTGTACAGCGGCAATGTCGTTCTTAAGGACCTCGAACAGTGTCTTCGGATCCGGCGTATATGTGGTGACATTGTCAGCCTCCGCATACGCTGCGACCTTTGAATACCTGTATGCGTCGATCTCGGGCACGACGCTGCTGCTCTGGAACTCGGCAGCCACGTTTGTCGCCGACGCAACAAAGTTTGTCTCGTCCACATCCATTGCATCGATCAGGAAGGACGTGCTCCTGTCCATCTCCATCGTCATTTCCTCATATGTAAGGTTCACGCTGCCTTCAGGATACCCATTGTCCCTGTCATAATCCTTCAGTCCCGACGTGCTCAGTGTCGGGATCTTCACCTTGTTCCCGCCCTTATAGATGACGTCCCCCGTATTTCCGTCCATCCAGCCGGAAGTCATCTCTGCAACCGCCTTCTGGTCGAGCTTCGTCTGCAGCAACGCCGCATATTCAAGTGTGTTTAATGCCATGTCCGTTACCTCCTGTTACTTCACTATAATCCCATGATCTTATTCATCTGCGCTTCCATGTCGCTGGTTCCGCTGCTGTTATCCCCGCTCCCGGTCCTGGGCGCCTTTCCTTTCAGCCGCGCTTCCACCTGGAGCTGCACCTCCGCATCAATGGCTGCCCTTAATGTGTTTATATTATTCTGTGTTGTCTCCGCATCCGCGCCGACAACCATGTCAACAAAACTGTCCGAAAGCTTTTCCTTTGCCAGCATCCCCTTTGCATCGGCTTTCAGCTCGCGCAGGGCAATCTCTTTTTCGCGCTGCTCGATATCCTTCTGGCGCTGGTCTGCCTCATACCGTGCCTTGTCCTCGGCAGACATCTTTTCTTTTTTCAGTGCTTCCTCAACAGCTGCCTCAACAGCCGCCTGCCGCTCCTTCTCGAAATCTGCACGCATCTGTGCAATATAGACACCATCATACGTCTTTTTTGCATCTGCCTGCTGCGCTGCATCCGCTTCCCTGCCTGGTTCCGTCCCGCCAGCTGCATCCGCAGCACCCTGTGCCGCCGTTCCATGTGTGGATCCTGTTTCCTGCTTTGTTTCCTCACCCATATTTGTCCGTCTCCTTTGCTATTTTTATTGTAATTAAAAAAGACTGCACCACTGGTACAATCCTTTAGTTACCTTTATTTTGTTGTTTCCGCCGTATTCCTGCACACAGTATATATAATCCCTCGGCGTCTCCAAACCTCAGAAGCCTCTTCTCCTTATCCGGTGCACCACTGTGGAGATACTCCCTTACCTCCTTTTCCAGTTCCAGATAATACTCGTCCGGCATTCCGCTTTTACGGATTTTTTGTATCAGTTCCTCATACCTGCCCATCTTCCTGCCCTCCAAAATGTTTGTCCATCAGCTCATATACAGATACCCTTTCTTCCAGTGTACTACTTTTCATATTTTCATCAATAGTATTTTCCAGCCATTTTCTTCTTTCCGGAAGTTCTACCCCATAAAGCTTTATGGCAAACTCATAGTCTGAATCGCAGATATGCGCCCTGTGATTGATCCTTCGCAGTGCTTCCACGATGTCATCATATGATGATTCTTCAATTGGTATGTTTTCTCTTATGCAGATTTCTTTTGCGAGCAGTTCGGTCGGACCTTCTTCAAATGGCCTGTACTTCAGGAATGTATCTTCATCATAATGGCTCACGCTTTTTGCGTGAAGCTGTTCATGCAGCAGTATATGCTTTGCCGTACTGTGGCTGGTTGATATGTCGCAGTTCCATTCTTTTCCCGCTGGTGCGTCCGCATCATCTTTAAAGATGATATTTCCACTCCATCTGCTTTCCCTGGCGGTAAAATGTTTGTCAGCCAGTCTTTGCGTCTCCCGGGCAAGCTGTTTTATTTCTGTCTCCGTATATGTGCCATACACGCCATATTGTTCTGTCTGTCCTCCGTATCCATATGTATCCTTCCATTCTTCATATGTCATGTCAGGCGGAACCGGATAACCTCCGTCCTCATAATCCCCTGCTGCTCCGTGCGGCACTGTGTCATCAAATGCCGATGCCGCCGTCGTACTCCTGCAGTTCGGATGCATTGGTGGATAATTAGTTCCCGGAACGGCATCGGCTATTTTGAAATGCCGTCCGTCCAGATCCCTGCACAGGTCGCTTGTCCGGTGGTCAAGCTCTGCCATATACTCGTATTCGATCACATCACATTCCGCATAGGCCGCAAGTGAAGCCTGCTCGTATGCATATGCTGTCTCTGTCCGTACAAGGCGCCTTGCATTGCTATAGGAGACGTTAAGCCTTCCCTGCACTCTGCGTGTGAGTTTTCCCATATCCTCGCCCTTAATCATCCCCGTCGTCAGGCAGTCTTTGATCTCCCTTTCGAGATTTTTCACATTCTTATATATGGTCTGTGAAAAGTTCCTCCTGTCTGCCTGGCTGAGCAGCGCCTTCTCCACCGCAGCCGTGTTGATCGTCGTAAATCCAAAGCCGATGCCTGTGTGGTGCTGTACACCATAAATTCCCCTGTAATATCCATCTTCATACTGTCCGCTCAGATATGTGTACAGGCTCATCTGGCTGGCATCATGCAGGTTCAGGACATTCCTGTCAATGTCTGCCTGCAGGAGTTCAAGCCTTGTGATATTTCCCCTGGCTGCAAGTGTCTTTATTTTTTCCTCATGTTCCTGCCATTCCTGCTCCATCCGCTCCACGATCTCTCTTGGAAGGCTGTCCCTTTTAGACCGCAGCTCCCGTTCAAGCTCCGCAGACCGCATACAGTACGCCTCCCAGTCAATATCCTTAAACTCTGCCTGGGAGATCTTCTTTCTGGCCTCCTGCAGGGTGAGCCCGTTTTCATCGGCATATTTCTGGTAAAATGCTTCGATCTCCCCCTGTATTTCCTCCCGGGCCTGTGCGTACATTCTCCCGGCGTGCTCCCTGATGTAATCCTCTGCGGCGTTGACTGACAGCGCCTTGTCCTTCAGGTTCCGTTCCCTCCAGTATCCGTCACTCGGCATTGATATCCTCCGTCCTCACATATGGGAGCTGCTCATCATCCATGACCTCCCTGCGTATCCGTTCCAGCTCTTCCGCAGCATTCCCCACTATGTTCTGCGGAAGCGTGGAAAGCTGTGTCTCCTTTGAGACAATGCCTTCCAGCTTTCCGGCATTTTCAATCGTTTCCGTGTCATTGTCAATAAAATTGCGCTCATACTGCTGCACTATGCTGTCCGGATCATAATCCTTGTTCTGCATCAGGTTGATCCAGGCCGTTATCATTTTAAGCATCTTGTGCTGGGCGGGGCGGAAGCAGTTTTCCTTCATGATGGCAAGCTCCTCCAGACCGATCAGCTTGTACCGGATCGCAACGCCGGACAGATTCCCGGAAAAATTTTCGTCCGTAAGCGCCGGAACCTGCGAGAGAAAAAACAGGTCTTTAAACAGCCTGTTCTTATAATTCTCTGCAGCAGTGTCATTAGTGTTTTTTTCAATAAAATAAGCCTGCCCCTTCTCGTCCAGGAAGAGCAGCTTGTTCTCCCGCAGGTTTTTTGCCGCCGCACTCCCGTCAGAATCTTCCTCCCCGCTGAGTGCATCCTCCAGGCCGCCTCCCGCGCCGACAATGGCCATGTATGCATCTGAAAAGTAATCGGCATCATTGGCGCTGTTTGACTGGGATTTGTCATACGCATCAATAAGATCGTAAAATGCCTCATAATCCCCCATCAGCTCCTCGTTGTTTGATATGCAGATCACAGGGACATCGCCAAGCAGGTGCTCCTGCCTGTCCTCCGGGATCTCCGCATAATCAGCCGCAGTATTTTCCCTGCTATAGTGGTATATATATGTGTCATCATACACATAGGCGTGCTGGCGTATCAGTTTTCCATCGATATCATGGTCCTCTGCCAGCCGGACCGCACATTCAAGGTATTCACCCAGCGTGCTTGAAAATACAGGTATGATGTCTTCCGCATCCATTTTCTTTATCCTGAGCCGCGGTTTCTCGTCTATGTACATCAGCAGGAAGCCGATACCCTTCTTGCTGGCTTCCTTGGATACATCAAAATTGACTGCATTGATATAATTGGCTGCCAGTATCGTGTCAAGCGCTTCCTGCAATGCCCCGTCATCTGCCGTATACCGTATCGGTTTTCCGATAAAGTATGCAGTCGCCATGTTTGTCATATACCGTGCAAAAGCATGTGCTATCTTATTATTGCTGTTCAGTTCGGACATCCTGCGGTTCCTGATCTCGTTTTCGGCCTCATAATACTGCTGTGCCCTGCGGTATTTTTTTAACTCCCTGTTTTTAAATTTCCTGATCAGTTTTGTCAGGAAAGCCGGTTCAAGCACCTGCTCCCTGCTGAATTTATACATGTTACACCCCCAGGGCTCTCTTTCTCCCTATTCTTGCCTTACGTTTTCCTTTAACATCGCCGTTTATCATCTCAACGATTCCGGTTGTCGCATCTTCCGCGTCGTCGTGGTCATTTTTTCCCTTACGCTGGTATTTCTTCATATGCTTCGCATAGTCCGGCCAGCGCTGCTCCCAGTCCTCCGGCATTATCAGCTGATCCATTACATTGGATGCGTTGGTCAGTATCCGCACTTTTTTTGGCTTGCTCTGGTGGAACCATGTCACCATGCACTTATAACATTTTAATATTTTCAAGTGCCGTATCACATTCCGGGCAAACCCGCGTCCTCCGTTGTTGGACTCGATCAGGCACTCCCTCACACCGTTGATCTGCAGCCTTCTTGCAGTTTCCGGTTCTGTTGTTTCCATGGAATCCTCCGTATAGTAAACGTCAAGTATGTATCCGTATCTGCCGATCACACCTGCAGAAATGGAACAGAGACTGTCTGAGCCTTCATCTGCTGTATCTGTGTAATTGATCAGCTTTTCAAACTTGTCAGGATCAACCACACTGTAGGTTTTAAATTCACCATAAAGCGCACCTTTCTTGTCGATCGGTGTCTGCATGTAGTTTGCGCCCCAGATATTTTCGTCAAGGGTTTCCCGTTTATCCTGCAGGTCTTCTGTAGGAAAAAGATCCTCGCAGGTACTCACGCCATCCGGACTGTCGGTATCCAGTGCTGTCAGCTTCAGCACATGGCATTTATCCGGATATGCATCCAGCAGCCTGCCTGCGAGGTCGTCTGTCGCCCAGCGCGTCAGGACGATGATCCACAGTGCCCCGGGCAGCGCCCTTGATGAGAGCGTGTTCTTCAGGTAATTCCAGTGCGACTCCTTGACCGCGTCATTGGCGGCCTCCTTATCATTCTTGATCGGATCATCTATTATGATGATATTGCCCCTCATGCCGGTCACTGTGCCGTCAAAGCTTGTGGCAAGGTAACTTGCATAGCTCCCTTCCAGGCTCCACTTCATGACAGATGCATCGCCATATTTTACTTTGACATGTGGGAAGAAATCCCTTGTGGTATAGGAATCCTCCCCCGGCTCCCCTTCCTCCTGCACCATGTCCCTTGTGGTACGGGCAAACTCGGGCGCAATGATGTTGTTGTAGCTGACCGTTATGATCTTGTTCTTCACATTCTGCCCGTAACACCAGTTGGCGAAATTCGCCAGCGTGTACGACTTCCCGTATCCGGGGGGCATGTTGATGATAAGATATTTTATGGGCTTCCCGGTCTTTTCGCTGACAAGTTTTTTCTCATAGGCTGCCTGCAGGGTATTACACAGCTCGTCCTGGTAGGTGCGGATCTCCTTATAGAAGTCGGGCTTCCGCAGGTTGCAGAACTTCCGCAGGTTCCTGCGTCCTTCGCGGAGGTTCCTGTCCCTCTCCGTTTCCTCCCTGTTCATCTGTGCTTTAAACTGTTCTGCCAGACTGCCCATGTGTTAAACCCCTTTTTAAACAATTTAAAAAAGGCCTTAAAGCCTTTTGGTTTGCATTTGTTATCAGCTTTCGGTTAAACAGAGAAAGAACCACGCTGCAGTAATAAAAAATCCCAGTGATAAAATAATGACAATGCTTACAGCCAGCAGTTTTACAGGAAATGCAACCATTCTGCCGCCCCCTTTCCCTGTCCGTTAAAGTTCAATGATATATTTCATGGGAAAGCTCCAGTGCCGCAAGGTCATGTTCCCTCCGCATGCTCTCCGCTGTCACAGGCATGCGCGCGGCGCTCTGGTATTCCCTGTTTTTCTCTCTTTTGTAAATCTTACGTTTTTCAAGGTTTTCATTTTTGCGGTTCTGTTTCTCCCTGGCAAAACCTTCACAGCCTTTCAGGTAAGCCGATACACTCTGTCTCGACACTCCCGTCGCTGCTGCTATGTCGTTTATGGACATGTGGCTCTCAAAATAACATGACCACGCCAGTTCTTTCCATGTTTTCATGCTGTCACCTTACTTTACATTTTTGTCCTCATATTTCAGGGCGTGGAAAGTCCACTGCACCTGTGCCGCCAGACCATGTTTAAAACCCTTTTAACTCCGTTCAATTTGCTTTAACTTTTTTCAGGCGGGGAAATCCCCGTTAAAAAGATAAAACGTCTTACAAAGGCTTATACGCGGTCACTGTACTTTCTGCATCTCCGCCTCTGTTTCCTCCGCCAGCTGCATCAGCTTCGCTGCCACATCAGGATACTTTTCGCCAAGCTCCGCAAAGATCTTATCCTGCAGGAGCTGCATCGCGATGTGCACCGCCCCCTGTTCCCTGCGCGCCTGGATCTTTAATTTTTCATTTGATACCTGCGCGCGCTGCAGCGTGGCTATGCTCCTTGCCGCCTCCGCCCTCGTCTTTGCATCCATGTCGTCATCAACCATCGCTTCCATGATGATCTGGCTGGCAAGCAGGTTGTTTGCCTCGTGCAGCTCCGTCGCGGGCCTGTCAACGTTATCCTCTGCCAGCAGCTTTGCAAACTCTTTCGCTATACGGACAGATTCAAATTTTTTTAAGAATCCTTTTCCGTACCTGCATATGCTGGATATATGCACATCTTCGCCCTGTTCCGCAAGATAACCGGATATACTCTCATATGTGTCGCCGTCCAGCAGCCTGTCCTCCACTTCCTTTTTCAGCGGGGCCGGAAGCCTGCTGATCTTTCCGTGGCTTCTGTTCTTCTCTTCCATGTCAGCCGCCTATCCCCGGTATGTCCGGTGCATTTCCCTCAATGTAATCGATTCCCGGCGCCGTTATGCTCACCAGCGTCCTGCTGATTCCAAGCCGCTTATTGGTAATATCACATACAGATACGAGTCCTTTGAGTTCGAGATAATGTACCTGTTCTTTTACAGCCTCCTCATCCAGCTCATATCCGGCCTTTTTCAGCACCGCCTTCAATACCTTTGTGTCAGCCCCGCCCTGTCCTGCCATCTCGCAGGTGCCCAGTATTTCCGCCCTTATGACTTCCTTTTCCGCCGTGTCAAGTATTTTACTCATCAAGTATTACCCCCCTGTCCTCTATGTCGCGCTCTGCAAGGTTTACCCCTGTGGGCGTTAACCAGATATACCCGTCAAGCCAGTTCTTTTCATTGACCTCGACATGGATATAACGTTTTTCTTCTCCCCCGAGATAAAATATTGCTTTTTTTATCTCATCATCATTTACATAGCCTTTCGTGCGCAGGGCACTCTTTAATGCCATGATCCTGATATCCTGCCCGTAATACAGATACAGTTTCTCTATGATGTCACCCCGCAGCGCCTTGGCCTCCGCAACCTTCATCTCATCCATTCCTGCCACCGTCCTCACCGATCTTGTATTCTATCTTTTCCAGCCTGCTCTCGATGCCGGAAAAAGAATTTTCCATCCTGTCGAGCGTTCTGGTTATGCTGTCCATGGAAACGGTTATCTTCTCCATGTTGAGCATCAGCATGCTCTCGCGCTTCTCTGCTTCCTTGCGCAGCATTGTCTCACGTTTTTCCGCCTCACTGCGCAGCATCTCCTCGCGTCTTGCATTTTCAGCAGCCATGGCATCCTCATGCTCCCTGGCACTGGAAGCCATTTCCTCTATCTTGGCCTGTGCCTCCTGGAATGCCTCGTTGACGCGTCTGTCATCCCCCTTGCTCTTATTGATAAAATAATACACAAACACGAGCAGCAGCACTGGCGTTATCCCCACATCAATGACCTGCTTTAAAGTTTCAAGTGTCCCGGCATCCATTATGCTCACCCCCGTCATATTCAGCACTGCGGACAGCATGGTGACTGCAGTGATCGAAAACGCAGCGGAATTCATCCTTCTTGAATTTTTGTCCTCCATACCTGTCCTCCAAAAAATAACCACTGTAAAGAATATATCTTTACAATGGTTATTGTATCACCCTGTCCGTTTATTGTACTTTCCACGCTGCAATTTTTCCTATAGCTGGAGATCTGCTATGTTGATCTGTCCGGGCAGGATCTTCTTCATGTTCCCTTTTACTATCTTGTCCCGGACAATGTTGTAGACCGTTGACTCGCTCACCTCATATTTTATGGCAAGCTCCTTTATGTTGTCCCCCCTGTATTCCTCATGGATGCACCTGTACACCCTGTTCTTTGCAAGCTCCTTGAACTGCGGTATGTAGATCGAGCTCCCGCCGAACGCTTCACACAGGAGTTTCAGCCCATCCATCCCGACCGCGTCAGCGATCGCCCTGTGGTTCTCCTGCAGATCATCCGGCGTCAGGCTGTCGATGACTTCCTGCTCCTTCCGCTTCATTATATGACACCTCCTGCCCGTTTGTCCAGCATTTTAATCTGCCGCCTGCAGGCTCTGGCGGTCCAGCATCTTCTTGAGCGCCTCTATGATATTGCTGGCGCCTTTCCTGGACAGCCACTTATGGCTGTCCACCCTTGCGTATTTTTTACACATCCCGTCCAGGCGCGCCATGTCCGGCTCCGTCTTTTCATCTGTCCACCCGAGTTGTTTCATCAGGTCTTTTATGTAGCGCATCTGTTTCGATGTCGCGGCATCCTTTGCCTGTCTGCTGTCCGTTTTCCCCTCCATCGTATCGATCACAAGGCAGGCTTCCGCGGCTGTCAGTTCCTTCAGGCTGCCGCGCCCCGTGATGTCTCTCACGGCAATGTGCAGGAGGTCGTCATCCATGCCGCATTCGCGCGCGCATGCGTGTATCTTGCGCAGCTGTGCTGTCGTCACGCCTTTCATGACACAGCCTCCCTGGAAATGGAATCGTCCTTTTTGGTCTCATACCAGAAGGTATCCCCCTTTTGGAGTGATGCGCCGACCGCGATGATCTCCTTCTCATCATAAGTCTTTAAAACATCTTTGTTGACCTTTTCCTCCACCTGGATGCAGTCGTCCATCTCATACCTGCGCAAGGCCGCGATCAGCCTGTCCAGCTTTTTGGGAAGCACCACCTTTGTAGACAGGCGGAAGCCAACCTTCCCGAATGTCAGCTCCCTGCTCTTGCCCTTCAGGTCTGCCTTGTGCTCCGTCACAAATTCCTTTACCATCGCCTCATATTTTTTGATCTCCGCCTTGTACGGCTCCGACTTCGCCTTGAACTCCTCCTTCAGCGCGTTGGATGCTATGTTCAGGCTCGACTCCAGGATGGCGATCTGGTTCTCCGCCTCCGCGATTTCCTTCAGTGCGGCATCCGCCTCGTCCCATGACTTCAGTACGGGCTCTTCCATTCTCTTCCTCATAAATTCACTTTCCTTTCCTGTGTTCTGTGTATTGCTGCCCCGTCTGCATTTTCACGGGCTTCGGACCGTCCTTTGGCTGCATTAGGCGCCCCGGATGGGGCGTGTGCTTATTTAACTGCTGCGGTTCTTTTCCCGCATGAATCCTGGTACCGTGACCTCCGTGCTGCTGTCCCGGCTTCCCACGGAAAGGTCATCCATCTCAAATTTTTTGAGTATGACATCATTCTGCGCGATGACTGTAAAAAGCATGGAACTGATCTGTTCCGATGCCTGTCCTGATCCCGGACCTTCCAGTACCATGGCTATCCGTGTTGTCATGCGTCATGCTCCTTCCTGTGCCTCGCTGCGGAGCCATGCAAGCTCCATCGTTTCCGCTTCCTTTTCCGTCCGGGCAGTCCCGCCAAAGTTCCCGATCCACACCTGCGGGTCGTCGCCCTTCCTGATCATGTCCACCCTGTCAATAAGATACTGTACAAGCTCCTCATCGCTTGCACTCCTGATCATGTCTGCATTCGTCATATAAATCCCTCCTACTGGTTTGCAAGAATCTGTTTTTCAAGTTGATCCATGTCATAATCGCTCTGCATGCCGCTGTTGAAACTGTTTGATGGTTTCTGTACGGCGGGCAGATGTTCATTCTTCGCACGCTGCAGGTTGCGCATGATGCCCGTGGTATACGTCTCCTTATAATTGGGATACCTGTCAATGTGTATCCGCAGCGCCTCCCTGACGACGTCCTCGTCAAACTGCTCCCAGGCCTTTTCCGTTTTTGCCTTTACTCCCTGTGCTATGCGCCCCGACACGCGCGTCCTGCTTATCGTCCTCCAGTAATTTTCCCTTAACTCGTCCATGGCCTGTCTCCCCCTATGCGCTTACACCGATATTCATATCCCGCATCACCTTTGTCACGTTTGCCACTGTTATCTGCTCAAACACGGCAGCAGTGTTGACAAACACGTTGACCGCTCCCCGGAGTCCGTATGTTGTCTGGCATATCCGGTAAAGCATGTCCAGTGATTCGCTGTCTATCCCGTACTGTCCGAAAATCCTGTCCACATCATCACGCGTGATGTCAATGGTCATCAGCGGCTTTGCCATCCCAATCCGGGAAAAGAGCTGTGCAAAGTCTGCCTTCCCGCTCCCCTTCATCCTGGTATAGACTTCCAGGTTTCCGATCAGGCAGATCCCGACGCCAGATTCGTCCGATATGCAACGCAGGTGGTTGAGCGTCCTGGTCGTAAGGTGCTGTGCCTCGTCAATGATGACCACCCTGCCGCTGCCCCTGAGTTTTGACACGATCTCCCTTGTTATCCTGCGCGCGACGCGTTCCCTGACACCGATCTGCTCCGCCAGCAGCTCGTTCACCCCGGTGATGCTGGAATACGTCGGGCTTATCGTTATCCCGACTGCAAGGCTGTTCTCTTCCAGATAGCGCCGGAAAGCCATGGTCTTGCCAATCCCCGCATCACCGTACACCACGGACACCTGCCCCTGTATGTGGCTGTACCTGATGGCGTTCAGCACGGTACGGCTGATGCCCGTCTCCACGTAGTCCGGCTTCCTGGGCGCGACCTTCTTCTTCTCACTCAGGTGCAGCAGCTCCTGCACTTTCGGGACCACCGTGTGCGGCGCCTTGTATGTCCCCTTCAGGAAGCTGCTCAACGCGCCGCTGCTGATGTTCAACTCCTTTGCGACTGCCGTCTGTGTCTTTCCCGTATCAAGTATATACTTCCGCAGGACTTCAACTGCCTCCTGCTCCGTCATGGTCGGCTGAATCTCACCCATTATCCTTACCTCCGTTATTCTTATCTTTGATTCCCATATGGCTCAATATGACAACTGTCAGGCATATGAGTGCCGTTATCGCAACTGCTGTTACATTTATAGATATAATCATCTCACTCCGTCCTTTCCTTTGCCTTCCGCATCCTTTCCAGTGCCTCCGTGTAGTCGATCTTTTCGCTGTTTCCGACCGCCTCCGCCAATGCAGGCTGCTCACTGCTCCTGATCGGCACGATCACTTTGGGATCAATGTCTTCGCCAAGTGCCATCTTCCGCGCGGCCTCCTCCATGATCAGTGTCAGCTCGCTGTCCGTCTCGATACCGCTGTTTTTCTTGTAGGCCTTCACCATCTTCTCAAAGCTGCGTATTTTCTGTATCTCACGCTGTACCTCTTCCTTTGTTGCAAAATAGCTCAGTGTCGCAATCTGCTGCGCCGTCCCAATAAAGCGGTCAAGCTCATCATAAACACGCACCTCTTTCAGATCATCCGGGTTATAACGGTAGTAGACCTGTTCGCCGAAATGGTGGTACAGTAGCTCTGCTGATATGAAATACAGGTCTTTTCCGTTGATGCTCAGCTTCAGTCCGTTGCGGTTCACCTTGACGGGCCGCGAGTTTCTCAGCATCATCAGATTTAACTCGTCCGTGGTGGCCGTGCGCTTCTCAACGAGACATTCCGCATACACGTCGTCCCTCGTCTTCCCGTCCATGCCCTCACCAAAATGGCTGCGTTTGTTGAAATATCCCTGGATGAAGATGTCGACATACTTCACGAACTCGTCGCGCATGATGAAGTTCTCCGCATCCTTCCCGGTCTTTTTGAGTCTTTCCGGCCTTTCAAGGATCGTGCCGCCCGTATACCCTTCGAAAAGTTTTGAAAAATCGTTCTTCACGTCCAGGAACGCGCGCTCGATTATCTTCGCCCTTGCATTGCGCACCATCGCCGTCCGGAACTCGATCCCAAGGTTCTGCAGGATCGTTGGCGGCTCGTGTCCGTCCGTTTTTGCAGATTTACGGAACCCGCGCCCGCCAATATCGTGTGTCAGGAACTCGCGCCCGTTGTCGGAATAGATTACTTTCGGAATCCCGTATCTCTCAATCCCGCGGCGGAGCGCTGCAAGCGTCGCGTCTGATGAGGGGGCTGTTGTCACATACCAGCCCACCATCTTCCGGCTCCTGACGTCCAGGAAGCCTGTCAGGTATACCCTCGCGGGCTTCTTCACGCCTTCCTCGTGGATGAACACGTCAAAGGTGTGGTTGTCGCATACCCATATGTCGTTGCTGTTGAGGTCCCGGTAGCTCCTCTTTATGTACAGGCCGCATTCGTCTTTCATGGCCTTGTCGCCGAACCTGTAATATTTCAGTGCCGGTACCGGGATATTCCGTTCGATCTCCCTTGCAAACGTTGTCTCGCTTGCAAGCGGCAGCAGGTCTGTCATGTCCCTGCTTTTCAGCTGCAGCTCCGTCAGCTCCATGCATTTCCTTACACTCTTCCGGCTCTGGTCAAGGTAGAAGTTCTCGAAGATGCCGAATACGTAGTCATCGATCACCCTGCCGTGGTTGTCATGCTTCCCCCTGCGGTCGGCCAGGGCGCCTTCACCCCGCTCCCGCAGGTACTGATCCTTGCGCTGCAGTATCCTCCGCGAAAACTTCATGTCCGGATAGCGCTCTATAAGCGCTTTCACATGGATTTCGTCCGCCTCCGCCATGTTCCGGTTCCCGTTTTTGTCCCTGTATTCATTGCGGAAGACGTTCCACTCTGCCAGGATCTGCTTCCACAGGGTTATCTCCGCTCGTTCCTCCTCCGTGAAAAGTTCCATGTTGGGGGATTCAGGGGCAGCAGCTTCCTTCATTTCTTTGGAATGCTGTCTCGCAAGTCTGCGCTGGTATTTCGTCTGAAGTTCCGGCTCGATGTTGGATAATGGGATCAGGTAGTTTTTCCCGTCCCTGCCTCCAACTCCATGGACTTCCTCCGCTTTCAGCTTTCCATCAAAGATAAGTTTTTTTGCATATCTTACTGTACATCCTCTTAAATCCGCATACTCCTTCGTTGTCAGGCTGTCCATAGTCATCACTTCCTTTATTTTCGTATTACAGGGCTTTCATCACGTCCATGATCATGGCGTAGCCTGAATCGCATTCCACATTCACGACGCGCCCGCCCTGCGCGAACTGTATTATTACTTTGTTCCCGTCCTCACTCAATACCAGATCCTTCACTCCGCTCCCCACCCTGGTCGCTTTCAGCAGAAGTTTCAGTCTCATCAGTATGGATTCCCTGTCTTCCCGCGCGGATCCGGGTTCGTGTCCGTATTCCTTCGCGCACCAGTCCAGATACTTTTTCATGCAGCTATTGCATCCGGGAACGACATCGCAGTCGCCGTAAACCTCCTCGCATAATCCGCAGCTGAAGATTCCTTCCGCATCACCCTCGTCCATGCATGTGTCGCTGATGAGCTGTCTGAGCTCCGCTTCATCCAGCATCGATACCGCATCCAGTACCCTTTTCTTCATATGTTCAAAATTTGTCATGGCCTGTCTCCTTTCCAGATGTCAGTGCATTCACCACAGTGCCGCTTTCAGCGCGCACATCGTGCACAGCCTGCCCTCAAACATTTCCTCCGTAAACCCTTCCGGCAACTGGCGGCTCCAGCACTCGCGTCCGCATTCCGGACAGCTGGCCAGCTGCCACGTCCCGTCACCCGGATCCGGCACGTTTGCCCTCAGCGGCATCATTAGCCAACCGCGCCTGTCAGTGGTTCTCCTTTTTTCCATTTTTATGCCCATTGTCCTTTCTTTCCTCCTATACCAGATCCAGGAGCAGCTCCTTTTCCTCGTCGTCAATGTTCCCGTCTACGTAGGAATTTATAATCATGTCAACGGCATCCATATCCGACATAGGTGCCTATATTCTGTTATGCAGTCTGTCAAGGATATTATCAAAATTCATAGCCATAGTATCCCTCCTCCAATTTCCAGTTTAGTTGAGCCTGTCAAGCGGGCAGTCCCCGCCATCTCTGATCAAATCGCACAGGCGCTCTTCATCTCCAGTATCTCGGTACTTGCAGTAATTATTGCAAATATCGTCGGCGATCTCCTGCAGCATCTGGCGTATTGATTTGGTAATATTCTCTGCCATATGCGTCCTTCCTCACATCCTCAAATAATGCCAAATTTCTTTTGTCAATTCCGTTTCTCCCTGGCATTTTTCAAGTTCCTTTACTGCATCTTCCAATACATATCTAATATGTTCCACATTCTCTGGACTATATCCGCAGTAATCAGATTTAACATTTTTGCCATGTTCACTCTATTTGTCCTCCCATATCCGCATGTCTTCGCCCGCATGGGTAACTGCGACGGAGATCAATATCCATCCTGCAGATCCCATAACGGCTAGTCCTGCCACTATCAAAATAACTACCATCAGATTCCCTCCTGTTTCTCCCCTGTCGGTCATACACTTTTTCCTTTCCGCCTGTATTTTCCCTCCTAGTTCACAGTCCCTATTGCATCACAGCAAAGATGATGCTATACTGGGGTTGTCAGTTTATGCTTGTGGCGAGGATCTCCCCAATAGTTCCTTGCCACGTTTTCTTTTTACAGATTTTCTCTATTGCTTATAGCTCTTCCAGCGCAATATCATAAAGCTGGAAGAGTTTATGCATCTATGTTATAATCTCCTTAAATCAGTTTGACCGCTGATGAAAAATTTAAGGAGGTACACCTATGCAAGATTCTTCAATAAAATGATTATTGAATGAGCTCTATCATTGCATCAATGCTCTGTCTCAGCTCCTCATTGGATTTTATAACCTGGTCACTGGACTCGCAGTAAATATCTACCGACTCGCAGAATTTTTCTACAAGTATGGCCAGTTGCTCATAAGTCTTCTGGCGCTGTCTGTATACAGCCATTGTAAGTATTATTGAAATTACCAGTATGACGATGGTTACTTTTACATAAGCCGGAGCCCTTTTCTGTTCCGGCTTGTTTTCTTTTATTGGTTCCTTCATAACACGCCTCCTTTCAAACTGCCTCATCAATCTCCAGTATTTCTGCTATCTTCTCAATATACTTTTCACCACTCCTTTCACCTGTCAGGATCTTGTAAAGATACTGCTTGTTGCATTTGAGCATGTTTGCAAGCTCAATCTGCGTCATGTTCTTGTCGATCAGTCTTTTCTTTACCCGCTTTCCAAACGGGGTAAACTCAACCCGTCTTGCCATTACCCATCACCTCCGTGCCAAAGCTTTTTCTTGATACCTGCCAGTTTCTCCTATATACTACAATTACAGGTGTATCCACACCAAGTAACAATAGAAAGGAGAATCACAACATGACTTATAAAACAGAGTATGTTAGCATGTGTCCCCACACCCACAAGCAGGAACACATACAGCTTAATTACATAGCCGTTATGCAGGGCAGGCTTCTTATTGGATATAAAAAAGAAGGCTGGAATTGTCCTATGAAACAGGATTGTCCATATGTGGAACGGGATCCTTATCACCTGTGCCCTGTTTATCGTTCTGCCCCAGACAGTCCGTTCTGACATTATCCTGCAGATCCGGCATATGGAACTCGACTGCCGAAATAAGAAAAACAGGAGTCATTATGGAGAGCCAGTCATGGTTGCATTTACATCTGTGACGGCATGATGCGCACGGCTCTCCAAAATCTGCTGTTTCTTTGCGGAATGCCTGATTATGAAATGTCTTTACATGCTGTATTATGCAGTCAGCCATTTTGCCGTAATGTCTGAGTATTTCGCACCTATGTAAAGTCTCATTAAGCTGTTCCATAATCTCGTCCAGATTCTCTACTGTTATCCTGGTCATAGGTATTTTCCGACGCGATGCCAGTTCCAATTCCATCTGATCCAGCTCTTCCTCACTTAACACCTTATTGCTTTCGCCCAATATTCTCACCTCCTTCAATACTCTTTTGATATGCTCCTTACCCTTGGCTTTCCGCCAACCTTTTTCAAAGATACCCGGCTCACCACTTCCAGTGTGTCCGGGAGGTTCCTCACCACAAGCCAGTTATCCGGTACCAGTCCGTGAGCCTTCAAGATCTTCTTCTGCTCCCGTGTTGGGGCTTTTCCATTCTTCACCTGCTGTTACCTCCATACTTTCTAATTTTATGCCCAGAACGGGACTTTTCTTTGCTGGATTTCTCCGGCTATTGAGATTTGATTAAAGAAATGTTATGATTATAGGGTTACAAAGAACCCCTCAAGGAATAGTATATCTCTTTGCAACGAGAATGTCAATTATTTTTCTCTTTGTGCAGAGTTTTTTCTTATCAACAAGATAAAGGAGGCTTAGAATGATTGAAGAACTAGATAATATATCAATTGGATGTAGAATTAAAGCGCGAAGAAAAGAACTAAAACTCACGCAAACTGATATTAAACAAAGTGTTGGTATATCTTCCGGAAATATGAGTGACATGGAAAATGGAAAAGTAATGCCAACTGCTTGGAATTTACTCAGATTATCAGAAATATTAAAATGTTCTATTGATTGGATATTAACCGGAAAATCTCTTGTTGAAGAGACGGATATTTTCTCTTCTCAACGAGAAACCGAAAAACAACTTTTAACAGGTTTCAGAGAACTTCCTGATGAAGATCAAGAAGAACTCCTAGAGATATTAGAAATGAAACTTCGCAAAGTTCAAAGAACAAGAAGTGCAAATTCAAAATCATTCGACATGATAAGTAATGATAGTATGACTGGATAATTTTTTAAACTCTATGGGTTACTTATCACCCATAGAGTTTAAACGGCAGAAGAAATAAATGTTTTTAAAATCTCTTCAACTTTTTCTTTAAAACTGCATAAAATCAACGCTTATACGCATTTTCAACTTTTAAAGATTTTTAACAACAAAAAAGCAGGTCAAATCTTCCTGCTTTTTGCGCTGATTTTTTTACTTCATCAAGAATGACATTTTTCTTTTATGATTATTCTAAGAACGTAGTATTTTCGCGGTTTCGCGGATTTTTTCGGCTTTTTTCACATTTTTCTTTTTATGACGTTCTTACTGAATGATTACATCTGGGTAAATGCGTCCATAAGCTGTGGGGCAGATTCCAGCTGTTTCATCATGGC
>CAMWTP010000064.1 GCA_947177165.1 uncultured Lachnospiraceae bacterium
TCCGACTGTGGTTGTCGGTAAAATTTTCCTTTAAGTAAATGACATTGGGTGTGAATTGTAATTATCGATAAAGTGAATATGAAATTATTGTAAATATTAGTTGACAAAAGACAGGCAGTTATGTATAATGAATAAATGTGTGGATAGGAGTCTACGATGTTAGTGAATTTGACAGATGTATTTACAAATGAAGGACAAGTGCAGGAGTTGGACGTATCATATGAACCGGATACATTTACAAGCCAGCTCGGAACCTTTTTGATCAGGGAAAAGAGTCCTGTTGCGCTGAGGCTTTCTAATATAGGACAATCAAAAGCACTGGTTCAGGGAAATGCAAAATTTACGTTTGCGCTCGCCTGCGACAGATGCCTGCGAGATGTTGATTATACATTTGATTTATCTTTTGACAGTGTGGTCGTGTCGCCGGATTACACAGGCGGCACCATGGAGGATGAGGATTCCATTGCACTTATGGAAGGATATCACTTAAATGTGGATGAACTAATCAATGATGAATTATTGCTGAACTGGCCGATGAAGATTTTGTGCAGGGAGGACTGCAAAGGAATTTGCAAAGTCTGCGGCAGGAATCTGAATGATGGTGACTGCGGCTGCGATGATTTCGTGCCCGATCCCAGAATGGCGGCAATAAAAGATTTGTTTAATGCGAATAAGGAGGTGTAACGATGTCTATATGTCCAAAAAATAAATCTTCAAAAGGTAGAAGAGACAAGAGAAGAGCAAACTGGAAGATGAGCGCACCTACATTAGTAAAGTGCAGCAAGTGCGGCGCTTTGATGATGCCTCACAGAGTATGCAAGGCTTGCGGCTCATACAACAAGAAAGAGATCATTGCGGTTGATTAATGCAGCGGATCGGAAGCGGAATAAGGGGTGTAAAGTTTTATGAAACAGATAAAGCTTTGCACCTTTTTATTTGATTTCCCTTGATTTTTGGTGGTAGGTCTAGTATATTTATATAAGTATAGAACGATGGAGGAATATGGCAATGGATGAGATGACTAAAGTAGCAGTGGATGCCATGGGCGGTGACAATGCCCCGGGGGAGATCGTGAAGGGTGTCGTGGAAGCCGTCAGCGAAAGCAGCAAAATCAAGGTGTATCTGACAGGCCGCGAGGAAGTAATCAGGAAAGAGCTTGAGCAGTATACTTACAATAAAGAGCAGATTGAGATTGTAAATGCCACGGAGGTCATCGAGACGGCGGAACCTCCAGTGATGGCGATCAGGAAAAAGAAGGATTCCTCGATCGTGGTCGCGCTGAATCTGGTGAAAAAGGGCGAGTGCGATGCTTTTGTCTCGGCGGGTAGCTCCGGTGCGGTGCTTGTCGGGGGACAGCTGATTGTGGGAAGAATCAAGGGAATCGAGCGGCCGCCGCTTGCGCCGTTGATTCCGACGGAGACAGGCTGTGCCCTGTTGATTGACTGCGGCGCCAACGTGGACGCCAGACCTTCGCATCTGGTCCAGTTTGCCAAGATGGGGTCAGTGTACATGGAAAGTGTCATGGGAATCCCCAATCCAAAGGTTGCGATCGTCAATATCGGGGCGGAGGAGGAGAAAGGAAATGCGCTCGTGAAAGAGACCTTTCCGATGCTGAAAAACTGCCCGGAGATCAATTTCATAGGAAGTATCGAGGCGAGGGACATTCCGACAGGTTATGCGGACGTGATTGTGTGCGAGGCATTTGCGGGAAATATCATATTGAAACTGTATGAGGGTGTCGGGGCGACGCTGATCAAGAAAGTGAAAGCGGGTATGATGACGTCTCTTCGGAGTAAGATCGGCGCACTTCTGGTAAAACCTGCGCTCAAGCAGACGCTGAAAGCCTTTGATCTTGAGGAGTACGGCGGAGCGCCGCTGTTGGGTTTAAACGGTCTGGTAGTCAAGACGCACGGAAGTTCCAAGGCAATTGAAATCAAAAATTCGATTTTGCAGTGCCTGACCTTTAAGGAACAGAAAATTAATCAGAAAATCAAGGATAAAGTTATCTTAAAAGACGAGTAAGGAAGGATCTGATCAAATGGAATTTGAAGCTTTGAAGAAGGTTGCGGCCACCGTTTTGGGCATGGATCCGGATGAGATCGAGATGGATATGACTTTTCTCACTGACTTAGGGGCCGATTCACTGGATCTGTACCAGATATTTAGAGGCGTGGAGGAAGAGACTGGTCTTCAGATACCGACGGAAGGTCTGGAAAAAATAGCGACGGTGCGTGAGGCTGTCGAGTGGATTGAAAAAGCAAGAAGCCCTCTATAGGGCTTTCTTTATGTGCAGGGGAAATGTGTTCTCCTGCCCCATTGTGTATTTCCCTGACAGAATAGGAGTAAAAAATGCGGAATATGAAAAAGGCCCTGCAGGAGCTGCAGGGAAAGATTGGATATCAGTTTCAGGAAGAGGCATTGCTGAAACAGGCGTTGACACACAGTTCTTTTGCCAATGAGCAGAAGATCAACAAACTTAACAATTACGAGAGACTGGAATTTCTGGGTGATGCGGTGCTGGAGCTTGTGTCCAGTGAATTTTTGTTTAATGAAAATAAGGACATGCCCGAGGGACAGCTGACAAGGCTGCGCGCCTCCATGGTATGTGAGCCGGCGCTTGCGTACTGTGCGAGGGATATCAATTTAAACACATATATCCTGCTGGGAAAGGGCGAGGAATCGACAGGGGGGCGAAAAAGGGATTCCATCATTTCCGATGTTATGGAGGCTGTGATCGGTGCGATTTTTCTTGACGGCGGCATTGAGAATGCCAAGAAGTTTATCTACCGTTTTGTGCTGTCGGACCTGGAGGACAAGATCTTATTTATGGACAGCAAGACGCTGCTGCAGGAAGAGATCCAGAAGAAAAATACGGCACAGCTGCGGTATGAGCTGGTGGGAGAGACCGGTCCGGACCACGACAAACAGTTCAGCGTCGAGGCGTATCTCGACGACAAGCTGATCGGTTCCGGTGAGGGAAGGACGAAAAAGTCGGCGGAGCAGCAGGCGGCATACGAGGCGCTCAGGAAATTAAAAGGCAAAAAATAACGGCATACGGTGAGGTAAAGAATGTATTTAAAGAGTATAGAGGTACAAGGGTTTAAATCCTTTGCAAACAAAATCGTATTTCAATTCCACCAGGGAATCACGGGCATTGTGGGACCGAACGGCTCTGGCAAGAGCAACGTAGCGGACGCGGTGCGGTGGGTGCTCGGGGAACAGCGCATCAAGCAGCTGCGGGGGGAATCCATGCAGGATGTCATCTTTTCCGGCACGGAGCTCAGAAAGCCTCTGGGTTATGCGTATGTGGGAATCACCTTTGACAATGCGGACCACAAGCTTGCGATTGACTATCAGGAAGTGACCGTGGCAAGGCGTTTATATCGTTCAGGCGAAAGTGAGTATTCCATCAATGGCACTCCCTGTCGTTTGAAGGATGTAAATGAATTATTTTACGATACCGGTATTGGCAAGGAGGGCTATTCGATCATCGGTCAGGGACAGATTGAAAAGATTCTGAGCGGTAAGCCGGAGGAAAAGCGCGAACTGTTTGACGAGGCGGCAGGTATTGTCAAGTTCAAAAAGCGCAAGGCGACAGCGCAGAAGAAACTCGAGGATGAGAAGAACAATCTGGTGCGCGTGACGGATATTTTAAGCGAGCTTGAAAAGCAGGTCGGCCCTCTGGAAAAGCAGTCTGAAAAGGCAAAAGTATACCTGAAGAAAAAGGAAGAACTCAAAGAGTACGATGTCAATGTATTTCTATTGGAAAACAAAAAGCTGACAGAGCAGCTGGATGAGATTGAAGGCAAATACAAGATTGCCCAGGAGGATTACGACAATACTACACAGCAGTATGACAGAATAAAGATTGAGTACGATGAGATTCAGGCGCGTATTGAGGAGTTGGACCAGGAGATTGAATCTGCCAGGAATACTTTGACCGATGCGAGTGTCACCCGCGGTAAGCTCGAGGGCGAGATCAATGTGTTAAAGGAACAGATCAAGGGGGCACAGGGGAACGAACAGCATTTTCGCGAGAGAATATCAACGATACAGGAGCAGATAGCCGGGAAGGAGAGCGAACGCGTCAAAATCCTTGAGGGCAAGGCTGTGCTGGATGAAAAAGTGGCTGAGCTGGAGAAGGAGCGCGATGAGGCAAAAGGCTCGCTCTCCGAGGTTCAGCTCCATATCGAGGAACTGAATGAAAAAATAGAGCAGGATAAGAACCAGATTATCGCAATGCTGAATGAGCGCGCAACCATCAAATCAAAAATGAGCAGTTTTGATACCATGATGGAGCAGCTGCGCATCAGAAAGGCCGAGTTAAACTCAAGGCTTCTGCGCGCCAGAAGCGACGAGGCGGAGCGCGATGCTGAGATCAAGGCACTGCAGGAAGAATTTGAGCGCATCAACGACGAGATTATCGAAGTCAACACGCACCTGACGGAGATGGAGGAACACAACAAGACGTTTCGTGAGAGGCTGACGAGAAAGGACGAGGAGATTCGGGAAAGTCAGGGAGCTTACCAGAGATACCGCTCCCAGCTTGACACGATCTCGAATCTCACGGAGCGGTATGAGGGCTATGGCAACAGTATCCAGAAAGTCATGGAGCAGAGGGAGCACAACAGGGGAATTGTCGGCGTTGTGGCGGATATTATCAAAGTGGACAAGGAGTACGAGACGGCGATTGAGACAGCTCTCGGAGGAAATATACAGAATATTGTCACGGAGGATGAGGAGACCGCCAAGAAAATGATTGGTTTCCTGAAAAAGAATCGGTTTGGACGCGCTACCTTTCTGCCGTTGACCAGCATTACAAGGCCGCAGGAGTTCAGGACGCCCAACGTGCTGAAGGAAAAGGGGGCGATCGGGCTTGCAGATTCCCTGGTGCGGACAGATCCCAAATACAGGAATGTGGCCAGGACGATGCTCGGAAGGATTGCTGTGATTGACAACATTGACAATGCTGTCAGGATCGCAAAAAAATATGACTACACTGTCAGAATGGTCACACTGGAAGGGGAACTTCTCGTGCCGGGAGGTGCGATCAGCGGCGGTGCCTTTAAGAATAATTCCAATCTTCTGGGACGAAGACGCGAAATCGAGGAATTGGAGCAGAAGCTGAAGGCTGCAAAGGAAAAGCTGAACGCTGCAAACGCAGACATCGAGAATATCAAAGCAGAGCGAAATCATGTCAGAAAGACTATCGAGGAGAAGAAAGAAGCGCTGCAGGAGCTGTTTATCAGGCAGAACACTGCCAGAATGAACGTTGTGACTGCAGAGGAGCGAAAAAATGAGGCGGAGCAGGGCTTTGGAACATTGAAGGAAGAGCAGCAGGATATCGATCAGAAAGTGGCTGAGATTCATGTGGATAAGGAGAAAACCTTAGAGGACCTGAAGGCTTCGGAAGAAAACGAGAAGACGCTGGAACAGAATATTGCGGCATACCAGAAAGAGCTGGAAAATTACCGGATCGAGGAGTCCAGCAAGACCGGAATGGTCGGAGAATGGGATGTCGCGTACGAAAAAATGCTCCAGAAGCAGGAATTTGAGCAGACGAACCTGAACCGTATCGAGGGAGAACTGATGCGCAGCAGGGAGGAACTTGCCGAGGTACAGACCAGCCTTGACAGCTGCCTGGCAGATATTCAGAACAGGCAGCAGAGTATCGGGGAGATCGAGAAGACCATCAGCGCATCACACACCACACAGTCCGATGCGGAGACTGCATTGAAAGAAAAACAGAAGACAAAGGAAGAACTGTCGCAGAAGCAGAAGAATTTCTTCAGGACAAGGGAAGAACTGTCTGAGAAGAAGAATGCGCTTGACAAAGAAGTGTATCGACTGAATTCCCAGAGAGAAAAGCTGGAGGAGACGGTGGAGAACCAGATCAATTATATGTGGAACGAGTATGAGATCACGCTGAACAATGCGGCTTCCCTGCGAAATGAAGCGCTGAAGGATATCGCGGAGATGAAAAAGCAGATATCCAATATCAAGGATGAAATCAGAAAGCTCGGCGATGTCAATGTCAATGCGATCGAGGATTACAGAGTGCTCATGGAGCGCTATACGTTTATGAAGAATCAGCATGATGACCTGATCGAGGCAGAAAAAACGCTGGAAGGAATTATTGAGGAGCTTGACACCGCAATGCGAAAGCAGTTTGCGGAGAAGTTTGAGGAGATCAAGCGGGAGTTTGACAAGGTATTTAAAGAACTCTTTGGCGGCGGAAAGGGTACACTGGAACTGATTGAGGATGAGGACATTCTCGAGGCGGGAATCCGTATCATAGCGCAGCCGCCTGGGAAGAAGCTGCAGAACATGATGCAGCTCTCCGGCGGTGAGAAGTCGTTTACGGCGATTGCACTGCTGTTTGCCATACAGAATCTGAAACCGTCACCGTTTTGCCTGCTGGACGAGATCGAGGCAGCGCTTGACGAGGGGAACGTGAGCAGATTCGCAAAGTACCTGAATAAGCTGACAAAGGGAACACAGTTTATCGTGATCACACACAGACGTGGTACGATGGAGCAGGCGGACAGACTTTATGGTATCACAATGCAGGAAAAGGGGGTATCAACCCTTGTTAGCGTCAATCTGGTCGACAGCGAGGTTGACAAATGGAGTCAGGAAGAGAAGGAAAAGAAGGAGGCTTAGAACAAAATGACGGGGGAGAAAAAAGGGTTTTTCAGCCGTTTAAAAGAAGGTTTAAATAAGACAAGAGACAATATTGTGGCGGGAATTGACGCTGTATTTTACGGCGCATCGGAGATTGATGATGATTTCTACGAGGAGCTTGAGGAAATCCTGATTATGGGAGATATCGGTGTCAATGCGACCAGTGATATTATCGAGCGCATGAAGGAAGAAGTCAAAAAGAGACATCTCCGGAAGCCTTCGGAATGTAAGGAGCTTTTGGTTGAAAGTATCAAGGAACAGATGTGCGTGGGGGAGACAGCGTATGATTTCGAGAAGAAGCAGTCTGTAATCTTTGTGATCGGTGTCAACGGCGTTGGAAAGACCACATCTGTCGGGAAGCTTGCAAGTATCCTGAAGGGACAGGGCAGGAAGGTGCTGATTGCCGCAGCGGACACGTTCCGGGCTGCTGCCGGTGAACAGCTTGCGGAGTGGGCACACCGCGCGGGTGCCGATATGATCGGCGGCGCGGATGGCGCGGATCCGGCATCTGTGATATATGATGCTGTAAATGCGGCAAAGGCAAGAAAAGTGGATGTACTGATCTGTGATACGGCAGGGCGGCTTCACAACAAAAAGAATCTGATGGAAGAGCTCAAGAAGATGAACCGTATCATAGACAGGGAGTTTCCCGATGCACACAGGGAAAACCTGATCGTACTTGACGGGACGACAGGGCAGAATGCACTGTCACAGGCAAGAGAGTTTGGGGAAGTGGCAAATCTTACCGGAGTTATTCTCACCAAGATGGACGGGACTGCAAAGGGGGGGATTGCCGTAGCGATACAGTCGGAGCTGAATGTGCCAGTCAAATATATTGGTGTGGGAGAGACAATCGAAGATTTGCAGAAGTTTAACGCAGAGCAGTTTGTGAATGCATTGTTTGATGTGAAAGTGGATGAAAATGGCCAGCCGGGGGATGCGGAAAGCGGAACCGGCGAAACTATTGAGACAGGAGTTAATGAAAATGAGAATCCTGCGTCGGAGCAGGATACTGGTGAAGAGATTTCTGACAGGCAGGATGTCACCGCGGGCAATGAATCAGATAGTGACCGCAGCACCATAAAGGAAGAGGGGCCGGAAATTTCTGGTGAAGACAATCCGGATGCTGATGCTGCCGATGAGGACACCAGCGAGAAACCAAAGAAGAAAAAGTGGTTATTCTGGAAATAAAGAAATAAAAAAGAAATACAGGGAGGAAATGCAACATGTCAGATATGCTCACACTGGAAAAATTTGAGGAGGCATCGGAAATCGTAAAAAAAGTCACATCGGAGACAAAGCTGATCTACAGCGAATACCTGAGTGGACAGACGGGAAATAAGGTTTATTTAAAGCCTGAAAATATGCAGCTTACCGGAGCATATAAGCTCAGGGGAGCATATTATAAGATAAGCACGCTTTCGGATGAGGAGCGTGAGAAGGGACTGATCACCGCTTCGGCAGGCAATCATGCGCAGGGGGTTGCCTATGCGGCGAAAAAATACGGCGTGAAGGCAGTGATTGTGATGCCCACATCGACACCGCTCATGAAGGTGAACCGTACCAAGGGATATGGCGCAGAAGTCATCTTAAAGGGGGATGTCTATGACGAGGCCTGCGAGTATGCATATCAGCTTGCAGAAGAGAAAGGGTACACCTTTATCCATCCATTTGACGATCTGACAGTTGCCACCGGTCAGGGGACAATCGCGATGGAAATCTTCAAGGAGCTTCCGCTGGTGGATATCATTCTTGTGCCGATCGGAGGAGGAGGTCTTGCCACTGGTGTATCAACGCTCGCAAAGATGCTGAATCCAAAGATTAAAGTCATCGGTGTGGAGCCCGCAGGGGCAAATTGTATGCAGGAATCACTGAAGGCGGGCGAAGTTGTCACGCTTCCAGGTGTCAATACCATAGCCGATGGCACAGCAGTCAAAACCCCGGGAAAGAATATTTTCCCATATATCAGGGACAATATAGATGAGATTATCACTGTGCCGGACGAGGAGCTTGTCGTTTCCTTCCTTGACATCGTGGAGAATCACAAGATAGTTGTCGAGAATTCCGGTCTGCTCACGGTGGCGGCGCTGCGCCACCTCGATGTGAAGAACAAGAGAATTGTGTCGATATTGAGCGGCGGAAATATGGATATCATAACTATGTCCTCGGTGGTACAGCAGGGGCTGATTTTCCGGGACAGAATATTTACCGTATCTGTTCTGCTGCCTGACAAGCCGGGCGAACTGACAAAAGTGTCAGAGGTGATTGCTTCGCTGAATGGCAATGTCATCAAGCTTGAGCACAATCAGTTTGTTTCTATCAACAGGAACGCGGCTGTGGAGCTGCGGATTACGCTGGAAACGTTTGGCACAGACCATAAGAATCAGATTATCAAGGCGTTGGAGGACAAAGGATACCAGCCCAAGCAGGTTAGAACAATTATTTGATTTGAATGAGGCATTATGGAAAAAGAAGTTGCAAAAAAGCTGAAAAGTTATGCGATATTGACGGTGGCGGCGGCAGTCTATGCCGTTGCGATTAGTCTGTTTCTGGATCCCAACAATATTGCGCCTGGCGGCGTGACAGGTATTTCCATACTGGTAAATCGATTTATCGCGATACCGACCGGTACGATCAATCTGCTCATCAATATTCCGATTGTAGTGTTGGGATTGTGGGAATTTGGATTGCGGTTTATATTTTCGACGATGTACGAACTGACAATGATTACTGTTTTCATCAATGTGCTCGCGTCATATGGCGCGGTGACGGACGATCTGCTGATTGCTTCTGTGATTGGCGGGGCGTTGATTGGCGTAGCGCTTGCGTTGGTAATCAGGGCAGGGGCGACGACCGGAGGGATTGACATTGTTGTCAAGGTAGTCCGCACGAGGAGAAAGCACATCAAGACAAACATTTTGTTTCTGATATTTGACAGTATGGTAATTCTTGCGTCCTGGATTGTGTTTCAGGATCTGACAGTGGCATTTTACGCTGGTATTGCGGTGGTGACGGACTCGATTGTGATGGATAAGATCCTGTATGGTTCAGACGAGGCGAAACTTACCTACATTATAAGCACAAAACCAACGCAGGTAAAGCAGCGGATTTTTGATGAACTTGACATCACCGCGACGATTATCGCCGCGAGAGGCGCTTACACCAACGAGCCTAAGGAATTGCTGATGGTTGTCACGAGAAAACAGATATATCCCAAGCTTGAGGAGATTGTGAAGGATGAAGACACGTCCGCGTTTATGATCGTATCCTCCGCGAGCGAGATTTTTGGGGAGGGGTATAAGGACATCACAAGAGATAAAATATAGAATACGAAAAAGGCAAGTAGGTAAGATTACTTGCCTTTTTTCATATTTAGTTGTTTACCTTCTTGGAGTTTGTGCGTTCTAAGAGATAGTCAATGCTCACCTTGTGGAAGTCAGCGATCGCAATCAGAATATTGGTTGGAATATCCCGGGTTCCATTCTCGTAGTGAGAGTAAGCGCGCTGGGATATATTTAGATGCTGGCTGATTTCTGTCTGGGTCAGATCGGCATCTTCACGCAAATCTTTAATTCTGTAGTATATGGAAATTCCTCCTTTCATTTATAGAATGATTCGTGTAGCCGTTTATCAACAGGATGAACGGTTATTTTCATATTAATAGTGGCTAAAATGTTCTATTGACTTTTAGAACATTTTGGGCTAAAGTGGTATATGGAGAAAATAATAGAAGAAAGGATAACATCAGAATATGAAAAAAAGTCTGAAAGTAATCAAGTTTGCTTATTTTTTTGCCTGTTTTTTTCTGTTGATGGGAAATACATCCTGTGCGTACATAGACCCATCGGCAGTGACTTACGTGATTCAGGCAGTAGCAGGAGTGGCAATTGCAGTGGGGGCAGCGTGTACTGTTTACAGGCATAAGATCGTGAAGTTTTTCCGCAGTCAGAAAAAGAAGCGCGCAAGGAAAAAGCGTCCGTCTGAGGAACAATAAGAGAAGAATACGGAGAACAATAACGTTATGAATGATGTAATAGGTCTGATCGGCGATGTCCTAGGCTGGCTGATGTATTTTTGTTACCGCATTCTGCCGGATTATTTTGTCTCGATTGTCATTTTTACCTTTGGAACGAAGATTGTCCTGATGCCTGTGTCTTTGTGGGTTCAGAAAAATTCGATTAAAATGGTAAAAATGCAGCCGGAGATGAATTTTATCAAGGCAAAGTATTACGGAAACAGCGAGAAGATCTCAGAAGAACAATATGAACTATATAAGAGAGAGCACTATCAGCCGCTCGCGGACCTGATTCCGCTGGCATTGCAGTTAATCCTGTTGATGGGTGTGATTGATGTGATCAATCATCCGGAAGAACACATTTTCCGCGGAAATCCGGGTGTGCTTGACACGATGCTCGGAAGTCTGGACCTGTCATCTATTCCCGCAGAGGTTGGGGGGATCGCTTATCTGATTCCGCTGACTGCTGCGTTTTCTGCGTGGTTTATGTGTTTTATTCAGAATAAGATCAATGTCCTGCAGGCAGAGCAGGGGAAGATCAACCAGCTGGGAACCATGATTTTATCCATCGGACTCTCCCTGTATCTCGGTTTTTTTGTGAAAACAGGGGTTGGAATCTATTGGACGTTCAGCAACCTCTTCTCTGTCGTGCAGCTGTATTTCCTCAATATCATTATGAATCCCAAGAAGTATATTGACTACGGGGCGCTTGAGAAAAGCCGTGAGGAATTGAGGTCCGCCAGTGCTTTTGAGAGCAGAAATAAAAAGAAACTGTTTGCAAAAGACCCGTACAGAAAAAGGGAAAAGGCTGATTACAGGCGGTTTTTCAAGGATTATGAGATGCAGCTTGTCTTCTATTCAGAGAAGAACGGGTTCTATAAATATTTTCAAAATATCATCGAGACTTTACTCGAAAAGTCAGATGTGGTGATCAATTATATTACCAGTGATCCCGATGACAAAGTGTTCGAAATGCAGAGTGACAGATTCAGGCCGTATTACATAGGTGAGAACAAGCTCATCGTGCTGATGATGAAGCTGGAGGCAGATATTGTGGTGATGACAACACCGGACCTGGAAAGTTTTCATATCAAGCGCTCGCTGGTTCGCAAGGACAATGAATACATCTATGTGCCGCACGATGTAAACAGCCCTAATCTGACTTTCCGGAAAGAAGCGCTTGATCACTTTGACACGATTTTTTCATCCGGTTATCTCTGTACAAAAGAGATCAGAAAACGCGAGGAGCTGTACAGGCTGCCGGAAAAGAAAATAATAGAGTGGGGCTCAAGTGTCATTGACAATATGATTCGTTCCTATGATGCGATGGATAAGGAGGAAAGAACAGAAAAAGCGGTCAGGAAAATTCTGATCGCGCCGTCCTGGCAGAAGGACAATATTTTATCTTCCTGTATCGAGGAAATACTGGAGAACCTGCAGGGGCATGGCTATAAGATTATTGTCAGGCCGCACCCGCAGTTTGTGCGCCATGAGGAGGAAAGACTGGCGTATCTGCGTGAGAAATTCAATATGGACACGCGGGAGGATATGGAGTTACAGACGGACTTTTCCTCTAACAGCACAGTATACGAGGCGGATGTCGTGATCACAGACTGGTCAAGCATTGCGTTTGAGTATTCTTTTGCGACACGAAAACCCTCTCTTTTTATCAATACGCCGATGAAAGTGATGAACGAGGATTACGAGGAACTCGGCATCACGCCGATTGACATTGAGCTGCGCAGTAAGATCGGCAGAAGTGTCGACACGGACCAGCTTGCGACGCTTCCGCAGATTGTGGAAGAATTGTTGAGCGACGGCGCATTTTCAGAGAAGTCGCTTGAAAAGATCAGGAACGAGTACATCTATCATATTGGCCACAGCGGGGATATCGGCGCCGCGTACATTATGGACAGACTTGCCTATTACAAAAAGAAGCATGAAGAGGAAGATGATGATTAAATGCAGGGGAATATAAAAGTCAAAAGAAATATTTTATTGAATCCGGGACCGGCGACGACAACAGACACTGTGAAGATGGCGCAGGTCGTGCCGGATATCTGTCCGCGGGAGAAAGAATTTGCATCCATGATGAAAGCGATGCGTGAGGATCTGGTGCGCATTGTGCACGGCGATTTGAACCGATATACGTCGGTATTGTTTTGCGGTTCTGGCACGATCAACATTGATATATGCTTAAATTCCCTGCTGCCGGAAGGGAAAAAGGTGCTGATTGTCAATAACGGCGCTTACAGCAGCAGAGCCGCGGAAATCTGTGCGTACTATGGTCTGCCATTTATCGATCTGAAATTTCCGGTAGATGAGCTGCCTGACCTGGATAAAATCGAGGAGATCTTGAAAGAGAATCCGGATATTGCGCTGGTCCATACAACACATCATGAGACGGGGACTGGCATCCTGAATCCCGTCAGGGAAATCGGTGCGCTCGCACATCGCTATGGTGCAGTGTTCACGGTGGACACGACTTCTACCTATGCGATGCGCCCGATTGACATTGAGAGAGACAATATTGATTTCTGTATGGCATCTGCGCAGAAGGGGCTTATGGCGATGACAGGGCTTTCCTTTATTGTTGGAAATACAGAGCTCATTCAGCGGTCGGCAGATTATCCGAAGCGTTCGTATTACTGTAATCTGTATCTGCAGTACCATTTTTTTGAGACGACGGGAGAGATGCATTTTACGCCGCCTGTGCAGACGATCTATGCGGCGAGGCAGGCGCTCGATGAATATTTTGCAGAGGGCGAGGAGACAAAATGGCAGAGGCATCTGGACGTTTTTGAGGCGATCCATGCAGGACTTGACCAGCTTGGATTCCAGGATATCATCAGGAGGGAGCTGCAGGCGGGACTTGTCGTCTCCGTAAAGTATCCCGACGATCCAAACTGGGATTTTGAAAAGGTGCATGATTACTGCTATGAACGCGGTTTTACGATATATCCGGGAAAAGTGTCAGCACAGAATACATTCCGCCTGTGTGCGCTTGGGGCAATCACTGCAAAGGATATTGAGGAATTTTTTGCTGTTCTGGAGGAGGCGCTCAGGGCACATGACATACAGATACCTGTCCGTTATGACAAGTAGTATATTTGTCCCCGGATCTCCAGGTCTGTGCTGACTGTGCGAAAATGCGGGGAACGGAATGGCATGTACTGATTATGGAAAGGTGGTGCGGTATATGAAAAAGGTATACACCTGTTTCTGCACAGATGTGATTCATGAGGGGCATTTGAATATTCTCCGTGAAGCAAATAAATATGGCGAGGTGATCGTTGGAATCCTGAGCGATGCTGCCATGATCAAATTTAACAGGTTTCCGACAATCACAATGGATGAGAGAAAGCAGATTGTCTCAGATACCGGACTCGTCAGCGCAGTCGTGATTCAGGATGAGATTATGTACGACAAGATTATCGCGGAGATAAGGCCGGATTATGTGATTCACGGGGATAACTGGCGCGATGGACCGGAGAGCGCGATCCGGAGTAACGTCATTGAAAACTTAGAGAAATACGGCGGCGAGCTGGTTGAAATCGGCTATACATACAATGAAAATGTAAAGAAGATTGATGATAACATGAGGGAAAAGCTCGCCATGCCGGAGTATAGAAGGCGGCGTCTGCGCCAGCTGCTCCGCCTGTGTCCTGTCGTGAAAACGATAGAAGTCCACAGCGGATTGACAGGATTGATCGCGGAGAAGACGATCGTCGAACACAACGGGGAGCTTGACCAGTTTGATGCAATGTGGCTGTCAAGTCTGTGCGATTCCACAGCAAAGGGAAAGCCGGATATCGAGCTGGTCGATATGTCATCGAGAATGCGCACGATTGACGATGTGATGGAGGTGACGACGAAACCGATCATCCTCGACGGTGATACAGGCGGGCTGGTGGAGCATTTTGTATACAATGTGCGCACGCTGGAGCGCATGGGAGTGTCCGCTGTTATCATTGAGGACAAGACAGGATTGAAGAAAAATTCGCTGTTTGGGACAGAGGTAGTGCAGACACAGGATTCTGTTGAAAATTTTTGTGAGAAGATACGTGCCGGAAAAAATGCGCAGCGGACAGAGGAGTTTATGATCATAGCGCGTATCGAGAGCCTGATACTGGAAAAGGGGCAGACGGATGCCCTGAACAGGGCATTTGCTTATGTGGATGCCGGAGCGGATGCGATTATGATTCACTCCAGAAAAAAGTCGCCCGATGAGATTTTTGCGTTCTGCGACAGGTTTCGGAGCAAAGACAGGGAGACGCCGATTGTCGTCGTGCCGACTTCCTTCAATGGTGTTACGGAGGCGGAACTCGCACAGCATGGTGTGAATATTGTGATTTATGCAAACCAGCTGACGAGAAGCGCATTTCCGGCAATGCAGAGCACAGCAGTTGAAATCCTGAAAAACCACAGGGCATTGGAGGCTGAAGAGAGACTGATGCCATTTCAGGAGATTATCACATTGATCGATGATATGTGACCGTTTGTCGGGTAATGATACAGTGAAAGAGTGCACAAGACATGTTGGCCTGCTGCTGGTCTGTGCAGTTCAAATGCGGGCAGGAACGGAGCGATATGGGGAAAGAGATTGGGATTATCATGGCTGCAGGGCTTGGTACGCGGATGCAGCCATTGACTTTAAAAATACCGAAACCACTTGTGAAAGTGTTCGGAAAGCCGTTGATAGAAACTGTCATTGAGGGATTGCAGAGCAGGAGAATATCAGAAATCTATATAGTCGTAGGATATCTGAAAGAACAGTTTTCATATCTGTGTGAAAAATATCAGGGAATATATCTGCTGGAAAATCCGGACTATGCGATAAAGAACAACATCTCCTCTGTCTATGCCGCAAGAGATGTGCTGGGAACAGCAGACTGCTATATCTGCGAGGCGGATTTGTTTGTCTCTGACAGATCCATTTTTGAGAAAAAGCCTGCCTGTTCAGGCTACTATGGCAAAATGGTCAAGGGGTATTCAGACGACTGGATATTCGAGCAGAAGGATGGTTTTATCTCCAGAGTGGGGAAGGGCGGAACAGATACATACAATATGGTCGGAATTTCTTTTTTCAAACAGAAAGATGCCCAGATCCTTCGTGACAGCATCATACAGGCATACAACAACGAGAGAAATGCCAGTCTGTTCTGGGATGAGGTCGTCGACCGGAATCTTGACAAGCTTCGGTTGAAAGTTTTTCCAGTGGAAGAAGGCAGGATTGTAGAGATTGATACAGTGGAGGAATTGGCGGCGCTGGATGTGAGTGCGCTGACGGCAAATGCAGACGAAGGAGAGTATTGAGTATAAATGAAAGCAAGTGTATTTCTGCAGGAAGTTAAGAATATCGGAATCCATACAGTTACAGGCGTGCCGGATTCGACATTAAAGCAGTTTTGCGATGCAGTGTGTCTCGCTCATGAAAAAGATATGAGTCATTATGTGACGGCAAATGAGGGGGCTGCGGTTGGACTTGCTGCAGGCGCATATCTTGCAACAGGCCGTCCTGGTCTGGTATATCTGCAAAATTCAGGACTTGGCAATATCATCAATCCTCTGGCATCTATCGCCAATGAGGAGGTGTATGGGATTCCCATGCTGTTTGTTGTCGGATGGCGGGGAGAACCGGGAACAAAGGATGAGCCGCAGCACATTTATCAGGGAAAAGTGACCTGCAGGCTTTTGGAGGTTATGGGTGTGCCATATTCTGTGATTGATGCCGGGACGACAGCGGCGCAGCTCAGAGAGATTCTTGCCCGGGCATCTCGGATGTTTGCAGAAAACAGGCAGTATGCGGTCATTGTCAGGAAAGGCACATTTGAGAAAGAGCAGGAGTTCCTGTGGAAGAATGGATACCAGTTAGTGCGTGAGCAGGCGTTAAAAATAATTCTTGAAAACGTTTCCCGCGAGGCTTTTATCGTCTCCACTACGGGAAAAATATCAAGAGAGCTGTACGAGCAAAGCGATGCACTGTATGGAAATCATGACAGGATTTTTATGACAGTGGGCGGTATGGGGCACGCCTCCATGATCGCGTACGGCATGGCACAGGCGGATTCTGACAAACGCATCGTGTGCATAGACGGTGACGGAGCTGCAATGATGCACATGGGTGCATTGGCATTTCTCGCAAAACAGTCACCCAGAAACCTTCTGCATATCGTGGTCAACAATGCAGCACATGAGTCCGTGGGAGCGATGCCGACAGGTTACAGTGGGCAGACATATTATCAGATTGCAAAAGCCTGTGGATATCCGAATACCTGTCTGGTTCAGACGGAAGCGGAACTGGAGACTGCACTTCTTGATGTCAAAAACAGTAATGGGCTTTCCATGATCGAGGTGATGACCTCTCTGGATTCGCGCGCAGATCTGGGCAGACCAAAGGAGAGTGCAGAAGAAAACAGAGTCCGGTTTATGCGTGTGTACCGCAAAGAAAATCCGGGCAGATGAGAAAAGAGGACTATGAATGCAGAGCGTCGGAATAATACTATATATACTGTTTTTTGCAGGTGCTGCAGGTGGAATCTGGACAGGGCTTAACCGAAATAATACGAAAAATAGCAAAAGTTATGTCCTGAAATCAATATTATTCTTTTTTGCAGGGCTCTGTTTTTTTGTATCCGCAATAAAGTTTTATCTGGGCGAGGCAGAAAATACGTTGTTGGAAAGTTTCTGGGATGCGGAAGGCAGGACTTATCTGCACTATGGAATCGTTTTTACCGTGATATCCATTGCCGCTCCGCTGCTCATAAAACGATTGTTTTCATCGTTCGGATATCACCTTGTACATACATTTGATTCCACCTATGCAGCAATAATCGTGATTGGTTTCACCCTGTTTGGACGGATTGATAACAGAAGCTATTGTATATTGTATGCGGTTTGTCTGCTGGCAGGAGGAATCATTTCACTGTACGACCAGAATTACCTGAGAAAAGAAAATATGTTCGGGGGGGGGCGGACTATCTCCGACCAACTGAGTTCAGGCCCATGTTCGCCGAGGCGTTACCGTTTGTAAGCGCATGGGCAGTGATGACGGGAATCTATTTCCCGAATGAGCTGTATCTACACAATTTAGATGAATTTGCGGGCAATTACGCTGCATTTTTTCTGATTATGCTGGCCGGGAGCGCCGCAGAGATCGTTTTGTTGATTTTAATCTTTTGGTTGTTCCTGCCGAAGAAAATTTTTAAGGTTATGTATTTGTTTTTCGCAGGAATAAGCTGTGCCGGATATCTGCAAAGTATGTTTCTGAATGGAACATTAAATGCAATGAACGGAGAAGAACAGACCTGGTCCAGCCAAACGATTCTTGTCAATGCCTGTATATGGATTGTAATCATACTGCTCTGTGTAATCGGAGGATATCACAGGAGTATTGTCAGGAAAGTATGTCAGCTTTTATGTGTGTATATATCCCTGATTCAGATTGTGACATTGGGCTGGCTTCTGATCACTTCCGACGTAAATAACCGAAATGAAAATGAAGCGATTACCAATAAGGGGGCACTCGAACTGGCACAGGAGGACAATGTGCTTGTATTTGTGCTGGATGGTTTTGACAGCAGCTGGTTTGAGGAGATTTATCAGGAGGATAGCAGCATATTGGAACCTTTGGCGGATTTTACCTACTATAGAAACGGAACTTCGCAGTTTGCGCATACGAACAATGGAATCCCTTATATGCTTACCGGTACGGAATGGAATCCGGACGACATCAATTATGCGGCTTACGCATACGAAAACAGTGATGTTTTGGAGCGGATTGCAGAACATGGGACAGATGTCAGGATTTTTACAGATTTGGTGCTGATGCCAGAATCGTTATACCAGAGAATGGATAATTATTCTGACACCGTTGTCAGAAGATACAAAATCGGAGAGACTTACCAGACAATGGTGAGAACCTCCATGTATAAAACAGTGCCGTTTTTGCTGAAGCCCTTTTATGAGTATTACACATCAGATATCGAGGATATCACATATAATAATGATATATGGAGCATAGACAATGACCTGCTGTTTTATTACAATATTGTGGAGAATGGTTTCAGCATATCAGAAGACGAAAAGAGTGCGTTCCGTTTTTATCATATGAGGGGACCGCATGCACCGTTTTATCTGACAGATGACTTAAGATATGAGTCGACGGGCAGGGTGGCAACATATATCACGCAGGGAAAGAGCAGTCTGAAAATCGTGTATGCGTATATGGAGCAGATGAAAGCGCTTGGGAAATACGAGGATGCGACGATTATCATAACGGCTGACCATGGGCAGGGCAACATCTCAGATTCTGAGAACCGGGAAAAACCGGATAGGACATCACGCACATTATTTCTTGTGAAAAATTCAGGGGAACATCATGAGCGTATGAAAATAAGCGAAGCCCCTGTGTCGCAGGCGGAGCTGATTCCGACAATATTGAAGGCGTTTGGGATGGAGTATGCCTCGTATGGACGGACATTTGAGGAAATACCGGTCAGTGAGCAGAGAGTGCGCAAATATATTGATATTTATGGCAATTACAATATTGCGTATGTGATCGACGGACATGCTGCGGAGCTTGACAGCTGGTCGGTTGAGAGCGCAGTATATTACTAAAAAAATAAAGTGCAGGTGTCAAGAAAAAATACTTGACACCTGATTTCTTTTGTAGTATTCTAATTAAGGTCGTGTGACATATAGAAGCTCTGGCGGAGGAAGCAACGTGGAAGCTGGAAATACGACAGCAGAAAAAGCTGTGACGGGACTTGAAAAACTTGAATACAAGGGAATGCTCTATGACTTTTACGGGGAGCTTCTCACGCAGCATCAGAAGAAAATCTATGAAGATGCGGTATTGAATGACCTGTCTTTGAGTGAGATCGCAGATGAGCAGGGAATCAGCCGTCAGGGAGTACATGATCTGATCAAGCGGTGTGACAAGATTCTGGCCGGATACGAGAACAAGCTTCATCTGGTGGAAAAGTTTTCAAGGATACAGTTTAATATCCAGCAGATCAACAGACTCACGGATGATGAGCAGATTAAACGATTGTCAAATGAAATTATAGAGGAGCTTTGAGCGGATGGCATTTGAGAGCTTAACAGACAAACTGCAGAATGTATTCAAAAATTTGAGAAGCAAGGGAAGGCTTACGGAGGCCGATGTGAAGGCGGCGCTCAAGGAAGTGAAGATGGCGCTGTTGGAGGCCGACGTAAACTTCAAGGTTGTAAAGCAGTTCGTAAAGTCGGTGGAGGAGCGCGCGGTCGGTTCCGATGTCATGAACGGTCTGAATCCCGGACAGATGGTAATCAAGATCGTCAATGAGGAAATGGTCGCCCTGATGGGTTCTGAGACGACAGAGCTGGAACTGCAGCCGGGCAAAGCGACCACAGTGATCATGATGTGCGGTCTGCAGGGCGCAGGTAAGACAACCGCGGCGGCTAAAATCGCCGGAAAACTGAAATTAAAAGGCAAGAAACCATTGCTTGTCGCGTGTGATATCTACAGACCGGCAGCGATTGAGCAGTTAAGTGTGAATGCCGACAAGCAGCAGGTCGACTTCTTTTCGATGGGCGCGAACCACAAGCCTGTTGATATTGTAAAGGCATCCATGGAGCATGCAGCAAAGAATAACAACAATATCGTAATCATCGATACTGCCGGACGTCTGCACATAGACGAGGAAATGATGGCAGAGCTGCAGGAGATCAAGGCGAATGTCGATGTGCATCAGACACTTCTGGTCGTGGATGCCATGACAGGACAGGATGCCGTGAATGTGGCGAAAGAATTTGATGAAAAAGTAGGCGTGAGCGGCGTGATCCTCTCGAAGATGGACGGCGACACGCGGGGCGGTGCTGCGCTCTCTGTAAAGGCAGTCACAGGAAAGCCGATCCTGTTTGTGAGCACAGGCGAGAAGCTGACAGATATAGAACAGTTCCACCCGGACAGAATGGCAAACCGTATTTTGGGTATGGGTGATGTCCTTACTTTGATCGACAAGGTTGCGGAGGCAAACCTTGAGATGGACGCGGAGAAGGAAAAAGAGATGGCCTCGCGTCTGAAAAAGGGCAAATTTGACTTTGAGGACTATCTGGAAAGCATGAACCAGATGAAAAAGCTTGGAGGTCTGTCCAGTATTCTTGGCATGATGCCGGGCATGGGAATCAAGGCAAGTGATATCGAGTCCGCAATCGACGACAAACAGCTCGCGCGCATGGAGGCGATCGTGTTATCCATGACACCGGCAGAGCGCAAGGATCCCAAACTGCTGAATCCGAGCCGGAAGCACAGGATCGCAAAGGGTGCGGGTGTGGATATTGCAGTGGTAAACCGTTTCATCAAGCAGTTTGAGCAGTCGCAGAAGATGATGAAGCAGCTCCCGGGTATGATGGGAGGATTTGGCGGTAAAAAGGGAAGATTCAGACTTCCTTTTTAATAAATTATATTATTAACAAAAAGAAAGATTTATGAGGTGAAGAAAAATGGCAGTAAAAATCAGATTAAGAAGAATGGGTCAGAAGAAAGCTCCTATCTATAGAATCATCGTAGCAGATTCGAGATCACCCAGAGACGGAAAGTGCATCGAGGAGATCGGAACATACAATCCGAACACAGATCCCAGCGAGTTCAAGGTAAACGAGGAGCTTGCCAAGAAATGGTTATCAAACGGTGCGCAGCCGACAGAGGTCGTTTCAAAGATTTTCAAGGCAGCAGGTATCGAGAAATAATGACTCTGACACTCTTGGAGGTGTGAATGATGAAGGAGTTAGTTGAAGTTATAGCGAAAGCTTTAGTGGACAACCCTGATGAGGTAGTTGTTACTGAGAAAGCGGAAGGTAAGAATATCACCGTAGAGCTCCATGTAGCACCATCTGATATGGGTAAGGTCATTGGCAAGCAGGGCAGAATCGCGAAAGCAATCCGTTCCGTTGTCAAGGCAGCATCTTCCAAAGACAATCTCAAGGTGGATGTTGAAATCGTGTAAGCATAATGAGCGGGGTGTTCGGTGGAACACCCTTTTATTCGTGTGAGGTCAGTAATTTTTTGTATTATTAAAAAATGGAGGATTCATGGAAGATTTACTACAGGTAGGAGCAATCACACAGCCACATGGTATTCACGGGGAAGTGAAGGTATTCCCGACGACGAATGATGTAAACCGTTTCAAGAAATTAAAAGAAGTAATTCTGGATACGGGCAAGGAAAAAATGACGCTTGAAATAGAGGGCGTGAAGTTCTTTAAGCAGTATGCGATCCTGAAATTCAAGGGTTTTGACAATATAAACGATATAGAGAAGTACAAGGGAAAGCCCCTCCTGGTGACAAGGGAAAATGCAGTAAAGCTCGGGCGGGATGAATATTTTATAGCAGATCTGATCGACATGGCTGTATATGACGAGGAGGACCAGTACCTTGGCGTGCTGACAAATGTGATCGAGACGGGGGCAAACGATGTGTATGAGGTAAGGTTTGAAGATGGCAGACAGGTGCTTTTTCCGGCGATAAAGCAATGTATCCTCGATGTGGATATGGAGAGCAGAAGGATGAAGGTTCACATCATGGAAGGCCTGCTGGATTAGGAGAAAGAGATTATGCATTTTCATATTATGACACTGTTTCCAGAGATGGTGCTTGACGGGCTGCATACCAGCATCATCGGGCGGGCGGTGGAAAAGGGCTGTATCTCTGTGGAGGCGGTGAATATCCGCGATTACACACGCGACAAGCATAAGAAGGTGGACGACTATACGTATGGCGGCGGGGCAGGCATGCTGATGCAGGCACAGCCTGTGTATGACTGCTGGAAGGCACTTGAAGAGAAGATTGCGGTGCGAAAGGAAGATTCCCAGGGAAACAAAAAGACAAGGGTGGTGTACGTGACTCCGCAGGGGGAAGTGTTTACTCAGAGGAAAGCGGCGGAACTGTCCAGGGAGGAAGACTTAATTTTTCTCTGCGGACATTATGAAGGCATTGACGAGAGAGTTCTCGAGGAGATTGTGACAGACTATATATCCATAGGAGATTATGTGCTCACCGGAGGAGAGCTGCCGGCGATGGTTATGGTTGATGCGATATCGAGGCTTGTGCCAGGCGTTTTGAGCAACGGAGAATCCGCGCAGACGGAGTCCCATGCAGATGGATTACTGGAATATCCGCAGTATTCACGGCCCGAAGTCTGGCATGATAAGAAAGTGCCGGATGTGCTGCTGAGCGGTCATCATGCCAATATTGAGAAATGGCGGCTGGAGCAGTCTCTGGAAAGGACGAGGGAAAGAAGACCGGAGATGTATGAGGCGTACATCACAGCCCATCCGCCCAAACCGCCAAAGAACCGGCGGCGACAAGAAAGAAATTGAAAAAATACTTGCTTTTGTGCAGGGTTTGTGGTAAATTATTAATGTTGCGAATAAAGAGATGGTCCTCTGGTACGAGTCATGATAAGGAACAGTTCCGGAACAGTTTTCTGGAATAGATGATGCAGAAGTATTAAGAACGTCGAGATAATAAGGAGGCAAATCAAATGAATGAAATTATCAGGGAAATCGAGAAAGAACAGTTAAAGGAAAAGGTTGACAGCTTCAAAGTCGGAGATACAGTGAGAGTACACGGCAAGATCAAAGAGGGTAATCGTGAGAGAATCCAGGTATTTGAGGGTACTGTGTTGAAGATTCAGGGCGGCAGCAACAGAGAGACCTTTACAGTGAGAAAGATTTCGAATGGTGTCGGTGTGGAGAAGACATGGCCGATGCATTCTCCCAACGTGGAAAAGGTAGAGCTTGTGAGAGCAGGTAAGGTTAGACGTGCAAAGCTGAACTACCTGAGAGACCGTGTTGGTAAGAAGGCTAAGGTTAAGGAACTGGTTAAATAATTGGTTTGTGCGGCGGGGCTTGGTGACGGGCTCCGCTTTTTCGCGCAGGGCGGGCAGTGGAAACGCTTTTGGTACTTGAAATCGTGTTACGGATTGAGTATAATAAATTGTGTATCTGAAATATATATTTTCTAAAAGGACAGAGTGAATGGCGAGAAGAAAGGGATTAACTTTTTACCAGAAAAAGAAAAAACTGAATGTCGTTGTCGTCAAAGAAATTTTCAGCTGGCTTTTCTGGATATTTGCCTCGATGCTGCTTGCAGTAGTGATCGTTTTTTGCATTGGGATGAAAACGAGTGTGATTGGTCCGTCGATGGAGCCGAGCCTGTATAACGGGCAGAGTATTTTTCTGAACCGACTGATCTATAAGGTATCATCGCCGCGGGAGGGAGATGTGATTGTATTTCTTCCCAATGGAAATGAAAAATCACATTATTACGTAAAGCGGGTGATCGGTGTTCCTGGGGATACGCTGTACATAAAAAATGGCCTGCTGTATGTTAACGATGAAGCTGTCGAGGAATATTTTAATGACCGGATCGCAGAACCAGGACTTTTGGAAAGTGAAGTAACACTTGGAGAAGATGAATATTTTGTGATCGGTGACAACTGTAACAACAGTGAGGACAGCCGTTCTGCGAATATCGGAACAGTCAAAAAAAGCTATATCATCGGAAAGGCATGGATGAAACTTGCCGCCGGCGACAGCGAGTTGGGATTGGTCGAATAGCAGAATAAATACGAAAAACAGAAAGGCATGAATCAAATATGGCAAATTATCAATGGTATCCGGGGCATATGACAAAGGCAAAACGGATGATGCAGGAGGATATCAAGCTGATTGATCTGGTGATCGAACTGGTGGATGCAAGAGTTCCGCTCAGCAGCAGAAATCCGGATATCGATGAATTGGGAAAAAATAAATCAAGAATTATTCTTTTAAATAAATCAGATTTGGCAGATGCGAAGAAAAACAAATTGTGGATGGAATATTTTGCGGAGAAGGGATTTCATGTGCTGGAAATCAATGCAAAGACGGGTTCCGGTGTGAAATCGATTCAGGGAGTCGTGCAGGAGGCCTGTAAGGAAAAAATAGAGCGCGACAGGCGCAGAGGCATCCTGAACAGACCTGTGCGGGCTATGGTGGTCGGGATTCCCAATGTGGGAAAGTCCACCTTTATCAATTCTTTTGCGGGAAGGGCGTGTGCCAAAACAGGAAATAAGCCCGGGGTGACGAAAGGGAAGCAGTGGATTCGGCTGAATAAGGGGCTGGAACTGCTGGATACACCTGGTATTTTGTGGCCGAAATTTGAAGACCAGACAGTGGGGCTGCGCCTTGCCATGATTGGTTCCATAAATGATGAGATTGTGCATCTGGATGAGCTTGCATATGATCTGATCAATTTTTTGTGTACAGAATATCCGGGACTTCTGGAGAAAAGATATGATATCGGGATTCCTGAAAATCAGGATGCCTATGATACAATCAAAGCGGTCTGTATCAGCAAGAAGTGTTATCTGAAGGGTGAGGAGCTGGACATTATGAAAGCATCTTCGATGATCGTGGATGATTTCAGAAATGGAAGAATAGGAAGAATTACATTGGAGATGCCGGGAGAATGATGGAAACAGGAATAATAGGGACAGGGGAAAATAAAATGAAAAACGTATTGAAGGAAATATTGAGCATCAGTATCTATCTGCTGCTGGTATTTTGTGCTGCATATCTGATTGTCACATATGTGGGACAGAGAACGCAGGTGAGCGGAAGCAGCATGGAGACGACCTTGAGCGATGGGGATCATCTGATTGTTGACAAGATATCGTATCGGTTTGAGAATCCGGAACGGTTTGACATCATCGTATTTCCGTTTCAATATGACACAGATACATATTATATCAAACGAATTATTGGAATGCCGGGCGAGACTGTGCAGATCGATGAGAGCGGAAATATCTATATAGATGGTGAGGTGCTGGAGGAGTCCTATGGACGGGAGGTCATTCAGAGTCCGGGAAGGGCAAGTGATCCGATACTGCTTGGCGAGGATGAATACTTTGTGATGGGAGATAACAGAAACAACAGTTCGGACAGCAGGGATCCCTCTGTGGGAAATATTCACCGCAGGGATATTATCGGCAGGGCGTTTATCAGGATATGGCCTACCTCCAAATTTGGAATATTGAAGCATCAATAAGGAATCGTATGGAGTAAAAAGTACCATATGGAAAGGACATGGAATCTGGTGGAAAAGAAAATAGGGGAGATCAAAAATGAATTAAAGGCAGCATGCGAAAGTGAGCTGCCTCTTTTTGTAGAAATGTATGAAAAGGATGAGAGAAGCGGTGTGCAGACGCTTGTCGCGAAGGCGCGGAAAAGCATTGAGGCGCTTGAAAAAGAGAAACAGCGCACCGAGTGCATGAAAAAGTATGAAAAAGAATATGCTTCTCTGGGGTATATCTGCGGAATTGACGAGGTTGGCAGGGGACCGCTTGCGGGACCTGTGGTGGCAGGTGCTGTTATATTGCCGAAGGATTGTCAGATCCTGTATCTCAACGACTCCAAGCAGCTGAGTGAGAAAAAACGCGAGGAACTCTATGATGTGATTATGAAAGAGGCAGTGTCAGTGGGAATCGGGTACGCATCGCATGAGCGGATTGATGAGATCAATATCCTGCAGGCTACATATGAGGCGATGCGCCAGGCAATCGGCAATTTGAGCGTACAGCCGGCTCTTTTATTAAACGATGCAGTGACGATACCGGAGGTGAGCATCAGACAGGTGCCGATCATAAAGGGAGATGCAAAGAGTGTGTCGATTGCAGCGGCAAGCATTGTCGCAAAAGTGACGAGGGACCGGCTGATGGTGGAGTATGACAAAACATATCCCGGGTATCATTTTGCGGACAATAAGGGGTATGGGGCAGCAGTTCACATAGAAGCGTTGAAAAAGTATGGGGCGACTCCCATACACAGAAAGAGTTTTATTAAAAATTTTGTTGAGGAGTAGATGCGCTTATGGATAGCTTTTTATCGGGATTTTCACGTAGTTATGAAGGACCGCAGGTAGGACAGGGATATGCGGGAAACGTGAATGTGGCAGGGAATACATGTTCTGTCAGTTCACAGGGAGTCGATGTGTCACAGCTGCAGCCTGGTGACACATTTCAGGGTGAAATTGTCTCTGTAAATGGCGAGGATGTTCAGATACAATTGACAAATGGCGACTATATGGCAGCGAAGCTTGAGCGCGATGTGCAGGTTGCAATCGGACAGCTCATGAATCTGCAGGTGCAGTCAAACAAGGATAACAGAGTCGTTTTAAAACCTGTCTATGATGGAAAAATGCAGATGCTGAGAGTGGGGGAGGCGGCACTCCGGGCAGCGAATATGGCTGTCAGCGACAGAAATCTGACACTCGTGTCAACATTGCTAGAAAACGGAATGTCCATCAACAAGAATACATTGATGCTGTTTAACCGTCTGACACTGCAGAATCCCGCTGCAAGCATGGATGACCTGATCAAACTGACCAAGCTGCAGCTCCCGGTGAACGACAATAGTATTATACAGCTTCAGAATTATCAGAATATGGAACACAGGCTGCTTGATGGCATCAGGGAGGCTTCGGATGAGATTCTGAGGCTTTACGATACATTGACAGGAAAGGCGGATGTGCAGGGAAATCAGACTACATCTGCCAATGCTGTTTCTGATGCCGCGCAGGGGGCTGTGCCGGGACAGGCAGCGGCATTGGAAAACGGCGGGAAATTTATGGAGCAGGTGCTTGTGCTGCTTGCCGGGGAGGAAGGATCCGGGGAGATACAGACAGCGCCAAATGGAAATAATCCTGCCACAATTCTCCAGGAAGGTCAGGAGGGACTGGCTGACCGGAATGTGCAGAGTGGTCAGGCAGATCAGGTCGGTGTGGAAAATCGTGTGCAGAGTACGTTTGCAGATAAAACAGGAGTTGACACAGGAAACCATCCAGAAAGTGCGGCTGTAAAAGGTAATCCACAGGAACAGGCAGCGACAGATCAATCCGCAGTGCAATTGCCAAAACAGGGTGAGAACAGCAATCAGAACATGCAGGGAGCTACGGGATCACTTGACACAATACTGAGCCGGTTAAAAGGAGAAAAAGCGCAGGCGCTTCCCGATAAGATTGTCTCATTGATCAGAGAAGGGAATAAGGATGGAAAAATCGGACTCAAAGATGTAAAACAGTTGCTGATGGACAGCGATCTGGGAAAACAGCTGACAGCGGAGCAGAAAGCGGTGATATTCCGCTCAGAGCCTTTCAAGTCGATGCTCAAAAACGGGCTGCAGAAGCAATGGACACTGACTCCGCAGGAGCTGACGGAGGAAGGCAGGGTGGAGGAATTTTATCAGAAGCTCGCCAAGGAAAGCAGTCAGCTGACCCGCATGATGAATGAGGCGATGCAGGCAGGTGGACAGAGCGGAAGCGGGACACAGGCGCGTGCTATGGGAAACATCAGCGAAAATGTGGAATTTATGAATCAGATGAACCAGATGTTCAACTACATACAGCTTCCGTTGAAGCTGAGCAATTCGCAGGCGCACGGGGATCTGTATGTCTATACAAACAAAAAGAATATGGCGCGCAGGGATGGCATGCTCACAGCGTTTCTGCATCTGGATATGGATAATCTGGGGTCATTGGATGTCAGCATTGCCATGGCAAGTACCGCCATGGCAAGCACTGCCATGCATACCGAGAGAAACCAGGTCACTACAAAATTTTATCTCGATGAAGATTCCATTGCGCTGGTTGAGGAACATATAGAAGAACTGACACAGAGACTTGCGAAGAAAGGGTACCAGTGTAAGAATATGATACTGGAAAAGGAAGAGGATAAGACTGTTCTCGAACGCATGGAGGAGCAGGTGGCGGGCGGGAACGCAGTGCTTGGGTACCGGACCTTTGATACCAGGGCATAAAACGCAGTAATTCTAAGAGCGTAAAGGACACGCTCTTAGAATTACTAAGCGTTTTAGAACGAACGCGAGGGCAGCGTTCGTTTGGATGATGTAATTTTGTGATATTGTAATATGTAGAGGGTGTTGAGGATATGGCTGGGGATAAGAATAAGAAAGTGAAACAGGCTGTGGCACTGGAGTATGATCCGTCAGACAGTGCGCCGAGAGTGATCGCGATGGGGCGGGGAGCGCTGGCGGATCGGATTATCGAGCAGGCAAAGCAGGCGGATGTGCCTGTCCACAAGGATGATAAGCTTGCGAATACACTGTCAAAGCTGCAGATTGGCGATATGATACCGCCGGAGCTCTACGAAGTGGTGGCGGAAATTCTTATGTTTGTGGATAGTATGGATAAGATCAAGGCGAAGGTGAATGCTTATCAGAATGGCGCTAAGAAAGTGTGAAGAGATTTTCTAAGCGGCCAAAAGACGCCCGCTAAGAAAATCTAAAGCTTCACACCGAAGAACGCAAGGGCAGCGTTCTTCACGGATTGTTTGTGCCGCTGATGCGGCATGGGAGGAAGTGTGAAGAGATTTTCTAAGCGGCCAAAAGACGCCCGCTAAGAAAATCTAAAGCTTCACACCGAAGAACGCAAGGGCAGCG
>CAMWTP010000065.1 GCA_947177165.1 uncultured Lachnospiraceae bacterium
GTAGAGATCTACACGAGCGGAGCAAACAATATTTTCAAGTATCCGGAACTTGCAGACAATCAGAGAGCCAGTGAACTGATCACGACCTTTGAGGAGAAGCAGCTGTTGAATGAGCTTGTGCAGGATACACTCACAGACGAGAGCGGAACGGGGATACAGGTCTATATCGGAAACGAGACACCGATAAAGACGATGAAGGACTGCAGTGTCGTCACAGCCACTTACGAGCTGGAGGAGGGCATGAAGGGCACGATCGGAATCATCGGTCCGCGGCGCATGGATTATGATAAGGTGATCAGTACACTGAAAATGTTAAAAAGTCAGCTCGATACCATTTACAAAAAGGATGACGGGCACAGTGGGTAGGATATGACCTATTATTATATAGAAAGGAAACGAGTGGCAGTGGAAGAAAAGGAATTGGATGAACAGATTAAAGAAGAAGTAGATTCAGGTGATGCAGACACGAAAGCGGCGGATGCGGAAACCGTAGAAGACGCAGCAGCCGGGGCTGAGGAGGTCGAAGCTGCAGAGGACAATGCCGGGGCGGGTGACAAAAAAGAGAAAAAGAAATCTTTTCTGGGCAAGGACAAGAAAGAGAAAACCAATAAGCTGCAGGAGAAGGTCGATGAGCTTGAGGACCGGGTAAAACGTCAGATGGCAGAGTTTGACAATTTCAGAAAGCGCTCTGAGAAAGAGAAATCCGCGATGTTTGAGACCGGTGCAAAGAGCGTGGTGGAGAAGATGCTGCCTGTTGTGGATAACTTCGAGAGAGGTCTCGCGGGACTCTCCGAGGAGGAGATGAAACAACCCTTTGCGGAGGGAATGAACATGGTTTACAAGCAGCTGATGACAGAGCTAGAAAAGCTTGATGTGAAGCCGATTGCGGCAGTAGGCTGTGAGTTTAACCCGGAACTTCACAATGCAGTGATGCAGGTGGAGAGCGAGGAATATGAGTCGGGAATCATCGCACAGGAACTGCAAAAAGGATATACCTATCGTGACAGTGTGGTAAGGCACAGCATGGTAGCGGTTGTTCAATGAAAATATATGATTAAAATTTCTAAAGACACTGCGCATGAAGGGGCAGTGCATGGCGGCATAGTGCCTGCCGGGAAGTTTTAAGTCATAGGAAATAATTGGAAATAGTTAATTAAATGATTTTATAGGATGAGGAGGAAAAAATCATGGCAAAGATTATTGGTATTGACTTAGGTACAACAAACAGCTGCGTGGCAGTTATGGAAGGTGGAAAGCCCACCGTTATCGCAAATACAGAGGGAGCAAGGACAACACCTTCCGTCGTGGCATTCACAAAGACTGGTGAGAGACTTGTCGGTGAGCCGGCAAAGCGTCAGGCAGTCACCAATGCAGAGAAGACAATTGCATCCATCAAGAGAGATATGGGTACAGACCACGGCAGGACAATCGATGACAAGAAGTACTCTCCGCAGCAGATATCCGCTATGATTCTGCAGAAATTGAAAGCGGATGCAGAGAGCTACCTGGGTGAGAAGGTTTCGGAGGCAGTTATCACAGTTCCGGCTTACTTCAACGATGCGCAGCGTCAGGCGACAAAGGATGCAGGTAAGATCGCTGGACTTGATGTAAAGCGTATCATCAACGAGCCGACAGCAGCAGCGCTGGCTTATGGTCTTGACAATGAGAAAGAGCAGAAGATCTTAGTGTATGACCTCGGCGGCGGCACATTTGATGTGTCCATCATCGAGATTGGTGACGGTGTCATCGAGGTTCTTGCGACAAACGGCGATACACGCCTTGGCGGCGATGACTTTGACAACAAGCTGATTCAGTGGATGATCGATGAGTTCAAGAAGCAGGAAGGCATTGACCTCTCCGGCGACAAGATGGCAATGCAGAGATTGAAGGAAGCAGCAGAGAAGGCGAAGAAAGAGCTCTCCTCTGCAACGACGACAAACATCAACCTTCCTTTCATCACGGCAACGGCAGAAGGTCCAAAGCACTTTGATATGAATCTTACAAGAGCTAAATTTGATGAGCTGACCAATGATCTGGTGGAGAGAACGGCAGTTCCGGTACAGAATGCGCTGAAGGATGCAGGACTGACAGCGTCTGAGATTGGCCAGGTATTGCTGGTGGGTGGTTCGACACGTATTCCGGCAGTTCAGGATAAGGTAAAACAGCTGACAGGCAAGGAGCCGAGCAAGTCGCTCAATCCGGACGAGTGCGTGGCAATCGGCGCTTCCATCCAGGGTGGTAAGCTTGCAGGAGATGCAGGTGCAGGCGAGATTCTGCTGCTGGATGTTACCCCGCTTTCCCTTTCCATCGAGACAATGGGTGGTGTCGCGACCAAGTTGATTGAGAGAAATACAACGATTCCTACCAAGAAGAGCCAGATCTTCTCGACGGCAGCAGACAACCAGACAGCTGTTGACATCAATGTCGTACAGGGTGAGAGACAGTTTGCAAGGGACAACAAGTCACTTGGACAGTTCAGACTGGACGGAATTCCTCCTGCAAGGCGCGGTGTTCCTCAGATCGAGGTTACTTTCGATATCGATGCGAACGGTATTGTGAATGTGTCCGCTAAGGATCTGGGTACAGGAAAAGAGCAGCATATCACGATCACAGCAGGCTCAAATATGTCTGACGAGGACATCGAGAAGGCAGTGAAGGAGGCAGCAGAGTATGAGGCACAGGACAGAAAGCGCAAGGAGGCAATCGACGCGAGAAATGATGCGGATTCTTTCGTGTTCCAGACAGAGAAGGCATTGAACGAGGTTGGAGACAAGATTGATGCGTCAGAGAAGTCTGCGTTGGAGGCTGATCTGAATGACCTGAAGGCACTGCTTGACAGCACGAAGGATGCCGAGATGACAGAGGATCAGGTTGCAGAGCTGAAGGGTAAGCAGGAGGCGCTGATGTCAAAGGCGCAGAACCTGTTCACAAAGATGTATGAGAATATGCAGGGTGCAGCCGGCGCGGCAGGTCCGGACATGGGCAGCATGGGCGGTGCAGAGCAGACACAGGATGCTGGCGCGGCAGATGATGTTGTGGATGGAGATTACAGAGAAGTATAGAAAAAACTAAGCAACTCTAAGGCGGCACAAAACGCCGCCTAAGATTTGCTAAGTTTTTAAAAGAACGCCAGAGGGCGGCGTTCTTTACATGAAATATTTTCAGTTTGTTATAGGAGGAATGCCAGAGAGCGGCGTTCTTTACGTGAAATGTTTTCAGTTTGTTGTAAGGGGAACGCCAGAGGACGGCGTTCTTTACATGAAATGTTTTCAGTTTGTTGTAGGAGGAATGCCAGAGAGCGGCGTTCTTTACATGAAATGTTTTCAGTTTGTTGTAGGGGGAACGCCAAGGGACGGCGTTCTTTGCGTGGATTGTTTTTAGTTTACTGTATAAAAGAAAGGCATGGATGAACATGGCAGAGCAGAAGAGAGATTATTATGAGGTATTAGGTGTTGAGCGGGGCGCGGACGATGCCAGTATTAAAAAAGCATACAGACAGCTTGCCAAGAAATATCACCCGGACATGAACCCGGGCGACGCTGAGGCTGAGAAGAAGTTCAAGGAAGCATCAGAGGCCTATGCCGTATTAAGTGATCCTGACAAGAGACGCCAATATGATCAGTTTGGACACGCCGCGTTTGAGGGCGGCGGCGCAGGCGGATTTGGCGGATTCGATTTCGGCGGGGCTGATTTCTCTGATATCTTTGGCGATATTTTTGGTGATTTCTTTGGCGGCGGCAGAAGCAGTTCGAGAAGCAATGGACCTATGAAGGGATCGAACATCCGTACCAGCGTGCGCATTACATTCGAGGAGGCTGTCTTTGGTATCGACAAGGAGCTTGAGCTTAATCTCAAAGATACCTGTAAGACCTGTAACGGCAACGGTGCGAAACCGGGTACATCTCCGGAAACCTGCCACCGCTGCGGCGGACGCGGTCAGGTTGTGACACAGAGTAAGACACCGTTTGGCATTATCCGGAATGCGCAGGTGTGTCCTGAGTGCGGCGGTTCCGGTAAAACAATTAAGGAGAAATGTCCGGACTGTAATGGAAGCGGCTATATTGCAAGCAGAAAGAAGATACAAGTGTCAATTCCGGCTGGTATCGACAATGGTCAGAGTGTACGTATCCGCGATAAGGGCGAGCCTGGTGTGAACGGCGGACCAAGAGGTGATCTGTTGGTGGAGGTAGTAGTCGACAGACACCCGATCTTCCAGAGACAGGACATGAACATTTTCTCCACTGTTCCCGTATCTTTTGCAGTTGCGGCACTCGGCGGCGAGGTGTTGATCAATACTGTGGATGGCAAAGTGGTCTATGATGTGAAAGCTGGTACACAGACAGATACGCGCGTCAGACTGCGTGGGAAAGGTGTTCCGTCGCTCCGCAATAAAGATGTCCGCGGAGACCACTATGTGACGCTGGTGGTACAGGTGCCGGATAAGCTTTCCGGTGAGGCAAAGGAGCTTCTGCGTCAGTTTGACAGGGAGACCGGAAACAGTCTGGAGGCTGTCAAGAATATGGAAAACAGTGACCTGAACGAGGATAAGGATAAAAAAGAGAAGAAGCGCAAAGGATTTTTCAATAAATAATATTTTTCATGGAAATAAAGACTTCTGTATGATATGATAGATAATGTCGTACAGAAGTTTTTGTGTTTTGAAGAGATGTGTATTGACATCGGGGAGGACAGTATGAAGTGGAAAAAATTTACGATAAAGACAATCACGGACGCGGAGGATATTATCATCAGCACGCTTTATGACATCGGCCTTGAGGGGGCGCAGATTGAGGACAAGGTGCCCCTGACGCCGCTTGAGAAGGAGCAGATGTTTGTGGATATCCTTCCTGACGGACCGGAGGATGACGGGATTGCGTACCTGAGCTTCTTTGTGGAGGAGAGCGGGGAACAACCGGTGTCCACGGACGAGGTTGTCGCTAATATCAACAGAGAGCTCGATGATCTTCGCAATTTTATGGATATCGGTGAGGGGACGATCATGGTTTCTGAGACGGAGGATATCGACTGGATTAACAACTGGAAGCAGTTTTTTCACCAGTTCTACATCGACGATCTGCTTGTGATACCGTCTTGGGAGGAGGTCAGGCCGGAGGACAGGGACAAGAAAATCTTGCACATTGATCCCGGCACGGCATTTGGCACAGGGATGCACGAGACGACACAGCTATGCATCCGGCAGCTGAAAAAGCATATTACATCGGAGACAGAGCTGCTTGATGTCGGGACGGGAAGCGGTATTCTTGCCATTATCTCCCTGATGTATGGCATCAGGCATGCAGTCGGCACGGATCTCGACCCCTGTGCGGTGGAGGCTGTGCGGGAAAATATGGAGGTGAACCAGATCGCACCTGAATGCTTTGAGATGATGATTGGGAACATTATCACGGACAAAGCAGTGCAGGACAAGGTTGGCTATGCAAAATATGACATTGTTGTAGCAAATATTCTGGCGGATGTGCTTGTGCCGCTGACGCCGGTGATCGTCAATCAGCTCAAGCCGGGCGGTGTGTACATTACCTCTGGAATTATTGACAACAAGGAGCAGACTGTGCGCGACGCGGTGGAGGCAGCCGGACTGGAAGTTATAGAGGTGACATATCAGGGCGAGTGGGTGAGCGTCACCGCGCGCAAGAACAGTTAGGAACTGTGCAGTGTAACGGACAGTGCAGATTGGATTATTGGGGGATCGATGTATGTATCATTTTTTTGTGGAGCCTTCCCAGATTTCTGACAGAAGTGTCATAATTACGGGCGATGATGTGAACCATATCAGGAATGTTATCCGCCTCAGGCCGGGCGACGAGATCAGCATCAGCAACGGTATCGACGGCAGGGAGTATCGGTGCGGCATTGAGCAGATAACGGACACAGAGGTGGTGTGCGCACTGCGTTTTATCAAGGAGGACCGTGTGGAACTTCCCTCCAAAGTGTATCTTTTTCAGGGGATTCCCAAAGGGGACAAGATGGAGTTTATCATTCAAAAGATGGTAGAACTTGGCGTGTACGAGGTGATTCCGGTCGCCATGAAACGCTGTGTGGTGAAGCTGGACGACAAGAAGGCGAAAGCAAAAACTGCGCGCTGGCAGGGAATCTCGGAGGCGGCTGCAAAGCAGAGCAGGCGCGGTGTCGTGCCGAAAGTGCGGGAGGTCATGAGCTATCAGGAAGCACTGGAGTACGCGCAGAATATGGATGTGAGACTTGTTCCTTACGAGATGGAGGAGCTGCTCGACGGGGCAGCAGGTATGGCAGGAACGCGGCAAATCATTGATCACCTGGAGCCGGGGCAGTCAGTTGCCATTTTTATCGGACCTGAGGGCGGGTTTGAGGAGAGTGAGATACAGTCAGCCATTGCCTGCGGAATGAGGCCAATCACGCTGGGCAGGCGGATTCTGCGCACCGAGACCGCAGGGATGACAGTTATGGCGTGGATTATGTACCGGTTGGAGACGTGATGCGGTTCACCCGTCCATCGACGGGGGGAGGCATGTGCCGGATTGCTGCTGTTACGCCTTCAAAGGACAAAAATGTATCGAAATCAGGTGGCGCCGACAGTAACCAGGATGCAGCCGCAGGCATGAAAATGCAGAAGTTGTTATTGCAGTGCAGATGGTATTCTGTTATGATGGATTATGTCGTAAACAGTAGGAAACTGCGCACATAATTGGAGAAGGGCGCATATTTATATTATATGATTACTGTTCTAAGATTAGACATTATTTTGTCTGGCTCAGAATAGAGACAAAATACGTTTGAAGGTGTGAAATATGATGGAAGTTTATCTTGACAATTCGGCGACTACGAAATGTCTGCCGGAGGTCGCATCGCTTATGACGCATATCATGTGTGAGGACTATGGAAATCCCTCCAGCATGCACAAGAAGGGTGTGGAGAGCGAAAAATATGTGCGCCACGCAAAAGAAGTCATTGCAAAATGCATGAAAGTACAGGAAAAGGAAATACTTTTTACATCAGGAGGAACGGAGTCGGACAATATCGCACTGGTTGGCGGCGCGTATGCGAACTACCGGGCAGGCAGACATATCATAACGACCAGGATCGAGCACCCGGCGGTGCTGCAGACCTGTGCCTATCTGGAGGAGCAGGGATTTGCAGTGACATATCTTCCAGTGGATACAGACGGTGTCATCCGTCTCGCCGATCTCGAGAAAGCTATGACCAAGAACACGATTCTGGTGTCAATCATGCACACAAACAATGAGGTCGGAGCCGTGCAGCCGATCGAGCAGGCGGGCGAGCTGATCAAACGCATGAATCCCAATACACTGTTTCACGTAGATGCGGTTCAGGGCTTTGGAAAGTTCAAAATCTATCCGAAACGGATGCATATCGATCTGTTATCTGTGAGTGCCCACAAGATTCATGGACCAAAGGGTGTCGGTTTCTTATATATCAATGAGAAAGCGAAGGTGCGGCCGATCATTTTCGGCGGCGGGCAGCAGAGAGGAATGCGCTCGGGTACGGAGAATGTTCCGGGTATCGCGGGTATGGCGAAGGCTGTCGAGGAGATCTTTGTGGATTTTGAGCCAAAGATCAATTACTTATACAGTATCAAAGAGCGTTTTGTAAAGGGCGTGAGTGCCATAGACGGTATCAGGATCAACGGTTCCGCGGGGAGGGACGGCGCGCCGCATGTGGTCAGCGTTTCCATACAGGGCATCCGTAGCGAAGTGATGTTGCACGCGCTGGAGGATAAGGGAATCTACGTGTCAGCGGGAAGCGCCTGCTCATCCAACAAGCCGTCGGTATCGGCGACGTTAAAGGCAATCGGTGTCGAGAAGCAGTATCTCGATTCTACACTGCGGTTTAGCTTCAGCCTGTATACGACAGAGACGGAGATTGACTATACGGTGAAATGCATGAGTGAGCTGATACCGATGCTCAGGCATTACACCAGGAAATAAAACATTAAGAGATACTAAGGCTGCAAAGGACACAGACCAAGAGTTTCTTAATGCCAGGAGAATGCCCGGGGGCGGGCATTCTCCGCATGGGCGGGCGTTCATGCCCAAGCCTGTAGAGAAGGAGAACGGGATATGTACAAATCATTTTTAATAAAGTACGCGGAGATTGGCGTGAAGGGGAAGAACCGGTATCTGTTCGAGGACAGATTGTGTGATCAGATACGGTATGCGCTGACGCGCTGTGAAGGCTCATTTGAGGTGACGAAGTCACAGGGAAGGATCTATGTCAATTCGCTCTCGGATTTTGACTACGAGGAGACTGTAGAAAATTTAAAGACAGTGTTTGGCGTCACAGGTATCTGCCCGGTAGTCCATGCGGAGGATGAGGGATTTGAGAAGCTCTGTCAGGATGTGATCGGTTATATCGACCAAGTGTATCCCGACAAGAACTTTACCTTCAAGGTGGAGGCGCGCAGGGCGAGAAAGAATTATCCCAAAGATTCGATGGAGATCAACCGTGACATCGGGGAAGCGCTGTTAGACGCATTTCCGGAGATGAGGGTTGATGTTCACAAGCCTGACGTGATGCTGCGCATCGAAGTGCGGGAAAAAATCTATATCTATTCGACAGTCATTCCGGGACCGGGAGGACTTCCTGTCGGAACAAACGGAAAAGGAATGCTGCTCTTGTCGGGCGGTATCGACTCTCCCGTTGCGGGCTATATGATCGCAAAGCGCGGAGTCAGAATCGATGCGGTTTATTTCAGCGCACCGCCCTACACGAGCGAGCGCGCAACGCAGAAGGTAATCGATCTTGCAAGAACAATATCCAGGTACAGCGGACCGATCAGCCTGCACATTATCAACTTTACGGATATACAGTTATATATATATGATCAGTGTCCGCATGATGAGCTCACGATCATTATGCGGCGCTATATGATGCGCATTGCCGAGGAGATTGCAAAGAAAAGCGGCTGCCTGGGACTGATCACAGGGGAGAGCATCGGACAGGTGGCTTCCCAGACCATGCAGTCGCTGATGGCGACGAACGATGTGTGTACGCTGCCGGTTTACAGGCCGTTGATCGGGTTCGACAAGCAGGAGATCGTGGAAGTCTCTGAGAAGATCGATACATACGAGACTTCGATTCAGCCCTATGAGGATTGCTGTACGATCTTTGTGGCAAAGCATCCGGTTACAAAGCCGAATCTCAATGTGATACGGATTCATGAGCGGAATCTGGACGAAAAGATCGATGAGATGGTGAGGACAGCGCTTGAGACAGATGAAGTGATTGAGATTGCTTACAGATAAAGTGTATCATACAAAACAAAACCGGGTACAAAACTGTACCCGGTAAATGTTCAACTCGTCTAATATTCAAGCTTTTGATTTCCAAGCTCTGCGGACAAGGTACCAGTATGTATCACAGCAATGCGGATACTATACTAAATAAGGCTTTAATACTTCCATAACCTCATCTGCGCCGCTCTCAGCATGAATATTCAGATCGATGGGCTTAGATAAATCTAAGCTGAAGATACCCATGATAGATTTTGCATCTATAACGTATCTGCCTGAAACAAGGTCAAAATCATAATCGAACTTTGTGATATCGTTTACGAAAGATTTTACCTTATCAATAGAGTTTAAAGAAATCTGAACTGTTTTCATTCTGACTACCTCCTTTAATTATACCTTCCATTTAATAATAAAGGTAATCCGCGGAAAAGTCAACTAAAGACAGAAAACAGTTGTAATGAAAATTGCCGAAAAAAAATAAAAAATATGTACAAATTGACTTTCTGACACGGAGATACCATGAGAACCGGAGACAATAAGGTGCTTAGAAAGAGCGAAAGGATAAACAAAATGAAAACAGTGGCATATCATAATTTGGGTTGTAAGGTAAATTCATACGAGATGGACGCCATGCTGCAGGCGCTGCGGCAGAACGGATATCAGATTGTGTCATTTGAGGAAAAGGCAGATATCTATATTGTAAATACCTGCACAGTGACCAACATTGCTGACAGAAAGAGCAGGCAGATGCTGCATAAGGCAAAGAAAACGAACCCGGAGGGGATCGTTGTGGCGGTCGGCTGTTACGTGCAGTCTGACACACAGGCGGTCGAGTCGGACTGCGCAGTTGACCTGCTGATTGGGAATAACAGGAAAAAGGATCTGGTCGGAATCCTTGAGAGCTATCTCGACGGTGTGGCACAGGAGAGTGTGATCGATATCAGTCATACATCTGAGTACGAGGAGATGCAATTGACATCAACCACAGAACACACCCGGGCCTATATCAAGATACAGGACGGGTGCAACCAGTTCTGTACATACTGCATGATACCTTATGCGAGAGGGCGCGTCAGAAGCCGCAAAAAGCAGGATGTGCTCGCGGAAATCAGGGGACTTGCGGCGGCGGGATATAGAGAATTTGTGCTGACGGGGATACATATCAGTTCTTATGGTATGGACTTTAGGGAAAATCAGGAGGAAAACCTGCTCACGCTCGTGCAGGCGATCGATGCCGTTGAAGGAGTGGAGCGGATTCGGCTGGGGTCACTCGAACCGCGCATTGTCACGGAAACATTTGCGGCAGGCCTTGCGAAACTGACGCACATCTGCCCGCACTTTCACTTGTCGCTCCAAAGCGGCTGTGAGACAGTGTTAAAGCGCATGAATCGTCATTATACACCTGAGGATTATCTGAGCGGCGTGACGTTTTTGCGTGAGGCGTTTGCACATCCGGCCATTACCACGGATGTGATTGTGGGATTTCCGGGGGAGACAGAGGAAGAATTTGAGCGCACCAGACAGTTTGTGGAGACAGTGGGCTTTTATGAAATGCACATTTTTAAGTATTCCAGGAGAAAAGGGACAAAGGCAGCCGTGATGCCCATGCAGCTGCCAGAGGCGGAAAAGACCAGGAGGAGCGGCGTGCTGCAGTCCATCGGGACGCGGGATTCAAAAAAGTTTAGAGCGTACTACATCGGCAAGGAAGTGGAGGTGTTGTTTGAGGAAAAGAAAATGTTTACAGGGAAGGAATACTGGCTGGGGCATACAAGAGAATACGTGAAAGTGGCGGCTTTGGCGCAGGGAGAAGAACTTGAAAACCGGTTGATTACAGGAACAATCAGGGGATTTCTGGAAGATGAGATTATAATTATGGAGTATTAATACAGTTTTCACACTGTAACTCTTGAATTTTGTACAGAATTAAGTTATGATAAGTATAACAATGCAAAAGGAAAGCTTATCGGTGACCATTTGTGACAGGATTTTGCACCGTGCCGCAATTTATGGCTTATATAGGCCGTATGAGAATGCGCGGCGGCAGAGATGCATCAGGCTGATGGCATAAACGGACGAGGCAGTTTGATGCTAAAACTATGAAGGTACTAAATCGTTTCGTTCATCGATTGGAAGGAGCATAGAGAATGGAAGATTTGACACGCACACAATTCATACAGTTAACGCCGGAGGATCTCGGGGAGTCAGCCTCGGTCAAAGATGTGATTGCGTCTGTCTATGCTGCTCTTACAGAGAAGGGGTACAATCCGGTAAATCAGATTGTCGGCTATATCATGTCAGGGGATCCGACATACATCACCAGTCATAAGGGCGCGCGAGCCATGATTATGAAAGTGGAGCGGGACGAGCTTGTGGAGGAGATGTTGAAGTCTTATATTTACAATGCGGGATGGAACAGGATTGGCAGATTTTAGATGTGACAGACCACGATGGAGAGATACATGAGGAAAATGGGACTTGACTTCGGGGCAAAGACAGTGGGGGTAGCCATCAGCGATCCGCTTCTCATCACTGCCCAGGGAATTGAGATTGTGCGCAGAAAGTCTGAGAGCAAGCTTCGTCAGACTTTGGCAAGAATCGAAGAATTGATTGTGGAGTACGAGGTAGATGAGATCGTGCTTGGTTATCCTAAGAATATGAATGACACCGAGGGAGAACGGGCGGAGAAGACACTTGCCTTCCGGGAAATGCTGGAGAGAAGGACAGGGCTTGATGTACAGCTGTGGGATGAGCGATTGACCACAGTGGCAGCAGATAAAGCGATGATAGAGGCCGGTATACGACGTGAGGAGCGGAAAGAGCACGTTGACAGGATAGCGGCAGTTTTTATTTTGCAGGGGTATTTGGATTATCTTAAAAATAAGGAAGGGTATGGATCACAATAATGGAAAAAATAACCTTTAAGCCTGATGGTGAGGAAGCGGCAGTTGATTTTTATGTGTTGGAGCAGACAACCATCGGCGGGGTGAATTATATTTTGGTAACAGATGCGGAGGAAGAGGAGGATGGCGAAGCGTATATATTGAAGGCGTTTCCCGATACAGACGGGCATGAGCAGGTTTACTGTATGGTTGAGGATGACCAGGAACTTGCGGCTGTAGCGGGTGTTTTTGAAAATATGCTGGACGACATCGACCTTACGAGATAGATCACACGTTTTTGCATAGGAACAGTTCCTGTGTTTTTATCATGCGGCGCAGAGACAGTGTGGGAATATCGCAAAATTTTATTAGGAGACGGATAAAAAACGTTACAGGAGGTTCATTTTGAAACAGAACAAACAAAATACTTCAAAGCTCAAGATCATACCGTTAGGCGGTCTTGAGCAGATTGGAATGAACATTACTGCCTTTGAGTATGAAGACAGTATTGTTGTGGTGGACTGCGGTCTGAGTTTCCCTGCAGACGATATGCTGGGAGTCGATCTTGTGATACCGGATGTCACATATTTGAAAAATAATCAGGACAAAGTAAAAGGATTTGTCATCACACACGGACATGAGGATCATATAGGCGCACTGCCGTATGTGCTTAAGGAACTCAACGTCCCGGTGTATGCCACAAAGCTTACGATGGGAATAATCGAGAACAAGCTGACAGAGCACAATCTGATTCACAACGTGCGCAGAAAGGTGGTCAAATTCGGACAGAATATCAATCTGGGTTGTTTCCGGATTGAGTTTATCAAGACAAACCACAGTATCGTGGACGCGGCAGCGCTTGCAATCTATTCACCGGCGGGCATCGTGGTCCACACAGGCGACTTTAAGGTGGATTACACGCCCGTGTACGGGGATGCCATCGATTTACAGCGCTTTGCGGAGCTTGGCAAAAAGGGCGTGCTGGCATTGATGTGTGACAGCACCAATGCGGAGCGGCCGGGATTTACCCCGTCAGAGAAGAAGCTGGGACCAGTGTTTGACTCACTGTTTGAAGAACACAAGAAGACCAGAATCATCATCGCCACCTTTGCGTCAAATGTGGATAGAGTACAACAGATTATTAATACAGCAGACAAATTTGGGCGAAAAGTAGTGGTCGAGGGGCGTAGTATGGTCAATATCATAGAGACAGCTTCAAACCTCAACCGAATCAGCATACCGGAGAATACACTGATTGATATCGAGCGGCTGAAAAATTATCCGAAGGACAAGACTGTCATCATCACGACAGGCAGCCAGGGCGAGAGCATGGCAGCGCTCAGCCGCATGGCAAGCGGAATGCACAAGAAGATTTCCATAGGAAAGGGCGACACAGTCATCTTCTCGTCCAATCCGATTCCGGGAAATGAAAAGGCAGTCACGAAGGTGATCAACGAGCTCTTCAAGAAAGGGGCCGATGTCATTTTTCAGGATACCCATGTGTCGGGACATGCCTGCCAGGAGGAGATCAAGCTGATCTACACATTGACAAAACCGAAATATGCAGTTCCGGTGCACGGTGAGTACAAGCACCTGAAGGCACAGGCAAAGATTGCCATCGACCTGGGGATTGATAAGGATGATGTATTTATTCTGCAGTCGGGCGATGTGCTCGCTATGGATGACAACAGCGCAAGCATCACCGGAAAAGTGCCGGTGGGAGCGGTGCTTGTGGACGGACTTGGCGTCGGGGATGTCGGCAATGTGGTACTCCGGGACAGACAGCATCTTGCGGAGGACGGTATCCTGATCGTTGTGATGTCTCTGGACGGTGCATCGGGAGAGCTGCTTGCAGGACCGGATATTGTCTCAAGGGGATTTGTGTATGTGAAGGAATCGGATGAGCTGCTTGACGAGGCGCGCAAGGTGATCGAGAAGGCTGTGCTTGGCTGTCTCAAGAAAAATATCACAGACTGGGGCAAGATCAAGGGAACGATCAAGGATACGCTGAGCGAGTTTGTGTGGAAGAAGACGAAGAGACGGCCGATGATTCTGCCAATCATCATGGAAGTATAAAACGTACCAAATCTGAGGACTGCAAAATACGCAGCCCGGGATTTGCGAAGTTTTAAGGAGAACGCGCGCGTTCTCCGCAGATTGCTATAAGTTTTGGAGGTAGCGCAATGAATGCAAAACAGTTATTGGGAGCTGTCTCCGCGATGATCATCAGGATTGCGCTGGCAGCGGTGATTATTGTCGCGGTGTTTCGGCTTGCAGTATACGCATATGATTTCGGATACCAGGTGTTTGCCGACATACCGGTAAGCGAGGGGGAAGGCAGAACTGTCAGCGTGGTGGTATCCGAGGGACAGAGCAGCAGAGAGTTTGCAAAACTACTTGAGCAGAAGGGACTGATCAAAGACGCGAATGCGTTCTACATCTACGAGCGGCTATCCGATTACAAGGACTTGCTGCAGCCCGGCGTCTATGACCTGAGCACATCCATGAAGGCGGAGGAGATGCTGGAAATCGTGTGCCATGTCGAGGGAGAGACGGAAGAATCGGACGGGGATTGAGTGATTTCTATAAAAAACAGCAGTTGTAAATTGAGAGATTTAAGCTGCTGTTTTTGTTGGATAATCGCGGTTTCCAGATGTTTCTAATACTTGTTTGCAAAAAAAGAATTGTCATTTGGGTTAAAAAGTGGTAGACTATTACCGATATAAAGTAATAGAATGTAAAAGACATTTTGTGATTGGCATGCCAGGGAAGGTGACGGACATGAGAAGGTACAAGAAAAAGGATCTGCTTCAGATCGTGTCAATGTTAGTACAAGTAAATGATTCCATCGCCAGGGCAGCATCCACTGTCCTTTTTGAAGTGGATGAGGAATTTGCCAAATGCCAGGAGGCGGCGATCGATCTTGGGAATTACCTTGAGACGCTGAATGATATGGATTATACGCCCCTGGTCAGCATTCTGGAAGATTACTGCGAGAATGTATACCAGATGGGTATCAATATTCAGGATGAAAACCTGTGCAGAAAGCTGTCCAAAAAGATTCGCAAACAGCTCCTGCAGTTGCAGAATGCCATCACCTACGATATGCCGGCGGACAAGAAGGAAGTCGTATTTCTGCCTTACAAGGCGGCTATGTGGGACTCGCTGGAGAGTGTGTGGAGGGCGGCACAGGAAGATGAGAACTGCGACGCCTATGTCATTCCGATTCCATACTTTGACAAGAATCCAGATGGAAGTTTCCGCGAGGAGCATTACGAAGGTGATTTGTATCCAGAAGATGTTCCCATCACGCGGTATGACGAATATGATTTTGAGCAGCGCAAGCCGGATATTATTTATATACATAATGCATATGATAATTGGAATTTGATCACGAGTGTTCCACCAAAATTTTTTTCCGGCAACTTAAAAAAATGGACAGAACAGTTGGTCTATATCCCCTATTTTGTGCTGGGAGAAGTGGAGCCGGACAATGAACAGGCAGTGGAAGGTATCAAACACTTCTGCTTTATGCCGGGAATTATCAATGCGGATAAGGTAATCGTGCAGTCGAAGGACATGAAGCGGATTTATGTCAATGAATTTCTGAAGGCTGCAAAGGAACACGGACTGCAGGGAAAGCATCTGGACAGAGATTATCTGGAACAGAAATTTCTGGGGCTGGGATCGCCAAAGTATGACAGAGTAGCGGCCACGAAAAAGGAAGACCTGATGATCCCGCAGGAGTGGCTGAAAGTTATCGAGAAATCGGATGGAAGCTGGAAGAAGATTATTCTATATAACACCGGAATCGCAGCACTGCTTGCCCACAATGAAAAGTGGGTGGACAAGATTGAGAATGTGCTGAATATTTTTAAGGAGAATCAGGATGAGATTGCGTTGTTATGGCGTCCGCACCCGCTGATCGAAAGTACGATGAAATCTATGCGCCCGGAAGTTATGCAGAAATATGCGATGCTAAAAGATCAATATCTTGCGGAAGGCTGGGGAATCTATGACGAGACTGCCGACGTGGACAGGGCGGTGGTGATCAGTGATGCGTATTATGGGGATTCAAGTTCGGTCGTGCAGCTGTACCAGCAGACCGGGAAGCCGATTATGATACAGAATGTGGAGATTATGACATAACTGTCTGTATCATTATGGTATGCACAGCTGTCAGACAGCATGCTGCCTGGCAGCATGTCTGTTCAGGCAAGCACAATACCACAGCGTTTTTTACTTTGTATACAAAGTGCCTGCTATTTGTATCAACAATTACTCAGCTTTTGTAATGATGCAAACAGGGATTTGGGAACTGTGCAAAGATAGCGTACATTGCGGCAGGTTATTTTTGCACAGTCCCTAAATGGGGCTGGAATGAAATGCTAAAGGGAAAAGCGAAATCTTTTAGCATTTTGGAGCATGATTCCCACTACTTTGGCGTGGGTATGAAAAGTGAGATGAACCTTGACAATTTCATACTTTACATTAGTGTTTGGTTTACATATATCTGGATTGTGTGTTAGAATGGTGGCAGGAATGAGAAACTGCCAGCAGATAAATGATCTGGATGATAGTATCTGCTAACGGTTCCTGATATGGAGGTAGGGCAAATGAAACGCAGATTTAATGTAACCGGTACCTGCAATCCGCAGTGGCATTACATGGTAAGGCTTGATGAACGCGTAAAGAAGATAAAAGAGGACTATGTGGATTACGGAAGCTACTTCGTGATCAATAGGGGCAGACAATATGGAAAGACCACGACGCTGCGGGCGCTGACGAAATATCTGGAAGGAGACTATATTGTCTTTTCATTGGATTTCCAGCAGATGGGGGCGAAAACGTTTGCAGATGAGACGGTATTTTGCAGAGGATTTATAGACAGGTTGCTGGCGGAACTTAGAAAGGCAGATACAGACGAAAAGGTAACGATGCGGGAAATGCTGTCAGATTTTAAGGATAACAATCCTGACGTTATACTGGATGGACTGTTTGCGTTCCTGAGCAGTATGTGTGAGTGCTGTGAACGGCCTGTCATCCTGATCATTGATGAGATTGACAGTGCATCCAACAATCAGGTCTTTATCGATTTCCTTGCACAGCTGAGGGGATATTATCTGAGACGTGAGGATGCACCAACATTCTATTCGGTAATCCTTGCAGGTGTCTATGATATAAAGAATCTGAAATTAAAGCTGCGTTCGGAGTCGGAGCACCAGTATAATAGTCCATGGAATATTGCGGCGGATTTTAAGGTTACTATGAGTTTTTCAATAAATCAGATTGTTGGTATGCTTGAAGAATATGAAGCCGATCATGATACAGGAATGAATATACAGGAAATTGCGGAAGAAATCTACCAATATACCGCTGGTTATCCTGTACTTGTCTCGTTAATCTGCAAATATGTTGACGAGGATCTTTCAGAAGCAAATGCTTTTGGCAGTCTGGGCAGCGCATGGACCAGCAGAGGGATTGAGGAGGCAGTCAGAAGGATTTTATATGAGAGAACGCCTCTGTTTGAAAGTATGATTCGCCATCTGGACGATTATCCGGAGATGAAGCGGATGTTTCAGGAAATCCTGTTTCAGGGAAAAACATTTTCCTTCAATCTGGACGTAAAGGAGATCAGCCTTGCAAGCATGTTTGGCTATGCGGTCAATAGGGGCGGAAAAGTGCAGATTGCAAACCGCATTTTTGAGACACGTCTCTACAACTATTTTCTGTCTGAGAATGAGCTGGCAGGGAGCGATTCGGCGAACCAGATGGGCGATGCAGCCATGCGTGACAGAAGCTATTTTGTTCACGACGGGATGCTTGACATGGACATCGTGATGCGGCGGTTTGTTGAGACATTTGCAGACATCTACGGGGAAGAGGATGCGAAATTTGTTGAGAAGTACGGACGTAAATTCTTTTTGCTTTATCTGAGACCTATTATTAACGGAACAGGGAATTACTATATTGAAGCGCAGACAAGGGATGAAAGGCGGACAGACGTCATCGTGGACTACCTTGGAGAGCAGTTTATCATTGAGCTGAAGATCTGGCGCGGGGATGAGTACAATGTGCGGGGGGAGCGGCAGCTTTCAGAGTATCTGGATTATTATCATAAGAATAGAGGGTATCTGCTGAGCTTTAACTTTAACCAAAAGAAAGAGGTTGGTGTGAAAGAGATCCAGATTGGGGACAAGGTGATTGTGGAGGCGGTTGTGTAAGGGGTTCTTTGCGGACTGTTTGTGAATTGAATAGATTGATTGCGAAAAGGCTGATGTAAAGTATGGAATTGTCAAAAGTTTTTGACAGAAGTACAATGCATCAGTTTTTTATATGTATTAAAAAAGCAAAAGAATGTGCGAAAATGAGGTTTGGACAGAGAAATGGAAAGACTGGGCACCAAGGCGGAGACTTTGGAAAAAATGTATGGAAAATTGAATACAGCGAAAGTCCTTCCACAGTTTACATTTACAGTTGCAGAGTGGAAACAGCAGCGAGGAGCAATGATACATAGGTTTTCGGAATTAAATTGGAATGCCGATGTGATCGTGCGCAGCAGCTGTAAAAATGAGGATACACAGGATGCGTCCATGGCTGGGAAATTTGAATCCGTAGCAGATGTCTGCGGCGTGGATGCATTTCGAGATGCGGTGGACAGGGTGATTCGCTCCTATGGTGCCGGTGACAGCAGTGACCAGATCCTTGTCCAGCCGATGCTTAAAGATGTAACGTTCAGTGGCGTGGCCTTTACCTTAGACCCGGGTACACATGGAAACTACTATGTTATCAACTATGATGAGACAGGGGATACATCGGCAGTCACATCGGGGACAGGAGAAAATGACTGCTTATATTATCATTTTAAAAATACTCCAAAAGAAGCAGCGCCGGAAAAACTGAGACAGCTTCTGGCAGCGCTTGAAGAACTTGAGATATTTTTTGGACAGGATAATCTCGATGTGGAATTCGCGGCGACCGAGGAGGATGAGCTGTACATATTACAGGTACGTGCACTGTGCATGTCGCGGGAGCGCGTTGACCGGGAGCAGCAGGCAGAAGCGCTTGGCCGCATTGCAGAAAAGATAGAACAGAATAACCAGCCCAAGCCGTTCCTGTGCGGGCAGAGGACCGCCTACAGTGTCATGACAGACTGGAACCCGGCGGAGATGATCGGTGTCCGCCCGAAACCGCTGGCACTGTCGCTCTACAAGGAGATTATCACGGACAGTGTCTGGGCGTACCAGCGGGATAATTACGGCTACAGGAATCTGCGGAGTTTCCCGCTGATGGTGGATTTCTGTGGACTGCCGTATATTGACGTCCGTGTCAGTTTTAATTCCTTCATTCCGGCGGGACTGGACGAAGGGATCAGCGAAAAGCTTGTCAATTATTACATTGGACAGCTGGTGCAGAATCCGCAGAAGCACGACAAGGCAGAGTTTGAGATTGTATTCTCGTGTTATACGCTGGACATGCCGCAGAGGATACAGACATTGAAGGAACATGGCTTTTCGGATGAAGAGATCAGCAGGATAATCGATGCGCTCAGGGATGTGACAAACCACATTATTGATTATAAGAATGGATTATGGCGCAGGGATTACAGGAAAATAGAGATTTTAAATGAACGTTACCAGAAGATTATGGAGAGTGAACTGAATGACATTGAAAAGATTTACTGGCTCCTGGAGGACTGCAAGCGTTACGGGACACTTCCGTTTGCAGGGCTGGCGAGGGCGGCGTTCATTGCGGTGCAGATCTTAAAATCCTTTGTAGTCTGTGGGATTTTAAGCGGGGAAGATTATGAGGCATTCATGGGTGAGGTGGAGACGGTCAGTTCCGACATGAACAGGGATCGGGAAGACCTGTCAATGGCATCCTTCCTGAAAAAGTACGGGCATTTAAGGCCGGGAACCTATGATATTACCTCCTTAAGATATGACGAGGCACCGGAACTGTATTTTAGCCGCAGGACGGATGACAGCGTGGGGAAAGCGGAAGACCCGGATATTAAGGCAGAACGGCAGGGGAAGTTCCGCCTGTCTCTGGAGCAGCTCAACCGGCTGCGGGATGCACTGCAGGAAAACGGACTGACAAATGATGTGCTGGACATCATGGATTTTATACGGAATGTCATAAAAGGACGGGAATACGGAAAGTTTGTTTTTACCAGAAACCTCAGCATGGCAATCCTGCTGACCGGCCAGATGGGAAATGCGATGGGAGTGTCGCGGGAGGACTGCAGTTATGTCGATATACGGACGGTGTATGATCTTTATGCTTCCACGGGCGATAAAAGGGAGAGGTTTTTCTCCTCCATACAGCAGGGAAAGAAAAGGTACAAAATGACACAGGCAGTTACACTTCCGCCGGTTATTCTGGATGCCGGGGACGTGGAAAGGTTTTATTACCCGGATTCTGAGCCCAATTTCATCACTTCCTTAAAGGTCTGCGGTGAGATTAAGGTGATCGAATCAATGGAGGATACAAACGACATTTCAGGGAAGATTGTCATGATCGGGAGTGCTGATCCGGGATATGACTGGATTTTTGCATCAGGCATCAGAGGACTGATCACGATGTACGGGGGTGCCAATTCCCATATGGCGGTCCGGGCAGGAGAACTCGGGATTCCGGCGGCGGTCGGTGTCGGGGGAAAGCGGTTTGAGAGATACCGGCAGGCGGATGTTGTGGAGATTGATGCACTCCTGAAGACGATAAGGATATTAAAATAGAAAGTTGGATGACAGATGAAACATGGGGATTTTACGGAACTGGCAAAATTTTATGTGGACAGGCCGGGTTATTCACTGGTCCTGCTAAATTACATTAAAACGTATATCAGGGATACGCTTGGAAGAGATATCGTCGTGGCAGATGTCGGGGCAGGCACTGGAAAACTGACTGAAAACCTGGAACAGATCGGACTTGCAGGGTATGCTGTTGAACCAAATGATGCAATGCGGCAGGAAGGCATGAATCTGTTTGCCGGAAAGAATACTTTTGAGTGGAGGCCAGGTTCCGCGGAATCAACAGGTCTTCCCGATGAATGTGTAGACTGGGTGCTGATGGGGTCTTCCTTCCACTGGGCGGATGCGCCCAGGGCGACAGAGGAATTCCGGCGTATTTTGAGGCCGGGCGGATTTTTTACGGCCGTCTGGAATCCGAGGGATATCCAGAGAAGTGACATTCACAGGAAGATAGAGGACATGATTTATAAGGAAGTGCCAGGCATGAAACGGGTATCCTCAGGTAGTGTAATAACGACAGAAATGATGGCACAGAAAGCAGGAGATCATTTTAGGGATCTTATATTTATGGAATGTATGCATGACGAGCTGATGTCAAAAGAACGTTACATGAATATCTGGAGATCGGTGAATGACATCCGTGTGCAGGCAGGCGAAGAGGGTTTCAGGAGGATATTAGAGAACATAGGGGATATTTTAAAGGATTACAGCGAAATATCAGTGCCCTATAAGTCAAGGGCGTGGACAGCGCAGTGCTGTAAATAAGGCAGGGAAGGGCGAATGATATCCCAAGTATACATCCCGGACTGATGGGTGTGTTAAAGAGAAAGATGTGAAATAAAGTGAAAAAGGCAGTCATATATACACAGCGGGTGGAATTAATTGAGGGTTATCAGGAGAGACGGGACTGTGCCGATCAGAAGATACCTCTGTTTTTAGAAGCGTGTGGGTATATCCCGATACCTGTTCCCAATGTAGTATCGGAATGGGACATATTTATGGAAACAATAAAACCAGCCGGGATTCTACTGACAGGTGGAAACAGTCTTGCAAAGTATGGCGGGGATGCGCCGGAGCGGGATGCAATGGAATATCAACTGGTCAGGGCAGCAATGTTAAAAGAAATCCCGATTTATGGATTCTGCAGAGGGATGCAGATTATCCTGGACTATTTTGGCTGTGAATTGAAAAATGTACAGGGACATGTGGCTGTGAAACACCATGTGGATGGTGAATGGGGAAACATGGAAGTAAACAGTTATCATAATCAGGCGTGTACGGAAATAAAAGCCCCTCTTCAGATAATGGCAAGATCGGATGACGGTGTGATTGAGGCAGCAGCATATCCGGAAAGGCACATTATCGTTACGATGTGGCATCCTGAGAGGGAGACGCCTTTTCAAAAGACAGATATAGCGCGGGTAAGAAATCTGTTTGAATGCGCGGAAACGGAGAAGCGATGAAAGTGATCATTTTAGCGGCTGGACAGGGGACAAGGCTAAGACCGCTGACAGATGACAGACCAAAATGCATGGTGGAAGTTAACGGCAGGAGTATTATTGAAAGACAGCTGGATACCATGCGTGCGTGTGGTATTAATGATGAAGATATTACGATTGTATGCGGCTATTGCAGTGACGTACTGAAAAAGAAATTTGAAGATACAGGTATTCATTTTATTGTTAATGAACAGTATGAAACGACCAATATGGTATGCTCGCTGATGTGTGCAAAAAGTCTGATGGAAACAGAAGAAGACATGATTATTTCTTATGGTGACATTATCTATAGTGAAGCGGTATTTCAGAAGATTCTGGAGGCAGAAGATGACATGTCTGTCATTGTGGATGACGGATGGTATGAATACTGGTCAGAACGGTGCGGGAATCCGCTGGATGATGCGGAGACGCTGATGTTTGATGAAGCGGATTATCTGACAGAGATAGGGCAGAAGACGACAGAACTTGACAGAGTACAGTCACAGTACATTGGGCTGATGCGTTTTAGGAATAGGGGATTAAAGGCGGTGTTATCCCTGAGTGCAGAGGCAAAGAGAAGAAGTGACAAAGGGGAACCGCTTTGGAGGACAACAAGGAATTATGCCAGGATGTATATGACAGATCTGCTGCAGGGACTGATTGATGAGGGGAATAAGCTCCGGGCAGTTCATATACAAAGAGGCTGGTTTGAAATTGATGACTGTGATGATCTGAAGGTTGTGGAGTCGAAAATGGATTCGATATAGAACAGCACATTGCCTGTTGTTATATAAAATGTATGAAGATAAGCCATGAAACAGACAGGAGAACTGAGGAGGCACTGAAAGGAATAACAGGTATGGGTACAGTATACTGGATTACCGGACTTTCCGGTGCGGGTAAGACAACAATCGGAAAACTGCTTTACGAGAAAGTGAAAGAAAAATATCCCGGCACAGTGTTTCTGGATGGGGATACACTGCGGAAGGTGTTCGGAGATGATTTGGGATATACGAAAGAAGAGCGCAGAAAGTGCGCCATGCGGTATTCCAGGTTATGTGCAATGCTGCAGGAACAGGGACTGAATGTAATCTGCTGTACAATTTCGATGTTTGACAGCGTGAGGGATTGGAACAGGGAGAATATACCTGAATATATAGAAATTTATGTGAAGGTTTCCATGGAGACACTGCAGAGAAGAGATCAAAAAGGGCTTTACAGCGGAGTAACAGAGGAAAATCAGAAAGATGTAGTCGGTATTCATATGGAGTTTGAAGAACCGAAATGTCCTGATTTGATATTGGATAACGATGGGGGTAGGACACCAGAAGAGCAGGCGGAGATAATAATGCAGATATGATCAGATTTTGTGACAGGGAAGTATATAGTATTGAATATTGCAAATTATCAGGTGAGTGTACGAAAAGTAGAGAACAGTTATTGGAGTACTTTTTAGATGGGCATCAGGAGGATATTGTTTGTGTATATGATATTGGCACAAGAGTATTTATAGGAATTATCACCTATCTGTCTTTGAATCTTTTCCTAACAGTCCAAGAGGCTATTCGAACAGAATACTTCGTTTTGGACGGGAATATTTGGGAGAATGCACGAGAATATTGCAGAAGACATTCGGGCAGTGGTACAGAGTATCTGATTCCTGTGCTGGATCAGAACAATCAATTGATTTGTTTTGCATATGAAGATTTAGATGCAAACCGCGAGATCCGTATGCTGCGAGAGTTGATGGAGCTGCCGGATGCTTTGCAGTTTATAGATATTTATCCCGAGTATAAGTGTGTTAGGATTTATGGATTTAATGAGTTGGCATATTTTTTTGCAAAGTATTTGGAAAAGTTAGGTGTTTCAGTAGAAGTTAGCGGATCGATGTGGCAGAACTTTTTTGAGGGGCAGGACTGTATAGTATATGATTGTGAGTATTTCGAGGTTTGGGCAGAAGGTATTGATGGAAAGAAACGTAGTTGGACAGAGAACCTGTTGCGAAGCGTTTCAGTAGAGTTTGAGTGTATAGATAAGATTTATGAAGCCAATATTAAATGTGGCAAAATACAGGATAGTAAAGGCGATTATTTATCATTAATAGAAAAGTTTAGAAACGAAACAGAAATTGTTATTGTTGGAACGGGAATATATTCACTGAATGCATATGATTTGCTACAGGAAAATAGGATTGATATATTTTGTTTTATGTCTGAGGATCAAAGAGATTGGGGACATAGATTATTTAGGAAAAAGATATTATCTAAGAAAGAAATTATATATATTACAAAAAGACCTATTTTTATAGAGTGCTGTTCAGAAAACAGTGCATGGGGATTGGGTGAAGTTGATAGGTATGATTATGAAGGATACAGAAGAAATGAACAATATTATTGCTTAAAGGATTATAAAGAGATTTCTATAGGAAAATTACCAAATGCTTTAAAATCTATGAATGTCATTCTACTAGGCAATCCAAATTTATGCAGTTATGTAAAACGAGCACTGACAAGCGTTGAGTGTAATAATATTATTATTTGGAATTTATCTGAAGCAATAGTCAAAAAAAGTGAAAGAAAATTAGTTTTGAACAAGGACATTGTAGAAAATTCAATTGGGTTGATATGTGAACCACCATATTATTGTGATATCAGTTGCAAGGAAGAAATAAGTAGAAGGAAAAGACTATATTATAAAGTATTGGTGGAAAATGGAATTAATAATATAACCCAATATTTTTCGAAAAGTGAGGTACTTATTTCTATATCAAAAGATGATTATTCTGAGAAATATTCCGTGCCCAATTTGAGACCGAGGAGTATATTACTTAATATATCTGGACATATGTGTGGAAATGATTTTTTTAGCAATTTGTTGGATGGGCATCCTAATGTAGTGCAGATTGATTGGGGTATGGAGAGTGTTAGGAGTAATTTATTTCTTATATGCATTCAATTGGCGGAGGAGAAAGCTTCCGAGATAGCAAGAGATTTTTGGGCAATTTATGAAACGATAACAGTCTATGAAGAAAAAGTATTTTTAGAACGTAAGAAAAAGTTTGACGAGAAGTTTCGTGAACTGCTGAGATTGAAAGATCAATATACCTCACAAGAATTATTTGTTATATTGCATATTGCGTATGCTGTTGCATGGGGACAAAAAGTATTAGATATGCAAGGGCTGTTGATATATCATGAACAGCGAGAGGCTCCAGCGAAAGAACGTCCGCTTTACGAAGAATGGCTATGCGACAAGAAAATAAAAGGAGTTTCAATTAATATTACGAGAAATGCATATACAAGAATTGGTTCTTTTTTTAGACACCTTGAAAGATTTCATAATTTTTCTTACTTAAATATAGGTGGTATATGGAATCATATGTTATATGCAGATGAAGATTATAAAGTGCCTGACACATGGAAAAGGCTTGAAGTGAAATTTGAAACAATAAAGACTAGGCCCGAAGAAACACTTGCATGTATTTGTGAGAGTTTAGAACTTCCATGGAATGATAATATTCTTGAAACAACATCGCATGGGAAAGTTGCAAAATATACCACAGGTAATGTGGTAATTAAAAATTTTGATTTGAGGCCTGTATACAATTTATATGAGGAATATTTTTCGGATTTTGATAGATTTAGAATAAATATGATATTTTCTAAAGATCAGAAACGGTTTGGATATTCCTATGTAAGCTGCAGAGAATTTTCGAAATGTCAGTTACAGGAAATGTATCTTAAGCCGTTTCGGTTTGAAAGTAGTCTTACTAGCGAAAATAATTATCATGAAGAAGATTTTCGTAAGAATTTTATGAATAAGGTGAATGACTATTTTCAACACGTTCGTAGAGAATATATTTAACAAAGAGTGAGGTGCAATATCCGTTGAATTAAAGAGGGATGAAGTATAGGAGTGAAATACTGAAATGGAATGTTGCATAGAATTGGAACAAAAAGAGAAGTCAATCTTACAGACAATTCAAAAAACGTTGAATAAACATTATGTAAAACTACAAGAACAAAGCGATAAAATTATATTTTATCTACCACCATATTTTTATTTTATAGACAGCATTAGTTCTCTAATTTTTAGATATATACAATTGGGCAAAGAGTGCATTATCGTTTTACCAAGTGAAGAAGCGATTGTAAGTATTGGTTTGAGAAATGCTGAGCACGTGGTTAAAATAATTAAAGAATTGGAAATAATGGGGGGAAGATGCTACACAGTAAACGAACAAAGTATATATGAAAACGAGTATGAAATTTGCTTTTTGTGCAGTGAATATTCTGACAGGATACCTACATCATTACGAAGTATTGCGCGATATGTTGTAGCATTACAGGTGACAGCAATTTATACTCATATGTACCAAATTAAAGGCAGATTTGAAGACGTTTTTTCAGAAAATGCAAGGCATATGATTGATTATCTGGTTGTATCTGATTTTATTGGAAATTGGATATGTAAGCGTGATCAAAGATGGAAAGAAAAGCTATTATGTTTCGGATATCCTAAATTGGATACATTATATTTTTCTTTGAAAAATGAGTGTGAAATTCCAAAAAAATGGCAGGACAGAATTTCGGGGAAGAAAGTATATCTATTTACAACAAATAATCTGGAACCGACATGGTTGGATTTTTTTGCAGATAAAGATGATGCCAGAATTGCAATATGGCGACCACATCCACATGGATTAAATGATGTTGAGAGACAAAAAAAGGTTGCTGCAATTAGTGAAAGATACAATATAATTATTGATGATACGGAATCATATTATCTATCATTTCAGATCTCGGATGCACTGATTGCACAGACTCATAGTTCTGTTATGATGAATTACTTATATACTGGAAAACCAATATGTCTTTATGAAAGGGATGAATTGTATAAAACAGCAGTAATAAATTATAGGAAAGAACCTTGGTATAAAAGTGCATTTAGTACATCAAATGCGAGAGAGGTGTTAGAGTTTATCCGAAGAATTGAATGTAATGAGTTTGTTGTAACTAAAGAGCAAGAAGTATATCGTAAATATGTTACAAGCAATTTCGATGGAAAGGTATGTGACAGAGTATATAACTTTTTTGAGATGAAGAAGTACAGGAACTGAATAAAGGCTGCGTTTAGATGATGTTTTATTGTGAATAGACAAAAAAAGATTGCATGATATTTGAGGAGGGGTAAAAGTGTGCAGACCAGATTGCTTTGTGGCAGGATTTTATAAATGCGGAACAACTTCGCTTTATCAGATACTACGACAACATAGAAATGTTTTAGTTTCAGAAGAAAAAGAAAATTTTTTTTTCGGAGATATAACATTATACAGAAAGGGAATTTCATGGTATGAAAAGGCTTACTATGATTTTTCGAAGAATAATGCAGAAGATAAGGTTATTGAAATAAATCCCGAGTTGTCAGAAATACAGGGAACTGCAAGAAGACTGAGACGTTATTATTCATCAGATACGCCTATTATATTTATTGTTAGAAATCCCATTGATTTTTTATATTCAAATTTTAAGTTTCAGATATCCCGTGGTGCGTGGCCATTAAAAGAGATTAAGTATTGTAGGAAAAGCTCTTTTTCTGTTGCGTTTGACTATTATGTAAAGAATAAAGAGACAAATATAAAATATTATAAGAAATTATACAGCAACCAGATAAAAG
>CAMWTP010000066.1 GCA_947177165.1 uncultured Lachnospiraceae bacterium
GATGCCCTTTTTGTTGCGGAGTGGAATCGGCGCCGTCCGGACGCGCCAATCGAAAAAGAGGCTGAACTTCATCAGCGGCTGAAGGAACAGAACCCGGATTATGGATGGGATGTTTTTGAGGCTTTGAACCGTGAGGAGGATGAAGGTGTTCACCACCAGATTGGCGGTTATCCTTATTTTACCCAGAACGACCCCCGCAGGAATGCCGGTTCGGAACTGACGGATTTGGATGTCGTGCTTTTCCAGCTTGACAGCGATTTCCGGCCAGAGAGCAGGGATTATCTGGTATGCTGGGGCGATGTCGGTGTGGCCAATTTTGGAGCAGAACTTCATGACAGTTCCTTAGCCTTGATACGCTCTATTTCTTCCTCGATCATGCTGCCAAAAGTCCTGTCATCCAATCCAAGGCTTTCCGCTGCAGCTGCCGATTCATCTGCGAACGCGTCAAATATAGCCTGCTTCTCTTCGAGCAATGCAGTCATCTTCTCATCAACGGTATTTTCACAGAGCAGTCTGTATACAAGCACATTTCTTGTCTGCCCCATCCGGTATGCTCTTGAAATTGCCTGATTTTCAATGGACGGTTTGAACTGCGGCTCACATAGGATCACGACACTGGCAGATTGAATATTCAGACCAGTACCGCCGGACTGAATCTGTGCAGCAAGTACCGTTCCTGCGGGAGCCCGGTTAAATTCATCGATTATCTCCTGTCTGCGCTGCGGGGATACAGAACCGTTAATCGGATTCAGACATCTGTCTCCGAGGAGGAATGTTATCTTGCGTATTGTATCCAGAAAGAAGGAAAAAACCAATATTTTTCTTCCCTCTGCCTCCGCATCATCAATAATTTCCAACATGCGCTTTGCCTTTGACGAGTCTTTCAGATCGTCGACATTCCATGATACACGGCGTATGTCTGCATAATTCTTTGACATGATTGACTGTTCGTAAATCCTTTCCTCCATATCGGATATGGCGCACCATTCTTTGACAGTGATCAATTCCGGCAGCTCTGTCAGAACATCTTCGCGTTTGCGGCGGTAATACACAGGAGCCACTTTTTCCCTGAATTGCGGCGCGGATGCTAAGGATATCATGCTTTTAACCTGGGAAGCAATCACAGGCTGCAATATCTGAATCAGCGAGATCATTTCACCGACTCTGTTTTCAAGCGCTGTACCTGTCATAAACAGTAAGCGTTTTGCATGTTTACCCAGATTCTTTACATTCACTGTCCGTCTTGCCTCTGGATTCTTAATATAATGTGCCTCGTCCACAACAAGAAGTGTAAATTTGAAATTGTCTTCCAATGCAAAATAATTGGTTGTTTCATACGTGGTAACGGCAACGCCGCCAGCGTCAATCCACTCTTTCAAGGCAGCATCACGGCCCTGGCTGTGGACTTTTATCACTTGCAGCTTACTTTGTTTCCGGATTTCACGGCACCAGTTTGTAATGACACTGGCCGGGCAGACAACCACAAAATGGGTTGCGCCTGTATTTTTGAGTGAAACCATCGTGGCAATCGCCTGAATTGTCTTTCCAAGCCCCATTTCATCGCCCAGCAGAACTCTCTCCTGGTGCAGGATGTATTTTACGCCCCACTCCTGATACCGGCGCAGTTCGCAGAGCAGTCCCTCTGGAAAAAAGGCTTCCTCCTGAATCTCTCTTGCCAAATCCTCGGGCAGTCCATAGACCGCATCCGATGTTCCCAGAATCCCCGGAACAACATCCTCCAGGACATTAAAAAACTGAATAGAATTCTCTCCAAAGTCAGACCATGCATCATTGTCTGCGTTATTGCGGACAGTATGCAGCGCTGCTATCGTATTCTCAGCTTCACTGCCATATGTATCTGCTAAAAGAGAATTTAATAAAGTATATGCTTCCTGTGCTTTCTGCTTGTTTTGTTTCGAAGTAAAAAACCATCTGAGACCGCTGGCAGCCGGTGCTAAGTCTTCCAACGCAGATTCTATCTTTTTTCCATTGGCCGAAAGCAGCCGTCGGCAGGTTTCTATGTAAGGAACACACTTCCTATACTCTGAAACGACTGCCACCAGCTGCGTCGCAAAGGGCGATTTATCATCGCTGCTCAGGCGTATTTTAGCCCCCGCCCTCGCTTCGCGAATCAGATCATCCACAACCCGTTTCATGGCGTGCGCAGCGTCTTCACTCACGCCCCTTAGAGAGGCAATTTGATATACAGATGCAGCTGCGATATCCGATATGGTGTTATATCCATAATCCCTCAAAACTTTTGTCCTGAAACCACGCTTGTCTCTGTTGACTTCTTCGATCGGAATCTCCTCCAGAATCTTGAGAACTTCCTGCGCCGCAAGTTTATCCGATGCAGAAACAATTTCTGAACGATACTGTTCTGCCAGCTCCTCCACATTTTCCAGTTTTTTCTTTAAGATAATATGTTCATCAATAAGCCGTCTGGCGTCTTTTGATGCAAAAGCTCTTGCCACAGATAATACCTCCACTTCATTGGTAATGCGTTATTCTGATTTTTCTGAACCTGTATGGTTAAGAAACAGGAATCTGTCACTTTAAATTCTCATCATAAAATCGTACAAAATTCTCAAACAATTCCGTATTTAGCATATTACACCACTTATCCCGGTCAAGATGGCTGTGTATATAATCCGCTTTATCCGCTTCAAATCGTTCCTTGTTTTCTGCGGCATTATAGTTATAATCAAGCGTTTCAAGCCACTTGTCAAATGCTGCATTCCACGCATTCACATAGGTCATATTATTGTAAACATAGTTATGTCCTTTATCCTCAAAACGGATAAAACGGAAACGGGCATCGTCCTTGTATTTTTCATAATAGATGTCATAACCATACTCGATTGGAACCATATTGTCATCAGAGCTGTGTACGATCATGACAGACGCCCCAGTCGCTGCAAAACCGTCCATGGCAGTGTTGGAAGCATAGCTGCCATACTTTATGCGCTCATGCAGCTTCACAAACGGCAGTATCATATAAATACCGTCCCCTGCCTGCTTTTTTCCCTCCGCTTCAAACATATCTGATGAACTGTTAAAGCCGGAACACGCTACAACAGCACTCACTTCAGGATGATATGTGAGAACACTGCAAACGCTGTATCCGCCCCAGCTGTGACCAAATAAACCTATGGGCAGATCAGGAAAATTTCCGCTTTCCTCCACAAAAGATAATGCGTAGTCAAGGTCTATCACCCCCTGCGGAAGTCCGCCAACCCCATCCCCTCCGCTTTCGTCGTTTCCTGTCGCATCATAGGCGAAAACATAGTATCCGTGATGTGCAAAATAATTCGCACAGTCCATATAAGAATTGTGTCCGCCTCCGCCCAAACCGTGTGCTATTACGATTATGCCGTGCTGATTCTCCTCAGAATGGTACATGTATCCCGTCAGTGTCTGTCCTTTATCAGAAGAAAATTCATACTGTGTGCGCTGCAGTCCCTCAAAATCATCCACATACAGCATTAACGGCTCATAGCTTTCAAACCGCCTATTAAAATTCTCGTCGTATATCATTACGGACAGCGCCCAGTCTCCGGCAATGATCAGTACCGCTATAATACATAATGCAATGATAAAAATTTTTCTCTTTTTTGCTTTTTTCATTTAACTTTCTCCTATCCTGTTTGGATTCCCGATTTATTTGCGTTCTCCATATAAAGGCTGCTTTGTATTTTCATAGAAATATGTGCTAACCGCAAACTCCAGCACCATTTTCGTGCCGACATGCTCCTCTGACTCCGCATGGATTCCAATGCCTAGCTTTGCGCAGAGCTTTTCGCACAGATACAATCCCATTCCCGTCGAGCGCTCATGGCTTCTGCCGTTTGTTCCTGTGAAATTTTTTTCAAAAATGCGGGAGACTTCCTCCTGCCTGATTCCGACACCGTTGTCCTCAATGATCAGCCGGACGCTCTTTGCTCCCCTTTCCGTATAAATCCGTATCAGGGCATCGGTTTCCCTTCTGTATTTCAGGCTGTTTTGCAAAATCTGGTTGAGAATAAAGGCAATCCACTTTCTGTCTGTACAGACATGGTCTTTACAGTCGATTTCCACCTGCATTCCATTTTGTATGAAATAATACTTGTTCCGCCCGGCCACTTCCGCTGCCACTGCGCCCAAATCGGTCTCCTGAATGATATAGTCCTTATAAACTTCGTCAGAGCGTGCATAGTACAGAGCCATATCCACGTAATTTTCAATCTTTGCGTTCTCTTTGCTGATGCTTCTCGTGACATGGCTTTTGTGGTTTTCGCACATCAGCGCGACACTCGTAATCGGCGCCTTTATCTCATGCACCCAGCTTTCTATATATTCGCGGTAATCATTTTTCGTCTCCTCTGCCGCATGAATCTTCTCGATCACCGACTGGTTGGACTTGCGTATCATTTCCCGGTAAATCCGGTCTTCTAGACGCTCTGAAAAGGGCATTAATTCGCCGAGCAGAAAGCGCTGGTCAATCTGCGCAAGCACTGCTTCCATTTTGGAAAAATAATGCTTTCTTTTCCGGTATTCATAAATGATCCAAACGAGCAGCACCAGAAGCCAGCAGATCAGAATGAGCAGAAAGGTGTCTCCTGGATACCCGGTCGCCAGCAGAAATCCACCGAGTGCCATCATGCAGGCAAAATGCAGAAGAAACAGTAGGATTCTGTCTCTCAGAAACGAAATGATATTCATAGGCGGTACCCCATTCCCCGCTTGGTCTCAATAAAACCATACACGCCGAGCTGCTCTAACTTTCCCCTGATGCGCGTCATATTGACACTCAGCGTATTGTCGTCGATAAAGACCTGATTGTCCCACAGATACTCTATCAGTTCCACCCGCGGTATGATTTTGCCTGTATTCTGAAAAAGATAATACAGTATCTTAAACTCATTTTTGGTCAACTCAGCCTGACTGTTCTGATAACGGATGCTGCCGCGCGCAATGTCCAGCTCCACACCTTTATATTCCAGGATGTCCTGTTCCTTCTCCTGTTCTGTTGTCTTTTTCGCTCTTTTTAAGACGGCCGCAATGCGCGCCAGAAGCAGCGGCGGATAAAATGGTTTTGTGATATAATCGTCTCCACCCCTTAACATTCCGTTCAATTCGTCCGCAGAGTCGGTCTGACTGGTCAGAAAAATAATTGGCACTTCGGACACTGCGCGGATTTTTGTGCAGATATCAAAGCCTGACTCCTCTGGCAGTTTCAAATCCAGCAGAATCAAATCCGGCGCTGCTGCCAATGATGCAGAGGCTGTATCATGAAAATCACTGAGCGCTGTGACGCTGTAAAGTGCATTTTCCAAAAGCAGCTTTAGCTCCTGCCTGATTGCAGGTTCATCCTCTATGATTACGATATGCATGTTCTTTTCTTCCTTTCTCAAATCGTTGGTTATAAGGAACTGTTAATAATAGTTTAACAGCTCCCGGTCTATCTCTGCAATTCTTTCTTCAGCAGAAATATCCTTCAACAATGCAATCTGCTCGATTTCGTCCCTGTCTGACCGATATTCTTCAATCTTTGGAAAATCCTCCGGCTGCAGCCTGATTCCGTATAAACCGCCGTATTCCTCGCGAAGCGCGGGCGAAAAATAGTCCGGAACCAGCTTTAAGTGCATCAGCCCTATGTACTCTATCGGCAAATCGAAAAGACCGAGCTCTTCAAGACACTCACGCGTGACACATTCGCGCATGGTTTCGCCCGCTTCCATGCAGCCTCCGAAAATCTCCCAGTCCTTCCGCCAGTGATTCCAGCCAAGCAGATAGTCCCCGCCCACCGTCACTACTGCCAGACAATGCGTAACCGGGGCGTACTGTCCCATCACGGCACTCTCATCAATGTCAAGAATCTCCACGAGTTCATTTCCTCTGCTGTCCTTTATTATCATGTATTTCCTCCTCACAATCTTTTGAATTATTCAGACTTTTGTCCAATCCTGCTGTGTGTTTCTTCTGGCTGCCTGTGTGCATAAAAAACGCCTGCCAGAGATTATTTTCCCTGACAAGCGTGGATCAGACTTATGTCTCATATCATTAATATCATAACAAATAAACTGTAAATTTACAATGTTTTCCTCATGAATTTGGAGACAAAATATGTTCAGAACCGCATTCTGGCTGCTGGAAAATCAGGCAACCGTAATTCCGAAAAGGGCGTTTTGTTTTCACAAATTAATGGTTATCTCGTATGCATCCTCAATAAGAATATAGTTTACATGATATTTCTGCGCACACTCTAAGATTAGCGCATTCTCTTCCAACACGCTTTCCATGGTGCAGTATGTGTCATCCAAACGGTCTTCAATGGTGTTTGCATACCTTTTTATATCATCAAAATGATTTCTGATATATCGCCCGCTCATAATGAGGCAATAGTATCTGATATTGTCCAGATATTCTCCCGCAAAATCCTTTTCCCAGTCAAACGGGATATAACACCCCTCAACAATGAGGTTCTGCTTGTTTTCTATGGCTGTTTTAATCATTTCGCGAACAATCGGCCACAAGTAATCTGTTAACTCATTGTCCTTGCTCAAAGGAGTAAGGTTTGTCTCTCCGCTGCGGATTAACCCCATTTTCAGATGGTCTATTGACAGATACGGATAGTGATATTTCTCGAGCAGTTTCTGGGCGAGCACGGTCTTTCCCGTGTGCGATGCACCTGTTATCAGAATAATCATTTTTTCATTCCTTTCGTGTTTTGCATATGATAATTCCTGACTTGGACAAATTAGAATAAATCACCCACTCTTCCATGGTTAAAATCATGTATGGATGCCGCACAACGCCATATTTTGTATAGAATCGGCGCATATGCGGCGTGATTTTGCTTTATAGCTGTCTGGCACACCAGATGATTACAGCCTGCTGAACCGCCAATAAACTTTTCTTAAATTCATATCCCACAAAATAGTCAGAGCAAATTACCTCATCGCTGACTTCTTCGCCGCGGTAAAACGGCGGACATGGATTTAAGACAGCATTTTTGTTCGCCATGTCCATCACTTCTCTTGTCACCTGGCAGTCCTTAAAATCGTTTAACGCATCAGCCGGTAAGGAATCGGTACAGATAATGTCCTTTCCCCTGATTGCTGTCCTGATGTCATGGTATATCGTTACGTCATCCATCTCATAGCCGGCGCCGCAGCACTGTGACAGTTCAAATCCCATGACTTCGGACGCCTCTTTCCAGGCCTGACCAATATTGCCAGACTTTCCGCAGAACAAATACTTATCCTTTGTAAAATCTGTTCTGATTTTAGAGAGCGCATACAAATCTGATAAAATTTCGCAGGGGTGATTCGTGTCTGTCATGGCATTGATAACTGGAACTTTGGAATAGCGGGCAAGCTTTTCTACCAGATGAATATCCTTATGCCGCACAATCACCGCATCTGCCCAGTTATTCAGATAGCCGCTGACATCTCTTAAATCTTCCGACCGGGCGGTGCCCGATTTCTTGTCCAGCGCATCAGAGGGGAACAGGATCGGCTGACCGCCTAACAGATGAATTCCCTTCTCGAAAGTAATCCGCGTCCGGATACTTGTCATGGGGAAAAACAGAATCACACTTTTTCCGTCAAGGAATCCATTGTATTTTCCAGTATTAAGTTCATCGGCGATATGGAATATTTCGTATATTTCGCCCGGCTGTAAGTCGGTTAACCGAATCAAATTTCTCATATAAAGCCATTCCTTTCAAAAATATGTTCTGACACTTCAACGATCCCAGTTCCTAAATTTGCCTGCTGTGATAGTGATGTTAATATCGAACTTTGTATTTTGACTGCTGCAATTCATATTTTATTACTACGCTTCCTGCATTCAGAGTGCTTTGATCGGGCGCTGTTATTTTCTGGTCACATTCTGCCTTCCGCAATCATCAATTCTTAATCGCTCTCGCCATAAAATACAGCTCTGTAATATCTTCCATCTGACATTCAACATATCCATTGACTAGAAAACCGCATTCAATCAGACCGCCCAAATATGCCTCCATCGTGTGCCCATACTCAATCCACCCCGAGTCGTCATAATCCATGGAACAAAAAGGCATTCGATGTACCGCCTTGTAGTATCCGCCATTTTCATCGTCAATATAGTCGCACACATAATTAATCGGATTGGGAGCCATCAGAATAAAGACCCCTCCTTTATCGAGAACGCGATAACATTCCCTGAATACAACACTCAGCTTGGGAACATACATGAGCGAGGGCGGATTGATGATGTAATCAAAATATTCGTTGTCAAACATTGATAAATCGCACATATTCCCTTTTACAATCTCGATCGGCAGCTTCTCATCCGCTGCAATTTTTCTGTCCTGTTCCAACATCTTGCTTGAGAGATCAATAACCGTGACACTTGCACCTGCACATGCAAGAAGCGGAGCCTGCAAACCACCTGCTCCCGCTAAACAAAGCACCTTTTTCCCCTTGATATCCGCTAACCACTCATCGGGAACATCTTTATCAAAAAGCTGCAGTTTCAGTTTTCCTGCTCTCGCCGCCTGCAGCTGCTCTTTTGAGGCACATGCAGACCAATCCACATGCTTTGCAGCAAGACTGTCTATATTTTTCTCTACTTGTTCAAATATATCGTTCATCTCTGTATTGGTCTCTCCTCAAAATCAATTTATTACACTTATTTTATCACAACTAATTTTGAGTATCAACGTACAATTGGCTGAAGCTGCCAGTGCTCAGTTTTAATGGTTACTTCCCACCCACGCCAGCTTTTGTCAATTTGGCGCATGATTCCCACTACTTTGGCGTGGGTGCGAAAAGTAACCCGAATTATGTAATATAGCAGATTCCATTCTACGGAATATTGACAGTAGATTTTAAAAACGATACAATAAAAATAGATAATGATTTGACAAATGAAAAATTAGAGATTTACGGGAGAAGCAGCACATGGATTACAATAAACTGACATTTACGAATAATTTTGTATTCTGTAAGGTTCTGGAAAATAACCTGGATTTATGCCAACAGCTGCTGGAACTTATACTTGGTGTTAAAATAAAGAAAGTGGAGATTGCAGACAAGGAAAAAGTACTGGATATTACGCCCGACGGCAAAAGCGTGCGGCTTGATATTTACGTGGAGGATAGCAAAGGTGCTGTATACAATATTGAGATGCAGGTTGCGGCAAAACGAAATCTTCCCAAACGTTCAAGATATTACCAGGGAATGATAGACCTCAATTCTATAGAGAAGGGGGCGAGATACAATTCCCTGAAGAAGAGTTATGTGATATTCATATGTATGTTCGATCCGTTTGGGAAGAACCTGCCAATCTATACTTTTTCCAATCGCTGCAAGGAAATGCTGGATCTGGAGCTTGGTGATGAAACAACAAAAGTATTTGTAAATCCATATGGTGATACGAAAGGGCTGACAGAAGAAATTAAGGCTTTTTTTGAATTCTTAAAAGAGGAATTAACCCAGAGTGATCTTACAAAGAAACTGTATGAAGAAGTGGAAAAAGCAAGGGAAAACAAAGAATGGAGGCGCGAGTACATGGCATGGATATCAGAACTTGAAGAATCAAAAGAAGAAGCCAGAGAAGAGGGTCGGGAAGAGGGCCGAGAAGAGGGCCGGGAAGAGGGCAGAGAACAGGTTGCAATTAGTATGTTGAGGGACAATATGCCAATATCTAAGATTAAATTATATTCAAATCTTTCAGAGTCCCGTATACTGGAATTACAACAAAACTTGGAACGTGTTTGAAAAATTATTCCCGCAATTTGCGCCAAATTCAGGTTACATAAGGCATTATCCTTTATGATCACTGAAATGGAGAATACTCATGAAATATTATGATATTACGCAATACCCCCTAAAAATCTACGGTCTTGCCGTAAGGATCTGTAGAAAAATAGCTGACGCATCTTGACTTGTCTATTTCTCCGATTATGCATGTCAAAAAGCCTCGCCGTAGCCCGCTACGCCTACGTTTTTTGACATACATCCTCGAAGAAATATCCTGCGCAAGTTGCATCACTTATTTTCCTACAGCTCCTAACAGATGCCGAAGCCCGAAAATTCTACAGGCTGCCGGAATATATGCTGTACGTCTGCCCCAATACGATTATCTGGGCAGACGTGCAGCGGGAGGGCGTGTACGCTTTTGTACAGATTCTGCCAGACTTACGATCCGCATGACACTCAGTCAGGCCAAAGAAGACATTAACATCCCGATGACGGAAAGTAACCGTTTCTTATCACTTAATCAGATCCGTACCATATAGACTTGATTTATGATTTGCACAATTATAACACACTTGATAAAAATATCTTATAACTGAATTGCAGCACTGGCTGTATTGCATATGAATATAAATTTTGCAGAATATATAAAATACGAAATTTCCAAATAAACAACCCACGATATTTAGTATTATATCATTGACATCAAAAAAAACATCAATCAAATGCAATGAAAAGATCATAATTAACTGTATAAATTCTATTAATGCAGAAAACAGCACTGAGATACCTATCCTAACGCTGTTATTACAGTCTATAATAAAAGCCATGAGTATTCCCAGAGGAAATGTTAACAACAAATTTCCTATTATTTGATATGGCGTATATTGAAATAATTTTGTTATATCTATATTTATATAATTTGACAGTGTAATATAATAACTAGCACCATCTGTAAAAATAGGAAAAAATGCTTTTTCTATGAAAAAATTCAGATAAATAGCAGAAATTAACACAAAAAAGTAATATTCCTTTTTTCTTTTTTTAAAAATTCCCTTTATAGCAAAAATAAATACATATATCACATTGATAGGTATATAAAACAAATATCCATATGTATACATAAGCTGCCTCCCATTGTAACAGCAAATGGTGGTGGGATATGCAGAACCACCAGAATTTGTTGTATCATATACTTTAACTGAACCAGACATTGTGAGACTTTCATTTGCTTTAAAAGAATAATACACGTTATTTGAGCTTTCGTCAAGCACGCTGTAATTCGCAGTTTCTGAAAAATATTCTGTTTTTGCTGAAACTGCCATAGAACTGAAAACGAATTATGAAAATGCCTGCTGACGCAGGCATCCAGGCATAAAAGATGCAAAAAACCACCTATAGGGTGGTTTTATTGCTCTATTTTAGGAGATTTCAGAAATAATTCCGCAAAATAACTGTTATGTTCCAGCAATTCCGCAAACGTTCCACTGTCTACAATTTTCCCGTCACGGAATACGAAAATCCGGTCAAATTCGCGAATGGAAGTCAGACGATGAACAATCGCAATCACCGTTGCATGTTGTACCTGTGCTAAAACATTTTTCATGACAACAGTTTCCGTTACATTGTCCAAGGCCGAGGTCGCTTCATCCAAAACAACGATACTGGCATCATTAAACCACAGTCTTGCCAAGGCAAGCCGTTGTTTTTCACCACCCGACAGACACGTTCCTTTTTCTCCGATTCTTGTATCCACACCGTTGTCCAATGACGCGAGCATTGACAGCAGCTGTGTGCCTTCAAGACTTGCATGAATCTCGGCGTCTGAAACGTCTCTGTCAAATACCAGATTTTCTCTGATTGTGCCGTCAAATACAGGCGTGTCCTGCGATAGATAAGATACTTTCTCATACAGCGATTCCAATGAAAACTTTTTAAGGGGTTCTCCATCAAAAAAGATATCACCCGTCTCGTACTTGAGCAGCCCGATTAATATTTTGGCCAGTGTGGACTTCCCAGAACCTGACTCACCGACAAATGCTGCTTTTTCACCCTTTTTAATCGTCAGGCTGACATGATCAAGAATCTTCGTATCGAAGCAGCGGAAATCATTCTGGGGAAAATACAAAGCATTCTCGGAATCTTGGCTGCAAAGAGACGTTTTTTCATAGGAAAACGATAAATTCTCAACGCGAATCTCCTTTGAGAGTGTGTCAAAAGCAACACCCTGCTGAAGCTGTATATCGTCCTGCAAATCCAGCAGTGCTGTAAATCGCATCCATGCTGTTATGTTTAGTTTGTACTGAACATAAATGACATTAAAGATTGCAATGGGAGTGTACGCATTATCGATCAGCGTAATCAACGCAGCCACAGCGCCAACAGACAAATGCCTGTTTTTCCACGCATAAATCAGAACCCCGATATCCAGGCAGGCGACTAACAATGCAAATATCGTGAAAAATGCCTCATGTATCATGGTCATTTTTACCTTAGAAGATACAATGACCTGTTTGGCTTTCGATGCCTTTCGCATCTCGTTTGGAAACTGGCGGTTCATGCGGAAAACCAGCATTTCCATGAAACCGCGCACGAGAAAGTGATTTAACGCCTCCTCATTGGTCAATATCTTTTCCTTAATCTGATATAACCCTTTCAACAGTAAATTGGTCACAAGAAACACAATGAGATATCCTGCCGCAAGAAAGTATGTGATCGTTCTGTCTATTTTCCATATGAAGTATAAGCTGAACAAAACGGTTGGAAGTAAATTTCTGACAATACAGAACCAAAAGTCATAGAGAACCCCCTTCCCGGCATCGGCACCGTTTTCAATCTGCTGTACCAGTTTCCCGGTTCCAAGCTTTTGGTATTCAGAATAATCCATTCTGCCTATTTTCTGCAATGCCAGCAATTTAAAATCCAGGTAAATCTCATTTTTCAGTTTGGCTGATGGATACTCGTCCAGATAATTCATTCCATAATTTACCAAAAGAACGACACCATAAATCAAGATTCCATAAACGGTTAATGTCCGGTCTGTCAGACCATCAATGATCTTTTGAAAATAGTCTGCCTTATAATTTGCCATAAATGCATTGAATAGGCCTGTTGCCAGATACAGAATAATCCAATTTCTATTATTTTTTATGATTTCTTTCATATAACACATAACTGTACTCCTCTACCAAAATCAATCTTCCTATTGAAATCTGCAGCTTTTCAAAATCAATATTCCCATTGAAACAGTACAGTTGTGACTGTCAGCAAGTTTCGATATCTATCCTCAGCACAATCTGCCAACAGTTTGTATCAACTGTACTGAGTAAATATCTCGAATATATTTCATAAATGAATTCACCTCTAATTCTGTTTGTCTTAATATTATTCATTGTACCACACAGTTCCTGTACCTGCATAGATGAAAATTTATTACTTTTCACAAGTCAGGAGTGAAAATTTTGTTTCGCAAAACTCGGAGTATCGCCTCGAATCGTGTTATCACGTGTAAAAGTTTCGTGTGCTATACTAAAATAACAAAAAAAGTTTCTCATGACAAAAGAAATGAACAAAGAGGGGCATGTATTTCTGACATCTTTGACACGTATCATGAACCGGGAACAGGCACAAAGGCTGAAAACAAAAGCGTTCTGCCAACATATTTTCTACCTTTCCAATATTGTGTACGGACTAAAATTCAATTATAATTGTATCAACAAATCGAAATCGGAAAACAGTGAGGGAAACAACAAATATGAAAAATTACACTCAGGTTTATGTAAAAAACAGTATCGAGGCCGCCCAGATTTATTGCAAGGCATTTGGCGCGGAAATAACATTTGAGATTAAGGATAGCAGCGGGACTGCCTATGAACATTGTGAATTATCCGTTGACGGTGAAGGTTTTTTGGCAATAGGCGAAGCGAAAAATCCTTGTGACGTGGAATTTGTTCACAAAATGAGATGGGAAACGATGACTTTTAATGTATTTGAGATGGGGACCGAAGAGCGGGTTCAACGTGCATTTGATGTTTTGCGTGATGGCGGCGTTGTGGTGGATGCCATTCACGAGCTCCCGTGGAGCAAATGCTGCGCTACCGTTATTGACCGGTACGGTGTATGCTGGTGGATCGCTATCTAAAAAACAGTTCTTTAGACAGCAACGCATTGCCGTAATCCTTTTCCCCCTATGACCCGCGTTCTGCAATTTTGAAGCAAAAAACCAAGAAATAGTATTGTGTCAAAAAAGTAGGAATATACTGCAAGATTTATAGCACAAATCAGAGTACAATACAAATATGAGAGACAGAATGCGATGCGGGCAGGACAACGTGCGTTTGTTTTGAATAACGCTGTCCAAAAACGGAAGGGAGAAAAATCATGGAGTATGCAGCAATCAGACACTTTGCAGATAAGAGATATTGTTACGCGGTGGAGAAAGGACGTTTTCTGATCAGGCTTGAGACAAAAAAGGATGATGTGGTAAGTGTTATCCTTCATGTGCAGGACAAATATCTGCCGCTCAAGATGATGGACACAAGGCAGCGATACCCGATGAAGATTGCCTGTGTGGACAATTATATCGACTATTATGAGGTGACGCTGAATATTGACGTGGTCTGTCTCAGATATTTTTTTGAGATAAAGGATACAGCCGGGAACACAGCTTATTACGGCAATCATAATTTTTATAGCGAATGTATCACCGATCTGGACAGGATGTTTGACTGTCCGCAGAATCTTCGGGAGGAGGAAATGTTTGTACTGCCTGACTGGGCAAAAAATAAGGTTGTATACCAGATCTTTCCCTCCCGCTTTGCCACGGACAAGGAAGTTTCCGATGAGGAATGGTATCAGTCGCCGATCGGGCATCAGGCTGATTTGAAGGGGTCTCTTCGCGGAATTATCAATCATCTGGATCACATAAAGAATCTGGGGGCGGATGTCATCTATATGACTCCGGTATTCAGTTCGAATTCCAGCCATAAGTATAACATTGATGACTACTATACGATTGACCCGTCATTTGGGACAAAAGAAGATTTGAAAGAGCTGGTTGAGAAAGCACATCATATGGGAATGTATGTCATTCTGGACGGCGTGTTTAACCACACAGCGGTGGATTTCTTCGCCTTTCGGGATATCAGGGAAAAGAAGGAACAGTCAAAATATCTCAACTGGTATTATATCAATGATTTTCCGCTTGTGATGGAGTGGGGAAAGAAGCCCAATTATAAGACATTCAGCTATGCCGGCATGATGCCAAAGCTTAATTTGCAGAATAAAGAAACCGCGGATTTTGTCATTGACGTGGCGGCATACTGGATTCGGGAATGCGATATTGATGGCTGGCGGCTGGATGTCGCAGACGAGATCAATCACGCATTCTGGAAAAGATTCCGCAGAGAAATCAAAGCAGTAAAGAAAGATATTCTGATTGTCGGCGAAATCTGGCATTTTGCGGGTGATTTTCTGGAAGGCGATGAGTGGGATAGTATTATGAATTACCAATTCTATCATGCGGTGAAGGATTTGGTGGCTTTAGGACAAATGAATGCAGCTTCGTTTATGGGCAGTCTGAACTTTATGAAGGGGAATCTCAACCAGAGGCTGGAAGGTTATCTCTGGAACTTTATTGACACGCATGACACGGAGCGATTTTTACACAGTGTCCAACAGGATGTCAGGAAGCAGAAACTGGCGACGGCTTTGCAGCTGCTGCTTCCGGGGATGCCAATGATCTATTATGGCGACGAGGTTGGGATGCGCGGAGGTCCCGATCCGGACTGCAGGCGGGGAATGCTTTGGGACGAGCGCAGACAGGATAAGGAGCTGTTTTGCTTTTATCAGACGCTGATTCGGATACGACATGAATATCCTGTGCTGACAGAAGGAGAGATTGCTGCGCAGTATGCGAAGAATGACGCGGGACTGATTTATATCAAAAGAAGGCTGGAAAATCAAAGCATACTGCTGATTTTTCACACGCAAAGCGGAAATGAGGAGCTTTTGGAGCTGAAAGGCATGAAAAATCTTGTGGATGGCAGGGCATTCTCAGGTATTTTAGGAGACTATGAAGCTGCAGTTCTCATTTCCTGATGAGGAAAGAGCGGAGGGAACGCATTGGAAATCTTAAAAAAGTATTATGTGGAAGAGCAGCGGGCGGAATTGGAATATCTCCGCTCCGGAGATGCCGATTTGTACTGCAGAAAAAAAGAAGAAATAAGGCATACAATTACCTGCAAAAGCAGATTTGTGAGCCGGGGTTTCATTTGGACTTTTATCGTGTGATAAGTCAGCTTGGAATCGGACTTGAAATTTTATAAAAATGATACAGTTCCTCTTTGTCATCATTCAAGTCCTTATACATCCTTTTTTCAGTCAATACAAATCCCGCCTTTTCAACCGTCTTCCAGGATGGGATGTTTTCGTCTTTCACCGTCGCTATCAGCTGCTTCGCCGGATAGCGATCCAGAAAATATGCTGCGTATGCTTTCGCCGCTTCCGCAGCATAACCGTTGTTCCTGTATTGCGCTCCGATAAAATATGTAATGCCCGTTTCGTGTAAGTCTTCATAATAAGAGCATCCAATAGAACCAACCACCGCCATATCCTCTTTTAAGGTTATCGTATACGCCAGATAATCCTGATCAGGGTTATCTCTGACGGCAAAATCCTTGGCCTCAGTGATCCATCCTGTCATCCAGCGACTGCAGTCCCGATCAAAACCGCATTCCTTCAGGCTTCCGTCTGCTGCCATCTGGACAAAAGGCAACCCATCTTCCGTTATCACATCCCGAATCAGCAGTCTCTGTGTCTCGATTCTCATAAGCAGCACCTCCGTAGAATGTTTGATATACGATGTTCACAATATCTGTTTCTTGTCAAATGACAGGAAACTGGTTATCATAAAAAATAAAATCAGCACAAGGCTCACGCATATAGAGGCGCAGAAATCCGATACATCTGCATCCGATGTGAGCAAAGATACATTCCCCGATGAGAGTAAGTATGGATTATACGCCGCAAGCTTAGGCACTATGTTAAGCAGCATAAGCGCCCCCGCAAAACCGCCCGTCAAAAGAAGGGAACCATAAATACTGCCAGACAGCACACCTCCGAGCAGCATAACGGATATTTGCAGGACGCCAAATAACCACATGCAAAATGCAGAAAAAGCGATATTCGGCAGTCTTCCCGGCAGTAAATACAACGTGTATGCATATGTTGTCCCAAAACAGATAAGATACCCCACTGTCCACACAAAAACGGCTGCTGCAAACTTGGAGAATATTACGACTTTTCGTGATAATCCCTTTGTCAGCAAATGAACCAGTGTTCCTTTGGAGAGTTCACCTGGTACAATACCGCTAAATACGATGATAAAAAGAATCAGCTGCGTTGACATATTTTTATAAAACTGTATCCACGAATCAATCGCATGCGGCTCGTCGAGGGTGACATTTATTCCCTTGGGCATCATCGATGACAGTAGCTCTGGCATTATTTTGGCCGTAATCGGATTCAGCATGCCGAAAAGCAAAAATGCCGCGGCAACAATGAGCAGCTTGTATGTCCTCATACTCTCAAGAAATTCTTTTCTGGTCATGGCAATAAACGCTCTCACTTTACCACCTCCATAAACAGATTTTCGAGGGTAGGCTCTAAGATCTCAACTTTTACAGGATAGATTTTTGCAGCATAGACTGCATTGTAAATCTGCCCTGCCGTCTCATTGATATCACCGGACTTTACGATTACGCTGCACCCTGTAAATTCTGCATCCTGAAAGATCATGCGAACGCTGTCATCACCTGTAAAACGGTTTAAATCGTCGACTGTACGAAATTCCATGTGCAGTGCATCGAGACGATGACTTTGTCTTAGCGCGGAAAGTGTACCGTTTAACACGATACGGCCTTTATGCAGCACTGCGGCGTGGTCGCAGATGCGCTCCACATCAGACAGGATATGAGTCGAGAAGAGTACCGTCGTCTCTCCTTTTACAGCTGACAATATGTCGAGAATCTCCTTGCGTCCGACAGGGTCAAGTGCTGAGGTTGGCTCATCACAGATTAACAATTTCGGTTCGTTTAACAGCGCCTGTGCAATGCCAAGCCGCTGTTTCATTCCGCGGGAAAATCCACTGATCCGCTTATCTGCTTTGTCAAGTCCCACGAGCGATAACAGCGCTTCCGACTTTGATTTTACGGATTTGCGGTCAAGCCCTGTAATCTCGCCGCATAGTGCAAGATACTCCATAGGCTTCATATAACCGTAAAATTCCGGAACATCGGGCAGAAATCCAACATGACGATTGGTCTTTGTCCCGCCATAAGTTACTTCTTCCCCGCATACGGATATTTTTCCGCTCGTCGGTTTCAGCAGTCCTAAAATCATTTTCATTGTCGTTGTCTTTCCCGCACCGTTCTGCCCCAGAAATCCGTATATTGTCCTTTCGGGCACAGAAAGGCTGAGATTGTTGATAACATGATGCCCGCCAAAGCTTTTGCTGAGATTTTCAATCGCTAAGATACTCATTCTTCACCTCTGCCAAAAACAAAGTAGACGACAGGCCCGATGATCTGGACAAACAATACGACAACAATCCAGACAGGCTTATTGCCAAACTTGTAGTGCGGATGCCGCAAAACATGTATGAGCGCTGTCACTCCAAGAGCCAGTTCGATCAGGATGATTGGTATGAGTAGCGGTAAATATTCTATTAACAGTTCCATGATATCAGCCTCCCAAAACAGTTTTCAGTGTTTCCACGATATGTTTATACTTCATGTCATCAGACAATCTTGAAAATGCGGGATTATTTGTCACACCTTCAATGATGCCCTGTCTGACCGTTTTGTCATCCCGCGGTGCATTAACACCGAAGTCAAGCTCTGACAGCCACGCATCAATTCGGTCAAAAAAATCATCTCCGCACAACGTGACAGGATACGAAATTTCCACTGCCAAATCGCAGTACTTTTGCAATGCTGACAGTGCATTTTCGGTGTCATTCTGCAGGGCATAGGCCATGGCAGAATTGAGATATACAGAGAGCATAGCGGCGGGGTGCAGCTGCCGGGCATGAAATGCATCATCCAGACAGAGTATCCGGTCAATAATATTTTTTGAGGCTTTTGGATCAGCAATTTCAAGCTGAAAAAGAGATGTAAGATTTTGCAGCATACTAATAAAATTCTGATATATTTCTACCTGCAATATCTCTTTGGCTTTTTCTGGCATACCATTCATGGAATACCCCATGGCTAAGACATTACTTTCGTTCATCGCGGGCGTCTGTGAATCCGCAAGTAATTCGATGGTTCTGGCCGGATCTGACAAAATCAGATAACAGGCTGCTTCCATTCCATTACTCTGTCTGCAAAGTGTAAAATCGCTGCTTTCGGATTTTATCCGGACAAAGATATCGACTGCTTCGCGGACAATTTCCTGCTGCTGGCTTTCCTCTGCCAGCATAAAATAATTCATCATCAACACACCGATATGAAACAGCAGGGGAAAACAGGAAAAGTACTTTTTTCTGATTTCCCTGATTTCGTTCATAACCTGGTCAAACGGTTTTTCTACAAAATCGTTTGACAGCCGCAGATATAATTTTCTTATATCATCTTTGATCATCTGTGGCTGATAATTGATGAGCTCGTCAATCGTAATATTGAAGTACGTGGCGAGCTGTGGAAGAAATGTAATATCAGGATAGCTTTGTCCTGTCTCCCATTTTGATACGGATGCTTTTGACACTCCGATATAGGCTGCAAGCTCCTCCTGCGTTATGCCCTTTTCCCGTCGTTTTAATACAAGTGTTTTGGCTATATTCAGTTCGCTCAAGCTGATCACGCTCCTTTGTCTATTATTATACTGACATTTTCGTACAAGACAATGGATTCGTGGTTAACTCTGGTTGACAAAATCAACCGTAGGGAAACATCTGTCTTTGATTGCTGTGTGTCTATTGTGCTGATCACTTGCAATTCCTGGTAAACAGCACTGCCTGCTTCGCTGCGGTCAGTCTGCACCGCCATCGCTGCGTCTCCTTCCTCTTTCTCACAGGCTGACGAAATATGCGGCACTCTTTACCACAGTTGCCAATTGATAGTATATCATACTTTAAGACTGTATTCTGCCTCACACATTTTTATAAATAAGCGGGAGATTCGGCTGAGGAAATCTGCTCATTTATGACTTCCCTGAGATTCCTATAATCAATACCCCAATCAGTACCACCGTATCTACAAATAAAACGGTGACGATATTCCGCACCAGGCCATACACAAAAAGGATCGAAAAAATTTCTACGGATAACGCGATAAAACACAGATAATTGCTCAAATACTCTGTCATGATCGCAGCATGGGGATTACTCATCTGCAATTTGGCATAGAGACATGGTCTCAGGAGATAGCGAATCACAACACACACTGCAGGATAAGCAAAGATAAACTCCTTTTTTACGAGAGAAGTCACTGTTCCGTCACTCCACTGCACAGGAATTTCCAACGGCAGCTTTGCATAGAATACCACACCAACCGTCAGACATAATCCTGTAATCGCAATCCATGTAATCAGACTACCCCATATATACAGGAAACTGACAGCGTCCAGCTTGAAAACTGTCTGATTATCTTTCCAGTAATCCTGCGGCTCTGTCACATACTGTGCCACCTGTAAGCTGGCATAACTGATATCGTCTGTGCTGAGCATTCTGTCACACATCGCTTTTGACTGGTTCAAATCCGTAAGCTGCTCCTCCAACACTTTACGCTGCCTCTCAATCACTTCCCGCAGTGTTATCGTTTCTGATATCATGCTGCGGATTTCCTCAACCGAAATTCCCAATGTGCGCAGATATGCAATTTTTATGATATCCTCGATGTCTCCTTCTGAGTAATCTCTATAACCATTACGCTCATTTCTTGACGGCTGAATCAGTCCCTCTTTTTCATAAAAACGCACATTCGAGCGCGCCAGTCCAGTCCGTTCCTCAACCTCTTTGATTGTCATAAGCCCTTGACCTCTTTCTTTTTATTGATCGTGTGTACAAACAGTTCCTTACCCGCAATCATAAAGTATAAACAAGGTTTACAGTCAAGCGTATTTAAAACTGCGCAGAATATTTCTTTGAAATAAAAATGGTAAATCAATTGGAAAAAGAATGACGGTGCAGGAGACAGATTTTCAGTTCGAATCTAAAAATTTTCCTGCCAGCTTATATACTTGTCTTATTTCTTTCGATGATAAATCCCATGCGCTTATTTCTTCTGAAATAATTTCAGGATATTTTTTGCTGATATCCCTCAAAGCGTTGCCTACTGATTTGCGCACGTACTCGCTGTGGTCTTCTCTATGGGCGGACAACAACTGTACTGCAATCTGAGGGTGCTCCTTAAAATAAGGACGGCTTGTCCATATTCTCAATCCCTCCGACACAGCTCTGCGAACATTGGCACAATCACTGTTTAACCATTCCTTAATCAGAGGTAAAGATGTTTCATATCCAATGATTTTACAATGGTTATCAAATGCCATTGCTAAAATTTCCTGGACTTTCCAGCTGTCATGCCGACTCACCATGTTTTTCAAAAAGGACAGTGCAGAAGCATTGTGATGTGCAGAATATCCCAGAAGAAAAACGCCGACTTCCTGAATTTGAAAGTTATCTGATTGATAAAGTTTCATCCCCATGTCAAAGCACTCGTTAGGAGAATGCGACTGATAATATTTCTCTGCCTCACTTTTGACAAGTTTTAGACTGTCCTTTTCAGGAATTAATTCTGTCAAATACTGCATATAATCTTTCATATAACACCTCTTCGTGAATTGGGCTTATCCGTTTTCACCAAAACATAGCCCTCTCATTTTTAATCCTGCCCTCTCTTCAGCCGTCTTGTCTGCAGCTTCTTCCAGATTCCCCTTGCCCGCTGACACATTTTTTCATCATATCCCAAAGCAGCTACCAAAATATTGTTGTTGACGATATCTAACGCCTCCTCGATATGTTTACCCTCCCGGATGATTCCATCCACTTGTTCTAAAATTTCCTGGATCTGCTGATCGGAATACCATCTAATTTAGGAACCATGATATTTCCCACTTCTCCCGGTAATATTTCCAGCACGCCGCTCCCGTAACTCCTTCCGCACAATTCCGTAAACGCAAAAGATATGCTGTTATAATAGGACAACACAATTCGTTCTGGCTCGATTTCTTCATGAAACTTAATTCTGTGCATTGTATCCGTCGATACAGCATTGCAGCAATTCAATACAAATTTGGGATATAGGTTGTTTCGCCTTAAAAAGAAAGCATCTGGAACCCAAATAGATGGGATACAGTACATATTTGTGTCCAATCTTTCATATCAATGTCAACCATCATCATACGCTATTCTATACACAATAATAATACATATGTTCTTTAATTTCAATATATTTTTGCATGATTTCAGTGTATTGCTTCTGATTTTCCTTTCACTGCCTTCGCTGCAAATTGGAAAGCAGTGTCTCAAAATACTGTAACGTTTTTCATTTTGCGGTCTCTAAGTTATAGGAGGTGGGAAAATGATCCATTTGATTGCATCACAGATCTGTCAAAACAATGATTTCATGATACAATACGGTTGGATTTATATTGTACCTATATCTCTGTTTTTGCGGGTATTTTTTCAATCAGGAACTGTTCAGAAATTATTTGTTCCAGAAGGAGGGATAGTCAGTGTCCACTTTTCAGGAAGTGTATCAAAAATATGGAAGAAAAGTATATAATTTTCTATTATCTTTATCTGGAAGTGAAGCCCTGGCAGAAGAGCTGCTGCAGGAGACTTTTTTTCAGGCTTTTCAGCATATTAATCAGTTTGAGGGACGCTGCAGTATCTATACTTGGCTGTGTCAAATCGGCAAAAATGCCTGGCTGAAAGAAATCAAAAGAAAGAAACGATATTCCGAAATCTCAATTGAGGATCTTCATCTTCCAGACAATTTACCACTCTTAGAGGAACAGATTATCCAAAAAGAACAGTACCTGCGGACAAGAAAAGCAATGCTCGCTTTAGAAGAACCATACAAAAATGTCTTTATTCTTCATGCGATCAGTGATATCAAACTGAAAGAAATAGCAAATTTATATGGTAAAACGGAAAGCTGGGCAAGGGTGACGTATTATAGGGCAAGAATGCAAATTATTGAGGAGGTCATGAAATGAATATGCAGTGCGAAATTATAAAAGATTTGATTCCGTTAATGGAAGATGATGTCTGTTCTTTGCAGAGCAGGGAGGCAGTTTTAGAACATATCCAAACCTGCAGCGTCTGCAGACAGTTCTATGAAACAGCAAAGACGCAGCCAGTCTTTGAGCTAAGTACAGATGAAACAGCTGCACTAAAATCTATGAAAAAAGGATTTCGGAAAATAAAGAGGCAATGGGCCGCTTCTATCCTGCTTGTCATCGTTTTTGTTCCGGTAATATTTCTGAGTTGGGGACAATTCAATGGCCGGGGAATCTCTTTTACAAACATAAACGAACTTCGAATTGCCAACGCATTTCTGAGAGATTTGAAAACGGGCAATTATGAAGCTGCATTCAGTCATATCGATATCGCGCAGATAAAAGAAGACTGGCTTGATGAATGGTTTGACGAAGAGACTCTTGAAAATATAGAGGAAGACGCACAAAGGGTCTTTTGCGAATCCGCTTCTTTACTGGTTGATGACGGGGGAATAACAGACTATCAATTTCTTGGCATTGCGAAACAGATCGATTCTTACAAAATTTATTACTCCGTTATCGTAAACGGCACAGAACAGGAGCTGTCACTATATGTAAACGACCAGGGCATAGAGCGCTTTGGCGGCAACGGCAGTTTTTTGGATAATCCCATTGCGCACTTTGGACAGTGGTCAGAGTATCTGTGGGAGGAATATGAAGGATGTTACTTTGACCCGGAAACAATGCAGTATATATACTATGATTGAGCCCCTTTGACCCGGAAAACTTTAAATTTAGTAGAATTGTTTGTGTACTTGTGGTAAGATAATAACGCTGGATGATGAAACAGACCAAAATCTGATAGAGGGGGAATACGCTAATATATGGAATTGGTAAAATGGAGTATAGAAAACAAAAATGAAGCAAAAAACTTTTTTAGAGAAATATTTACAAAAGAACCTTGGAATGATGACTGGAGCAATGAGGAGCAGCTGGAAAACTATATTGTTGATTTGACTGGAAATAAAAATTCTTTAACATTAGCATATTTTGACGATGATGAGTTAGTGGCGCTTGCAATGGGGCATATAAAACATTGGTATTCTGCAACGGAATATTATATTGATGAATTATGTGTTAAAACCCAACTTCAAGGACAAGGTATAGGCGGAAAGTTTATCAGTGCTATTGAAGAATATCTGATAAAAAATGATATTCGAGCAATATTTTTATTAACAGAAAAAAATGTGCCGGCATATCATTTTTATAAGAAATGTGGTTTTCAGGAACATGAAAACAATGTAGCATTTGGTAAGTTGTTATAGTTAGGATCTGTAGAAAAATAACTGACGCATCTTGAATTGTCTATTTCTCTGATTATAAATTTCATATGCACGGGCATATGAAATTGGCAAAAAGCCTCGCCGTAAGGCATTGTCCTTTATGCATTTGCCTCCTACGCCTACGTTCTTTGACATACATCCTCGAAGAAATATCCTGTGCAGGTTGCATCACTTATTTTCCTACAGCTCTTTAGTCAACTTTTCTCTTTCCGACATACGCTTTGCTGTCTCAATTTTCTCATCATTTACAAATTCCTCCACAATGTCACCATAGCTTTACCCATGATTTTCAATCCCTTCAAACACAAATTCCCGCTGGAGGTATCAACGCCCCAATATTAATTATCCAAATATCAGATGCATATTTGTATGCCGCTTTAAAGAATTCGCATCCTTTTCTATATAATCCCAAGTCTTCTGATATGTACCTTGAACAGCAATATTAGAAGTCAATATGAATTCTATAAACGCTTCTACTTTTCCATCATACCGATCCGCAAAATCATCCGATAATATTTGCTTCTCTTCATCAGAATAATCTTTTAGCTCACCATACAGAACATGTTCCAAATTACAGGAATTAAAATAAATTCGATAAGGTATACCATTTACTTTTCCTGTTTTCCTAAGCTTATACAGAATGTCACCTTTTCTTCTATTTCGTTCTACGATTCTGCTTGCACATTTTGAATCAATATGATCTTCAAAATATTGAATTTCCTCCACATCTGCTTCTATAATATCCGTATCTGAAATGTATACACCATCCATATCAACAATATGAATAATCTTTATAAAATCATCCTGACTGTACCGATACCTGCTCTTAACACCTTCCATCTGTTCATTTATTTTTTTCAAAATATTGTCACCTGAAACGTGATCTTTCAATGTGATATCACCATGTACAACAATAAACTGCACTTCATTACTGGAAAAGTACTCTTTCATAATCGTTCCAAGTGCAGCTTCATCACTTGGTCCCTCTACTATGAATACAACAACTTTCTTTTCACTCATGCTGTATCGTTCTACCTGCCTTTCTAAATGCCCGCGCAATCCTCAAACTGTCTGTTTCCTCATAAATTACTTCATCCTGTCCGCCAAGGGTAATGCCTCTGATATACGTATCCCTTAAATTATTTGACGCTTTTACATTTTTCATTCGGATATATCTTCTTTCCGGATTCACTGTAGAAAACATAATATTGTCTTTATCCAGCATTTCTAAAGCGCGCAGATTATGTGATGTAAATATTAACTGCCCTTTTGCACTTTTATTAAAAATATCAAGTAATTCCCCAAGCATATACTCAAAAATACCCGCATCCAATTCATCAACCGCAAGGCAGATAGAAGGATTGCCAAACGCTTGAATCAAAGCATTTAAAATAGAGATAATTTTAATAATTCCTTCTGATTCCATTCGGATTGGAATAGGCGGCATATTTTCCCGGACAGAGACAAGCTCCACCCGATAACCGTTTTCCCCGGAATCCGTCAACTGCATTCCATAATGATAAACGTCTATTTTCATCCCCGGAATAATCGTAAACAGAACCATATTAATCTGTTCTACAATCATATCCAAGAGTTTTTTTCTTTCTTCATTTAAAACGACAGGTTCTGTCAATGGAACAGCAAAATCTCCTTTCATTCCGATTTCTTTCTGTTCAATTTTAAATGCCATAGGAAGTAAAAAGTTTGCAGAAATCACACCAGAATGTGTATTGCGAATTACAAATAAATCCTTTAATGCAAATTGAAATAATGCCTTGATCACTTCTGAATAATGCTTGAAATGATTTTCATAATCCCGGCAGAAAATTTCCCTGCTCCCCTCTCCAAAGATATAAGAGCAGTTACTCTTCTCGGCAATCTTTCTGGCGACAATCAAATCTGTTTTATTTTCTGCATTTGTTTCTACAACTTCTTCAAATCTTTTTTTTGGAGAAAACACACTTTCCGACTGTGAACGCTGGTAATCTATAAACACCGTTTTATTACTTCTGGAATCGCTTTTATTGATAGCGCAGCTCAATGTTTCTCGAACAATGTTTGCACCATCTCTGCTTCTCTGCAAAATAATCCTATAACTTACTTCATAGATAATTGTTTCTATAAAAATATTAAAATCAGCTATAATCTCTGCCTGATCACTGGCTGCATCAATGTAATCTGCCACTTCCTCATCAAGCGTACTGCCAATCATAATCTTTTGCAGATAGTACAGTGTGTCAATAACGGCAGTTTTTCCGGAACCGTTTTGACCATACAATCCCAACACTTCCGCAGTTTTATACGTCAGATGTTTCTGGCAGGTGTTTGGCATTACAATTTGCCCGGTTCTAACATTTTTGATATTAGAAATCTTCAATGAAGATAATCTCACAATGCTTTCCATAATCTTTTGCCTCCATAAGCTTCATTTTAACACAAGCACTGCTTTATTACAATTATTTTTTCTAATACTGCATTTTTTATTCCTTTTTTATAATAAAAATGCATAAATTGCGTCTAAATTTAACTATATAATTATAATCTCATATAGCCCCGACAACTTTCAAAATGTTTACTGATTTTTTCCCATAACTTTACAGTATACCACCGCCACCACCGTACTAAAAAACGTCGCCACGATCGCGGGTGCTATTACCGCTGCCGGATTCGCACTCCCATATTGGCTGCGGTAGGCGATAATATTTACCGGAATCAACTGCAGCGACGATATATTCATCACAAGAAACGTGCACATCTCATTGCTTGCAGTCCTTGCTCCACAATCCAGGAAGCCATTTGCGGCTGCTATCCCCACCTTTGCATCCATATATTCACTGTTCCCACGCGCGCGCTCCAATTCCTCCAAGTCACTCATCGCCCTGAGTCCCCCTTGAGTCAAGGTAATGACACGAACTTTGTGGAAAAATACATAAAACCCAAAAATTTCGTCATAGTTTTGTTCAATTGTACCAATAATCAGAAAATTCATATAGAAAAAGCAGGAGATCTCAGTTTCAAGAGTTCCTGCTTTCACAACCTGTTGTAAAATCAATTATGCCAGTTGTAAATCATTCGCAAGGTTTTCCACTACGCTCAATGGCAAACCCAAGTCCTCCGCAATTTCTTCTTTTGTCAGTTTTCCTCTTTCCAGCATACGTTCTGCCACCTCAATTTTCTCGTGGTTAATAATTTCTTCCATAATTTTACTCATAATTTTGCGCCCCTCCTTATCTTTCTTAAAATATCTTGCTCTGTCCGCCAGTTCTTTATAATTCATATCATCAGGATTTGTGCAACTTAAATCCTGCATCAACCGCCCAAGAGGAGTATCATCTTTAATCTCTCCATTCACATAGATGATATGCGCTTTATCATCAAATAGTTTTCCATTCTCTTTGATCATTCTTTCAATATGATAAATAGCAAGATTACCCTCCAGCACATCATTCTCTGTAATAAATATTACATATGTTTCAGGAAGTAGTTCTATATCTTCTCCTGAAAGGATTGCGTTGGCATCCATTAGACTGCTGTTGTATCTTGCGCGTTTTGGTTTGGCTCCACTGTCAGCTTTTTGCATTTCAAC
>CAMWTP010000067.1 GCA_947177165.1 uncultured Lachnospiraceae bacterium
GTAAGTGTTTTGGATAATAAGGCAAAGAATGCGTTGTTTTCTGTCGAAGAACGTGTTAGTATATTAAAAGAAGCGACAAAGAATCTGCCAAATGTGACAGTGGATTCCTTTAACGGACTTCTGATTGACTATGCAAGACAAAAGAATGTCCATATTTCAGTGCGCGGACTGCGTGCTATTACGGATTTTGAATATGAGCTGCAGACCGCTCAGACAAACAGAATGTTGTCAGGCGGGGAACTTGATACGGTATTTCTGACGACAAGTCTCGAATATGCGTATCTCAGTTCTTCCAGTGTCAAGGAGATTGCTGCGTTCAGTGGAGATATTTCCCAGTGCGTGCCGGATTTTGTAGCCAGACTTGTATATGAAAAATACAACCAAATAAGAACGAAATAAATTTTCCGTCTTAGGACTGTTCAGTTCCTGAAAACGGAGTGTATGGAGGAGTAATATGAGCAGCAGAATAGAGCAGTTGATTGACGAGATCGAGGAGTACATAGATAACTGCAAATACAAAGCATTTTCGACAGATGTGATCATGGTAAATAAGGCAGAAATTGACGATCTTCTGCGAGAATTGCGCATGAAAACCCCAGAGGAAATCAAGCGTTATCAGAAAATCATCTCAAACAAGGAGGCTATTCTGAATGATGCCAGACAGAAAGCACAGGCTTTGATTGATGACGCGGAAGTACAGACAACGGAGTTGGTCAGCGAGCATCAGATCATGCAGGAGGCCTACGCGCAGGCTGACAAGATCGTCGAGATGGCTACCCAGCAGGCACAGGGGATTCTTGACAGTGCGATGATAGAAGCCAACAATATGAAAACGGCAGCAATGCAGTATACAGACAGTATGCTTGCTAATCTCGAAAATATTTTGAAACAATCAATTGAGATTTCCACACGCGACTACAATACGCTGATCGGTCATCTGCAGGAAATTGATCACGTTGTCACCACGAACCGGGCAGAACTTGTTCCGGTTGATGAGATTGTTGCGGAGGCACAGGCTGCTGATGATACAGGCACGAATAATTGAGGAACTGTTCAGAAATTGCATATGACAGTTACTTGTCACAAGTAATTTCCGGACAGTTCCTGCGATATAAAAATTGTGATGTATGTGATAATAACCCACAGTTTTTCCTGTGGGTTAATTGAATTTTATCATTGAGGAGGAGTTTGATGAGAAAAGCATTTAGAAAAATAGTTGCATTCATTTTATGTATCGCCATGACAGCGATACCTTTTTCCGCGTTATCTGTATTCAGGGCAAACGCGGCAGAACCGATTGTAGTGGTCATCGATCCTGGCCATGGCGGCAGTAATCTCGGAACCGATTACCTGCCAATTCCCGAAAAAACATACACCATGACAGTCGCACTGCATATGAAAGAGCAGCTGGAAAAATACCAGAACGTGCGAGTGTATCTGACGCACACCGAAGATATTGACATGTCCCTTAAGGAGCGGGCTGAATTTGCCTCCAAAGTGAATGCAGACTTTCTTTTCTCCCTGCATTTCAATATGTCCATTTCCCATTCTCTCTATGGAAGCGAGGTGTGGGTGCCGTCAACCGGACAACTGTACAGCCAGGGATACTCTGCTGCCAACGAATTTCTGACACAGTTTGAGGAGATGGGACTATTTAACCGCGGTATCAAGACCAGAATCGGAAGCAACGGTAAATCTGATTATTATGGTATCATACGCGAAAGTGCCCTTCGAAATATTCCGGCTGTCATTGTGGAACATTGTCATGTGGACAATATCAATGATACGCCCTATATCCAGTCCCCTGAGAAATTGAAGGAGTTTGGGGTCCGCGACGCGGAGGCCGTTGCCAGATACTTTGGGCTTGTGTCAAAAGATGGCAAAACGGACTACAGCAGCTATGCACCGCTGGCTGTTCCAGTTCCGTCAAGCCGTGTATGCAATGATACTACAGCTCCCTCGTATGTCAGCGCAAATCTGTTAAAATATGATCAGACAGGAAAATATGCGACTGTGGAGTTGACAGCAATGGATGCGGAATCTGCGATTCAGTATTATTCCTACTCTTATGACAATGGCATAACATGGTCCGCCCTGCAGCCATGGGCAAAAGGGAGCCCCACAGTGACTGTATCTGTCAGCATGGGATATGGCAAAAAGGATACGATGATCTTCAAAGCATATAATCTGTATGACATTAGCACGGAATCCAATGTCGTACAGCTGCATTAAATATTCAGGATACCGATTGGTCTGGTGAGTACCAAATAATATACTGCGGAAATCAGGGTTGTTATTAGTTTGTGTTTGAGATAATGACCGATCGACAATCCTGATTTTTCGAGAAAACTGCTCGTCTGCATGATGCAGGATACCCCGCCAAAACACAGTGCCGTCATCATCCAGAAAACTTTCTGGTTTGGCAGAAGCGCGGTTGTATAAATCGCCTGAACACCGCCGATGATTTCCAGAAAACTCGACAGGATATTCTGGTTATTGGCAGACAGCGGCAAAAAGTCAAGAAAAATCCGAAAAGCATTGGTGAATGTGATATATCCTCCTAATACAATCAGGGATTGTGTGTTGTCCATACAGGATTTTTTGAGTGTAGCGGCCAGGGAAAGCCGAGGCATGTCAGCTGTATCGTAACTTTCGCCTGCGGGAGATGTCCCGGACATTTTTGTTCCGGCAGTATGTAAGCGTCCAAGCACAAGTCCGTAGATTGCAGGGATTCCATACATTCCAAACACGAAGGGCAGTGTATTGTGATAACCGCACGCGTGCAGTATCGGTATGATGATTCCCATAAAATACGCGGGTCCGATATTATTGCAGAATGCAAGCAGTGTGTCTGCTTCCGCTTTGTTGATTTTCTCTTTTTCATACAAGTCACTGACTACTTTGGCACCCATGGGAAACCCGCAAAAAAATCCCATGAATATCGCATACAGACCGTAACTGCTGTACTTGTATACTTTTTTGAGTATGTGGCTGAGCATACGGCCAAGCTCCAGATCAGCACCGCTGTATACCATGATGGAGCTGATCATCATAAATGGAAAGAGTGTGGGAACCATCCTGGCTGCCCATTGGTATAGTCCCTCGTAAGCATACTGAAAAGTAGCTTCAGGTTTGCTTAAAATGATGATAATAAGCAGAAGATACGCTAACGTTTTAAACAGCATATATTCACCGGAATCTCTGTTTGTTATATTTTATAAGAAATCCGCAAAAATTATGAGTCAGGATTCATTATTTGGAGGTTTGCGCGATGAGACTGGACAAATTTTTATGTGATATGCAGCTTGGCACGCGAAGCCAGGTCAAGGAATCAATCAAAAAGGGACTTGTAACCGTCAATGGCACGCCTGTCAGAACCCCTGATTTTAAATTGGACGAGAGAAATGACATGGTAACTTACATGGGACAGGCGCTCACATACCAAAATTTGTATTACTACATGCTTCACAAGCCTGCAGGGGTTGTCACCGCCACCAGAGACAACCATGAATCTACTGTGATGGATTTGCTGTCTGATGTCAGGGGAAAGGACTTGTCCCCTGTGGGACGGCTGGACAAGGACACCGAAGGGCTTTTGCTGATCACCAATGACGGGGAACTTGCCCACAAACTGCTTTCTCCCGGAAAGCATGTGGCGAAAACATATTATGTTGAATGCACTGGTACACTTACCGAAGAGAAGCAGGTGTTATTAGAAAACGGAGTGGATATCGGCGACAATGAGCTTACCAGACCAGCTGAGGTTAAACTGATCTCGCAGTCGGATTGTTCGTATATCATGGAGCTCACCATCACCGAGGGACGCTTTCATCAGATAAAAAGAATGGTTCAGGCTGTCGGCGGCTGCGTCACTTACCTGAAACGCTTGTCGATGGGAACCTTATCTTTGGATGCGAATCTGCCAAAAGGCGCCTGCAGACCGCTTACAGAAAAAGAGATCCTGGATTTAAAACAGTTAACCAAGACGGTATCTGCCCGATAATAACATTCGGCAGGCGCTGCAACTCAAACTAGGAGGACAGGAAATTGTCACTTGCGAATGGTTTTCTTCCTATGACAATGGAAGAAGTGCTGGAGCTTGGAATAGAGCAATTGGATTTTATATATGTCACAGGAGATGCCTATGTGGATCACCCATCCTTTGGGCACGCGATTATCACACGTCTCCTCTGTGAGTATGGATACCATGTCGGAATCATATCACAGCCGGACTGGAAAGATGATTCCAGCATCACTGTGCTGGGGAAACCCCGTCTCGGCTTTCTGGTGTCCTCCGGGAATATGGATTCGATGGTGAACCATTACTATGTATCCAAAAAACACCGCGAGACGGATGCCTATACGCCCGGAGGTGCCGCTTACAAGAGACCGGACCATGCCACAGTCGTATACAGCAATCTTATCCGGAAAATATATAAGGATATTCCGATTATTATCGGCGGAATCGAGGCCAGTCTCCGCCGCATGGCACATTATGATTACTGGTCCGATTCTTTCAAACGGTCTATTTTACTGGACAGTCAGGCGGACATTATCTCATATGGTATGGGGGAGAAGTCAATTATTGAAATCGCTGATGCCCTAAACAGCGGCATTTCTGTGCGCGATTTGTCCTTTATTGCCGGAACTGTATACAAGACGAAGGATATCTCTGGTCTTTACGACTATGAGCTTCTGCCTTCCTATGACGATATGACAGCTGATAAGCGGTTGTATGCAAAAAGTTTTAAGACACAACATGACAATACAGACCCGTTTAATGGAAAGACGCTGATAGAACCTTATCCCAACGGAGTATATGTCGTACAGAATGTTCCTCAGAGACCGCTTTCAATGCAGGAGATGGACGATGTCTACGCACTCCCGTACCAGAGGACATATCATCCTTCCTATGAGGCGCAGGGCGGTGTGCCGGCAATCGCGGAGATCAAATTTTCCCTGATCAGCAACCGCGGATGCTTTGGCGGGTGCAATTTCTGTGCCCTCACATTTCATCAGGGACGCACGATACAGGTGCGCAGCCACGAATCCATTGTAGAGGAGGCAAAGCGCATCACACAGGACAAAGATTTCAAGGGTTATATCCACGATGTGGGCGGTCCGACAGCAAATTTCAGACAGCCCTCCTGCCAGAAACAACTGCAGGTCGGTGTCTGCAAACACAGACAATGCCTGTGTCCGAAACCATGTCCGAACCTCGAGGTTGACCATTCTGATTACTTGTCGCTTCTGCGCAGGCTAAGAAATCTACCGAATGTCAAGAAAGTGTTTGTCCGCTCCGGAATACGGTTTGATTACCTGATGTTGGACAAGGATGACACGTTTTTCAGGGAACTTGTCGAACACCACATCAGCGGCCAGCTCAAGGTGGCGCCAGAGCATATCTGCGACGCCGTTTTGTCCAGGATGGGAAAACCGGAAAATGCTGTGTACGAGGCATTTACAGAAAAATACCGCAGACTGAATCAGAAGACTGGCAAAAATCAGTTTCTGGTGCCGTATTTAATGTCCTCGCACCCTGGTTCCACGCTGAAAGAGGCGGTCGCTCTTGCCGAGTATCTGAGGGATATCGGCTATATGCCAGAACAGGTGCAGGACTTTTATCCGACGCCGTCGACAATGTCAACTGTAATGTACTATACAGGCGTGGATCCTGCAACGATGAAGCCGGTGTATGTCTGCAAAAATCCGCACGAAAAGGCGATGCAGCGTGCACTGATCCAATATCGCAATCCCAGGAATTATGACCTTGTGAGGGAAGCGCTAAAGCTTGCCGGGCGTGAAGATCTGATTGGTTTTGACAGAAAGTGTCTGATAAAACCACGGAAACTGGCAGGTGGGACGACACAAAGTCAGGGCTCCAAAAGCAGAAAGAGTACCCGCACGCCTAATGTCAACGGAAAAGTGCAGCAGAAGCCCAAAAAGAAAAAGACCATCCGAAATACGCATAAACCAAAAAAGCAATAAATACGAAAGGATATGGATAAGCTATAGGAATAACATCAAATTCAAATAAGAAAGGGAATTTAACATGAATATTATTATCATTACAGGGGCGTCCTCTGGTCTGGGCGCGGAATTTGCACTGCAGTTGGACAATGTGCTTCACAATATAGACGAAATTTGGCTGATTGCGCGCCGCAAAAAGGAAATGCTCGAAGTCGCACAGTATCTCGAGCATACAGCACGCGTTCTCGATATGGATGTCACAGATGAGCGTCACATGGAACGATTCAAAAAGCTGCTCGCTGATGAGAAACCCGTTATCCGTATGCTGGTCAACTGTGCGGGCTACGGGCTTATGGGAGAATTTTCCGCTTCCAATATCAGTGAAGAACTTGGTATGATAGAGGTGAACTGCAAAGCCTTAACCCAGATGACGTATCTGTGTCTTCCCTATATGAAGAAGAATAGCAGAATTATTCAGCTTGCCTCCAGCGCAGCATTTCTGCCCCAGCCAGACTTTGCAGTGTATGCTGCGACAAAGTCCTATGTATACAGCTTTTCCAGAGCGTTGAATCGGGAGCTTCGGCCAAAGAAAATCTATGTGACCGCAGTCTGCCCCGGACCAGTAGACACACCTTTCTTCGATATTGCGGAGAAAACAGGGAGCACGCTTGCGGTGAAAAAGCTTACGCTCGTCCGTGCAGACCAGGTTGTGAAAAGGGCGATTGCAGACTCCTGTCACAAGCATGAGAAATCAGTGTACGGCGCGTGGATTAAGAGTTTTGATGCCGCGGCAAAAGTCATTCCGCACAAAGCCCTTTTGAAAGCCATGCAGTTTTTAAAATAAATCCTGTATCCTTTCAGAATGCGCGGAACAGTCAGAAACCATTTATAGTTACAAACCAGGAGATAGCAGATGAATATACCAAAACAGAGAAAAGGGGAATTTGGATATCCTTCTTACGAACGAAAAAGAGTGATGATTCGCACAGCAGCGTATTTTTTGATATCGCTTGCGGTATTTCTGACAGGATATTTTTCTACAGGTCATAAGGAAAATCTCCTGACAATTGTCGCTGTCTTGGGCATGCTTCCCGCAAGCAAAAGTCTTGTATCGGTTGTTATGTATTTTAAGATTCCTAAATTCAGTGAAACAGATTATCAGGAAATTTCCGGACAGGAGGGTGACGTTGCAGTTATTTACAGTCTGTATCTGACCTCGTACCGCTCAAATTTTCCAATTAACTGTTTTGCCGTGCGCGGCAGTAATCTGATCGGATACACAGAATTTGCAGGCTGTGATGTGTCTGCCTGCGAAGCGCACATACAGGATATTTTGAAACAAAACAGCATCAAGAACATGACCATCAAGATTTTTCGCGAAAAGGCACGCTTTATCGATCGTATGGGTCAGCTGCAGGCGCTGGAGACCGGAAAGAAGGAGTCAGAGATTTTGACGCTTTTGTGCGATATTTCTCTATAGACGATATAAATAGAATTTGTAAAAAATTTCGGAGAATGCAGTTATGATTTCAACAAGGATTTCTCCCAATGAGGCGGGACAGAGATTTGATAAATACTTAAAGAAACTGCTGCGGGATGCGCCTGACAGCTTTATCTACAAGATGCTGCGGAAAAAAAATATCGTTCTGAACGGGAAAAAAGCAGACGGAAAGGAGAAGCTCTGCCTTGATGACGAGGTAAAACTTTTCCTTGCGGATGAGACATACTGGAAATTCAGCGGGAAATCTGCTGCGGATAGCATGGATACTGCACAGTATATCCATGCCTACCAAAAGTTTAAGGACTTACATATTTTATACGAGGATGACAATATCCTGATTGTCGATAAGCCATCGGGAATTTTGTCACAGAAGTCAAAGCCAGAAGATAACAGCATCAACGAATGGCTGATCGGCTATCTGCTTTCGCAGCAGATTCTCACAGCGGATTCGCTGCGAATGTTCAGACCCTCTGTCTGCAACAGGCTCGACAGGAATACTTCCGGGATGGTGGTCTGTGGGAAAACGCTTGCAGGAAGTCAGTATCTGAGTCATATTATCAAGGACAAAACGCTTGAAAAATATTATTACTGTCTGGTATCAGGCGAACTGGCAATAAAAGAGCGCATATCAGGATATCTGTATAAAGATACCCTGCATAACAGAGTGACCGTTTATCACAGAGAAACAGATATTCCGGATTTATACAAAAAGGATTCTGTATATATCGATACCGCTGTTCAAACAGTCCGCACAGTCAATAACATAACGCTGTTGGAAGTACAGCTTTTTACCGGAAAAACACACCAGATCCGCGCACACTTGTCGTCATTAGGCCATCCGATTATCGGAGATGTCAAATATGGAGATGCTGCTGTAAACCATGTGTACGCCCAAAAAGGTGTCCACTGTCAGCTGCTGCACGCGCACAGGCTGGTATTTCCAAAGGCTTCCGAAGAAATGTTTCTAGGAACGTCAGACAGAGTAGTGGAATGTCCGCCTCCCGCGATATTCGGCAAACTGATGCAGTAAATTTTTGAAGGAGCGAATAAATAGTATGTCTACATGGAATTCCAGAGGACTTCGCGGTTCCCTTTTGGAAGAAATGATCAATATGACCAATACGAAGTACAGAGATAACGGACTGGCTCTGATTCAGAAGGTGCCGACCCCGATTACGCCCATCACAATCGACAAAGAGACGCGGCATATCACACTTGCCTACTTTGACCAGAAGAGTACGGTTGACTACATAGGGGTTGTCCAGGGAATCCCCGTCTGCTTCGATGCCAAGGAGTGTGCGGTTGATCTGTTCTCACTCCAGAAGATACATCCGCATCAGGTGCAGTTTATGAGGGATTTTGACAGACAAAACGGCATTGCCTTCTTTCTGATTTATTTCACTGCGCGCGATGTCATGTACTATCTAAGTATCCGCGAATTGAATGTGTTCTGGGACAGAATGGAAAACGGCGGCAGGAAGAGTTTTCGGTTTGAAGAATTAACAGAGCGGTATTTCATGAAACACAAAGGCGGACAAATCGTTCCTTATTTGGATTTGATACAGCTTGACCTAAACGACCGGGAGAGGGATAGTGGTTGACATGACAGACAAAAAAGTGTATACTTCGTATATTGCACTAATTCGTTAATGCAGCAGCACGTTAATGTGTTAAAGCAAGCTGTCAGAAAGGATACTGAGGATTTTATGGGAAAACGACTTGTACACACTCCCGAGGGAGTGCGTGATATATACGGAAAGGAATACGCCAACAAACAGACAATTCAGAAGCTGTTTGGCGACAAGCTCCACAGCTATGGATATCAGGATATTCAGACTCCAACCTTTGAATTTTTTGATGTGTTCAGCCGCGAGATTGGCACGACACCCTCCAAGGAGCTGTACAAATTTTTTGACAAGGAGGGTAACACGCTGGTCTTAAGACCCGACTTTACGCCTTCCATAGCGCGGTGCGCCGCCAAATATTTTATGGATGAAAACATTCCGCTGCGGTTCTGCTATCTGGGAAATAATTTTATCAACACAAATAATCTGCAGGGAAAATTGAAGGAGACGACACAGATGGGTGCGGAACTGCTCGGGGATGCTTCCCCAGAGGCAGATGCGGAAATGATTGCCATGCTTGTCGAGGCGTTGTTAAATTCCGGATTGAAGGAATTTCAAGTGTCTGTAGGACAGATTGATTATTTCAAGGGCTTATGTGCCCACGCGCAGCTCGACGAGGAGACAGAGTTTGCACTGCGCGAATTTATCTCAAATAGAAACGAGTTTGGGGCGCAGGAGCTTTTATTGGACAGGAAAATACCAGAACAGTCCATTCAGGCGCTTCTCGGAGTAAACAACCTGTTTGGTTCCTGCGAAATATTGGATAAGGCGCTCGAAGCTGCGGACAATGAGCGCTCCCAGAAAGCAGTGGAACGATTAATGCAGGTTTATGAACTGCTAAAAGTCTACGGCGTGGACCAGTACATATCCTTTGACCTTGCAATGGTCAGCAAATACAATTATTATACAGGCATCATTTTCAATGCATATACCTATCAGGCGGGTAGTGCGATTGCAAAGGGCGGCAGGTATGACAACCTTCTGGAGAAGTTTGGCAAACCTGCACCTGCAACAGGATTTGTTGTCATGATCGACGATCTTGTGACAGCGCTCACCAGACAAAAAATCTGTCCTGAACCGGAAAACAAAAATCTTTTGCTTGTGTATGCAGCGGATTTTGGCAGTGCACTGACAAAGGCAAGGGAATATCGGACGCAAGGCTATTCCGCTGTGCTGATGAAGCTGGAACAGCCAGAGGAACAGTACACGAAATTTGCCGCGGACAATAACTTTTCGAAAGTAATCTTTATATAGAGAGGGAGGTATTTGGTATGAATCAACAGATGCAGGACATGCGATACCTTACCTTTGCGCTCGGTAAGGGGCGGCTTGCCAATAAAACACTGGAGCTTCTTGAAAAGATAGGCATTACCTGTGAGGAGATGAAGGATAAGGACTCCCGAAAATTAATTTTTGTCAATGAGGAGTTAAAACTCAGATTTTTCCTCTCAAAAGGTCCGGACGTGCCAACCTATGTGGAATACGGCGCAGCGGATATCGGGGTAGTTGGCAGTGACACCATCCTGGAGGAAAACAGACGCGTGTACGAAGTGCTGGATCTTAGCTTTGGCAAGTGCCGGATGTGTGTGTGCGGTCCGGCCTCCGCGAAGGAATTATTGCAGCATCACGAGATGATCCGTGTGGCGAGCAAATATCCCAAGATTGCCAAAGATTACTTCTACAATCAGAAGCATCAGACGGTCGATATCATCAAGCTGAACGGCTCTGTCGAGCTCGGGCCGATCGTCGGACTCAGCGATGTCATCGTCGACATTGTTGAGACAGGTTCTACATTAAAAGAAAATGGATTGGAAGTCTTAGAGGAAATCTGTCCGCTCTCCGCGCGGATGATTGTCAATCAGGTCAGCATGAAGATGGAAGCGGAGCGAATCAAAAAGATCTTACAGGCACTCAGGGAGGAAATAGGAAGGCAGTGACAATTATGGAGGCATATTATGAGAATTGTAAAATTAACCAATGATACCAGGCAGAATCTGCTTGAAAATCTGTTAAAGAGAAGTACGAACGACTACGGCGAATATGAGAAAATCGTGGCGGATATCATTGAAAATGTCAAAGAGCGCGGGGAAGAGGCAGTCTTTGAGTACTCATTGAAATTTGACAAATGCACCACGACAAAGGAAAATTTCCAGGTTACACGGGCGGAGATTGATGCAGCCTATCAGGAATTGGATGCACATTTTATACAGGTGATGCGGGACTCGGCTGCAAATATTCGTACATACCATGAAAAACAGAAGAGAAACAGCTGGTTTGATGCCAAGGAGGACGGCACTATATTAGGACAGAAGATTACACCGATGCAGAAAGTGGGCGTCTATGTTCCGGGCGGAAAGGCGGCTTATCCGTCGACAACACTCATGAATGTTGTTCCTGCTAAAGTTGCAGGTGTTCCCAATATTATCATGACAACGCCTGCAGGAGCTGACGGAAAGGTCAATCCCGCAACACTTGTCGCAGCGGACATTGCGGGTGTGGACGCCATCTACAAGGTTGGGGGAGCGCAGGCGATCGCCGCGCTCGCATACGGCACAGAGATGATTCCGAAAGTCGACAAGATTGTCGGCCCCGGAAACATCTTTGTGGCGCTCGCAAAACGCGCTGTATATGGACATGTGAGCATTGACTCGATCGCTGGACCCTCCGAAATCCTTGTGCTTGCTGATGAGAGCGCTGCGCCGAGATATGTGGCCGCAGATCTGTTGTCCCAGGCAGAGCATGACGAGCTCGCATCGGCAATCCTGATTACGACGAGCGAAGAACTTGCCAGAAAGGTATCCGACGAAGTCGATGAATTTGTCAAAGTTCTTGAGCGCAGGGAGATCATACAGAAATCGCTTGACAACTATGGATATATTCTCGTGGCATCTGATATGGAGACAGCCATCGAAGCGGCCAATGAGATCGCTTCCGAGCATCTTGAGATTTTGACGAAAAATCCGTTTGACACGATGACGAGAATCCGAAATGCCGGTGCGATTTTCCTCGGAGAATACTCGTCAGAACCGCTTGGGGACTATTATGCTGGTCCTAACCATGTCCTGCCCACGAATGGCACCGCGAAGTTCTTCTCGCCGCTGAATGTCGACGACTATGTGAAGAAGTCCAGTGTTATCGCTTACTCCAGGGAGGCGTTAGAAAAGGTTCACGAAGATATTGAGCTTTTTGCAAGGAAAGAAGGACTCACTGCACACGCAAATTCGATTCATGTGCGCTTTGAATCTTAACACTGAAACATCAGAAAGGATATCGTTATGGACAGAATTGCAGAAATAAAGAGAGTGACCAGAGAGACGAACATTAGTCTGAAACTGAATCTGGACGGGAAGGGGAAATCATCTGTCAACACTGGCATCGGTTTTTTTGACCATATGCTTGAGGGATTTTCCAAACACGGGTTCTTTGATTTGGATGTCGATATAAAGGGCGATCTGAATGTCGACGGGCACCATACCGTGGAGGACGCTGGTATCGTGCTGGGAAACGCGATCAGGGAAGCCGTCGGCGACAAGAAGGGCATCCGGCGATATGGCTATTTTATCCTGCCAATGGACGACGCCCTGGTCTTGTGCGCGGTTGATTTATGCGGCAGACCATATCTGCAGTTTGACTGCAGTTTTCCCAATGATATGGTTGGCAGCTTTGACACATCGTTGGTAAAAGAATTTTTCTATGCGATATCTTACAGTGCAGCCATGAATATACATATCAAGATGCTTAGCGGCGAAAACAGCCACCACATGATTGAGGCAGCATTCAAAGCATTTGCAAAGGCACTCGACGATGCCGTATCTATGGACGGGCGCATTCAGGATGTGCTCTCGACAAAAGGAAGTTTATAGACAACAAGGGAAGTTTATCTACAGAATAGGAGGAAAGGTGACTGATGAAAAACCAAAAATCAGCCAACAAACTTACACGTATTATCTGCATGCTTTTGGTACTGTGCACGCTTTGCAGCGTACCAGCTTTTCCATCAGAAGCAGCCGCCGCAGAAAAGGGCATTGATGTTTCAAAATACCAGGGAGCGATTAATTGGCAGGCAGTAGCACAAAGCGGTGTGTCGTTTGCTTTTATCAAGGTCGGCAGCACAAAATCCGGAATTGATCCATATTTTAATTACAATATGCTCGCAGCACAGCAAGCTGGCATCAAGACAGGTGTGTATATTTATTCTTACGCGAAAAACGTAGAGGAAGCGGCAATGGAGGCACAGTTTGTGCTGAATGCTATCCAGAACGTGCAAGTGTCTTATCCAGTGGTGTGGGATGTCGAGGATAATGTCCAGAAATCCCTTTCGCCGGAGACCTTGTCTCTCATGGCAAACACTTTCTGTGCCATGATTGAGGCAGAAGGATATTATCCGATGGTCTATTCCAGCACCAGTTGGTTCCGGGATCGGTTGGGTCCAATCTTTTATGACAAGTGGGTGGCACAGTGGGCAGCTGCGTGTGAAATCCCTGATGCGGCTATATGGCAGTACTCAAGCAAAGGAAGTGTCCCCGGAATCATTGGCGATGTCGACATGGACTACGCCCTGAAGGATTATTCCACCAGCATCATCAATACAGGATGGGTTGCAAGAAAGGGATTTTTACATTACTATATCAACTATAAAATGCAGCGAGGCTGGCTTGACTTAGGCACTGCAAAGTATTATCTTGATCCTGCCGGGCGCATGGTGACAGGATGGCTGCCACTCGATGACGGTATGTACTATTTGCAGCCGGACGGCGTCATGGCGATCGGCTTTACGCCAATCGGACTGGGAATGTATTGTTTTGGTGCGGACGGTAAAATGCTCACCGGGCTTCAGAACCTGAACGGTCTGTCCTACTATTTTGCGCCGGATGGTGCCATGTATATCGGATTCCTTGATTTTCCGGATGGAAAGCGGTTCTTTTCAACAGACGGACATATGCTTACCGGGCTCAGCATTGTCGATAATAAATATTATTACTTTGATATCAACGGAGTGATGCAAACCGGCTGGCAGACAATTGGCGATCAGACATTCCTGTTTGCAGCAGACGGTGCGATGGCATATGGCTGGTTTAATGACGGCGTGTACAGCTATTATCTGTCAATGACAGACGGGCACAGAGTGACTGGCTGGCAGACAATTGAGGGCAGAACCTATCTCTTTGATGAGTTTGGACGCATGATGACCGGTGTCGTGAACCTGAACGGTCTTTCTTATCTGTTCGCAGCAGATGGATCGATGTATACAGGCTGGTTTAACGATGGTATCTCTGCAAAGTATTACGATACAGACGGACATATGGCAGTTGGACTGGTGACGATCAATGGAAGCGTTTACTATTTTGATATGAACGGAAATATGCAGACAGGAATTGTTGAGATTGACGGAATCCCTTATATTTTTGATGTAGACGGAAAAATGCTTCCGCAGCAGCCCATACAACAGCTTCCACAATAAAGATTGACAGCTTTTTCATTGAATGAGCCGCCAAAGGCGGCATGGGGATTAATATGAGAAATTTAGCTTTGAGCGATGATATTTTGCTGAAAATTGAAAAACCGGCGCGCTATATCGGAAACGAAGTAAACAGCGTTATGAAAGACAAAAATGACATAGCGGTCCGGTTTGTGATGTGTTTTCCCGATGTATACGAGATCGGCATGTCACACCTTGGTATCCAGATCCTGTACGATATGTTCAATCGTTTCGAGGATACCTGGTGTGAGCGTGTCTACTCGCCGTGGCCTGATCTCGATGCGGTCATGCGTGAAAAAAGGATTCCCTTATTTGCATTGGAATCGCAGGAGCCGGTTAAACAGTTTGACTTTCTGGGAATCACCATCCAGTATGAGATGTGCTACACCAATATCTTGCAGATATTGGACTTGTCACAGATACCGCTGCTGGCAGCAGAACGGACCTGGGAACATCCAATTGTGATCGGCGGAGGCCCCTGCAGCTATAATCCTGAACCGATTGCCGATTTTTTCGATATTTTCTATATCGGAGAAGGGGAGACACAGTATCGTCCCCTTCTGGATTTGTATAAAAAATGCAGGGGAAATGGTGCGTCGAGAGAAACGTTTCTGTCAGAAGCGGCAAAGCTTCCCGGGATGTATGTGCCTCGTTTTTATGAAGTAAGCTATCATGAGGACGGCACGATAAAATCCTTTGAGCCGACGCGCCCCGATATTCCGAAAACAATTGTGAAAGAGATTGTCACAGATGTATCAGACACATATTACCCGGAAAAGCCCGTTGTGCCTTTTATCAAATGTACACAGGACCGGGTTGTGCTCGAAATCCAAAGAGGCTGCATCCGCGGATGCCGTTTCTGTCAGGCAGGGCAGCTGTACAGACCTGTGCGGGAGCGTGATGTTGCAATGCTCAAGGACTGCGCTGTGAAAATGCTCGACAATACGGGATATGATGAAATATCGCTGAGTTCCCTGAGTTCCAGTGACTATTCCCATCTCGAGGAGCTTGTAAACTTCCTGATTGACAAATGTCACGAAAAAAAGGTTAACATCTCGCTTCCTTCACTCCGAATCGATGCCTTTTCGCTTGACGTTATGGAAAAAGTGCAGGATGTCAGAAAAAGCAGTCTCACGTTTGCGCCGGAAGCCGGAAGCCAGAGACTTAGAAACGTGATTAATAAGGGCCTGACGGAGGAAGTTATTTTAAAAGGTGCCACCCTGGCATTTGAGGGCGGCTGGAACAGGGTAAAGCTCTATTTTATGCTGGGGCTGCCGACTGAGACAGAAGAGGATATCCGAGGGATTGCCGAACTCTCCAACAAGATTGCGGTCGCTTTTTATGAAACCGTACCAAAGGAAAAAAGAAATGGAAAAGTGCAGATTGTCGCCAGTACATCCTTCTTTATCCCCAAGCCGTTTACACCGTTCCAGTGGGCGTCGCAGTGCACGAAGGAACAGTTTTTAGAGAAAGCTTACATGACAAGAAAAGCGGTCACAGAACAGTTGAATCAGAAGAGCATCAAATATAACTGGCACGAGGCCGATGCCAGTGTCATGGAAGGGATTCTTGCCCGCGGTGACAGGCGGCTATGTGAACCGATTCTAAAAGCTTATCAAAAGGGCTGTATCTTTGACGCGTGGGGAGAATACTACAAACACGACGTGTGGATGGAAACTTTTGCGGAATGCGGCATTGATACAAGCTTTTATACGACACGCGAGCGCAGTCTTGACGAAATCTTTCCATGGGATTTTATCGATTGCGGCGTTTCGAAGGATTTTTTAAAGCGGGAATGGCAGCGGGCGCTTGACGAACAGCTGACTCCAAATTGTCAGCAGCAGTGCAATGCCTGCGGCGCAGCCAGATTTCAGTGTGGGATATGCAGTGTGACAAGAACTTCTAAAGATACCTTGTCATAAAAGAAGTGTAAAGTTTACGCAAAGAACGGCCAGGCCGTTCTTTGTTCGTTCTTTGTTAATTGGAGGATAATATATTGAGATTGAGAATAAAATTTTTCAAACACGGTGTTCTTAAATTTATTGGACATTTGGATGTCATGCGCTATTTTCAGAAAGCGATACGCCGCGCAGGCATCGATATTGCCTATTCGACAGGCTTTAGTCCGCACCAGATTATGTCCTTTGCTGCTCCGCTTGGAGTAGGGCTCGAGAGTAACGGTGAATATATGGACATTGAAGTCAATACTTTGACGAATTCCAAAGAGTTGACTGATTCGCTCAATAAACAGATGGTCGACGGTATCAGGGTATTGGAAGTCAAACTTCTGCCAGACAATGCCGGCAACGCTATGGCAAGCGTTGCAGCAGCGTGCTATACCATTACTTTCCGTAAAGATTTTCAACCCGAATTCTTGACCAAGGCAGTTGTTGATGACTTTTTTGGTCAAGTCGAGATAATCGTAACCAAAAAGACAAAAAAGAGCGAATCGACTTTCGACATGAAACCATATATTTACATGTGCGATTTTGATGAGGAAAGCAAGTCCATTCGTTTGACTGTCGATGCGAGCAGCGCCGGAAATATTAAACCAGCGCTTGTTGTCAAAGCCTTATATGATTATAAGAATCAGGCTTTCGATGAATTTGGACTGCTAATCACGCGGGAGGAGACGTACACCAATATCGGAACCGCGGAAGATGTTCAGCTAAAACCGCTTGGATTTGTTGGGAGTGATTACTAATGAGTGATATGCGCTATGTCATAACAAAATACAAAAATGGCGAATTGTCTTTTGTGTGGAACGTGAAAAATAACAAAATGGAGTCAGTCGTTTTCACACATTCCGACGAAAATATCGGCAGCGCGAAAATCGGTGATATTTTTGTCGCAAAGGTTAAAAATGTCGCGAAGCAAATCAACGCGGCCTTTATCGATTACGCGCCAAATAAGAAAGGCTATCTTCCTATCAATACGGATTATGCTCCTATGATCACGAACCGTCAATACGATGGCAGGATACTGGCAGGCGATGAAATTTTAGTACAACTCGAGAAGGAGGCTGTGCGTACAAAGGAACCTGTGTTTACCACAGATCTGTCACTGGCCGGAAAATATAGTGTCATCACCTATGGCAATACCTACAAAGGAGTGTCAAAAAAGTGTTCTAAATTAGAAAGAGAGCAGCTTCGAGCCGTCATTCCGCAAGCAATTGACTATGGAGTGGTCATTCGCACAAACGCGGTATCTCTTTTACATCCATCGGAGGAGGACACCGCGTACACATCTGTTACAAAGGTCACAGCGGATATTTTATCGTCAGCTCTGCAGCCGGATCGGACAGAATACCTGAAATCACTGCAGCCAGTCAGGGATGAGATCCAATATCTGAACGATAAAATGTCCACCCTGCTCCGTGAGGGGATTCACAGAACATGCTATAGCCGGATTTGGAATGCGGCGCCCTCTTATTTGACAAATATGCGGGACGAGGGAGCTGCCTATCAGCAGATTCTCACGGACGATCCACAGATTTATGGTGAGATAAAGGATTTTGCGGCACTTTATATGCCAGACCAGCTCGACCGTATTTCGCTGTATCAGGATGACACATATCCGCTGCAAAAACTTTACCGCGTCGAAACACAGCTCGATGAACTGCTCACCAAAAAAGTCTGGCTCAAGTCTGGAGCCTATCTGGTTATTGAAAAGACAGAAGCGATGTATGTGATCGATGTCAACTCTGGAAAAAATATTGCAAAAAAAGATACTGCAGAGTATATCTATCAGATTAATCTTGAAGCCGCTGATGAAATCATGCGGCAGATACGGCTCAGAAACCTCGCCGGAATGATACTGGTCGATTTCATCAATATGGAGGACAGTGAGAAGGATCTTGCACTTCTGCAGGAGTTAAAAATTCTTGCCAAAAAAGATCGTATTCTCACAACAATCGTTGATATAACGGCGCTTGGGCTTGTGGAAATCACGCGAAAAAAGACGACAAAATCGCTTGCGGAACAACTTAACCACTTTTAATTTTGTTCTATTATGATTATGCCATCTGACTCCTGAGCACAAAACGTTGAAAGAGGTACAGATGAATCACGCATATTGTCGGGAGCATCTGTCGTCAGTCCAACCAGATATCACACTGGCAAACAACCATTAATGAAGGAGGACATTCGTGAAAAAGAAATTGTTTGTTATTATAGCAGTCATTGCAATAATATATGCAGCGATTTTTGCCACAGTCGCACTGATAACCATATTCTTGCCGGCAACAGTTTATGATAACCAGAAATTGCTTGCCGGAGGCGACAGTTCCAATAGAATGAATTACCGATTAAGCATGCATGATGAAACTACCACTGTAAAATGTGATAAAATGACAGGCTCGGATACCCTCTGGAAATATAATGCGGACAACGATAGGAACCTGCAGATGGAATATACATTTCAGGTGACAAGCGGTAAGGCAAAGTTGATCCTGGTCAATCCGGACGACACAATTATTACACTGGCGGAACAGGCTGGTGCGGATGGTTCTGAATTATCAGCACCAGCGGAATCTATTGTTGAATTGGATTTGAAAAAAGGGGTAAACCGGATAAAAATTGTATGCGAAAAGGGTGCTGCATTTTCACTTTCATTCAAATTTTCCTAAAAATTCCGTTTAAAGTGTAAAAAAACATTGACAATCACCCACAACAATGCTAATATATACGAGTGTGCCGCATAACTAGGTTCAAGTGTATTTCTAAAATACTACCAAAGTTAGCGAGTAATTATTTAGGAGGTGCAATATGTACGCAATTATTGCAACAGGTGGAAAGCAGTACAAGGTTTCCGAAGGAGATGTAATCAAGGTAGAAAAGCTTGACGCAGAGGCAGGAAACACTGTAACTTTTGACAATGTTATTGCTGTTAGCAATGATTCTCTCAAGGTAGGCGCTGATGTAGCAAATGCATCTGTTTCCGCTACTGTTATGGAACAGGGCAGAGGCAAGAAAATTATCGTTTACAAGTATAAGAGAAAGACAGGCTATCACAAGAAGAACGGTCATAGACAAGCATACACTCAGGTTAAGATTGATAAAATCAACGCTTAATAGATGTTGTTCGTTTAAATAGTATGACTACGATTGTTATTTTTAAATCCAGGGACAGCTACAAGGGGTTTACCTGTATGGGACATGCAGGTTTTGGACAGTCGGGCAGTGATATTGTATGTGCCGCAATTTCTATTCTGGTGATTAATACCTTGAATTCCATAGAGGAATTGGCGAAGGAAAAGGTAATTACTGAGAGCGATGAAAAAGAAGGCTATATTGAATGTCATTTCCCTGATGAGATCAATGAAAAGACAAGGCTTTTGATGGATTCTCTGGTGATGGGTTTAAAAGGAATCGAACAAAATTACGGAAAGCAGAAGAAAGCTTTTTCTAAAAAAAAGCGATATTTCGAGCTCATAATCAAGGAGGTGTAGTACCATGATGAAGTTAAATCTTCAGTTTTTTGCTCATAAAAAGGGAGTTGGTTCTACTAAGAATGGTAGAGATTCCGAGTCTAAGAGATTAGGTGCAAAGAGAGCAGATGGTCAGTTCGTAAAGGCAGGCAACATTTTATATAGACAGCGCGGAACAAGGATTCATCCGGGTGTCAATGTTGGAATCGGCGGAGATGACACATTGTTTGCATTGGTTGACGGTGTACTCAGATTCGAGAGAAAAGGAAGAGACAAAAAGCAGGCTTCCGTTTATCCTGTAGAGGAGAAATAAGACCACATTACGAATCTACTAAGGCTTCAGGTTTCACCTGAAGCCTTTTCCATATAACGATTAACTCATAGAAAGGTGAAATAAATGTTTGCAGATAGAGCCAAAATATATATCAGAAGCGGCAAAGGCGGAGATGGACATGTATCTTTCCGGCGCGAAAAATATGTACCCAATGGCGGTCCTGACGGTGGAGATGGCGGCAACGGCGGTAGTGTGATCTTTGAAGTGGATGAAGGTCTCAACACGCTGACCGATTTCCGCCATATCCGAAAATACTGCGCCCAGGACGGAGAACAGGGTGGAAAGCGAAATTGCCGTGGAAAAAATGGTGCGGATATCATCGTAAAAGTTCCCGAAGGAACCGTTGTAAAAGAATTGGAATCTGGAAAAGTTATTGCTGATATGTCAGGTGAAAACCGCAGACAGGTCATACTGAGCGGCGGAAAAGGTGGTAACGGCAATCAGCACTATGCGACATCCACCATGCAGGCACCTAAATATGCCCAGCCTGGGCAGCCCTCAAAGGAACTCAATCTCTTTCTTGAGTTGAAAGTAATCGCAGATGTAGGTCTTGTCGGATTTCCCAATGTCGGCAAATCCACACTCTTATCGCGCGTCACAAACGCCAGACCCAAGATTGCCAACTATCATTTCACAACATTGAATCCTAATCTCGGCGTTGTGGATCTCGATGACGGAAAAGGTTTTGTGATTGCTGATATTCCGGGACTCATAGAGGGAGCCTCAGAAGGCGTCGGACTTGGACATGAGTTTCTTCGCCATATCGAGCGCACAAAGGTGCTGATTCATCTGGTTGACGCTGCCTCAACAGAGGGACGTGATCCCATTGCAGACATTTATGCGATCAACAAGGAACTCGAAGCGTACAATGCAGATATTGCCCAAAGACCGCAAGTGATCGCTGCCAATAAAATTGATGCCATCTATGCGGAAAATGAGGAAGATCCTGTCACGAAGATCAAGGAAGAATTTGAGCCCAAAGGCATCAAAGTGTTTCCAATATCAGCTGTTTCGGGACAGGGATTGAACGAGCTTCTGTATTATGTAAAAGATATGCTTTCCCAGATCGATGAGCCGCCCACAATCTTTGAGCCGGAATTTAATCCAGATACCGATATTGTTGTCGGGAATGAACCTTATACCGTCGAGTACGACGAAACGAAGAATGAATATGTTGTGGAGGGTCCCCGCATCGAAAAAATGCTTGGCTATACCAATCTCGAATCAGAGCGCGGTTTTAGGTTTTTTCAGGAATTCCTCAAAAACAATGAGATACTGGATGCACTGGAGGCACTCGGCATTCAAGAGGGCGACACTGTGCGAATGTATGGATTGGCATTCAGCTATTATAAAGAATAAAAGAAAGGGAAATATATATGATGACAAGCAAACAGAGATCTTACCTAAAAGGATTAGCGATGAACCTAGAGCCTGTATTTCAAATCGGGAAATCATCAGTGACGCCGGAAAATGTTGAGGCAATTTCAGAGGTTTTCAATACACACGAGCTGATTAAAATAGCAGTTCTAAAGAATTGCATCGACGATCCGAAGGAAATCGCAAATGTTATTTCTGAGCGCACGCACTCACAGGTCGTTCAGGTAATCGGAAAAAAGATTGTGCTATATAAACCATTTAAGGAAAATCCTAAAATAATTCTGCCCAAATAAGCAATGGAGGTATCCATGAAAAGCGGAAAACGAATCGGCATTATGGGAGGTACATTCAATCCCATTCACAATGGTCATCTGCTGCTAGCTGCGAAGGCACAGGAACAGGTTTTATTGGAACGAATTCTATTTATGCCAAGCGGCAATTCCTACATGAAAAAAAATGTTCTGGAAACGCAGAAGCGGGTCGAGATGGTGGCGCTAGCCATAGAGCGCTATCCTGATTTTGAGCTGTCTCTAATCGAAGCGCAAAAATCAGGAAACACATACACCTATGAAACGTTAGCATGTTTAAAAGCAGCAAATCCAGATACGCAATATTATTTTATTATCGGAGCAGATATTTTGTTCCAAATAGAGCAGTGGCGAAATCCGGGACAGATTTTTCAGATGGCTGTGCTGGTGTGTGCGGTAAGGGATGACTATGATTTCGATGCAATTCGGAAAAAAGGAAACATTTTGGCGGCGTCAGGAGCCGATATCATTTACCTCAACATGCCAAAATTAGATATTTCATCTACAGATATAAGAGCAAAAGTGAAAAGCGGCCTCACCATCTCAGAGCTGGTTCCCCCAGAGGTTGCACACTATATAGAACAGGAGCATTTATATTATGAAGAAGATTAAGAAATACTTGAAGAAACATTTGACCAAAGACCGGTATCATCATACCCTTGGTGTTGCATATACGGCCATTGCGATGGCTATGCGGTATAATCCTGATCCCAGCAATTCTGATTTTATAAAGAGAGCAGAAACTGCCGGCCTTCTTCACGACTGTGCAAAGTGCATGGACAACAGCAAAAAGCTTCACATCTGTGAGAAAAACAATATTCCGCACAGCAGCTTTGAAGCCAGCCACCCGTATCTCTTGCACGGAAAAGTGGGCGCATATATCGCTAAAACAAAGTTTGGCATTCATGATGAGGATATCCTTCAGGCAATCACATGGCATACCACTGGACGACCTGATATGTCGCTGCTTGAAAAAATAATCTTTATTGCAGATTACATAGAGCCTTCCCGCAATCCGATCCCAGAGCTTGATGAAATCCGCCAGCTCGCATTTATCGATATTGACAAGGCTATGGAAAAGATTTTATCAAACACCCTTAAATTTCTGGAAGCTAAAGGAAACCCCATAGACCAGATGACACAGACAACCTATGACAGTTATGTGCGTCCTACATATAAAGGAGGAAATTTCGCTTGAATACAATAAACACTATTTTAAAAACAATTGTCAATGCTCTCGAAGATAAGAAGTCCGAGGATATACAGCTTATTGATATCAGTGAGGTATCAACAATCGCAGATTACTTTGTGATCACAAACGGTGCAAACGTGAGCCAGATACAGGCATTGGCTGATAACGTGGAAGAGAAGCTCGCCATGAACGGAATCCATCCAAAGAGTGTAGAAGGTTATAACACTGCAAACTGGATACTGATGGACTACAACGACATTCTTGTACACATATTTGATAAAGAGAGTCGTGGATTTTATGATTTGGAGCGCATGTGGCGCGACGGAAAAGTTGTCGACATAAAAACAATATAAGCCAAATGGAAAATCGAAAGGCAATCAAAATGAAAGATTTTGACCGCCTTTCGATTTTTTCTGGATTAATATGAAATTTTTTCTGCAAATACAATTCAAAACATTGAAAAATTAGTGATATAGACGAAATACACCGTACACTTTGCCTAAAATTTCTACATCATCTAAGATAATGGGATCCATTGTGTCATTTTCTGGCTGAAGTCTGTAATGTCCATCTTCTTTATAGTATGTCTTCACAGTAGCAGAATCATCAACCAACGCGACAACAGTGTCACCATTTTCCGCAGTATTGCACGCATGGATAAAGATCTGGTCTCCGTTAAAGATACCAGCATTGATCATGCTGTCGCCTTTCACTTTTAATACAAATGATTCTCCAGCTGGCACCATCTCGGCAGGAATCGGGAAATATCCTTCGATATTCTGCTCCGCAAGAATCGGTAAGCCGGCCGCAACAGTTCCAACAATCGGAACACTCGTCATCTCATGTCTGACCATCTGGAAACTGTCATCCATAATCTCAATAGCGCGGGGTTTTGTCGGATCTCTTCTTATATATCCGTTTTTCTCAAGTGTCTCGAGATGTGAGTGAACAGAAGAAGTAGATTTCAGGTTGACTGCCTCGCAGATCTCCCGGACTGATGGCGGATATCCTTTTCTGAGAATTTCCGCTTTGATGAACTCTAAAATTTCTTTTTGTTTCGCTGTTATTTTTCCATATGCCATATGTAATGCCTCCTTTTTTGCTATTATAACACAACCTTTCGAAAAATGCAAACGTATATTCCGAAAAATTGTTTGGAAATTTTTCAAAAAAGTATTGACAAGCAAATCTTTGTTCTGTATAATCTGTTTTAAACAACTGTTCGGAATGATTGTTTGGAAATTTTGTTCGTTATTTTGCTGCAAAGGAGAAAGGTTTATGAATAATACAGATTACACAACAAAGGCACTGATCAACAGGCAAAAACGCAAAAGACAAGTAAGAAACCATATAATGGCTGTGCTCTTGTCGCTAGTCCTTATTTTAGCCATATCGCTTCTGTTTATATCATTTTCAACGGAAGCAAATGATATGGAACACCAGCCTTCATACAAATATTATAAGAGTATCGAAATATCAAAAGGCGATACCTTGTGGTCAATCGCCAATGATAATTTTGATTCCGCTCATTATAAAAACATCCATGAATATGTCACAGAAGTAAAGAAGCTAAATTCCCTGACTTCTGATAACATTGTTGCCGGAAGCCATGTCATTGTTCCATATTATGCTTCAGATTTTAACAGCAATTAGTGGGTATATCAGCGTTTTTCCCTCAAAGTAACAGCTTTCGCTGCCTGGCGGCGTCTGTCCTCCTCAAGAGCAGCGTAATGTTTTCTGGTGGTATTTACATCCTTGTGGCCTAACACATCCGCCACAAGGTAAATATCCCCAGTTTCCCTGTAAAGAGTGGTGCCATATGTACTTCTCAACTTGTGCGGGGTAATCTTTTTTAGCGTAGTGACAACTGAGGAATATTTTTTCACCAGATTCTCGACAGCGCGCACTGTAATCCGTTTATTCTGCATGGATAGAAACAGTGCATCCTCGTGCCCCTCGACAGGTGTCATGTCTGTGCGCTGTTCGAGATAATCAAGGAGTGCAAGCTCGACTTCCTCACCGAAGTACACAACAGCCTCATATCCGCCTTTGCGTCGTATTTTGACACCATTATTTTTGAAATCTATATCCTGTATATCAATGCCGACACATTCGGATACACGTATTCCCGTACCAAGCATCAGCGTGAGCAGTGCGATATCCCTCAGCTTATTTTTTTCATGATATTGCAGCTGTTTTTTGGTAAGATTTTCGCCAGTCTCAACCGTGTCGAGCAGTATAGCAACTTCGTCCGGATCCAGCCTGATAATCTCTTTGTCATGCAGCTTGGGCATCTGAACAAGAGCGGCGGGATTTTTTTCAATCATTTCGTTTCTGAAGAAGTAGTTGTAGAAACTTCTCAGCGAAGCGAGTTTTCTTGCCTTACCTCTTTCATCATTCATATATTCCTTGCCGTCTTTCGTATAATAAGTGCAATGTTCTAAGTATTCTTCAATATCCATTCTGGTAATCATGTCAAGGATTTCCAACCGGTATTCTTTAATTGGTGTTTTTTTGAAAACAGGATTATTGTCATGAAGATACTCAAAAAAGACCCGGATGTCATATGCATAGGCCACTCTCGTCCGACTTGATATGTATTCCTGCATTCCTCTGAAATACTGCCCGCAAAAGGGCGGAAGAGTAGCCAGTATTTCTCTTAGATGCACTATATTTTTTTTGTTTACTTCATCGTGATATGTTGATTTATTTACTTTTTCCACCTGAACGCAACTCCTCTTATAAATAATAAAACTTTAGTATAAATATCCCCAATAATATGCTATAATTATAATATAACATTTTACAAAATAATTCCAATAAAATATTGGACAAGATAGGAGATTGGTCGAGAAATGAAAAATAATAAAGACTATATTAAATGGGGACTTACAGCATTTTTGGTGGTTCTTGGAGGTTTTGCAAGTTATTATGTGATTTTTCATCTTGACAATCTTTCATCATCGATAAACAATCTTTTTGCGATATTAATGCCTATTGTAGATGGATTCATTCTTGCATATTTGCTGGCTCCGCTGGTAAACGCCACAGAGCGTGTTATAACAACTCCTTTTTTTGCACTGATCAAAAAGGAGGATAAAAAAAATCCCAAACGTTTTCTTTCCATCATTATTACTGATGTATTCGTTTTATGGGTACTGTATGTTTTTTTCTCGATTGTCATACCACAGATTGCGAACAGTATTCGGACAATATTGGTACAATTCCCTAACTATATCAATACATTTAGTTTATGGATATCAAAGCTCTTAAACGATAATCCTGACTTTCAAAAAAGTGTTATGGAGTTCTTAAATCAATCTTCCATGGATTTCATGACAGTAATCAACACAAAATTGTTGCCCCAGCTAAACAGTATCAATAATGTCACAGAAATGTTGTCACAGTTTAGCGGAGTTATCAATGTGATTACATCCGTTTCAATGAGTGTTTATTCTATATTTAGGCAAATATGGAATTTGGTAATCGGATTTATCATATCATTTTATTTATTGGCCAGCAAAGAGTTATTTGCTGCACAGGCAAAAAAAATTGTATATGCCTTTTGGTCCGTTAACCGCGCAAATCGTTTTATCAGCAATGTGCGTTTTGCACACAAAACCTTTGGGGGATTTTTTGTAGGAAAAATAATGGACTCCATTATTATTGGTTTAATTTGTTTTGCAGTGACAAGCATCCTTGGGATACCGTTTTGTGTTCTGATCAGTGTCATTATTGGTGTGACAAATATCATTCCTTTTTTTGGACCATTTTTGGGTGCGATTCCTTCCACAATATTAATCCTTTTCATTGATCCGTTGCAGGCTCTTTATTTTGTAATATTTGTTATCATACTCCAACAGGTTGATGGAAATATTATTGGTCCCAAGATTCTTGGAAGCTCCACTGGATTATCAAGCTTCTGGGTAATATTTTCTATTACATTATTTGGTGGTATCTGGGGAATTATCGGCATGATTGTCGGTGTTCCGATATTTGCCATATTGTTTGCATTTATGAAGTCTTTGATTGAGACAAGATTGTCAGCTAAAAATTTGTCCCCAGAGACAAAAAAATATTTAAGATTGCTATATATTGATACAGATTCGAGCGAATATGTTGAATTCCCGGAAAATGCAAAGAAACCATTTGCAGATATTACGAAAATCCTTGTCAAAGGTCATGAAAGAGTCAAGCCTGGTCAGGAAATTGAAACTATTGACGAGAATAAAAACAATGAAGATAACCTGCAGTAAAAAAATATTAAGACCAGCAAAGTAAAGCCTGGTCTTAATATTTTTTTACATTTACATTATATAAAACATGAAACCGCAACGATAACTATAACCATAAATCCACTGACTGCATAAATACTTTAACGAACTAGTTAGTGCGTTGAACATGTATATTAGGAGAAAGTGTAAAACCGCAACGTAACTATAACTATAAATCCACTGACTGCATAAATACTTTAACGAACTAGTTAGTGCGTTGAACATG
>CAMWTP010000068.1 GCA_947177165.1 uncultured Lachnospiraceae bacterium
CAGCATGAGGAAAATCCTGATGCCGGATTTGTGTTTATGGGGTATGAGTTTGCGGATGAATCGGGTGCGGGGCTTGGAAAAGTGGTGCATGTGCCGGAGTACATCACCTACCGGCAGGCATTGAAGAATACGACCATTTTCACGTCAACTGTGATGATTGACAGGAATAAAATACCAGATGAGGATATCTATATGCCATGTATTGCCAGTGAGGACACAGCGACGTGGTGGCATCTCTTGAAAAAATATGGAACGGCGTATGGCATGGACAAAAATCTGGTCCGATATAGAAGAAGTGCAGGTACATTGTCGTCAGATAAACTGACTGCAATCAGGAGGATATGGAGTTTGTACCGCAGGCAGGAAAAGCTTTCTGTCATAGAGAGCGTGTACTGTATGTGTTTTTGGGCATTCAGGGCAGTCTTGCGGCGGTTGTAGTATGGAGGCTGGACAGTGGGACGGATAGAGGCAGCGAAGAGGACAATTATATTACAGATGTCATTGATCGGGCTTGTGTTCCAGACAATTTTGTATATCTATGTCTGGCATAAAGTGTACAATGATATTATGCAGAGCGGCATGTGGCGGAGTTTTCACAGAAAGGGCTTCTGGCTTCTGGCAGCCGTTTATTTTACCTTGCTGTTATTTTTTACAGCGACCTATGGCGGGCTTAAGGTGGGGTATCTAAAGCCGATGGATGTATTTTTCTCGCAGGTGATCTCGCTGCTGTGCGCGAATGTCGTCTCCTATTTTCAGATTTCGCTGCTGTCTCTGGGGCTTGTCACACCCGCCCCGCTATTGTTGATGATGCTCGGGCAGATTGTGGTGTCGGCGGTGTGGACGTACATCAGCCATAAGCTCTATCAGCGTTTTTTTCCGCCAAAGAAGCTGTTGTTTATCAGCGGGGAACGTCCGACGGAAGATATTCTCAAAAAGTTTGAGACGCGGAAGGATAAGTACAATATTGTAAAGTGTGTGGCGGAAAGCGACGGACTGGAGGCGTTGGAGCGGGAGATTGTGTCCTGCTATGACGGCGTTGTGTTGTGGGATATGAATACTGCGCTTCGCAATAAACTTTTGAAATTTTGTTACAGCAGGAGTATCCGGGTATATATGATGCCCAAGATTCCGGATATTATGATAAAGGGTTCCGATCAGCTGCATCTCTTTGACACACCGATTCTGCTCACGCGGGAGTATGCGATGACGATCGAGCAGCGTGTTTTGAAGCGCCTGATTGATATTGTGTGCGCATTGCTTCTGATGATTGTGACGTCGCCATTTATGATTGTGACAGCGATCGCAATTAAGCTGTATGACGGCGGTCCCGTTTTATATAAACAGGTTCGGTGTACGCGTGACATGCGGGAGTTTCGGATATTGAAATTCCGCAGTATGCGGACCGATGCGGAGAAAGATGGCGTTGCAAGGCTCGCGGCCAGAAACGATGACCGCATTACGCCGATCGGCAGATTTATCAGAAAAGTGCGGATTGATGAGCTGCCGCAGCTCTTTAACATATTGAATGGCGAGATGTCCTTTATCGGTCCGCGCCCCGAGCGCCCTGAGATTATCAGGCAGTATCAGGAGGATATGCCGGAATTTACATTTCGGACGAAAGTGAAGGCAGGGCTTGCAGGTTATGCGCAGGTGTACGGGAAGTATAATACAACACCGTATGACAAGCTCAAGCTGGACTTGTTTTATATTGAAAATTACAGTGTGTGGTTGGATTTGAAGCTGATGCTCCTGACGCTCAAAATCCTGTTTCAGGCGGAGAGTACGGAAGGGGTGGACGAGAACCAGACAACTGCGATGCGGAAACATGATGTGGAAGAAGAGAAGGGTTAACGGAGGAAATTAGTTTGATGCAGCAGGGAATTGACAGCAGGGCGTTGTTTGCGACATATATCACAAAACTGCCGGGGCTGTTTCTTTTGGCAGTGGCCGGTGCCATATTGGGCAGCGGTCTTAATTTGATTGTAGTTCTGGTCAAAACGCAGGATGTCTGTTATGTTTCGGAGACGAAGTACTATATTGACTTTGCGGATGGACGCTATGAGGCGAGGGATTACTACAACGACTTTACATGGAATGAAGCGATCCTGGGGGATGAGATTCTCGGGAGGGCGATGGAGCTTCTCGGCAGTGCGTATGACAGAAATCAGGTAAGCGCAATGGTCTCTGCACGCATATTGTCGGATGTGCGCTATCTGACGGTCTATGTCAGGGGACAGGAGACTGAGCAGGTGGAGGCGGTCAGGAATGCGATTGAAACGGCTTTGGGAGCGTTCGGAGCAGCGAAGGATGAGTTTGATACCATATATCAGATTGGGGATTTGGACATCGTGCAGGAGAAGGTTCCTTATTTCGGGTGGAGGGCGGCATTGCTGGGGGCTGTCATTGCCGCCGGGACGGGTGTTTTTGTGATCGCATTTTGCTTTTGCATGGGGTCTGTGTTTTATACAAAGGGCGATATTGCCGTGCGGCTTGGAATCCCTGCCTGCGGGATGACATTTCGGGGAGGAGATGACAGGAGCCGGGTGACGATCCTGGAAAAAAGGCAGGCGGAGATGCTGACGGCGGACTTAAAAATGCTGACGGAGAGATATCCGCGGATTTTTCTGCTGGATGCGTCTGGCGGACAGGAGGCGGCGCTGTTTCTGCAGGATATTCGGGACCGCGGGCTGGCTGACTGTTCCTGTTTTCAGATTTGTGATACAAAGGAATACGCGGATGGGGATTCTGCGGTCATGGCGGTGATTCCGTTTGGAAAACCGTACAGGGAAAGAATCGCGGATGAGATCGGTTATGCACAACTGCATGGCGCGGAGATTGTGTCGGCAGTTCTCACGCGGGCAGACAGAAAGTGGATGGGAATTTATTATGCGTGGAGAAATGCGCAGGGAAAAGGGCGGACAGGAAGGGGATGACAGATGGGATGAAGCTGCAGGTATTGGTGTCGGCTGTGAATCAGGATGTATCGACGCTGGCAGAGCGTATGCACCTGGAAAGCGATGCGATTATCATCAATCAGACAGACCATTTTGATTATAGGGAATATACGCACAGCGGCAGACGGATTCAGTGTTATGAGTTTCGGGAGAAGGGTGTCGGACTGAGCAGGAACAGCGCTTTGATGCGTGCGGAGGGTGACATAGTGCTGTTCTCCGATGAAGATATTGTATATGACAAAGGCTATGAGAAACGGGTTCTGGATGCTTTTCACCAACACCCGGAGGCAGACTTTTTGCTGTTTAATCTGCGAGTGGGGGAATCGCGTGCCACATATTATACAAAGGAATATCACAGAGTACACATATGGAATGCGGGGCGCTATCCCACGTATTCCTTTGCTGTGAGACGGGCAAAGCTGCACGCGGCGCATATCACTTTTTCACTCCTCTTTGGAGGTGGTGCAAAGTACAGTAACGGGGAGGACAGCCTGTTTCTGAGAGACTGCCTGAAATATGGGCTTGTGGTCTATGCAGTGCCAGTCGAGATCGGTGAGGAGCGGGAGCGGGAGTCGACATGGTTTCAGGGATATACGGATAAGTTTTTTATCGACAGAGGAGTGCTGTATCACTTTCTGTATGGAGGCATGGCATATATGATGGCGGTGCGCTTTATCATGGCGCACGGAAAGGTGATGTGTGTCACGATTCCTAAGAAAAATGCTCTGGAACTGATGAAAAAGGGAATCAGGTCGGTAGAGGGGTTATGACGAGAATCGTTTCGATATTATTTTATCTGTCGATTGCGGCAGGAACCTGTGTGATGGCATATCAGATACAGCCGTACCATGCTGATGAGACGGTGTGGAGCTGTGGGCGCAGGACCAGCAAAAGTTTTCAGAACCGGTTGTTCATCACAGGAATTTTTTGCATACTTTTTCTGGCGGCGGCACTTCGATTTGATATTGGTAATGACTATGGGCAGTACACACAGACTGCCCATGAGGCTTATGTGGGCGGATATGTCGTGACGGAGTCCGGTTTCAACTGGCTGGTCCGCTTTCTATACGGGCTTGCCGGCGGAGAGTATTATGAGCTGGTGTTTTCCGTGTTTGCATTTGTCACGCTGTTGTTTTTTTTCAAGGCGTTTACAAGGCAGAGTGTTAATTTTTCACAGACTTTTTTTCTGTTTATGACGTTGGGACTGTATTTTCAGACATTTAATACGGTGCGGTATTACCTGGCGCTCTCGGTAGCACTCTTTTCCATGAAATATGTGTTGGAAAAAGACTATCTGAAATTTGTCTTTTGGATCTTTCTGGCGGGATTGTTTCACAAATCAGTCTTGCTGGTGCTGCCTGTATACTGGATTGCAACATTTGCGTGGAAGCGCTGGCAGATAGCGGCAGGTCTGGCAGTCAGCGCGGCCTGCTTTCTGGGAAAGGGTCTGGTCTTAAAGCTTGCACTGATGTTGTATCCGTCGTATCGAAATACGGTATACCTTGAGGGAGGCGGCAGCCTGATCAGCACACTGCGCACCGTGGCAGTGCTTGCGCTGTATGTATGGTTTATCTGTTCACAACAATGCAGTCTGGCAGAAGATGCACAGGGGGCGCAGCGCTGGCAGCGGGAGCTCCGCTTCTATGCGCAGTTGAATCTGTTGGCGCTTGTGACCGGGTCTTTTTTTTCCTTTTTGCCGGTAGTGACACGGATTTCTTACTATTTTGGCGTTTCTCAGATTTTCATGATTCCGCTGATTCTGCACAATATAAAAGAACAGAGGATGCGCAGGAAAGTTACGGCCATCTTATTCGTGGTATGCATTCTGTACTTTGTGATATTCCTGATGGAAGCGCATCAGGATGGTGTGAAACTTCTTCCCTACAAAAGCTGGCTTTTTGAGACAGAGCGGTATACCTATAAATAGCAGGCACCGCACGATGATGATTGATTCAGTAAAATTTAACAGATAGACGATGAATGCAAGGAGGCGGGCAGGAATATGGAACAGGGCATCATGTACAGCGTGATTGTTGTCTGTTTAAACGCGGGGCAAAAGCTGTGTGAGACAGTCGGCAGTATACTGCACCAGAGTTACAGAAATTTTGAGGTGATTGTGAAGGATGGCGGATCTTCGGACGGTTCAGTCGAGAGACTCGGGGAACTGTATCACGATGAGCGCATTCATGTGCATACAAAAAAAGATAACGGTATCTATGATGCGATGAATCAGGCAGTGAAATTGGCGAGGGGAGCGTATTTCTTATTCTTGAACAGCGGGGACAGCTTTTATGATGATGCAGTTCTGGATAAAATAACGTGTGAGATACGCAGGCTGGCGGAGATAGATAAAAAACCGGATGTTATCTATGGGAATATGTACCACAAAGCGCTGAATACAGTCATCTTTTCGTCGCCTGCAATGAATGATTTCACATGTTATAGAAATGTGCCCTGCCATCAGACCTGCTTTTACCATCACACGTTATTTGACAGCAGGGGATACCGTGCAGCGTATAATGTAAGGGCAGATTACGAGCATTTTTTGTGGTGCTATTATGAGCAGAAGGCGGTGATCTCGTATGTGCCTGTTGTGATTGCGGCCTATGAGGGCGGCGGGTACTCAGAGACAAAGGAGAACCGGAGACGCTCCAGACAACAGCACCGCGAGATTGTGGTACACTATATGGGAAGGAAAAAGGCGGATCAGTACCGTTTGATCATGCTGCTGACACTGGCGCCGCTTCGCAGTGCCATCGCAGACAGCAGATATTTGTCTACTGTATATAATGGCATTAAGACAGCCATATACAAGCTGCGGGATGGCGGCGTAAAATAGCAGTGACAGGGTGGAATGCACTGGATAAAAACATATGTTTGCAATCTATTGACAGGATGGAGGTATTTATATGAGGGTTTTGTGGTTGTGCAACATCATGCTCCCGTTTATCGCAAAGAGTCTGGGGCAGAAGATTGTGATCAAAGAGGGATGGCTTTCCGGGCTTGCCAGCAAGCTGGTGACGAATCAGGAGAGAAATGACATTACACTTGCAATGTGCTTTCCGGCGTCAGAGAGCCGTGCGTTTGTGAAGGGCGATACCGCTCTGTTTGTGAAGGACAAGGCGCAGGGCATCGACTACTACATTTTTCGGGAGGATACTGTTCACCCGGAAAATTATGATGCCGGTATGGAGGAGAGCCTTGGTGCGGTGATTAAGGATTTTGAACCGGATATCATTCACATTTTTGGCACAGAATATCCGCATACGCTTGCCTGTGTGAGGGCATTTCACCGCCCGGAACGAACCCTGATCGGGATACAGGGGCTGTGCAGCGCCATCGCGGAGGTGTACATGGCAGATTTGCCCTACTCGGTGCAGAAGAAAAAGACATTCCGCGACATTTTGAAAAAGGACGGACTGTTTGACCAGCAGGCGAAGTTTGCAAAGCGCGGTACATACGAGAAGGAGGCGCTCTCGATGGTCGGTCATGTCACCGGGAGGACGGATTTTGACCGGGAAATGACAAAGATGCTCGCACCGGATGCAAAGTATCATTTTATGAATGAGACACTGCGGAATGATTTCTACAATGACGCGTGGAAGATTGACCAGATTGAGCGGTATTCCCTTTTCTTAAGTCAGGGAAATTATCCGATCAAGGGACTGCACTATGTCATTGATATACTCCCTGAGATTGTGGAGGAGTTTGAGGAGACGGTCGTCTATGTGGCAGGGGATGTCATTACGGCAAACGACAGCATAAAGGACAAAATCAAGCTGTCTGGCTACGGAAAATTTCTGCTGAACCAGATCAGGAGGAGCGGAATGCAGGATCATGTCAGGTTTGTGGGAAAACTGCAGGCGGACAAAATGTGCGCGCGATTTCTGAAAACACATGTATTTCTATGCCCCTCCGCGATCGAGAACTCACCCAATTCCGTCGGTGAGGCGATGCTTCTGGGGGTTCCGGTGGTGGCGGCCAATGTGGGCGGCGTGCACAATCTGGTCAACGACGGGAAGGACGGTTTCCTGTATCCGAAGGACAAACCGAAGCGGCTGAAGGATTCCATCCTGCGCATCTTTGAGGATGACAAGCTTGCGCTGTCGCTCTCCTCCAACGCGAGGGCGCATGCGCTCAGAACACATGACCCGGAGACAAATTACAGGAGGCTTTTGGATATTTACCATGAAATTAACCATTGTATCTAACTACATCAATCATCATCAGATCCCGCTGTCCAATGAACTGTATCGGAAACTTGGCAGGGACTTTGCTTTCATACAGACCTCCAGAATGGAGGAGGACAGGATAAAGATGGGGTGGGGGAGCGAAGTGTCATCGATTCCCTACTTAAAGCTCTACTATGAGGAGGAAGAGCGCTGCGCGCGGCTGATTCTGGACAGCGATGTTGTTGTGTTTGGAGGGGTTGAGGACGAGAGCTATATCAGGCCGAGGCTGTGTGCGGGAAAGATTGTGATCCGGGCAAGTGAGCGCCTTTACCGGGAAGGGCAGTGGAAATCGATCTCGCCGCGCGGAAGAAAGAAAAAGTACGAAGACCACACGCAGTATGCGAAAGCGCCGGTGTATCTGCTCTGTCATGGCGCTTACGTTGCATCTGATTTTAATATAGTACATGCGTATCCCGACAAGAAATATGTGTGGGGGTATTTTCCCAAGGTGAATACCTATCATCTTGACAGTCTTTTTTTTCGGAAGCTCCATCTTGACCAGTACGGCAAGTCGGAAGTCAGGATTTTGTGGGCGGGGCGTTTTCTGAAATTAAAACATCCGGAGTATGCCGTCAAGGCGGCAAAGTACCTGGAACAGCAGCACATATCCTTCCACCTGGATATGGTCGGCGGCGGGGAGCTGGAGGAAAAGCTGAAAATGCAGGTGAAAAAGTGGAATCTGGAACAGAGAGTCACATTTTATGGCTTCCAGCCGCCGCAGAATGTGCGCAGGTTCATGGAGGAGTCCGATATTTTCCTGTTTACCAGCAATCATCTGGAGGGCTGGGGAGCGGTCTTAAATGAGTCCATGAACAGCGCGTGCGCAGTTGTGGCGGGGAGCGGTATCGGCGCGGTTCCGTTTCTGATCAGGCATGGGCAGAATGGACTGGTGTATCGGAATGAGCATTTTCAGGAATTTCGGGAGCAGGTTCTGCGCCTGTGCAGGGACGAGACTTTGAGAAAGCAGCTTGGCACCAATGCCTATCAGACGATGGTCAGCGAATGGAATCCCGAGGTGGCTGCGGACAGGCTCTACCGGTTCTGTGAGGGATTATTGGACGGAAGCGTGCAGCCCGAAAAGGAGGGACCGCTGAGTCCCGCGCCGCTGATTGCGCCAAGAGAGGGGTATGCGTACACCAGAAATGCAAAATAGACGCGGCCCGGCGGAATACGAACAAGGAAATAGGAAGAAAATGAAGACAAAAAAGACAAAGAGCAGAATTTACGTCTGCCACACTTTTTATCATGTATATGTGGCAGTCCTGAAAGAAATGAAGCTGGCAAGGAATACGCCGGCAGATGATTATAAAAAAGCAGATATTGCGCTGAGTTCCATATCCACCAGCTTTGAAAATCTGGGGGACAGGCTTGCAAAAACAGGGATTTTCCATGAGGTGATTGCGCTGGACGAGAAGCGGGAGGACTTTTTTCCGGAGCTTGCAAAGTACAGGAAGAATTACAGCAATATCCTGAGGCATATGGTAAACCGCATGATTTTCACGAAAAAGCTCGCAAAGTGTGAGATTCCCTATATGAAGGTGATCGATTTTGCGGCGTATGAGGACATCTATGTGTTCTGCGACAGCGATCCGATCGGGTATTACCTGAATTATAAGCACCTCTATTACCATGCGGTGGAGGACGGGCTTGACTGTCTCAAGAATCTCGACGACGCCTATGTCGCGAATCATGGGCATTTTAAGCTAAAGACATGGTTTTCCCGCCATAATCTGATCTTTATCATGAATGGCTGGGGAAAATACTGTATTGACATGGAAATCAACGACAGGAGCGTGGTGCCGACGGACTGCCCGCGATTTGTTGAAGAGCCGAGAAAGCCGCTGGAGCGGGCGCTGACAGCAGAACAGAAAAAGCTGATGATTCAGGCGTTTATTGAGGATGCGGATGAACTGGTCAGGCAGTTAAAGCCGTCATATGAGGGCGAGGAGTTTGCGTGCTTTCTGACAGAACCGCACCCGGTTGACGAGGAGGCGCGGAAAAGGGTCTGTCTCGATGTGATTGCGAAATACTGTGCGGGATATCGCGTCCTGATCAAGCCGCACCCAAGGGATATGATAGATTATGAGGCGCTCTGTCCCGATGCGGTGGTGCTGCGCGGGCGGTTTCCGGTGGAGGTGCTCAATTTCTTTGAGGGACTTCACATCAGGCGCGCAGTGTCGATTGTCACCACAGCAATGAACAATATGGATTTTGTGGAGGAGAAGCTGAATCTCGGCGCGTCCTTCTGGGATGCCTATGAAGACCCGGAGAAACACGCCTACAATAAAAAGGCTGGGCTTGCGCTCGCCGACAAATGAGCGCGGATGCGCTCATTTAGTTTTCCAGCGTGTTGTCCTGATAGAAGTAATAGGTTGTGCTGTAGGCATAGGATCCGAGTTCAGCATACTGGTTCAAATTAGGAAAGCTGTCTGTAATCTGTCTTAAAATCTCATCATGATTCCCGATTGCCAGGACAATCAGATGGTCGCTCGATAAATCAAATTCGCCGAGGAGCTCCGGGTCTGCCAGAGGGAAAAATGTCACACTCTTATAGATGGAAACTTCCAGAAACGCGGACTCCGCTTTCCAGCGGTGGTCGTACACAACGATGCAGTCAGTATCCCTGTACGTCTCCAGTGAGGCAAGGCGCTGTGCTTCGCTCCTGTATATGTAATTCCATGTTGTCGCTGCCCAGCTGCTTAAGATCACAGCGCCGCTCAGAAGGAGCATCGCGAGATCAGGTATGGCAATGCTGGCAGCGATTTTTCTGTCTCCCAGCAGTCTTTTCAGCGTGAGGAATGCGATGCTGACAAAAAGGCATACAGCAGCTGCATAAACAGGGAACAGATACCGGTCTGAAATATACACTGCGGTTTTAGCGATTAAGAAGAAATAGCATACAACAGGTACAGCCAGGACCGCCCATCTGAAAAAGCGTGTGCCATCAGGCTTTTCATTTCTTTTACGTATGGCTAAAATTCTGAGTATGCACAGCAGTACTGCCATCAGGAGAATCAATGGCATTGTGCCTCCAAACAGTTCGGTATTGATGTATCCCCAAAATTCCCGTAACCGGAACAGATCATTTTCGAGCGAGTGAGCCAGCAGGTTGTCGATGGATTCTTTCCCCCGGTAGCCAGTGAATATATGCTTTACGATTGACGGGAAAATCAGAATGGACAGCCCGCCTGCACCCAGCATGGAGCCGACGAACAGCCCCAGCTCCTTATATTTTTTGTCTGATAAAAGATATATTCCGAAAATAAAACATGTGAGAACCAGGTAGGCGATACAATAGTAGTGTGTCAATGCGCCAAGGACGGACACGGCCGCTATGGCAGCGTAAAATCGAACGTTTCGCGCTTTCCCGACAGCGTCGGCAAAACAAAAAGCAGTCCATGTCACAAAAAACATTGCCATCGTATACATTCGGAAAAAAGAAATGGAGGACATTACCCCTGCTGACACGACATATATGACCGAGAGCAGGTTGACCGGCGCGTCCTTTCCGCAATATAGCCGAAAAAGCTTCCGCAGCACATACAATGTCATCACGCCAAAAGCAATGTTGATCGCGCCTGCAAACCAAAAACTGAATCTTCCCGGGAACATGGAACATATTGTGTGCAGTACCGCGTAATACAGCGGAGGATGGACGTCCTCTGCCTGATTCCGCCATACATTGATATAATTATACCTGTTATTTTGATCTGCAGTCATATAATTCAGATATGGAACATTGGAGGGCACATAGGTCCTTCCGTCCTCAATCTCTATATGCATGCTGCCAATATGGTTCGCCGAACCATAGCTGAAAAACTCATCCACATGCATCTGCTTTTTCAACAGTATGATAAATATACTCATCAAGATAAATACTACATAGCAGGCTGCAGACAATAGCCTGGTTCTCTTTTGGTTCGCTGTCATAGTCTCTCTTCTGTAAGGCACAGTTATATATATGCACACGATATAACTGGGCACTTTTCTACCCATTTCTTAAGATAAAGTTTATAGCTCCTGTGTATCAAAAGCATTATATCACAATTGTGTGTGTGCGTCTAATGAATTTAAAAGTTATTCCTGCGGCCTGTGCCGGATGGTCAGAGATAACGTATGAAATTAGTTTTTATTGGGTTGTGTTTATTTTAATTATGACATATACTATATTTTAAGGTTTTGCATTTCTGTATTGGGATGGCGGGGATCTTATCGGCTGTATGATATATGTAAGACAGAGGAAAGGATAGAAAATTAGTGCTTAAGATATTAAAAAAGATAAATATACTGATGGACAAAAAGCAGAAGAACGCCATGGCGGGGCTGTTTGTGATGATGATCATATCGGCAGGGCTTGAGACGGGAGCTGTGATGATGGTGATGACTGTGGTACAGCTGATATTGGACCCGGTTGCGCTGGAACAGGGTGAAACATATCAGGTGATATGTAATCTCTTTCGCCTGCAGAATACCGTGCAGTTTTCCGTGTTGGCGATTCTGTTTCTGATCCTGTTGTATATTGCAAAAAATGTGTTCCAGTTTTTTTTGCAGAGGAATCTGTACCGCTTTGTGTACAGCAACCAGTTCAAGACGGCATCAAGCCTGATGAAAAATTTTGTCAGGCGCGAATATGAATATTACCTGGATGCAGAAACATCTGTTATTCAGAGAAGTATTACGGCGGATGTGAGCAATATGTATGCGCTGATCATGTCTGTCCTGCAGATCGCCTCGGAGGCGATTGTCGCGGTTTTTCTGGTCGTGGCGCTCGCTGTGAAAGATCCTGTCATGACGGTGGTGATCGCGGTGCTGCTGCTGGTGACACTTGTTGTCATCAAAAATATTATCAAACCGATTATGAACCGCACGGGCAGGGAAAATCAGGACTATGGTGCGTCCATGTTTGCGTGGATCTCACAGACCGTGCAGGGCATCAAGGAGATCAAGGTCGCAGGGCGCGAGCAGTATTTTATCGGGGAGTACTGTAAGGTCGGGGAAGGCTATGTGAAGGCGATGGAGCGGTTCAGCCTGTTCAATAACACCCCGAAGCTTTTGATCGAGACAGTGTGTATGGCAGGTTTGCTGGGCTATATCATGGTGCTGATCGTGCTTGGGACAGACGTGTCGGGAATGGTGTCCCTGTTTGCGGCGTTTGGTATCGCGGCGATGCGTCTTCTGCCCGCGGCGAGCCGCATCAACAACCAGATGACAAGCATGGCGTTCAATGAACCGTTTTTCTTTAATGTGAGCGACAATCTTGTCGAGGAGACGGACGCGGAACACACGGACATTTCCTATGCGGTCGTTGCGAAGGAAAAGCTGCCTGTCACGAGGGAGGTAAAGCTGTCGGATATCACGTACCATTATCCCAATTCGGACAAGCTGATCTTTGACCATGCGACTGTCGCCTTCCCGATCGGCAAATCAATCGGTATCGTGGGGACGAGCGGGGCTGGAAAGACAACGATCATCGATATCCTGCTGGGGCTTCTGAAGCTTCAGGGCGGCAGCGTGCTCGCCGATGATGTGAATATCCAGGACCACTACAGGGAGTGGCTTGCCAATGTGGGTTACATTCCGCAGATGATCTTTTTGCTGGATGCGGATATCCGAAAGAACGTTGCGTTTGGTGTTCCGGAGGAGGAGATCGATGATGATAAGCTCTGGTATGCACTGAAAGAGGCACAGCTTGACGAATTTGTGCGGACATTGCCGGATGGCGTGAACACTGGAATCGGTGAGCGCGGAATCCGCCTGTCCGGCGGACAGCGGCAGAGAATCGGTATTGCGAGGGCGCTTTACAATGACCCCGAGGTGATGATACTCGACGAGGCGACTTCTGCGCTGGACAATGACACGGAGGCGGCGATCATGGAGTCCATCAATCGGCTGCATGGTAAGAAAACACTTGTTATCATAGCGCACAGGTTACAGACAATTGAAAAATGTGATATGGTATTTAGAGTGGAGGACGGCAGTATTGTAAGGGAGCGTTAGGAACCGGCCCGTCGCGGAAATTTTTGAGGATGGGTGTTTGCAGAAGAAGGAAGTGACAGAGGGAAAGTGGTGGTAGGTTATGAGGCTTAGTATAATAGTACCTGTTTACAATATGGCAGCGGACAACAAACTTCGATATTGTCTGGATTCTCTGATCAATCAGACGATTGCGAACTATGAGATTATCGCAGTGGACGATGCCTCGACGGACGAATCGCTTGCGATTCTCAAAGAATACGAATCCAGGTACCCGTGGAAGTTCAAAGCGATCCAGTCCTACGAGAATGTCAGGCAGGGCGGTGCGCGCAACAAGGGGCTTGACATTGCGCGCGGCCAGTGGATTGGTTTTGTCGATTCCGATGACTGGGTTGCGCCTGACATGTACGAAAAGCTGATTGCGAGAGCGGAGAAAACCGGGGCGGATGTTGTCGGGTGCGATTACTGTATGGTTGACACGCACACGATGGATGTCGGCAGGGTGATGCCGAACAACACGACAGACCAGACCGGAGTGCTTGATCACGAGCGCTACAGAAAGCTTGTGATGAATCCGGGAAGCATGGTGATCAAGGTGTATCTGAAAGCTGTGATCGACGACTATCATCTGCGGTTTCCGGAGCGGACTTTCTATGAGGACAATTGTGCTTCGCCGATCTGGATGCTGCATTTTGCGCACTTTGAGAAGGTTGAGGAACCGCTTTATTACTATTATCAGCATGATACCTCCACCGTGCATGCGGTCAGTGTGGAAAAGTGCGAGGCGAGGCTGGCGATGGGGAAACGCCTGATTGAGGAGGCGCGCCGGGATGGCATCTACAAGCCTTACAGGCAGGAGTTTGAGTTTGCTTTCTCCAAGCTCTATTATATGAACACGCTTTTCACGTATATGCTCGGGGTGAAGAGGCCGAAATTAAAATTTCTGAGACAGATCGCGGACGGAATAAAGCGGGAGTTTCCCGATTTTCAGGACAATATCTATTACCAGAATGAATTTGATGAGGAACAGAAGAGGCTTGCGGCGATGCATATGCAGTCACCCCTCAAATTCAAGATTTATTTCCAGCTGCTCTGCTTTTACCGCAATAAGATGCGCCGCAGCGCTAAGAATGGAGAGGAGTAGGATATGCAGTTTACTTCTTTTGATTTTTTGGTCTTTTTTCCGGTGGTAGTGCTGCTGTTTTATGTGATGCCCAGACGTCTCCGGCAGCTGTGGCTTTTGCTGGCAAGCTATTACTTCTATATGGGATGGAACGCAAAATATGCGCTGCTGATACTGGCTTCCACGATCATTACATATCTGGGCGGGATTTTGATGAACCGCGCCGGGGTGCAGAAGGATGGGAGCAGGCGAAAGTGCAGGTGGATTCTCGCAGCAGGGATTGTGGGGAATCTCGCGTTTCTTGTATTTTTTAAGTATTTTTATTTTCTGCACGACACGTTTGCCGCGCTGCTTGGTGTCTTCGGCGTGCAGGCTGGGGCATCGAGGCTTGATATCCTTCTTCCTGTCGGAATCTCGTTCTACACGTTTCAGGCGTTGGGGTACACGATCGATGTGTACCGTGGGACGGTGAAGGCGGAGACGAATTTTGTGCGGTACGCGCTGTTTGTGTCGTTTTTTCCGCAGCTTGTGGCAGGTCCCATAGAGCGGAGCGGGAATCTGCTGGGGCAGCTTAGTCAGATTGGTGACAAAAAGCTGTCTGAGGGGCCATGGAGCTTTGAGAAGGCGACGAGAGGTCTGCTTCTGATGCTGTGGGGATTTTTTATGAAGATGGTCATCGCAGACCGGGCTGCAGTGCTTGTGAATCAGGTGTTTGGCATTTACTATATGTTTAGCGGTGTGGCGCTCACGCTGGCGATTGTGCTGTTTGCCATACAGATTTACTGTGACTTTGCGAGTTACTCAGTGATTGCGATGGGGGCGGCGAAGGTGCTTGGCATTGATCTGATGACCAACTTTGAAGCGCCGTTTTTCTCGAGGAGCATCAGCGAGTTCTGGAGACGCTGGCATGTGTCGCTGAGCTCATGGTTTCGCGACTATCTCTACATACCGCTCGGCGGGGGCAGATGTTCGAGGCCCAGGAAATATTTTAACAATATGGTGACGTTTGTCGTGAGCGGACTCTGGCACGGTGCGAGCTGGCACTATGTGCTGTGGGGAGCGATACAGGGTGTGTACATTGTGATTGGGGATCTGCTGAGACCGTTGAAAGCGAAGTGTACGGGTTATTTTCATGTGCGCGTGAAATCATTCGGCTACCAGTTTTTCCAGGGACTGTGTACGTTTTTCCTGTTTACGCTGTCGCTGGTGTTTTTCCGGGCAGACACGGTGAGGGATGCCGTCTACTATATCCAGCGGATGTTCACGACATTTGATGTGTGGTCTCTCTTTGACGAGTCGGTATACTATCTGGGACTTGACAAGAAGGAGCTGAGCGTCTTGTGGCTGGGTATCCTGCTGCTGATTCTGGTAGATGCCTGTTATGCGAGGAAGAAGGTGCTGTTTGACACGATCGTGAAGAGCCAGTGCCTTGCGGTGCAGTACGTGATCGTGGCGGTGCTGCTGGTGATGGTGATTGTGTTTGGCGTGTACGGTGAGGGGTATGACGCGAGCCAGTTTATCTATTTTCAATTTTAGGCGCTAAAGGACAATCGTTTAGAAGAATGTGTGGGGGAGGTTGGAATGGCGAGAAGGACAATGGTTTCGAGAATCATATCCATAGCGGTCTTTGTCCTGTTTATCGGGCTGGTGCTGACGGTCACGGATCAGATTACCCGCGCGAAGTTTATAGGGGATTCCACGACGATTGTGGACGGCTTTTATGCGGAGAAGAAGAATGATATCGATTTGATAGTGATTGGCAGCAGCAACAGCTTCTGCACGGTCGACCCGCTTGTGCTGTATGAGGAATATGGCATTGCGGCATATGATTTTGGCAGTTCGTCGCAGCCGATGAATATCTCAGCGCTCTATCTCAGGGAAGCGCTGAAAACCCAGAAGCCCAGGGTGGTGGCGCTGGAGATCAACATGATGACAAGCGACAGCATCAGCAGCCGCGGTGAGCCGGGACTGCGCTGGGGCTTTACGAATATTCCGCTCTCGGCGGACAAGCTGAAATGTATCTATCAGTCGGTGGGGGAAGTGAATGCAGAGTACTTTACGTATGTATTTCCGGTCTTTCGCTACCACAATCGCTGGAAGGAGCTTTCCAGGACAGATTATACATATTTTTACCAGGATAAGACAAACTATACAAAGGGATATCTGGAGACGCAGGCCGTCTCGGAGGAGACGATCAATCTCACGGATTACAACTTTGAGGGCGAGGCGTGGATTGCTGAGGAGAATGTCGCATATCTCGACGAGATTGCACAGCTGTGCAGACAGAACAATGCGCAGCTGCTGCTTTTTAAGTCGCCGAGAGAGAGCTGGCACCGTTACGAGACGGAGGCTGTGAGGGCGCTCGCTGACGCGCGCGGGTTAAAGTTTGTGGATTTCAACGAGCTGTACAGCGACGGGAAGATAGAGCTTGACATGGCAGCGGATTTCAGGGATTCACAGCATCTCAATGATTCGGGGGCGCGGAAGGTCACAAGTTATCTGGGACGCTTTATCAAGGAAAACTATGAGCTGCCGGACCGGAGAAATAAGGCGGAGCCCAACTCGTGGGATGCGGCGTGTACTTACAGGCAGCGGAAAGGCTGGCAGGAGTATATGGCAGCCCCGACGGCGCGGGAGTGTATTGAGCTGCTCCAGGATGACAAGGATTATGTGCTGATCGTGACGGATGCGGAAAATGGCGGCGGTGTGCGGCAGTGGGTGTATCAGGACTGTAAAGTCGCGCTTGACTTAATCTGGCAGGAGGATGGTATTCGGCATATGAAAATCGGGCAGAGTGAGCTGGTGCTGTCAAAACTCAGCACGCTCCACCAGATTCTGATTGACGGTGTGGAGCAGTACCAGGCGGGAACCCGCTGGAACATCATTGTGTATGACAAAGTATTGGGCACTGTCACTGCAAATTTGACCTTTGATGAATAAAAAAGGACTGTCCCGCAATGTTTTGACGGGCAGGGGAAAATATGGTAGAATTGGAAAGAATCAGATTATTGAAGATATGTATGAAGATTTGTATGGAGGATTGCGATGATTTTAGATGATAAAACGATACTAATCACAGGTGGTACAGGATCTTTTGGAAGGTGTTTTACGGAGTATGTGCTGACGCACTACAACCCGCGGAAAATTATTATTTATTCGCGGGATGAGTTCAAGCAGTGGGTGATGGCGAACGATTTTGCACAGTACAAGAACAAGCTGCGGTTCTTTATCGGCGACGTGCGCGATTATGAGCGCATGAAGCGCGCGTTTGAGGGCGTTGACTATGTGATTCACGCGGCTGCGCTGAAACAGGTGCCGGCGTGTGAGTACAATCCCAACGAGGCGATCAAGACGAATGTGGGCGGCGCGCAGAATGTCATTGACGCGTCGCTGAACACGGGGGTTCAGAAGGTAGTGGCGCTGTCCACGGACAAGGCTGTCAATCCGGTGAATTTATATGGCGGTACGAAGCTTGTATCGGACAAATTGTTTGTCGCAGCAAACGCGTACTGCGGCACGAAGGACCTGAATTTCTCTATCGTGCGATACGGAAATGTGGCGGGCAGCAGAGGCTCGATCATCCCGCTTTTCCAAAAGCTGATCGATGAGGGGGCCAGCGAACTTCCGATCACGGATTACAGGATGACACGTTTCTGGATCAGTCTGACGCAGGGAGTTGAGCTTGTGATCAAGGCGCTCGAGGAGGCGAAGGGCGGCGAGACATTTATCAGCAGGATTCCTTCTTTTAAGATTACCGATCTGGCGGAGGCGATGGCGCCTGGTATGAAGACAGTTGAGGTTGGCATCCGTCCCGGCGAGAAGCTTCATGAGGTGATGATCACGGCGGAGGATTCCATGACGACCTACGAGTACGAGAAGAACTTTATCATCTATCCGCAGATGTTCTGGCAGGAGTCAAAGCGCCCGAATCCGAGCGGCAGAAAGGTGGAGGACGGCTTCTATTACTCGTCAGGAAACAATACGCAGTGGCTCTCTGTGGAGCAGATCAGAGAGCTTTTGAAGACAGATTTGCACGAGTAGATGGAGGGGGTTATGGAAAAACCAGCGATTGCCGGAGGTTCTCCGGTCAGGAATACAAAGCTCTTTTATGGACATCAGTTTGTCGACAAGGCAGACGTCAGGGCAGTGGAGGAGGTACTCACCAGCGATTATCTCACCTGCGGGCCCAAGGTCGCGGAGCTCGAGGAAAAACTCTGTGCGCTGACAGGGGCAAAGTATGCCGTCGCTGTCAGCAATGGCACTGCGGCGCTGCACATCGCGGCGATGGCGGCAGGTGTCGGCGAGGGGGACGAGCTGATCACGACGCCGATCACTTTTGCGGCGTCTGCAAACTGTGCGCTTTACTGCGGAGGGAGGCCGGTTTTCGCAGATATTGATCCCAATACCTACAATATCGATCCGGAGTGTGTGCGGGAGAAGATCACGGACCGGACAAAGGCAGTGGTGGCAGTGGATTTTACGGGACAGGCTGCCTCGCTGGATGCACTGCTTGCCATGTGTCATGAAAGAGGGATTCTGCTGATAGAGGACGGAGCGCACTCCATCGGCACAAAGTACAAGGGGAAGCCTGTCGGCAGTATTGCGGACATGACGACGTTCAGTTTCCACCCTGTCAAGACGGTGACAGGCGGTGAGGGCGGTGCAGTGCTCACAAACAGCAGGGATTTGTATGAAAAACTTCTGCTTTACCGTTCTCATGGCATTACGAAGGATGAGGAATTTTATGAGAATGAGAGTCATGGTCCATGGTATCATGAGCAGATTGATCTGGGATACAATTACAGGATTACGGATATTCAGTGTGCGCTGATCCTGAGTCAGATTGACAAGCTTGCACAGTTCGCTGGGAGGCGCAGGGAGATTGTGGAGCGCTACAACGATGCATTTTCGCAGATACCGCAGCTCTTCGTGCAGCAGGAGATACCCGAATCCGACACGACGAGGCATCTCTACATACTGCGGATTCGGCCGGAGATGCTGACGATAGACCGCAGGGGATTCTTTGAGGCGATGGCGGCGGAGAATATCTGCTGTAATGTGCATTATATTCCAGTGTACTGGCACCCGTACTATCAGAAGCTTGGCTACAAAAAGGGCATCTGCCCCCATGCGGAAAAGCTCTATGAGGAGATGATGAGTCTGCCGATATACTATTCATTGACGGATCAGGATATAGACGATGTGATTATGGCAGTGAAAAAGATTGTGGCGCATTATAAAAAATAGCGCGCGTTTAAGTCTGGTTGAGAAGCCAGACTTTTCGTGATGTATGGCTGATAAAAGTGCAAAGAGAGAAGAAGGAGAAGCAGAGAATGCGTAGAAGTGTAGCGATCATAACGGCGAGGGGCGGCAGCAAGCGGATTCCGCGCAAGAACATAAAACCGTTTCTGGGGAGACCGATCCTTGAGTACAGTATTGCGGTAGCGCTGCAGGCAGATATGTTTCAGGAGATCATGGTGTCAACGGATGATGAAGAGATTGCGCAGGTGGCAGAAAGAGCAGGTGCCACGGTGCCGTTTTTTCGAAGCGAGAACACTTCCAATGATTTTGCCACGACGGCGGATGTCGTAGAAGAAGTTCTCGCGTCCTATGAGCAGATTGGTATGCGCTTTGACACGGCATGCTGTATCTATCCGACAGCGCCGTTTGTGACGGCCAGTGCCATCAGGACAGCGATGATGCTCCTGGAGCAGGAGCAGGCGGACTGTGTGATTCCGGTAGTGAAGTTCTCCTTCCCGCCGCAGCGGGGAGTTGTGGTGAAGGAGGGGAGACTGACACCAAAGTGGCCGGAAAACATGGCAAAGCGTTCGCAGGACCTGGAGCCGTTATATCATGACTGTGGTCAGTTCTACTGTCTGAATGTCGGGAGTTTCAGGCGGCAGAAGGCCATCTGGATGGAGAATGCGGTTCCTTTTGTGCAGGATGAAAAGTATGTGCAGGATATTGATACGCCGGAGGACTGGGAAATCGCGGAGATGAAATACCAGCTTATGCAAGGGGGGACGATATGAGCAGCAGTTTGAATATCAATGGAAGAATGGTGGGGGATGGCAGCCCTGCCTACATTATCGCAGAAATGTCTGCAAATCATGCAGGGAGTATGGAACGCGCGCTGGAGCTGATCCACGCGGCGAAGGAGGCGGGAGCAGACTGTGTCAAGATACAGACCTACACGCCGGATACGATGACGATCGACTGCAGCAATGAATATTTTCAGATTGAAAAAGGTACATGGGAGGGGGAGAATCTGTATTCTCTGTACCAGAAGGCATATACGCCGTGGGAGTGGCAGGCGCGGCTTCGCGATGAGGCGGCAAAGGTGGGGATAGACTTCCTGTCGACACCGTTTGACAAGACCTCCGTTGACTTTCTCGAGGAGCTGGGCGTGAGCTTTTATAAGGTTGCTTCGTTCGAGTTGGTGGATATTCCTCTGCTGGAATATATTGCCTCCAGGAACAAGCCGGTTATCATGTCGACAGCGATGGGAACTTTGGAGGAGATCAACGAGGCGGTCGATGCGATCTACAGCACAGGAAACAGGCAGCTTGCCCTGATGAAATGTTCGAGCGCTTATCCGGCAAAAAGCGAAGAGATGAATCTGGGTACGATTCGCGACCTGAAAGCGCGCTTTGATATTCCGGTGGGGCTCTCTGACCACTCGATGGGATCTTTCAGCGCCGCGACAGCGGTTGCGCTGGGAGCTAATATCATAGAAAAGCATTTCTGTATCAGCCGTGCGATCAAAAATCCAGATTCAGGCTTTTCCATGGAGCCGGACGAGTTTCGCGATATGGTGAATCAGGTGCGGGAGGTCGAGAGAGCGATCGGAACAGTCACTTATGGTGTCTCGGCACAGGAGGAGAGCAATGCCTGCTTCCGCCGGTCGCTGTTTGCGGTGAAGGACATTGCGGCCGGCGATGCGCTCACACCGGAAAACGTCAGGAGTATTCGTCCCGCGTATGGATTAAAGCCTAAGTATTACAAGGAAGTGCTTGGAAGGACGGCAAAACGCGATCTGAAGCGCGGCACGCCGCTCACCTTTGATGCGATTGACGGCATGGAGGCGTTTGAGTCATGAGTCTGCGGCTGCGGAAGGCAGTTTCCGCCGACAGGGATTTATTGTTTGTCTGGGCGAATGATGATGCCGTACGGGCAAATGCTTTTCACACGGAAAAGATACCTTACGAAAAGCATGTGATGTGGTATGAAAAAGTGATGGCAGACCCGTCTGTGTATCAATATATTCTGTGTGACGGCGAGACGCCTGTGGGGCAGATTCGCCTGAATGTGGAGGGCAGCGAGGCGGTCGTTGATTACAGTATAGCGGCTGACGAGCGCGGAAAGGGCTACGGGAGCGAGATGCTGCGGATGCTGCAGACACAGCTTCCGGCAGATCAGATAACACATGTCACAAAAATAGTCGGACAGGTAAAGTACGGAAACCATGCATCCGCAAGGGCTTTTGAGAGATGCGGCTATCGCAGGCGGGATTTGCCGGATTATATACAATATGAAAAGAATATGACAGAGTGAGTACAGGAAAGTGATATAAAAGGTGTTATTGTATGAGAATTATCATTGCGACGATTAAATCATGGAATATCGAGCGGGCGAAAGCGCTGCAGAAACGGTATGAGGGTGTGCACGACATTGTTATTTATACAACCAGAGAGGAGTTCACAGCGGATAACGTATGTGATTTTCAGCCGGACTATATCTTTCTGCCGCACTGGTCATATATTATGCCGCGTGAAATTACAGACAACTGGGAGTGCGTGGTGTTTCACATGACAGATCTGCCCTATGGGCGCGGCGGAAGTCCTCTGCAGAATCTGATCGTGCGGGGACACCGGGAGACGAAGATTTCAGCCATCAAAATGACGGAGAAGCTTGACGGCGGTCCGGTCTACATGAAACATGAGTTATCTCTGGAGGGAAGTGCGCAGGAAATCTTTGTGCGCTGTTCGGATATTGTTTTTCGGGAAATGATTCCGCTGTTTCTGGATGCAGACAAGGAAAAGATGACACCTGTTCCGCAGGAAGGAGAACCAGTGGTATTTAAGCGCAGAAAGCCGGAAGATGGCTGTATAACATCTGATATGAAAACAGGGCAAATCTATGATTATATCAGGATGCTTGACGCGGAAGGATATCCCAGAGCATTTATCGAGTTTGGAGATTACCGGCTGGAATTTGAGCAGGCTGGATATGAGGACAGTGAGGACAGTGAGGACGGTGAACGGGAACTTGCGGCGAAGGTAATCTTCCGGCGCAGGCGTGATGGAGGTTGATGGAGAGATGAAAACAGTGTTGGTAGTGGCAGCGCATCCTGACGATGAGATTCTGGGAGTTGGCGGCACAGTGGCAAGGCATGTGGCGGAAGGGGATGTTGTCTATGCCCTGATTCTGGGGGAAGGGCAGACTTCGCGCAGCACACACAGGGAAGAGGCGGACAGAGCGATTGTGGAGGAGCTTCACCAAAACACGCTGGCGGGCGCTGACGCGGTTGGGTTTCGGGAAGTATTTTTTGCGGATTTTCCGGACAACCGTTTTGATGACGTCGATCTGCTTGACATTGTAAAGGCGGTGGAGCAGAAAATACGGGAATTACGGCCGCAGATCGTATATACACACTACAGCGGCGACCTGAATGTGGATCACCAGTATACGGCGCGCGCGGTGCTCACGGCGACGAGACCGATCGGTGACTACTGCGTGGAGGAGATTTACGCGTTTGAGACACTCTCCTCGTCAGAGTGGAATTTTGATTACAGTGCGCAGCCGGCATTTTCACCCAATGTGTTTGTGGATATTACGGATTATTATGCCCAGAAAGAGCAGGCGATGAACTGCTATGTGTCGGAACTTTGTGCGTTCCCGCATCCAAGGAGCCTGACCGGGATGGATGTACTGTCGAGGACGCGCGGTATGGCGGCGGGCATGGAGCGGGCAGAGGCATTCCTGCTGATTCGGAAAACACTGAGACGATAGATGTTAGATAATAGAGAAATGAAATAGAGAACAGAAGGTAGAGAATAAAAATGTTATACATTCGTGCAGACGGCAACACTGAGATTGGCATGGGACATGTGATGCGCTGCCTCTCTGTTGCGGAGGCGGCAGCGGACAGGGACAGCCTGCATCCGCCTGTGTTTATCACGGCTGATGCAGGCTGCCGCGCAATGATAGAGGACAGAGGTTTTCGCGTGATCGTGCTGAACACAGATTTCAGGGATATGATGAGCGAACTGCCAAGGCTTGAGGACATATTGCGGCGTGAACAGAATATTGCCGGAACAGTGCTGCTTGTGGACAGTTATCAGGCGCACAGCGCGTATTATTCTGCGCTAAAGAAAATGGAAGCCGGAAAGTATGTGCGCGTGGCATGCTTTGAGGATATGGGGAAAGCATATCCGGCAGATCTGTTGATCAATTACAATATCTACGCGCTGGATTTGGAGCAAAATTACAGATGGCCGGGGGTGGAAAATCCCCAAAGGGTGCTCTTAGGTGCCAGGTACATGCCGCTTCGAAAAGCCTTTCAGAAGCCGGCGGAATATGTGGTGAAAGATAAAGTGACAGATGTTATAATAACGACTGGCGGCAGCGATCCTCACTTTGCGACAGCGGCTTTTGTGGAGGCTTTGCGCGGTGATGAGACGATTGCCGGGCAGGGAATCCATCTGCATCTGGTCAGCGGTCCTTTTAACAGGTTTGCGGACGAGCTGAAGCGCAGATATCAAAATAGCGGGGAGCGGGAACATCATGACAATGGGATATCGATAACAATTCATGAAAATGTGAAAGATATGCGCAGCCTGCTCCTGGAGAGTGATGTGGTCATCTCCGCGACAGGGAGCACGATCTATGAGGTCAGCTCTCTGGGAGTGCCGATGATCGTGTTCTATTTTGCCGAGAATCAAAGGCAGGGAGCCGAGGCTTTGGAAAAGCGCACGGATATCGTCAATGCAGGATGCTTTGCCGGAAATGGTGCGGCGGTGGCGGACAGGATAAGGACGACATTGAAGCGTTGTATCGGGGACAAAGAATACAGAGAGCGTCTGCACTGGCAGGAAAAGGGACTGATTGACGGAAAAGGGGCACACCGCATCGCGGAGCAGCTGCTGGAACTTGCGGCAGCGCCGCGCGGGTGTGCGGACGGGAACCCCTCCGCCATTCACTTGCAACAAAACATGTCGCGCGCGGACGGGAACGACAGAAATGAGGTATGACCATGGGGGCAGAGAGAAAGAGACAATTGAATTATGAGCTGCTCCGCATTATAGCGATGATGATGATCGTATGTCTGCACTATCTTGGCAAGGGCGGACTGCTGGGCGATCCGGCAAGGGTGGATATGACAGCTGCCGGATACACGGCGTGGTTTGTAGAGGCTTTCTGTCTTGTGGCTGTCAATGTCTATGTGCTCATCAGCGGATATTTTGGTGTGGATGCGCGGGGGAGCATGACAAGCGGGAGACATTTCACGTTTTGGGAGGTGCTGCGAAAGCCGCTCAGGATATGGAAGCAGGTGTTTTTTTACTCTGTGCTGTTTGGCTGCGGCGCGCTCGTTTCGGGGCTGCAGGAGTTTGACCTTTACCAGTTCTTTTCTTACTGTTTTCCGGTTGTGACGGAGCATTACTGGTTTGCGACATCCTATGTTATTTTATGTCTGATGATGCCGTTTTTGAATGCAGGAATTTCCTATTTGGGACAAAAGGAATTGAAATATCTGTTGTCTGGATTTCTGCTGATATTCAGCGTGTCAAAGACGGTTATTCCGATGCAGCTTCCGTGGGATAAGTACGGATATGACAGTCTGTGGTTTGTGGTTTTGTACCTGACGGGGGCATATCTTAGGAAATATGAGCTTTCATGGATCAGGACCAGATGGAGGGCGGCAGCGCTGTATTTTGGCAGTATGCTGGCTGTATTTGCTTCGTTTTTCCTGATCAGGGGAATCTTTCTAAAGACTGGGAGGCTGGAAGATCTGATCAACTATGGATACACCTACAATTTTCTGTTTTGCTATACAGGGGCGGTGGGACTGTTTCTTTTGTTTCGGGAGCAATACAAAGGGAATCGGGATGAAAGCAGAGCCGGGCGTGTGCTGGAGCGTTTTCGGAAGCCGGTTGTGTTGTTCTCGGGCGCAACGTTTGGCGTCTATCTGATTCACGAGCATATCAATATCCGTCCGATGTGGACAAGGTGGGTGCGCAGTGAGATGCTGCTTCAGGGTTCCGTCATCAGTTTTTTGGTGCATATGGCCGTCAGTGTACTGTGCGTGTATCTGGTGTGTACAATCATAGAACTGATACGGCAGAAGGGCAGCATGACGATTCTTCCGGCGCTGATTCTGCTGCTGTATCCGCTGCGCCATGTCACGGTTGGGCTGGACCTGATGGATGCGGGTTATGCACTGGGCAATTACCGTTTTTTTGATTCGCTGAATCAAATGTGGAAGCTGGCGACATATCTGGCAAATATAACAGGTGTACTGCTGTCAAAACTGCCTTTCGGTGACTGCTGGGCCGGCATGAATGTGTACTGTAGTCTGCTGATCGGGCTGGCGGCGGCAGGCGTCTATCTGTTTATGCAGCGGCAGTATGGACAAAAACGGAAGCTGTCCTGCTTTTTGCTGTTTGCGGCGGAGATGACTGCACTCTCGCTCTGCTGGGCGCCGAGTGTTATTTTATATCATTATCTGGGATATCTTCTGATGACAGTTGCTGTTATGATACTGTTTGCGGCAGTCACGAAGGAGAAGAAGATGTACTTTGCCGCGGCAGGTGTTATCTTAGGGCTTTGTGTGACAGTGAGAATGCCCAATATTACCTATATGGCGCTGATTTTGCCGGTGTGGTGCGACTGCTTCTGGAATCGCAGCAGGGAGAAGACAGCTCCGAAAAATGCGTGGGTTGGAGAGCTGGTCAGGCGTACTCTGTACTGTGCAGGCGGTTATCTGGCGGGATTGCTCGTGCCGTTGGGGGTTATCTGCGTGCGCTATGGAATGACAGCCTATCCGCAGATGATTTCTTCCCTGTTTGGAATGACAGATCACGCGGCAGATTACAAACCGGCATCAATGGTTATGGCAATGTTTGGCGACTATATTCATTACAGTGTATGGCTGTTTTTGTTTGCGGGTTATGTGGCATTGGGATTGTTGTTTTTCTGGGTGCTGGACAAGACTGTACAGACGGCTGCATTGCAGATGACTGCATTGCAGATGACTGCAAAGAAAAAAATAACACATGCATTTGAATTGTTATATGCATTAGGATTGTTGGTGGTGCTTCGTTTCTGCTATGGCAGGGGAATGTTTGACTTTGACTACAGCGACTATTTCAGCATGTACAAGTGGGTTACAGTCTTCCTGCTGATCGTGATTGCGCTGTGCATATGGATGTTATCTCGTAGAACAGCAGGCAGAAATTTCAAATTGTGGTCGGTATTTTTGCTGGTGATCATATTTGTGACTCCGCTTGGGAGCAATAACGGGCTGTATCCAATCATAAACAATTTATTTCTGGTGCTTCCGGTCTCCGTTATGATGATTGAGGACGTGTTCGCCAGATGCTGCAAATCAGGATCAAAAAGTTATGCATTCCGGATAACGGTTGGATTCATACTCGTGTGTACAGCGATACAGAGCATTTTATTCGGAGTCGGGTTTGCGTTTCACGACAGGGGTGTGCAGAAAAATAACGATCGTGTGGAAATTGAACTGCAGTGCAGCGATGCAGGCGCAGGACTTTTGACGACGGCAGATAAACGAAGGGCGCTTGAGGAGCTTGACACGTATCTGTATCAAAATGATCTGAACAAAAAGCAGGTGATATTATATGGAAAGATCCCTGCCATAGCATATCTGATGGATATGGAGCCGGCAATCTTTACGACGTGGGCTGATCTCGACTCGAACAGTATCGATGTGTTGGAAGAAGATCTGGATCGCCTGTCAGGCGGGGCGGCGCCAGATACGCTTCCTGTAATTATATTCGGGCGTCCCTGCGTGGAAGGCCTGACAGAGGCAGACGGGTTCGTATATCAGAAGCTGGAACGGATCGTGGATTTTGCGGAGGAAAACGGATATAAGCAGTGCTTTGACAATGAAGAGTACATTGTGTTTAGCGCATATTAATCCCAAAACCTTGCCAAAATCTTATGAAAAGAGTACAATAGAGCGAGAAAAGTGTGAAGAGATTTTCTAAGCGGCCAAAAGACGCCCGCTAAGAAAATCTAA
>CAMWTP010000069.1 GCA_947177165.1 uncultured Lachnospiraceae bacterium
ATATTAATTATCGTAATGATGATAGTATAAATAAAAATTTAAGCGTCAAAGCTGCGTGAAAACGAAGAGTCTTGAATTTGCTGTAAAAAAATGATATGATAAAGCCACTTGCTTGGAAAGTGTCAACGTATGGGCAATAGCGAATATATGACAGAGTGTTCCTTACTGTTCACGGGGCAGGAGTGCGATGAATTGCGCATTCTGTGAGAATATGATTCAGGAGTGAAAATTTTCGACAAAATCATGCGGCTGTGTTATAATAAAACCGCATAGAAGGGAATCCGAAGGGGAGGGATAATACATGGCATTACCAGCAGAAAAGGTACGGTATACATATGCCGATTATATGACCCGGGGTGAAGAAGAACGTATAGAAATCATTGACGGAGAAGTATTTCCAATGGCTGCACCGTCCAGCATTCACCAGGAGATCAGCATGGAAATTTCCAGGCAGTTCGCAAATTACTTAGAAGGAAAGCCATGCAAGGTCTATGCAGCTCCGTTTGATGTCCGGCTTTTTGAAAAGGATGGAGATGCCCTTGAGGATGTTGACACAGTGATAGAACCAGACATTTCCGTGGTGCGTGACAAGAGCAGGATCGATGTGCGCGGGTGCAAGGGAGCGCCGGATCTTGTTGTCGAAATCCTGTCGCCGTCATCTTTGCGCCGGGACAGGATTGTAAAACTGCACCTGTATCAACGGGCAGGAGTTCGGGAATATTGGATTGCAGATCCCGAGAATAGAACAGTACAGGTGTTTTTATTAGATGACGATGGGAGACTGTGTCCTCATGAAGATTATGGACGGAAAGATGTTGCGAAAGTCAATGTGCTTGACGGGTGCTTTATTGAATTGAGCAAAGTGTTTTCTGAATAAAAATGCAGTGTCAAAACAGAAGAAGGGATAAGGGTTATTTTGATGGATATTTTGATAGGAATCGCAATGTTTTGCATACCGCCTCTCTTTGCGCTGGTGATTCACAATTACCTGCGGCATGGAGAGATGACGGGAAAAAGAAAAGTTATTTTTTATGCAGTATACTTTTTGGTCATTAATTTATTGTCCCTGGGGATATCATATCTGCGCGGCGTGAAGGGGATTCAATTTGCGGACATGACGATGACATATAAGATTAAATATATCAGTGTGGGCGCTGTCTGCGGATTTATCCTGCCGTTTCCGGTGTGTCTGCTTACCGAGGATATCATTACATTCGGCGGGATCAAAAGATATTCTGCACGGTTTGTCAGGGATGTCATAAAATATCTTCCCTATGCGGTGCGCTCGGCAAAGGCGGATTTGCGCTCGGAAGTGTCAAACTCATATCTGGACTGGATGTGGTGGCTGATTGAGCCATTCTGTATGATGCTGATCTATACACTGATCTTTGGAGTGGTGTTTCATGCGTCGGAGCAGTATTTTCCTATTTTTATTTTTATTGGTATTACAATGTGGGGATTTTTCTCGAGGAGCGTATCGGGAAGTGTGAATACGGTAAGGGGCAGCAAGGGAATTATCACAAAGATTTATATGCCTAAGTACATACTGCTTCTGTCCAAAATGTTTGTGAATGGATTTAAGATGATGGTATCCTTCGGGGTGGTACTTGTGATGATGCTGTTTTTCAGGGTTCCGATAAACTGGAGCATACTGTATGCAGTACCGGTTATCATTGTTTTGTTCCTGTTTACGTTTGGGGTGGGGACGATCATGATGCACTATGGCGTGTATGTCAGCGATCTTGGGTACATTACAGGGATTGTATTGAGTATGCTGATGTATTTTACCGGAACATTTTACGATGTGGCAAAGCGCATTCCGGCTCCGTTCGGGGAGATGCTTGTGAAACTCAATCCAGTGGCTTTTCTCATATCATCTATGCGGGGCGTGATGCTGTATGAGACAGCGCCGTTAGTGGGGATGCTCTGTTTGTGGGGAGGTCTGTCCGTTATTCTCATAGCACTGGGAGCATTCACAATCTACAGCAATGAAAATGCCTACGTAAAGATTATATAGGAGGCGGAGGAACATGGCAGATATTGCAATTGATGTAAAGGATGTCAGCATTCATTACCGGATATTAAATAGTGTGTCCGTGCAGAAATCATTTCTGCACAGAAAGACACGCAACGAAATTTTTGAAGCGGTAAAGCATGTGTCTTTCACCGTGGAGGAAGGCGGTATTCTTGGCATTGTCGGAAAAAACGGAAGCGGCAAATCAACTTTGCTGCGCTCCATTGCAGGTGTGTTCTCACCTAACACGGGAGTGATTGATCTGAAAGGACATTCGGTCTCGCTGATGGCACTCGGCGTTGGATTTAAGGAAAATCTGACAGGCAGGGAGAATGTCATATTATCGGGTATGCTGCTGGGATTTTCGGAGCGGGAGATTGAGGAGAAATCGCAGGAGATTATTGATTTTGCGGAGATTGGTGATTTTATTGACAGACCTGTCAGGACGTACTCGAGCGGTATGCATTCGAAACTGGCGTTTTCTATTACTGCGATGTTAAAGACCGACATAATGCTTGTCGATGAGGTGCTCAGTGTCGGCGACGAGAAGTTCAGGAAGAAGAGCCTGGCAAAGATGAAGGAACTCATCAGAGACAACAAGCGGACTGTGATTATTGTATCGCACAGTATAGAGACGCTGAAAGAGCTGTGCGGCAGTGTGATGTGGCTTCACGACGGCGAGATGAAGGAAATCGGGGATACCAATACAGTGCTTGAACACTATTTGAAGTTTATGGGGAACTGACAGATGCTTTTACAGAAAATAATACTGACGGAAAATACGGACGGGCTATACAGTCGCAGCCGGGGAAAAATTGAATACAAAAATGACAGCAGTGTCATATTTGGACAAGGTGCAGAGTGGTCGGCGGATACTTATTTGAATGCTTTTTCAATTGGAAAATGGTGTACATACTGTGACCTCAAAAAAGTATCCCTGAAGCTCAGTCTCAAGGGAATTTTCATGGTGCGGGTTGTCTATGCGTATGCGAATCATAAGAAGGTTTGCCGGAAACAGATTGCGGGAGGGCGCGTAGAGGCGGCTGAGGGCGATACGGTTCAGTACGATATACCGCTGCGGAGTCAGGGGGTAGTCTGTTTTTCACTGCAGGCAGTGACTGACGGGGCGGTGTGCAGCGGCGCGTTCTTTGAGGGAGAGGCAGGGACTGAGAGAGAGATTACCATTGCGCTGAATATATGTACCTACAAACGGGAAAAGTATCTTATGCGCAATCTGGAATTGCTGCGCAAGTCTTTTCTGGAAAACGAAAGCTCTGCGCTGTACGGGCATCTGCAGGTGTTTATCACGGATAATGGAAATACGCTGCCGATTGAAACGCTGCGGAGTGAGAGTGTCCATATCTGCTACAATCCGAATGTGGGTGGCGCAGGAGGGTTTGCAAGAGGACTGATCGAGATTGAGAAAGTAAAACAACAAAAAAACGTCACGCATGTCATATTTATGGATGACGATGTGGAGATATTGCCTGAGGGGCTGATTCGCACATATACAATGCTCCGGTGCCTGAAAGAACAGTATGGCGCTGCTTTTATCGCAGGCGCAATGCTTCGGCTGGATGAGAAATACATACAGCATGAGAACGGTGCTGTGTGGAATGGCGGCATGTGCCAGTTTGCCAACAGAGGGATTGACCTGCGCAGGTTTTCCAATGTCGTGCTGAACGATGTGGAGACAAAACGGGATTACGCGGCGTGGTGGTACTGCTGCATACCAGCTGAGAATGTGAGATCGGATAATCTACCGATTCCGGTGTTTATCCATGAGGATGATGTGGAATACAGTCTGAGGAATGCCAGGGGGATTATCACAATGAACGGGATTGCTGTATGGCATCCTGTGGCAGCCAACAAGCGTATGTCGAGCAATGAATACTACAATCTCAGAAATATGCTGATTGTCAATGCGAGGTACTGTCCCGGGTATGGAGGAAAGCGGCTGGCGAAGACGATGGCAGTCAGACTGCTGATGGCGTTACTTCGATACCGCTACAGAGATATGCATCTGCTTTATCAGGCATTGGTGGATTTCTGCAGGGGACCAGAGTGGTTACTGCAGGTGGATGCACCGGCATATCATCAGGAAATCATTGATAAAGGATATAAAATGACAGATGTGTCAGAAAAGTTGAGACATTGTCCGCGTATAAAATGTAGTGATTCGTCAGAGATTAGTAGTGTGAAAGCGCTTTTTAAGCGCGCATTCCGGCAGGGACAGCTGGGCGGTCTGCTGAGACAGATTGTTACATTGAATGGATGGATTCTGCCGCCGGTGAAGGAAACAAGAGCAGTTTCTATGGGGGTGCATCCCATAGATTTGTATAGGACAGGCAGCGTGATACTCTATGATGACGAGAGCATGCAGGGAATCGAGGTAAGGCGGTCCTTTCGGCAGATCTTTGTTTTTCTTTCTCTGTATGTGAAGTCGCTGCGGCTGATCTGCACGAAGTATGACAGGAGCAAGCAGGCTTACCGCGCTAAATGGGCGTCATTACATGGCATTTCGTATTGGAGGAGTGTGTATGAGCGGTAAGCTGTTATCGATTATCATTCCTGTCTATAATGTTGAACGGTACATTGCAAAGTGCCTCAGGAGTATACTGGCCGCAAATGCGGAGACGCTGGAATCGGTTGAGGTCATTGTGGTCGATGATGGTTCGACGGATCAGTCTGGCAGGATTGCGGATGCGTTTGCGCGGAAGCATCACTGCATGAATGTAGTACACAAAAAAAATGCAGGGGTTGCAGCCGCGCGAAACACAGGAATCCGCAGTGCGTCTGGAGAGTGGCTGTATTTTGTGGATTCAGACGACTGGCTGGGAAATGGCGGTGTCCGTGACATCTGCGAGGAGGTCAGGAAAAATCCGAAAGCGGATATCTTATTTATGGAAGCATACCAGAATGTGGAACATAAGCAGCGGGAGTGGGTACATTTTCCAGCGGAGATGGACATGGAAGATTCTGAAGGAATAAGAAGGCTTCAGTGCGGCATTCTCTATGCGCCTTTTTGGAGAAGATCGAAAAATGATCCGATGGCTGCGCCGTGGGATAAGGTGTACCGCAGGGATTTTGTGATTGAGAACCGGTTACAGTTTTGTGAACACCTCAAAGTGCTCGATGACATGGTGTTCAATTTTGAAGCGCTGGGTGCTGCGCAGAAGGTAGCCTGCAGAAAAATAAAACCATATCATTACCGCCGTTTTGTGTCGGATTCCATTACTAACACCTACAAGCCTGACCGGGTTTCGCAGGATATGGCAGTATGGAAGTATCTCTTTTCGCTGGATCTGTGGAATGGCAAGGACACTGCGGCATTGCGAAGGGCAATGATGTGCCGGATTGTAAAGTCTTTCAGTATCTGTTGCCGCCTGTGTTTTTTTAACGCTGACAATCAGAAGCGTTTGAAAGAAAAGGTGAGGTATGTAAAGCGAGTGATGAAAAGCGAGCCTTATCACACGGCCTTTCGCACAGTCAGGCTGTCTGATCTGGAGTGGACGCTTAAAATAGCGGCGCTGGCAGGGCGGATTTCGTCAGGGTGGTCAATGTATCTTCTTCATGTCGCATGGGAAGCAGTCAGAGAGCGGAAAGCCTGAGGGGAGGAGTATGCAGCAGTTAGAGCATTTGATTCGGAAAAAGAGGGTTGTCTTTGTGACGACGAAAAATATTGACTATATACGCAATACGCAGGAGATCAGATTTCTGGAGAGATATGCGGCTCAGCTGAAATTAGTCTATTCGAAGAAAAAGAACTATATCGTAAGGATATTGGAGGTATGGTGGAAGCTGCTGGTTCTGGGCAGGGGGTATGATGTCATTTTCTTTGGATTTGCACCGCAGCTTGTAGCGCCGTTTTTTTTGAAATACAGGGATAAGGAAATTGTCATCGACTTTTTTGTCTCTGTATATGATACATTTGTAAATGACCGGAAAAAGTTTTCCGGCCGCAGTCCGATTGCCAGGCTGTGCCACTGGATTGATGCGTATGTGATTAAGAGAGCGGAATGGATTATCACAGACACGAAAGCGGATGCGGCATATTTCATTCGTGAGTTTAACGGAGACAGGGGCAGATTCAGGACAGTATATCTGGAAGCGGACAGGACAATTTATTATCCGCGGGAGCAGCACAGGAGAAGTGATCTGGCGGATAAGTTTGTTGTTTTGTATTTTGGAAGTATTCTGCCACTGCAGGGGGCGGACATTGTGTTGAGGGCGATTGAGATTCTTAAGGATGAGAAGAAGATATTTTTTCAGTTTATAGGCCCGGTGTCAGACAAGTACAGGATGCCTGCTCAGGACAATGTGGAATATATAGACTGGCTGCAGCAGGAAGAACTGGCGGAGTACATTGCAAATGCGGATCTGTGTCTTGCAGGGCACTTTAACAGTGAGATTGACAAGGCAAAGAGAACCATTCCCGGAAAAGCATATATTTACAGCGCGATGGGAAAACCGATGATTCTGGGGGATAACGAGGCAAACCGCGAGCTCTATAGTTTTGCTGATAATGTGTTTTGGACGGCGATGGGGAATGCAGAGGCTTTGGCGGAGACGATCAGTCGCTGTTTCCTCCAGCTCTGATAAAGCAGAGTGCTGTTCAGAGCGGCAGCCAGTTTGTTTTTGGGTCGTAGTGAAAGCGTTTTACGTCGGATTGCGCAAAATTAAAACATAATAGGGAAGTATGAAACAGGTTTTGTACGAATTTGTCGAACGATTCTGCCTTAAAACGTCTTGTAGTAAAGTCTGGAAATGATTATACTTAAAACACAACAAAACGTTATATGAGTTAATGAAACGAAAAGAGGTAGATATCATCATGACGAAGGAAACAACAACCATGTTACTGACACTTGTCTTTATGGCGATCGGTATCTTGTATCAAGTGGCGATCGGCGTGATATACCAAAGAATGATTCAGCAGGCGGACACGCTCTCTGGAACAGATAACAAGCTGTTAAAGCAATGTAAGGAACGGTTCATCAACTGCTACAAGCTCAATGGCGGTGTGGCAAACATACCTGTTTTTGTGGATAAGTACATCAACCGCATCCGCGTGTTGGGGATGAGTATCAATTTTATGAAGCATCTCTCAGGGCAGCTGATGCTTGCCGGCGTTTTTGTCGCAGGTTTCGGTGTGTTCAGCGGCATTGTGGAGGGGCACAGGTTTGTGGATCTGCTTCCGTATTACATTATCAGTCTCTTTGGAATCTATCTGTATCTGAGCGCGATGTCCATTGTGGACATGCCTGGGCGCAGGAGGATGCTAAAGACAAACCTCACAGATTATCTGGAAAATACAGTGGCGCAGAGGCTTGAGCACGGCATCGTGGAGAAGGAGAAGCTTCTTTGGGAGCTGGCGCAGGAGAAGAGCGCCAAAGCGGAAAAACGCGGGGAGCCGGAGATTCGGGCTGCGGAGGCGGTGTCTGAACGCGAGAAGTCGGATCTGGATCTTGATACCGGCGAAGACATGGAGAAAAAGGGGCCGGTTTTTTCGCAGGAGGAAGCGCATGAGCTGGAAGAGATTCTTCGCACAATTATAGGAACCCGGGTGTAAAAAATTGTAACAGTAAGCCGAGAAACAGTAAGCAGATTGAGAAATCGGAATGTAGTAATTGATTTATCTGGGAAATTTTGTTAGAATATAAGACATAGGGCATTTCAAACTATAAAATTTGTACAATTTTGGACGATTGGGATAAATGCAGTACGATTTGTATGTTTTGAAATGATAGCGGCATAGTGATGATTATTGTAAAGGAGAATGCAAATGAGCAAGGTAACGTTTGATTATTCAAAGGCGGCACAGTTTGTCAATGACCATGAGGTTGAGTACATGAAAAAACTCACGCTTGACGCGAAGGATGTACTTGTAAACAAGACCGGCGCGGGAAACGACTTTTTGGGATGGATCGATCTGCCAGTGGACTATGACAAGGAGGAATTTGCGAGAATCAAGGAGGCGGCAAAGAGGATTCAGGGCGACAGCGAGGTGCTGTTGGTAATCGGTATCGGCGGCTCTTATCTGGGAGCAAGGGCAGCGATCGAATTTCTGCGCCACGGCTTTTATAACATGGTGGACAAGAGTATCCGAAAGACGCCTGAGATTTATTTCGTTGGCAATTCAATCAGTTCTACGTATATCAAGCATTTGACAGATGTGATTGGGGACAGGGATTTCTCTATCAACATGATCAGCAAGTCAGGAACAACAACAGAACCAGCCATTGCATTCCGTGTATTTAAGGAAATGATGGAAAAGAAGTACGGCAAAGAGAGCGCTGCGAAGAGAATCTATGCGACGACAGACAAGGCGAAGGGCTCCTTGAAGAATCTTGCCACAGAGGAAGGCTACGAGACCTTTGTTGTTCCCGATGACGTGGGAGGACGTTTCTCTGTATTGACAGCTGTAGGACTGCTTCCGATTGCAGTGAGCGGTGCGGATATTGACAAACTGATGGAAGGCGCTGCAAGCGGAAGAAAGAGCGCGTTGGAGCTTCCTTTTGAGGAGAACGATGCCATGAAATATGCGGCAGTCAGAAATATCCTCCTGAGAAAAGGCAAGGCAGTTGAGATCCTCTGCAATTATGAGCCGAGTGCACACTATGTGTCAGAGTGGTGGAAACAGCTCTTCGGCGAGTCAGAGGGCAAAGATCAGAAGGGACTGTTCCCGGCAAGCGTTGACCTGACGACAGACCTTCATTCCATGGGACAGTTTATTCAGGACGGTGCAAGGGTGATGTTTGAGACGGTTCTCAATATTGAGAAGGCAAGAGAGGAGATCACGATTGGCACGGAGCCGGTAGATCTCGACGGACTGAATTATCTTGCTGGAAAGACAGTTGATTTTGTCAACAAGAGCGCGATGAACGGCACAGTGCTTGCGCATACGGATGGACAGGTTCCCAACCTGATGGTCAATATGCCGGAGGTAAGCGAATTCTATCTTGGAGAGTTGTTCTACTTCTTCGAGTTTGCATGCGGTCTGAGCGGATATCTGCTTGGTGTCAATCCGTTTAACCAGCCTGGCGTGGAGAGCTACAAGAAGAATATGTTTGCCCTTCTCGGAAAGCCTGGATATGAGGCGGCGAGAGAAGAGCTTTTGAAGAGATTATAATGAGAATAGATTATTGATATGGCAGCCCCGCAGGAATCATTCGATTTCTGCGGGGCTGTTTTGCCGCAGGTCATTTGTTCCATAATTTGGGGTGTTTCGTTCCATTTACATAATATAGACAGAAATACTGTGCTATAATGTGAATTGTGTGCAGGAAGGTCACTATCAAGCGACAGATTGGTATATGTGCCATAGCGCACAAGAGCTATAAAATGAAAAGGAGCGTCGGAAATGAATATGAACTTTACAAGTCTAATGAGTGACTATTATCTGAGCAGTCTTTACCGCCAGAATGGCAATGTGAATTATCTGAGCAGTCTTTATGGTCAGAATAATAATGCGTATTATCTGGGTGGTCTGTACTGTCAGAGTAATGTGTTGGGAAATGTACAGTCATATCCCAGCTTTCAGAGTGTGTTTGCGGCGAGCATAAAAGGGCAGGACTTTCAGGAGCAGCTGGCAGCACGATTTCCCGGAATAAAGTATCATGTGATGGACACCTCAAAAATCAATTCCTCCGCATGGGAGCGCAATGATTATCCGTTTGAGCAGTTTTTTGAGGATGAGGTGGATGCGTCCGTTCTGGATTGGAATCCGACATCGCAGGATTCATCCATGCTGGATTCCCGAGTTCAGGCAAGACTGAATGCAGCGAGAGGAAAGTATGCAGTGATTGTCCCGCCGGACTTGGAAGAAAAGATACAGGAAGATCCTTCATTGGCGCAGAATCTCATGGGTAAGATATCCACACTTATGATGCAGCAGGATACTGTTCCAAGTACGATAGATTCGTTCAATATAGCGTTTGATGAGGATGGAAACATCTCCAATTATCGGTTTTCGGGAGGAGGCGGACGTGTGATGTGGCCGTCTGAGGAAGAGCAGCAGAAAGCCAGAGAGGCGCAGGCAGAGAATATGCGGCGGCAGACGCGGATTCATCACTTATGAGCTGCACTTGATAATGTACATCAAAACAGGGACTATCTGTGTTGCGATAGTCCCTGTTAAAAATCAATATATTTTTAAGTTATTGAGTTCCTCGGCAGCAATGTCTTTCTCAAGCCATTGGTAGCGGAACAGTGCGTAACCGTCATAGCCGAGCTGCTTTGCGGTCAGATACTGGTAAGCGAGGTTGGTATCACTCGTCGCCCAGCCCAGATCAGTCTTGGATTTTGTACCGACCTGATAGAGGGCAAGCCCTACGTAGATGGGGAGATCCCTCTTGTTGATCTGCTGCCATGCGGTGCACCTGTTGGTAAACATATGCTCAGCGCCTTTGCTTGTCACATAAACGTCAGTCCAATAAATCTGTGGCATGATGTAGTCAATGTATCCCGAAGTGGACAGCCATGTGTCAATGTCTGCGCCCTGGCTGCGCGCATTGTCGGGATTGCCTGCCGGGCTGATTCCAAAGGTACAGTTTGGTTTAACAGATTTGATTGTCTTATATACCTGTGAGATCAGTGCATTGACGTTTGCTTTTCTCGATGCAGCATTCAGGTTGTCTGTCATGCCAGACACATAGAAGTAATCGTCGAAGTGGATTCCGTCTACATCATATCTGCTGACAATTTCCTTGACACCATTTGCAATCAAATCCCTTGTTTTCTGGCTCGCCGGATCGAGAGCAAGGCAAGTCTGACCACTGGAGGACTTGTATTCGATTGAGAAAGGACGAAATTGTTCATAATATGGTGTCGCCTTGAAGCTGAGTGTCGATTCGTTGTCACGGGAGAGGCGGTACGGATTGATCCATGCCTCAAACTGCAGATTCTTCTGATGGGCAAGGTCGATCATGATCTGCAACGGATCGTATCCAGGATTGCTTCTGTCAGTGGTGAAGTATGTAGCCCACGGATAGTAGTCGGAAGGATACATGGCATCGCCAAGGGCACGAACATGTACAATGACGGTATTCATGCCATATTTGATAACATTGTCGTACATCTCAGAAGCTTTGGTCCGAAATTCTTTTTCGGTTTTGTCCTGCAAGAGAACTTCGATATCAAGAAAAGAAATCCAGCAGGCTTTTTTTGTGCTGGCTGCAGGAGCAGCCTTTGCGTTGATTCCCATGGCGGGCGATACTGCCAGCAGGGAGAACAGGATAATGCACGCTAAAAAACGGGTAAATATTTTTTTGTGTTGCTGATTCATTTTTCGATTTCCTTTCACAATTTTATAATAGAATCTGATTTTTGTTGATTTCCATTCAATATTAGGATATTGCTGTCTGATATTTTGTGATTGCAACTAAAAAACGGAGACGGAGGGATTCGAACCCTCGTACCGGTATAGTACCGGTAAACTGATTTCGAGTCAGTCCCGTTATGGCCTCTTCGGTACGTCTCCATACTCTTATCATATACTAAAATATCAGATTTGAAAATACCCTAATTTAAGTTTCATTAAATTTATTGTTATGATATTATTTCGGCCGATTTCCCAAATCCTTGGATTTACCGCCATTGGCTTTTATTTTCTGCCGCCATCCCATCTGGGCCGCCATCTTATATAGGAATCTCGGAAAGGCGATAGACACATATTTATTCTCCTGCGTTTCGCGCTGGATAATTTTGCCTGCCATTGTGCGAAGCGCCTTTTCGACAGGAGCCTTTGGTCCGTGTCCGTTTTCCAGGGTCGGTAACTGTTCAAGAGCACCGCCTCCGCCGACGCCGATGCCTCCGCCCCAGATGAACCCGGTTCTTGTACACCAGTTTTGTAGGATACTCAGCGCAGATTCAGCCTGAATGCCCTCATAAAAGCCACAGTTCACAATGCCATAGATCTGTTTCCGGTGATCTTGCCAGTCAGTTTCTGCCAATTGAATGAGACAGGACAAAAGATGGGCCGGGAGGCCATCTACGTACAGAGGAGAGGCAAATACCCAGGCTTCAGCGCTTTTCAACGCCTCTAATGTCTCCTGTGAAATAACAGGATTGCGCAAGCTGATTTCTTTGATTTGTGTTTTGCCTGAATGATGATTTGATTTGTCGTTTTTCAAATTTCTCCTGAGATCTGTCAGCAGGATTCCGCTGGCGCTGCTGCTAACTTTGGGACTTCCGTTGATCAGTGCAATTTTCATAAAACCATATTCTCCAGTTCTCTTGCTGTTTTATAGAAACAGATATTCTTTACCAGTCCGTCATAGTTGTCTGCATTTGCGGCAATGATATTCCGGGCAGTCGTTTTCTCGGCTTCTGATATGTCCTTGCCGTAAAAATATGCGGATACCGCGAGCACATTTTGATATCTGCGCTTATGGTGCATCTCGCCCTTGCGGAGCACAAAATCCGGGTGAATGTAAGAAATTGCCCGATCCTGTACTGTTTTAACGAAAGGACTCACACTGCCGTAGCAGCATTGACTGATGAAGATCAGTTCTGAACATTTGCTCATGTCGATTCCGACTCCTTCATAACCGTCGTGAATGACACATTTTCCCGGTGTTTTAACCCAGCAGCCAAAACATCCAATGCAATGACGGATATTTCCCTGCGGTTTGATAACCGTATAGTCTCCCTCGACAGGATTATTGAAGTATTTCATGTCTGTGATAATTAATTTCATTGCTGTTTTCCTCCACTCACAAGTCTACCATACGAATACCTGCAAGTCATTAAAATCAGATTAATTTTCTGTGAAATCAGAGTTAACCAGACCAATTGCTTTTTCAAAATGCTCGATTGACTGCGTTCCTGCAGCGAGCTTATGCCATTTGCTCAGTGTTTCAAGGTTCGTCTGTCTCATAATCAGATTTTTGAGAGCTTCGGGCACTTCACCGACATCTTCAAGCAGTTCAATAATGTATTCCGCTTGTCCCTCTGCTTTGCCTTCCGCTTTCAAACCGCGTTCATAAATTTCAAAGCATCTTCGAAAGAGCGCATCTTTATACTTTCTGCGGATTTTTAGCCGTCTGATGAATCTGTTCATTGTCTGTTGTACTTTTGTCATGTAGTCTCCTTTATTATACCAGTAGTGAGTCTTATATTCAATCGATTGTTTGTTCTGATTTGCTTTAATATACATCATCGGCAGAGAAATGTCAAGATAAAATAGAAAACATATTCGGAACATATTTTTGTATTTCAGCACTGATGTCATTAAGGAGCTGTTGAGAAATAACTTTTAAATAGTGCGCAGGATTGTTCGATGAGAGTGGCGCTCGTAAATCAGGCACTTAGGAGCTGGAGGAAAATAAGTGATGCAACTTGCGCAGGATATTTCTTAGAGGATGTATGTCAAAAAACGTAGGCGTAGCGGGCTACGGCGAGGCTTTTTTGACATGCATAATCGGAGAAATAGATAAGGCAAGATGCGTCAGTTATTTTCCTACAGCGCCTAAATGGAACTTCAAGGGAGTACATTTACAGTTATGTCTGCCAGTGATATAATGAATAAAAAGAGTGCGAACTGCGAAATCAGCGAAGCTGCTTTCCGCTGGCGAGCGGAAGAAATTCTGCAGGCCTTGGTAAGCTGGTGATCATACAGTAGGAAAATCCTATCAGGTGAGGTCTGACCAACCGCCTGTACCGAGTCCTTGGAATCGAAACGGTAACGTTAGATTTAAGCATAGGACAGGCAGCAACAGAGCTGAAACGAAAGTGAAATGATAGAGCTGGGAAATGATTATGAGGTTGGTATAGCAGTAATACCCATATCTGCTTAAGAAAAGTAAACTGTGGAGGGGAAATATGGACTATGGGGAATTGCCGGAGCGATTAGACAGAAATGTTATATATGAAAGTGATTATGTGTGCCTGTATGCTGATAAGGTAAAACTATCAAATGGATATATTATAGAAAAGTATCATCAGATTCATTATCCGCATGAAGCAGTAAGCATTGTTGTATTCAACGAAAATGATGAAGTTTTGCTGATTCAATCTAAGAGATATACAGTAATGCGCTTAGAATGGGAGATTCCAGCATGACGTATTGAAGATGGAGAATCAAAAGAAGATGCCGCACGTCGAGAATGCATGGAAGAAACAGGATGTACGGTTAAAGATTTAAAGTTTTTATGTACTCAAAATCCATCGAATGGAATGTCTGATGGTATATGCCATGTTTTTGCGGCAAGAGTGGATACAGAATCTATGGATTTTGATGAAAATGAAGTAAAGATGAAAAAGTGGGTTTCAAGAGATACTGTCTTGGAAATGTTAAAAGATAATGAAACAAAAGATGGGGTTTCTATTCTGGCATTACTTTTTGCGTTTGCGTTTTACAAATAATTACGAATTTTGAATTGTTACATTTTGACTTTATGAGGAAGCGTTGGTGAAAGAAATAATTGCGTATGAGATGTCATTTAATAAAATGTTCGCGTATCCGAATGATGCAAGATGTGTTCCTTTTCAAGAACAATATTGGGATGAATATATGAAAATATATAACGAATAAAAACAACGATTTTACGGTGTTTTCCGCAATAGAAAGTATAGAAAATACCGTGAGAGCAGTTTTTGCATGTTGTGATGCCTGAACGATAAAGGTAATGAACTGCGGCAAAAAAAGAAGGAACATGCAGACCGATATGATGGCAAATCACTCTGCTGTGGAAAGGAGCATTATGATGGCAGATTTGTTGGAAAACCTGAATGAAAAGCAGAGGGAAGCGGTGCTGGAGACCGAAGGGTATGTCAGGGTGATCGCGGGTGCCGGAAGCGGTAAGACAAAGCTTCTCGTGAGCCGTTATGCCTATCTCGTGCAGGAGTATGGGATTGATTCTTTCAATATTCTGTGCGTGACCTTTACCAACAAAGCAGCTGGTGAGATGAAACGGAGAATTCGCGCGCTGATCGGAGGTGAATATGATTTCAGTCTTATCTGTACGTATCATGGATTCTGCAACCGGCTGCTGCGGGAAAATCCTGAGAAATTGTTTCTCAATAAGCAGTTCCAGATCATTGACAGCCAGCAGCAGAAAGCAATTCTTGGCGAAATCTATCAGAAGTATGAACTGAAGCTGGACTATGCAAGCTTTGAATCGATTCTGAGAAAAATCGGATACGCGAAAAAGGATGGGACCTATGTGGCGAGGCTGTGCAATCCGCAGCCATGTCAGATATTAAATGAGATTAGAAATCAGGATGACCGTATCATAGAAGAGTTTCTGCAGAGACAGAAGGCGACGTATTCATTGGATTTTCATGATTTGATTGCGTTTGCGATTCATCTGCTGGAGACGGACGACGAAGTGCGGGAGAAATGGCAGAGCAGGATCAATTACATTATGGTGGACGAGTTTCAGGACAGCTCGGCGGTGGAGATGCGGCTGGTGGATATTTTGTCAGACCAGTATCGAAACGTAATGATTGTGGGAGACCCGGACCAGAATATCTATGAGTGGCGTGGTTCCGACGTGAAGCTGCTCGTAGATTTTGACAAGAATCACGAACCGACGCGGACGATTATTTTGAATCAGAATTACCGCTCCACACCGCAGATACTCAAATGTGCGAATACTTTGATCGAGAAGAACCAGCTCCGTCTGAAAAAAGATCTTTTTACAAAAAATGCATCAGGTGCGCCTGTCATTCATTATCATTCCAAAAATGATTTTGAGGAGATGGACCATGTGATTGAGAATATCAAAAAGCTTCATGCGAGAGACGGCTTTCGGTATTCTGATTTTGCCATCATATACCGCTCTGGTTTTTTGTCCCGTGTTGTGGAGAAAAAAATGGTGGAAAAAAATATTCCCTATGAAATCTTTGGCGGTGTCCGCTTTTATCAGCGGATGGAAATTTTGGATATATTGGCCTATCTGAAATTGATTGCATACGATGACGACACCTGTTTCCGGCGCATCGTGAATACGCCGCGCAGACGGTTTGGACGGGCAAAGATGAATTATCTGGATGGGCTTAAGAAATCTGACCAGTCTCTTTTTGCAGCGTTGGAGATGCATTTGGAAGCAAAGGAATTTCGGAACAGCGGGGCGGCGGAATTTGTTCATTTTATCGATTCCATGCAGAAAAGTTATCAGGATAAACGCATATCTGACATTGTCAATGAGGTGACGAGAGATTCTGGTTATGAGGCGTACATACGGGAATTGGGCGATGAGGAGCGCCTGGATAACCTCGCGGAATTTAAGCGCATCGCCAATGAATTTGAGCGGGAATTTGGGGAGAATTTGAGTCTTGAGGAGTTCCTGCAGCAGATTGCACTCCAGGCGGGGGAGGACCGGGCCGACCAAAAGGATACTGTGAAACTTATGACAATACATGCCTCAAAGGGATTGGAATTTCCGGTAGTATTTATCCTTGGTTTTACGGAGGGCGTATTTCCTTCGGCAAAGACGATCGGGGAACGGAAAAATTTAGGCCTGGAGGAAGAGCGCAGACTGTGCTATGTGGCGATCACCAGGGCGGAGCAGTATCTTTTTCTGATGGAGTCGGAGGGGACATCGCAGAGTGGGACGCAGAAGCTGGTTTCCCGTTTTATTGAGGAAATCGGGGAAAATAATTATGTCCGAATCGGGCAGATTTCAGAGGATTTGAAGCATGAGAGCAGGAACTATGCAGCAAAGCTGAACCGCGAAATCCAGTTGGAGGAAGAGGACTCCCGCAAGGTTGGTGACGTGGTAGAGCATCATATCTTTGGCAGGGGAGTGATTGAGGAAATTGACGCAAAGAGGGCGAGTTATCAGATTCGGTTTGAAAAGCTTGCGCAGCCAAGGAGTATCTCCATCCGTTATTTTGCGCAAAAGTATGAAGAGAATAAGCAGAAAAAGACAGGACAATTCATGGGAAGTTTTTGAGGCGCTTGAGGAGCTGAGAGGAGTGCTATAAATGGATGTCGGAAGAATTTGATATCAGAACAGAGAGGAGGGTATGATGGGCGGCGAAAGAGTACTGGAAACAGAGCGGTTACGGATACGTCATTTCAGGGAAAGCGATGTTTATGAATGCTGGGAAAGCTGGGGTCAGGATGCATCCCTTGGCAGATACATTGTGCCATATCCAATGACAGATATGCAGCAAATGAAAACTTTGGTGCAGGGATTTCTCTCCAATACAAATGCATGGGTGATTGAGGATAAAAGGATTGAAAAGATTGTTGGTTATATTGCGATTGATATACCATACAAGCAATTAGGCATCGGCGAGATTGGATATGTTATTGGAGAGAAGTATCAAAAACAGGGATACGCATACGAGGCAGTTCATTGCATGCTGGAAGAATATTTGATGAAGCAGAGTATGTATATGATAGAAGCAAAATGTAATGAAACGAACAATGCTTCCTTGAAGCTTTTAGAGAAAACAGGATTTCATGTTGACGGCAGGCTTAGAAGCAGAAGAGTGGATTTGTCGACCGGGGAAAGGAATGACTTAATCGTTGTGTCGATGACACAGGATGAGTTTATACATTGTAATAGCTGGGGGTAAATCGTTGCGATAGGGAAGCAGCAGTAATAAATGCAGCCTTTAGGATATCTTTAGGCTGTATTTATTTTGTCTTAAATTCTGTGATTTATACTGTTGTATATCAGGAACAATGGTATGATAAAGATACAGAAAGGACAAAACATTATGATAGCAATATCCAACTTATCCAAATCATATAAAGGGAAAAAGGTAGTGGACAACTTATCATTTTCCATGAAGGCGGGGAAGCTCTTTGCCCTGCTTGGCAGCAATGGTGCAGGAAAGAGCACAACCATTAAAATGATACTGAACCTTGTAAAGCGTGACGGGGGAGAGATTCAGATATCAGATGGCGCATCAATCGGCTATTCTCCGGAAACACCCTGCTTTCCGCCTTTTTTGACGGGACTGGAAGTACTGTGCTACTATGGGGCTCTGCAGCGAGTGCCGAAAAAGGAGCAGAAAGAGAATGGTGCAAGGCTGCTGGAACTGGCAGGACTGGAAAACGACGGGACGAAAATCAGGCATTATTCCAAAGGAATGCTGCAGAGACTTGCGCTCGCACAGGCGCTGATCGGAGACCCGGAGATATTGATTCTGGATGAACCCTGTGCTGGTCTGGATGCCATGGGCAGAATTGAGATGCTTGGTCTGATCGGGGATTTGAAGAAATCCGGAAAGACCATTTTGATGAACTCCCACATCCTGAGTGATATGGAAAAGGTGTGCGACGAAGGAATTATCATGCAAAAGGGAAAAGTCATGCATCGTTTTCAGAAGGAGGATTTTGAGGGCGGCGTGAGTCTGGAAGAGATTTTTGTAAAAGCGGTGGGAGGAAGTGTGCGATGAGAACAATTATGTGCAATGCTTTAAAAGAGCGGATACGCAGAAAAGAGTTGTATGTTGTGCTGGTAATCGGTGTATTGATGATACTGTTCTGCGGCAGTGACAGTGCGACCATCACAATCAACGGGGAGCCGCTTGTCGGTTTTCGCAATATGTTTAGGGTCATGCATGTGCTGATACATGTGGTCGGCTGCATACTGGCGGTGATACTGAGTATGAACACGATTCCCAGGGAATATGAGCGCCGCAGCAGTCATCTTGTATGGGTGCGCGGAATCAGCCAGCCAGTGTATCACGGAGGTTTGGCGGCAGCAAATCTGGCGGCAGCGGCAATCGCCGTTGGATTCCTGTATGGAGTGCTTGCGGGCTATGCTGTGATAAAGGGGTATGCCGCATACGTTCCTAAAATGATTCCGGCTTACCTGATTGTGGTCGTCAGCATCTCACTGATCAGCCTGTGGGCAAGTGTGCTCAGCATCTGTCTGCCCGCCGCTGTAACGGGGATTCTGGCAGCTGGGTTTGCGGTTGTCGGCATTCTGCATGGATTTTTGGAGCTGCTTAAGAGTACAGTCGGCGGAGGTAGTGGGACGTGCATGGCGTTTCTGCTCCGCTTGATACCGGATTTGAATGGTCTGCAGACGCAGGCATATCATTTGATCGTAGGGGAAACTGTTGACGTGCATCTGCTCTGGACGGCACTGTTTGTTTTGTGGGTGCTTTCTATCGGACTGTTTGTACTGAAAAGGAAAGAGGCATGAGGAAGTGTCTGAGGGACTGTTTGTACTGAAAAGGAAAGAGGTATGAGGAAGTGTCTGAGGGACTGTTTGTACTGAAAAGGAAAGAGGCATGAGGAAGTGTCTGAGGGATTGAATGTACTGAAAAGGAAAGGGGCATGAGGTGGATATGGTGAAAATATGGAGGATTGTGTATATGGCGGCTGGTGTATTGCTGGCAGCAGGCAGTGCCGCGACGGCAGAACGCGGTTTGTCAAAGGTGAACAGGGACATTTATCAGGAAGCGCTGGCGCTGGACGAAGAAATGCAGATGCTTAGATTTGATGGTTTCTCACTGCGTGGCAGGAAAGTGCGTTTTTATGACGGAAGCTGTGATTATGTCGTGGAGACAGATGCCGATAATCAGATGATTGTCACAAAGGAAAAGGCACAGCTGGATGTATTTGCGGGGACAACGCTGGAGGTGGACGGTCAATGGCAGGTATTGCTGCCGACATATGAACAGTTTTCCGGATTCTTTGATGCGCTGGGAACACTGGGCAGTTATCAGCAGGGAATGCAGGAGGGACAATTTGATTTTGGACAAAGCGGATATGATGACCGTATGCATGCTGCGACCATCTGGCACGAGGTGTTTCACGCGTGGCAGTCTGAGAACTGGCGTGAAGGCATGGATATACTGAGCGGACAGGTGCAAAACGAAAGCAGTAATCCTGTCGACATCATTGTGAGGGAAGCGGATTCCAATCAGGAGCTTGCAGCGCTTTTTACGGAAGAGATGGAGCAGCTGATGAGGGCATATGACGCACAGAATCTGACAGAGAAAAAGGAGTGGGCAGCAGGGGCGCTCGAAACGGCAAAAAAGCGGTCAGCAAAGCTTTCCGATGAGGCAAAAGCCATGGAATACTATCTTGAAAATTATGAGGGCAGCGCAAGGTACGTGGAAAGTATGGCGTATAAGGCACTGGCAGGCGATGAGGCGTGGAGGGAAGTCTACCTCAAGGATTTTCAATATGAGAATGGCAGTGAAAAGTATTATCATATGGGAATGCTCAAATGTGTGCTGCTGGACCAGCTGACAGACGGATGGCAGCAGGGATTTTCGGACGAGGCGGGACTCGATGAACTGCTGCGTGATTTGGTGGAGGACTGATTTTGGTAATTGGTTCGTTGCGCGGAGCTTTTGCAGGAAACTCTTTTTTGGATAAGTGGTGTGGCTGGAAAATCAGGGAATGAAAGGAGCTATGGAGGAGAAACATGGGGGAGAGAAAGTTTGTGATTCTGGCAGCGGACGACGAAGTGGAGCTGCTGGATGCATTGCAGTTGTTTGTGGAGAGGGAGGGCATGGAGTTGATAAAAGCTGATGATGGCAGATCTGCACTTGAGCTGTTTGAAACACACAAGCCGGATCTGATCCTTTTGGATGTGATGATGCCCGGGCTGGACGGCTTTGCAGTGTTGAGAAAAATCCGCGAAAAGAGCAGAGTGCCTGCCCTCATGATGACAGCAAGGACAGAGGATTATGACAAGATTCTGGGCCTGGATCTGGGTGCCGACGATTATATTACAAAGCCCTACAATCCGCTGGAAGTGGTCGCGCGCATCAAGGCACAGCTCAGACGGTGTTACGATTATCAGGAGCAGAGCAGGCAGGAGAGCAATGTACTAAAGGGATGCGGACTGGAACTCAATCTGACGGAAGGAACATTGACGAAATGTGGACATGAGATCAGCCTGACCAGGACAGAATTCAGGATACTGGAGCTTTTTATGAAAGCGCCGGGGCGCATTTACACGAAACAGCAGATTTTTGACCATTCATGGGATGAGCCGTACATGGAGGATGACAGCACTGTCATGGTGCACATCAGCAATCTGCGCAACAAGATTGAGGACGACCCCAAAAAGCCGGTAATGATACGGACAATCAAAGGTCTGGGATATAAGTTCGAGAAAGAAAAGTAGGGAAAAGATGGGGATAAAAAGATGAAAAAAGGCAGTATTTTTCGGAAACTGATCGCGAGCTACATTGTGTTTGCCATGACTGCTGTTGTGATCGTGATAGGCGTATCGCTGGCATCGGTAATCCTTGCGGTGGAGAGCAGCAATAACATGGAATTTCCAGGGCTTGCAGTAGATGATAGCGGAAATATACAAGATCCTGCAAGCGTACAGCAGCTTGGCGGCTGGGTGGAGGAGCTGGACGAGAACTACCGCGTCTGCGAGGTATATGGGGAGAAGCAGACCGACACGGTGCAGTATACGCCGGAATTTTTATTGGAATGGACCGACCAGAGAACGGGAAATGATGCGTTTTATCTCTATTGGCAGAAGAAGGAGAACGGATACTATCTGATATATTATCCGGTGGATATGTATTCTGTCACGTACACTTTTAATGCGTCTTCGCTTGTGTTTATGGCGCCTGATATCGGGAGATGGGCGGGGATGGTGATGCTTGTGCTGCTTTTGGCGGACATAGTTCTGGTAAGCCTGTATATATCGAGGATAATACACAGACCGCTCCGGAATCTGATCAGCGGAATGAAAAGGGTGGAACAGGGGGAGGAGTGCGTAGAACTTTCCATGCAGACAGAGCGGGAGTTTGTGGAGATTCAGAGAGCGTTTAATCGTATGACGGAAAAACTGCAGGAACAGAGAGCAGAGAATGAGCGGATGAGCCAGAACCGTCAGAGAATGCTGCTGGAGCTGTCCCATGATATCAGAACACCGATCGCGACGATTAAAAGTTCGGCATTTGCTTTGCAGGAAGGCATGGTGTCCAATGAGAATCTGAATCAATATTACAGAACCATTGTTCTAAAAGCGGACCGCGTGAACCAGATGGCGGAAGACCTGTTTACCATGCTCAAGATGGAAAGCGCGGACTATTGTATCGAATTTCAAAAGATAGATATCGCCGAGCTGGCAAGGCGCGTATGCGCCGAATATTATGAGGAGATTACGGAAGCAGGGTTTGACTTTGTGATTGACATTCCGGAAAAGGCTGTCTGCATCAATGGAGATGAAAAACTTATGGTGCGGGTAATCGGGAATCTGCTCACCAATGCCAAAAAGTACAATCAGACAGGCAAGCAGATTCAGGCTGGCATGAGGGATGGCAGATCCCATGTGTGTCTGTGGGTGAAAGATGACGGACTTCCAGTCGGGGCAGAGCTGAGGGATATCATGTTTGCAGCGTTTGTGCGCGGCGAGAGCACGAGGAGCACAAAGGGCGGAACAGGACTGGGGCTTGCGATTGCCAAAGCGGTCGTGGAAAAACACGGGGGAGAGCTGTCGTACCAGGAGGAGGATGGAAACCGGTTTGAGATGCGCATTCCTAAAGTTTTTTATTGAAGTTTTTTATTGAAGTTTTTTATTGAAGTTTCTTCTGAAACATAATATAATAGCAATTTAGTTCAAACGCACTGCACTCCCGCTTGTTTTCCGGCAGGCATCTCAATAATTTTTCTTTTTTGGAGGAGTCGCAGAGCTCTTTGCGCAGTTCATTTTGTATTCCGTTGACGGATAGAAAATTATGGACTTCTCTGATTGCTGTATCCAGTTTTCGTTTTTCTACCAGAAAATCCATGTCATATCGGGTTTGCGCTTCCCACTCGCCAAGCATTTCCGAGTGATCGTCAATCCAGTCCGTGATGATCAGGTTGGCACCATTGTCGGAAATCATTTTTACAAGTTTTGATATTTTATGGGTATTGGGAACGGTAACGCCCACACACTCTAATGCGCCCTTTAACACTTTTTCGACAGCCTGCTGCAGATGGTACGCAGCGTTGTTCAGAATCATTTCATCGTTGTATGGTATTCTCCAAATTATTGCAGCTGTCTCATAATCCATCATTGCACTTCGAAATAATCGAATATCACACATATTCTCACCTCTCAAATAAAATTAATCCTGTTTGTATTATTCTCTGATATAATGGGTTTTCAGGCGTCAGGTTTGTGATAATGTCTGTGTCACAGTCCAATTCTGGAAAAGTTGCCAGCTTTTTTTCTGGATTTTGTTTTTCAATATAGAGATCAATGTCACTGGTGCTGCTGCAGCGGAATTCCAGAGAACTGCCAAATAAGATCAGTCTGCGTATATTCTGGTCTTTGTCAAGTTCATGAATCAGCTTTTCAACTCTTCGCTGCATAAGCGGATGGACACGGTTTGCATTCGGAAAGGAAATGCCATTCATTACGGGAAAATCCCACATATTTTTTGCATTATTCATAAAAGTTCCTCTCTTAGCGGGCATTATGCTGCTCTTGTATGCCATACAGATACCCTTTTCCGTTCTTAGGATTACCTTGGTAGGGCAGCGGTGCTAATCCTGACGCGTCTGTAAGCGCGCATTGTATCAGCTTCTTGGTCAGATCCGGGACGTCCTCTCTTGACAGCGCCTCCTCGATTTCGAGCCAGAGTACTTCGCTGTTCTCGTCATGGTCTGAGGTGGGTTCGCCACAGACATAGTCTGCCCTGAAAGCAATATACCAGTCGTGCGCATTGAATCGGATTCCAATAATATTTTGGGGTTCCACGACGATATTTGTCTCCTCGAGATACTCCCGTTTTACTGCGTCCTGCGGTGTTTCGCCGTACTCGACATAACCGCCGGGCACAATCAGTTTGCCTTTTCCAGAACCGTAAGTGTGTCTTGCCAACAGGACTTTATTGTCCTTGATAACGATTCCTGTCACAGACTGACACCAGTTTGTGTTGTTGTCTTCCATTCGATATCCTCCTGTGTTTTATCATAAGTTCTTACAACTAGAACAAATATTCTAGTTCTTTCTGATATGCAATCCGCTTTGTTCCGTCCTCGACATAGATGTGTCCGCATTTTGTAAACCCATGTTTGCTGAGCAGGTGCTGCATGATTTTGTTGTCCTCATGTGTGTCGATTCGGATGTTTTTGATTTGGTTCATTTTGATACTGCTTTCACAAAAGGACAGCACGTTTGCGAATATTCCCTGCGCCGTTCCGTTTCCGGAAATTCTGTGTATAGTTCCATAGGGTGCTTCATTGAGCCAGGAGCCATCTTCGATTACCTGGTATGTCGCATCTATGCCGATTATGAAGGCAAAGACACCGCAGATTTGCCCCTGGCGGGTCATTACATAGGATTGTTTTTTGCGGACATCTTCCTGAATGGTTTCAGGAGAGGGCTTATCAGTTCCCCACTGTGTTGGGTTGCCAACGAGACGCATCTGTTCCCGCGCATAGGAGTAGATAGCACTGATGGTCTGCAGGTCGCTGTCAGCCGCAGGCCGTATTGTCATAACATCATTCTTTCTTAGATTCGTCCCATACACCGCTTGATTTCCTCTGTTGTGTCCACACATGGAATTTTCTGTATGAAGGTATCAAAATTACCGTTTGCATAGTATTCTCTGACAACCGTTCTGATCAGCGCCAGAGGAACGACATCCCGTTCCTGCGGCGTAAATTCCCCATAGGGTGTTTGCAGCCGGACTCTGTTTGTCAGATATTTTTTTGCTTTGTCTATGACAGAGTAAGTACGAAAATCTCCGTTGGGAAGATTGACGCGTGTCTCTGCAACGAATTGATTATTCACACCGTAAAACTGCAGATATCCGTCTGCTGATTTCAATATCAGGAAATCCTCCCTGCCGTTCTCAATGAGCAGGATATATTGGTCAATATCCTCATATCTTACATCCTTTTCCTTGTGTCCGGATTCTAACTCAATGTCAATCACACGCTTCGCCTGAAATGCAGTTTTGCTCGACGGAAAAGCTCCGTCTGCGATCATAATTGCCACTTTGCAGAAAGACCGCACATCGTCTTCCGGTCCATTGAGAATTCGTTTATGCGCTTTTGAGACAGGATATATTTCGTTATTCTCTTTTTTCAGAGCCGGAGTTCCTTCGTTGATATCCCATGCAAACCCCTTTTCTCCCAGATGGATTCGCAGCAGGGTTTCTCCCAGATAAATGCCGAAGTGAACAGCGATATTCCATAAGGTGCTGGCACCATCATCGCCATCATAGCTGTCCAGGTTTTCATGGTAAGCGGCTAAGATTTCTTCCACTTTTTCAATGCTTTGCTCTGTGTAATCCAGAATGATATCATTTTGTTTCGCGTATGCGACTGCCCTTTCGGCAATTTCTTGGTAATTGAGTTCCATATTAGCCTCCATGCCGCCTTTGGCGGCGCAAATAGATATGAAAAACGCTGTCCTTCGCGTTTTTCCTGCGGATGAATGGGACGCTGCCTTTTCTATGGTCTGGGAAGCAGCTCTCTGGATTCTTTCCATATAAAATGCTGCTGTCTTCGCGCTTCGTGTCTTGCCATGCCGCCTGCTTTGTGCTGGTAATTATCGCATCGCCAGCGCTTTTTAAGACTGGCGGGCTCCCCATTGATGTATTCCAGTTCATATGCATCATAGGGTGTCGGCGGGCGCATGCTGCAATATGGACAGCCTGGCTCTCCGTATACGTCGTCCAGCCATTCCAGGCAGGACATACAGGCCCACGCATCATATCTGTCAAATAGTATCAGCGATTTTTCCCCGCAGTCTGGGCAGACGGAATCTTTGGAAATATAACCGAGCAGTTTCCATCTCCATTGCTTTTTGCGGGATTTTAGAGCTTTTTTTCTGTTTTTCATGTTCATCACCGTCTTTGTAATTACTTGTTTATTTCTTTGTGGCTTTAAAGCCTTGGAAGATAAACGGTATACAGTTTTATTATAATGGGAATGTGGGGATTTTTCAACGAGAAATAAGATATAAAATACAAACAAATATTTGCTGACATAAACTATAAAAGACTTCTTAATCAAAATAAATACAAAAGAGAAACAGTATTTTGAGGAGCCGATATGCTTCTTATCCTCTTCGCTTATCCCAATTTCATAATCTATGACGCTGATGGCCAGATTATTCTTTTTGATGAAAGCCTTCATTAAAATAGAAGATTGTTCTGGTGAATAGGAAATCGCATTATCCAGAAAAATACTGATGATCTGGTTCAAACGGTCTTCATCAGAGAAAAGAGGGGGGATGTATTCTTCCGGCATCTCTATCTGCAGGTCGATTGATTTCTTGTGGCAAGTAATCTCAAATTTTTCATATAGGCTGATAAGTATAGTATCCACGTTTATTTTTGATTGATGGAATATCCAGTTTCCTGCATCAATGGAAGAAAGTAGGAGCAGGTCCTGAATCAGCCTTGCCATGTGGGATATCTCGGTTTCGATGAGGGAAACATGATTTTTTATGTATGTAGTACAGTCGGGAGAAGTTTCAATGACATCAGTAGGCTTCATTGCCTGCCTGATAATAAGAACCGATATAAGCAGGATAACAATGAGGACTACGAGCCATATCAGAAGATAATGTTTCATTTGCCATTTCAGGATTTCTGGCATACAGTCTGTTGCCAAGGCTTAGCAGCAGCTTAGGGATATTAGAAGGTGCTGGCGGAAGCTGGAAGGCAGATTATGCAGGAAACCTGCTGACTTTAGGTTGTGGCATATGTATGATTATACTATTGACAGTAATTGCCATGTTTCCATATTTGAAAAAGCATCCGAAAGAAATTTTGTCGGAAATGGAGGGATAACAATGAATACATTCATGAATGTATTTGGATTGAGCATACGATCTGTCCTGCGAAAGCGGGCAAAAACAATACTGCTTATGTTGATCATATTTATAACTTTGGTATTCATATTTGCCGGATGGGTCTGTAAATCTGCCAGTATACACACAGAATGAAAGCAAACAGGCAATCGGGGGCGTCATTCCGGTTAGAGGAAAATGAGGCGAACCGCCATGTACGGATGGAGGGACTTTCCCAACAGATCGGAGAGGGAAGTGGCAGTGCAGGGGGATTCCATCAGGAGCAGCTTGCATCGGGAGAATGGATTGGATGGGCTGAAAATTCTTTCGAAACGCTTTTAATGGAGGGGAAAATGCGTTCGCTGATTCTGATACTGGTCTGTATATCCGGTATTATTATACTGGCGGTCGAAAAGACTGACCGCTCAGTATAAAGTTATGCACACAGCCGCATAAGGAAATATGCCGCTTCGCGGCTGCGGCTGGCGCAATACCCACGGCAGATTTCATCTGTCGTGAGTATAATAACAATTAACTGTGGGAAAAGGGGACAGTTAGAAAAAAGTAAAAGGAGTACAAAAAGATGG
>CAMWTP010000070.1 GCA_947177165.1 uncultured Lachnospiraceae bacterium
CTGCGATATCGGGAAGCGGATACCGAGGGTTTACAAGCTGGACGACACATTGATTAGCGAATAAAATATAATTCATGATCCGATGGTGACATGGAAGCATTCTTATCATTATCAGATTTGAAAATCTGCATTATAATTGTATAAAATTTTCTCCGCTGGAAAAAATAGTAGCATGCAGGATTTATTAGACAGGAGTGTATGATAATGAAAAGAGGAGATATTTATTATGCAGATTTAAGGCCGGTTGTAGGTTCGGAACAGGGAGGCGTCAGACCGGTGCTGATCATTCAGAATGATGTGGGAAACAAGCACAGCCCGACTGTGATCTGTGCGGCGATTACTTCCAAGATGAACAAGGCGAATCTGCCGACGCACATCTCGCTGAACGCGGGAAATTACGACATGGTGAAGGACTCCGTGATACTGTTGGAGCAGTTAAGGACTATCGATAAAAAACGTCTGAAGGATAAGGTATGCCATCTGGACTCCCCGATTATGCAGAGAGTCAACAGAGCCTTGCAAATCAGTCTTGAGCTTGATACATAAGGCTTGCTTGTAAGGAAAGGAACGTCACAGTCTGGCAGGGCCGGACTGTGACAAAGGAACTGTTTGGATATTGACGTTTTACAATAGTAATGTTATATTAGAAAGGTATAGCCCGCAGATTTGTGGGTTATGCCTTTGTTGTTTCGCACAACGGCAAATAAATAGAAATATCACTCAGAGGAATAAAGGAGAGAAGGAAGAGATGGACGACGGAGGGGCTTCGGCCTGTAGTATGATATTGTTTCTGGTGCTGCTTTTTATTGAGGCAGTTCTCGTCGGGTTTAACAAAGCGATCAATCTTATGAATGAGAAGGAGATTGAGCGCAGGGCGGAGGAGGAAAAGGACAAGAAATCCATTTTGCTGAGCCGGATTATCGAGCGCGCTACCATTTATGTCAATTCTATTCAGATGATAACGACATTGATTGAGCTGGTGATGGGATACTTTTTTCTGCCAAGATGGTCTGTTTCAGTCAAAAAGGGGCTTGCAAAGCTAGACTTTCTGCAGGATGCGGGTGATGCGGTACTGGGCTGGGCGGCACTGTTTCTCGCGGCGTTTCTGCTCATGTATGTGCTGCTGACATTTGGAATCCTGCTGCCGAAGAAGATCGCGCAGAAATATCCGGATGCGTGGGCGTACTGTTTTATACGCCACATACAATTCCTAAGGACAGCGCTCTATCCGCTGACAAAGATTGTCGCGGCTTCCGCCAACGGTCTGCTGTGGATCTGCGGTCTGAGAAATACGGACGAGCAGGCGGATGTCACGGAGGAGGAGATCATCTCGATGGTCAATGAGGGGCATGAGCTTGGTGTGCTCGAAGCCGGTGAAGTGGAGATGATCACCAATATTTTTGAGTTTGGCGACAAAGAGGCAAGCGATATCATGACACACCGGAACAACATCATGGCGCTGGACAGCACGACACCGTTTAAGGAGGCACTCGGCTTTATGCTCAAGGAGAGCAACAGCAGATATCCGGTCTACGAGGAGAATCTTGATCATGTGATCGGTGTGCTGTATCTCAAGGATGCCATGCGGATACATACTTCCGACGAGGAGCTCAACCAGCCGATCGGCACTGTGGAGGGGCTTGTCAGGGAGGCTGTGTTTGTGCCGGAGACCAAGAATATTGACGACCTGTTCCGGAGCATGCAGTCTGAGAAGAACCAGATGGTGATCGTTATGGACGAGTATGGACAGACGTCGGGACTGGTGACGATGGAGGATATTCTGGAGGAAATCGTAGGAAATATCATGGATGAGTACGACCCGGAAGAGAACCACATTGAGGAGAAGGGCGAGAACGAATATGTCATTGAGGGAATGACGAAGCTCGAAGATCTGGAGGAGCGGTTTGATATCTCCTTTGGAGAGACCGAGTTCGAGACGCTCAACGGGTATCTCATATCCAAGCTCGACCGGATACCGGACGAGGACGAGAATTCTGAGGTGGAGATTGACGGATATTCATTTAAGATTGTAAAAGTAGAAAAAAATGTGATACAATCCGTGTTGGTAAAGAAACCGGCACATAAATAATATGCGGACACGAGGACAGCTGGAAGGCGCCTCTGAATATAAATAAAAATCGATAGGGATAAAGGAGAAATGGAGCATGTCAGGACATTCAAAATTTGCGAACATTAAGCACAAAAAGGAAAAGAACGATGCGGCAAAGGGTAAAATCTTTACGATCATCGGACGAGAGATCGCAGTGGCAGTGAAGGAAGGCGGCCCTGATCCGGCCAACAATTTTAAGCTTGCGCAGGTGATTGCGAAGGCGAAGGCCAACAACATGCCGAACGACACGATCGACCGCGGCATCAAGAAGGCAGCAGGGGACGGCAATGCAGTAAATTACGAACATGTTACATATGAGGGCTACGGCCCAAGCGGTATTGCGATAATTGTCGAGGCATTGACAGACAACAAGAACAGGACAGCGGCCAATGTCAGGAGTGCGTTTACAAAAGGCAACGGCAGTATCGGCACACAGGGATGTGTCTCCTTCATGTTTGACGAGAAGGGACAGATCATCATTGACAAGGAAGCGTGTGAGATGAGCGCGGACGACCTTATGATGGCAGCGCTTGACGCAGGCGCGGAGGATTTCTCGGAGGAGGATGACAGCTTTGAGATTCTGACTGCGCCGGAGGATTTTGACGCAGTGTACAAGGCACTGCAGGAGATTCAGATTGAGATGGCGAGTGCGGAAGTCACAATGATACCGCAGAACTACGTCACACTCACAGATGAGAATGCGGTCAAGAATCTGAATAAGACACTTGACATGCTCGATGAGGACGATGATGTGCAGGCGGTGTATCACAACTGGGAGGAGTAATGTGTGATAACAATACAGAACGATAACTTCTCTCTGGCGCAGATCTGTCAGTCCGGTCAGTGTTTCCGCATGACAAATCACAGTGACAGCAGATGCAGCAGATATCACCTTGTCGCTCTCGGCAGATATCTTGAGATGGTACAGAAGGGAAATTCGATATCTTTCGACTGCACACAGGAAGAATTTGATACGCTCTGGAAGGATTATTTTGATCTGGACACGGATTATGCCGCAATCATAGCCGGTATTGATACAAAGGATGCGTATTTGTCAGCGGCGGCAGCTTACGGAAAGGGAATCAGAATACTGCATCAGGATCTGTGGGAGATGCTGATATCCTTTATCATTTCACAGAATAACAATATTGGGCGGATACAGAGTTCTGTGCGGAAACTGTGCAGTCAATACGGTGAGAAGAGAATTGCTGCGAATGGAATCATCTATTTTTGTTTTCCGACGCCGGAGGCTTTGGCCGGTGTCTCGTTGGAAGATCTGAACGCCTGCGGTCTGGGATACCGGAGCAGGTATATCTGTCAGACAGCAGACAGCGTCTGCCGCGGTGATATAGACCTGTCGAAGCTGCGGGCGATGGATTACGGCGCGGCCAAGAAAGAGCTTTTGAAAATATATGGTGTCGGCGCGAAGGTTGCCGACTGTGTCTGCCTGTTTGCACTGCATCAGACGGACGCGTTTCCGAGAGATACGCATATCAACAAAGTGATGGCGGAGCAGTATCCGGACGGGTTTCCGTTTGCGCGGTATGGGAAGAACAGCGGAATCCTGCAGCAGTACATATTCTACTATGATCTGAATAAAAAATGAAAAAAATACCAAAAAATAAAGAATATTAAAAAAAACTATTGACGTATGCCTGATTTATGTTATAATCGAAATGTGCAATTAAGTATACCCGAACAGTCTGGCACACAATAATAGGGGCTGGAGGGAGGTTAGGTGTGATAGCATGTCAAATGTAATCGTTAAAGAAAACGAGACTTTGGATAGCGCTTTACGCAGATTTAAAAGAAGTTGCGCTAAAGCCGGAATTCAGCAGGAAATCCGTAAAAGAGAGCATTACGAGAAGCCAAGCGTAAAACGTAAGAAGAAGTCCGAAGCAGCTAGAAAGCGTAAATATAATTAATTTTTATTAATTGAATCAGAATCCTTGGCTTTATTTATGCCAAGGATTTTTGCGTATGTGAAACGAGGAACTTTTGTTCCCGGGAAGTGAGGAGTGAGGAGATTGGAGAGATTATCTATATGGATGAGCAGGTATCACCTGGCTGGATATGATTTGTATCATCTTGTAGCCTGTTTTTTCCTGTTTAGTGTCATCGGCTGGATGGTTGAGTCGATTTACATTTCACTTTGCAATAAAAAACTTACCAACAGGGGATTTATGACGGGACCGTTTTGCCCGATCTATGGTGTCGGGGCGACGGTGGGATATATTATACTGCATCCGTTTGCCAAAAATATTGTGGCGTTGTATATCGTTGGGGCATTGCTCGCGACAGCGTTTGAATTTCTGGTAGCACAGATTATGATGAAGCTTTTCGGTGAAGTGTGGTGGGATTACAACAACAAGTTCTGCAATTATAAGGGCATTATCTGTCTGGAAAGCACACTGGCGTGGGGACTGTATGCAGTGATTATTATCACGTTTCTGTTTGATAAGGTCATCAGCTTTGTGGACAGATATCCTGTGACATGGGGAGTTAAAACAATCGCATTGGTTTTTGCGATGGGTCTTGTTGATTTCAGTTATCACTTTGCAATGTCTGTGAAGATTGACGAGGAGACAAGAGAAGGCTTGTATGAGAAGAAGGAAGAGATCGTTGAGTTTTGCCATCGTTTGATAGGTAGATAGTTCATTAGTCAAGCAGGGAAAGTATTCTCCCTGCTTGTTGTGTCATTGATGTGCTGCGGTGTATAAGAAAGAGTCATATAACGCGGTTGTCTGGCATAGATTTCATATAAGTAAGGTATGAGGTCTGCTTTATGAAATCTGTAAGGAAAAAAATATATAGAATGATGGCGGCGGTGATGTTCATTGTCGTCCTGGCGCAAAGTACAGCGCTTGCAGAGGAAACAGCCAGAAATACTACCATAAATTCCGCGGCGGTCAGTCTGGAGACACCGTCAGCAATCCTGATGGAGGCGTCGACGGGTACCGTGCTGTTTGAGAAAAATCCGGATGAGATGCGCAGTCCGGCAAGTATCACGAAGATTATGACACTGCTCCTCACTTTTGAGGCACTGGAAAAGGGCAGAATCAAACTGGAGGATGAGGTGCTCACAAGTGCCTATGCCAAGTCGATGGGAGGATCACAGGTCTTTCTGGACGAGGGGGAGGTACAGACTGTTGATACGCTGATCAAATGTATCACGGTGGCGAGCGGCAATGATGCATCGGTGGCAATCGCGGAGTATGTTGCGGGGAGTGAGTCAGAGTTTGTCAATATGATGAACGAGAAGGCGGCACAGCTCGGGATGGCGAACACACATTTTGTTGACTGCTGCGGATTGAGCGCGGACAGTGCACATCATACGACTGCGAGAGATGTGGCGATCATGTCCAGGGAATTGATCACCAGATATCCGCAGGTCTATAATTACACAAAGATCTGGATGGAGGACATCACCCATGTGACCAGCCGGGGCAGTGAGCCGTTCACACTGGCAAGCACCAACAAGCTGCTAAAGCAGTATCAGTGGACAACAGGACTCAAGACCGGCTCGACAAGCGCGGCAAAGTATTGTTTCAGTGCCACGGCGAGCAAGAATGACATTGACCTGATTGCAGTTATCATGGGGGCTCCGGATCCCAAAGTGCGGTTTTCGGAGGCACAGATTCTTCTGGAATATGGTTTTGCAGTGACCAGACTGTATGTGGATGACAACAGACAGATACTGGGTGATATTCCGGTGACGGGCGGCAAGGCAGAGCGGCTTGCGGTGGAGCCGAAGGGTGCGTTTCGGTATCTTGATGTCACAGGTGCGGATTTTAATAAGATCGAGAAGAAGTATCAGTATGCCGATGTAGTAGCGGCGCCTGTCGAGAAGGGTGCGGAGGTTGGATATATCAGCTACAGTCTTGACGGCAGAGAACTTGGCAGAATGCCGATTGTTGCCGCTGAGCCAGTGGAGAGGGCGTTTTTCATCGACTATCTAAAGAGAATTATGATCAAATATTTAGTGTAGAAATAGTGAGCCGGGAGTTCGCTAGGGTAGGAGAAAATAGAGAATATGCAGAGTATGTTTGGAACGATTTTTCTGATTGCGGTAATATTGGCTGTCGCGCTTCTGGCAGTTGGAATCATAGACGGAAATCGTTTTGTGACAGTGCGGGAGGAGTTTGTGCTTCCGGGATTGTCAAAGGAGTGCAGGTTTGTGCTGATATCTGACCTTCACAATAAGGTCTATGGCAATAAGAATGATAAAGTAATCGATGCAATACAAAAGATAAATCCGGATTTTATCATACTGGCGGGCGATCTTGTCACATCGCAGGTCAGTGAGGATATGACACCGGGGATAGAACTGATGAACGCGCTGAGCCGGCGATACAGGATATACTATGGACTGGGAAATCATGAGTCCAAAATGCAGAAGGACACCGGACGTTTCGGTGATAAATTTGACAGATTGATGAAGGCTGTCTCCGGCAAAAATATGTATGTATTGCAAAATGCGTCCATCGATCTGCCCGAATATAATATCAGGGTGACAGGACTTGATCTTGACCTGGACTATTTTGCCCACTTCAAGATAAGGAAAATAAGAGACGGCTATCTGCAGGAGACACTTCCGGGATATGACAGCAGGAAATGCAACATATTGATCGCCCACAATCCGGATTATTTTGAGGATTACGCCAGATGGGGAGCACAGCTGGTACTGTCAGGCCATGTGCACGGTGGTATCATGCGGCTGCCGTTTCTGGGCGGAGTCATTGCCCCGTCATACAAATTCTTTCCGAAGTATGACGGCGGTGTCTTCCGAAGCGGTGCGTCTGTTATGCTCTTGGGGAGAGGTCTGGGTTCCCACACGCTGCCGTTTCGCTTTTTTAACCCGGCGGAACTTTGCGAAGTTGTACTAAAACCTTGCGAATAACAGTTCGCATTGCATTTTCCGCAGTTTCTTTGTAAAATATATTATAGTGGAGTGTATACAAAGTTGGGGGTTGTCTATGGGATTGTCTGTGCGGCTTACGGTGTTTGAGGGACCGTTGGATTTGCTTCTTTATCTAATCGAAAAAAATAAGATTGATATCTACGATATACCAATTGTGGTGATCACGGAACAGTATCTTGACTATATCAAAAATATGCAGACAGAGGACATGAATGTCATGAGCGAATTTCTCGTGATGGCAGCGACACTGCTCGATATCAAGTGCAGAATGCTGCTGCCCAAGGAAGTCAACGAGGAGGGCGAGGAGGAGGATCCCCGCGCGGAGCTCGTGCAGAAGCTGCTTGAGTACAAGATGTATAAGTACATGGCATATGAGCTGCGGGACAAGCAGGTGGATGCGGCAAAGAGCTGGTACAAGAAGCCGATGCTGCCCAGGGAGGTTGCGGATTACCAGTATCCGATCGATTATGAGGAGCTCGTGGGAGATGTCACGCTGGCAAAGCTTCATGAGATTTTCAAATCAGTCATGCGGCGTCAGGAGGACAAGATCGATCCGATCAGAAGTCAGTTTGGCAAGATCGAGAAGGATGAGATTAACCTGGATGAGAAACAGGCCTATATAGAAGAGTATGTAAAAAATCACAGGAGATTCAGTTTCCGGAGTCTTCTGGAGAAGCAGGGGAGCAAGATGGAGGTGATCGTCACCTTCATGGCAATGCTCGAGATGATGAAGCAGGGGATCATCTCGATCGAACAGGAGGATACCTTTGCGGACATCATTATTACGTCGAGTCTTGCGGCGTGATTGTTTTGAGGGTGTATATTAAATGGAAGAAAAGAAGATAATGGCGGTGATCGAGGCGGTGCTTTTTGCGATGGGAGACTCTGTTGAGCTCTCCAGTCTGAGTCATGTGTTGGAGATGCCGGAGGAGGAAATCCGTGAAGTGATCGCCAGGATGAACGCAAAATATAAGAAAGCGGACAGAGGAATCTATATCGCGGAGCTTGAAAATGCAGTGCAGCTATGTACGAAGCCAGAGTTGTACGAATATCTGATTAAGGTTGCGAAAGCGCCGCGGAAATACGTCCTGACAGACACACTGTTGGAGACGCTCTCGATTATCGCGTACAAGCAGCCGGTGACAAGGCTTGAGGTCGAGAAGATCCGGGGAGTGAGCTGCGACCATGCGGTGAACAGATTGCTGGAATTTAATCTGATTCAGGAGCTTGGACGGCTCGACGCACCGGGACGCCCGCTGCTGTTTGGCACGACGGAGGAATTTCTGAGGACTTTTGGGGTGAAGTCGTTAGGGGATCTTCCGATGCTGAATCCGGAGCAGATGGAGGACTTTAGAAAGCAGGCGGAGGAGGAAGCGGGACAAAAAACGGAATTAAATGTAGAGATTTAAGTGTGGGGGAGTATTATGATGTACGGGGAAGATGAAACACAGAACAGTGTGATGATGATCGATGACACTGTCGGGAGGAAGATTCTTGACACCGCGACGGCAATCATCAGCCAGGAGGGCTATGAGAATCTCACCATTCGCAGGGTGGCAAAGGAAAGCGGATGTTCCAACTCGGCAATTTATCAGCGTTTTGGGGATAAGAATGCTTTGGCAAAGGCAGTGGCGGCATTGCAGGCGAAGCCTTTTCTCATTGTCATGGACGAGACATACTCGAAGGATGTGGATCTCTTCGTGAATCTGGACAGGATCACGAAGAAATTGCTGGAAAAGCTGTATTCCTTAGGACTGCAGGCTATCTATATGCAGATTATTTATCATGGAAATATGGAAATTGCTGTCAATCCTTTTATCCTGCGGATAGAAGAATACTTGAAAAACGCGATGACGCGGGGGGAAACGAATATCATAAATGTGCGGGAAACAGCTTTTTTTCTGACGTCTTCATTTTTGGGCTTTATACAGCTGGTATGTACCAATGAGAGTATCGATAGAAAGAGAGCAGGCAAGCTTCTGGATTCGCAAAACAGAATCATCTATAACGGCATCGGCTCAGGCAGGGGAAAGGATTCCTTGTGGGATATGCTTAGGGAGAGAGGTGTTGATGTGGACAAGGCTCTCGCGCGTATGAAGGGAAATAAGGATGCTTACAGGAATTTCCTGATTGAGTTTTTCGAGGATCCGGATTTTGAGGCTCTGAAGACAGAGATTGCGGCAGGAAATGCCAAGAGTGCTTTTGAGTATGCACATGGGCTCAAGGGGATGGCTGCCAATCTCGGTCTGGAAGAGGTGCGCGGCGGGCTCGGTGTGCTTGTGGAGATCCTTCGTCCGGGCAGGATTGACGGAGCGCAGCAGGCATACAATGATGTCATGGAAACATGTAGGAAAGTCACTGTGTTGTTATAGTGTTACTCGTCCGACTGTGTAAAATGGGAATGGGGTTAACAAAAGGTGAAAACAAAGAATAAAATACTTGTGGTAGATGACAAGGGAATCAACCGGTATATGCTGGGGGACATATTCCGGGAGGAATATGAGATCGTCGAGGCATCCGGCGGACAGATGGCGATTGATATCATGGAGTCAGATGCGCGAAATCTGGCGGTTGTGCTGCTGGATATTATCATGCCTGTGATCAATGGATTTGGAGTGCTGGAATACATGAAGAAAAAAGGACTGTTGGACGGGCTTCCGGTGGTGATTGTCACGGACGATGACTCGGAGGAGACAAGCGACAGGGCTTTTGAATACAAGGTGGCAGATCTTGTGGTCAAACCGTTTGAGCCCAAGATCATCAAACGGCGTGTGCAGAACATCATTGAGCTGTATGCCTATAGGGAGAAATATGAAAACAAGGCATGAGCTGTTTGGTTTTCTGCGCAAATCCGGTATACGCAAACAGCTGTATACGATTTACGTACTGGCGTTTTTTCTGCCGGTCATACTGATTGGCGTCTTTCTGGTAGGCAATACATACAAGCTGCTGACGAGTTATCACAGGGATCTGCTGGAGTCGGACAATCTGCGTGTGCGGACGATTCTTTTTGAGATCACAACGCAGGCTTATAACATTTCGGAAGAGCTGTCATTTAATGAGGATGTGGCTGCTGTCCTGAAAGGGGCGTATCCCACGGAGGAGGAATTTGTGGAGTCGGTCAACATACATGCCTCCGCGGTTGACAGTTATATGTATCACTATACGGAGATTGAGCGGATAGACATCTACTGCGACAATCCTGATACCTGGGAGTACAAACAGTATCATCATGTGGATGAGACTGTCGCAGAGACAGACTGGTATCAGAGGGCGACATCACAGGCGAGTATTTTCTGGACAGAAATGAAAAATATTGATGAGCACGACAATCAGTATTGGGGGCTGTGTCTGGTGAGGCGGATTCCGCTCGTCTATTCCGACTACAACGCAGTGCTGGTGCTTCGGCTCAGCGACAATTATCTGAAAACACGTATTAACAGTACGGAGTACCGAAACGGCGTGTCGGTCGATGAGGGCGTCGTGTTTTACGCCTCTGACAGGGAGGATTACGGGAAACCACAGCTGATTGATATCGATTATGGCGAAAATTATTTTCAGTACGCAGGAAGAGAGAAGATAAAAGGGAAAACCTGCTTTGTGGGAGTGTCCACACTGCGTCTGTATCAGTCGGATTCCAGGATCTATATCTGTACGATCAATGATAAATCCTATGAAAATATAAGGGGTATCATACAGACCTGTCTGATCATTATCCTGCTTGCAATCGCGGTTCCGGCGATATTGATTCACTTCTTTACTTCTTATTTTACGAGGCGTGTCTCCACACTCCGGCATGTGATGCATCAGGCGAGTAATGAGGACTATGATTTTAAGGAGATCGTCCGCGGTGACGATGAGCTCTCGGAGGCCTTCTCGGATCTGGAAGTCATGGTTCAGCGAATCAAGGAGAAGGACGCGCTGATGTACAAGACAATGCTGAACGAGCAGGAGCTTGTCAACGAGCAGCAGAAGATGGAGTTTAAGATGCTTGCAAGCCAGATCAACCCGCATTTTCTGTACAATACACTGGAGACAATCCGCATGAAGGCATACACTGCGGGTGACAAGGAGGTTGCGACGGCGATAAAGCTTCTGGGAAAATCGATGCGGTATGTGCTGGAAAACAGCGGCACGGCATTCACGTCCCTACAGAATGAGCTGGGGCATATCGAAATCTATATGAAAATACAAAAACTCCGGTTCGGCGAAAAGTTTGATTATATGTTTGTGGTTGAAGATGGGATTGACGTGAGCAAATGCATCACACTGCCGCTGTTACTGCAGCCGATTGTTGAAAATGCGATTCTCCATGGGCTGGAGGAAAAGGAGACCGGCGGTATGGTCACGATTCAGATGAGGCATTCTGTGGAGCGGGAGGAGATCTGCATCGCGGTGTCGGACAATGGTTGCGGCATGAAGCCGGAGACGCTGGAACGCCTGCGGGCGGATATCGTCACCAAAAATCCTGAGAAAAAGGAAAGTATCGGACTGTACAATATAAATCAGAGAGTGAAACTCTGCTATGGGAATGCGTACGGAATGACGATCGACTCGGAGCGCGACAAAGGCACGACCATAGCGCTGCATTTGCCGGAAAAAGTTTATCATGATATATAATATGAAAAAAAGTGCTGTGCGAACAGTGCTTTTTTTTATACAATTTTTTTTCTATTCCTGTAAAAGTGAAAAATGCATAAAAAAAGTGATGTAAATTATAATTAATTTTATCCGTATTTTTATACATATTTAACTATTATAATAGAAATATCACAAATGATTGTGACGAATCTAAAATAGGAAGGAAGTAGAGATATGAGTAAGGAAAAGATTGCAGATAAACTGTACATCGTGTTGAGAATATCCTATATTCTGGCTTTCGTGTTACTGTTTATCCCTGCCCTGAATCCTGCGAGAATCAGCGAGCTGATTCCACAGACGGCTTCCGTATTCACCTGTGGCACTTCTTATAGTGCGCTGACACAGAACTTTGCGAGGGCTTTCAGCAGAGGATGGGTAGGTACGCTGACATTGCAGATGGTATTTGGCGGCTGTCTGTGCATTATTCTTGGATTTGTGGCAGCGGGAGCGGGTGGCTGTATGTCACTTGGCACGACCAAATTAAAAAAGATTGGTATGATACCGTCGATTGTTGGCGCAGCGCTGGCTTTTGCGGGCTGTATGATGGTCAACTGGGCAGCGACAGACATCAAGGGAACGCCGAAGCCGGACAGGATTGTTCCGATGGATCCCAAAAATCTTACATTTTACATTGTACTGTGTGTGGCAATGATCGTGCTGTCTGTCGTGATTCTGCTCTGTCTGCCAAAGGTGGAAAAGGATGAAAAGTGCTATATTGAGACGAAATATCAGCTGTTTTTGCTGCTGCTGCCGTTTTTGGCACTCTGTATCGTATTCTCTTATCTGCCTTTGCTTGGGTGGAGATATGCGTTCTTTGATTACAAGTCAGGCGATACGCTCACCATGGACAGTTTTGTCGGATTAAAGTGGTTTGCATTCCTGTTTCAGAACGAGGCGACGCGCTCTGACCTGGTGCGTGTGCTCCGGAATACACTTGCAATGAGCGGTCTGGGACTTGCGACAAGCTGGTGTTCCATGGCATTTGCGATTTTGCTCTGTGAGATCAAGAACCTGAAATTCAGAAGATTTGTCCAGACCTTTACGACGATTCCAAATTTTATCAGCTGGGTGCTTGTGTACGCTGTTGCGTTTGCGATTTTCTCGACAGACGGATTTGTGAGCTCGCTGATGGTAAACGCCGGGGCGATGGCGACCGGTACAAACTTCCTGATGGATAATTCCCATATGTGGATCAAGATGCTTGCATGGGGAATGTGGAAGGGACTGGGCTGGAATGCCATCATTTACATAGCGGCGATCTCCGGTATCGACCAGCAGCTGTACGAGGCGGCATCCATCGACGGCGCAGGACGTTTTCAGAAAATGTGGAACATTACCGTTCCAAGTCTGGTGCCGACCTTCATGGTACTGCTGATCATGTCGATCGCAGGTATCCTGAGCAATGGTATGGACCAGTATCTCGTATTTGAGACACCGTACAATACCGACACAATAACAGTGTTAGATCTCTATGTATACAAACTCGGTATCAATGGCGGCAGAGTGCCTCTGGCAACTGTGGTAGGTATGTTTAAGTCAGTCGTCAGCGTAGTTCTTCTCTTTGGGGCAAACAAGATTTCAAAGGCAGTGCGCGGCGAGAGCATTATGTAAAGGGAGGTGGATGAGAAATGGCAATGACGAAACAGGAAAAGCTCGACAGAAAAGCTGAGAAAAAATATGAACAGACACATCAGCGGCAGTATAAGATGAGCGCTGGTGACTGGGTGTTTGAGATTATCAACCATGCATTCTTTCTGATCTTTACGATACTTTGTATCTTCCCGTTCTACTATATCTTTATCAACACGGTCAGCGATAATGATCTGGTGAGAAAGGGTGCCATCAACTTCATACCAAGAGGGATTCATATTCAGAACTATGTGTCTATGTTCAACGTAAATGACGTCGGCACAGCACTGGTTGTCACTGTGGGGAGAACGGTTCTCGGCACAGTGCTGATGGTTCTGGCTTCCGCTTTTGTGGGATATCTGGTGACGAAGCAGGAGATGTGGTGCAAGAAGATCTGGTACAGATGCCTTGTTGTCACGATGTACTTTAATGCAGGTCTGATTCCATGGTATTTGAATATGTCCATGCTGGGACTGACGAACAGTTTCTGGGCGTACATCATTCCGGGAATTGTTGCTCCTTACAACATCATTCTGGTAAAGACTTATATTGAATCCATTCCGGCGGAGCTTGAGGAGAGCGCGAAGATGGACGGCGCTACGTATATGACCGTATTCCGGAAAATCATATGGCCGCTGAGCAAACCGATTCTTGCTACCATCGCAATCTTCGGCGCGGTAGGAAACTGGAACTCCTTTACGGATTCCCTGATCCTGATGCCGGACGCACCGCAGCTGCATCTGTTACAGCACAAGCTGTATACATATCTGAATGCCGCTTCCAACCTAAAGAGCGTCATGAATTCCGGTTCCGGTACGATTTCCGGTGCGGCGGCAGCGAATGTGCTGAATGCGAAGACCATCAAGTACACAATCTCTATGGTTACGGTACTGCCGATCCTGATGGTATATCCGTTTATGCAGCGGTATTTTGAGAAAGGTATTATGCTTGGTGCCGTGAAAGGTTAAGACATCGGTGTTACGATACCATAATGTTTGGTATTTTATATAACACAGCAACAAAAAAGGAGGATGAACTATGAAATTCAAAAAAGTATTATCACTCGTGCTGATATCTGCGATGACATGTTCGCTTGCAGCGTGCAGCGGTTCGACAACGACGACCTCGCAGAACAATGCGGATAATGCAGCAGATGACACGACAAGCGCAGACAACGCAACAGCGGACGCAGATAGCTCCGCAGGCACAGATAACGCTGCGGATGCAGCAGACACATCGGCAGACGGCAATGTCAAGGAGGCTGATCTGTCAGATATCATTCCTGACGAGACAGTTACCCTTACGGTATACTCTCAGCTCTCGAACTATGAAGGTGAGCAGATCGGCTGGTTTGCTGATATCATGAAGGAAAAGTTCAATGTCAAGCTGAATATCATCAGCAACGGCGACGGTGTATTTGATACACGTATGGAGTCTGGAAACCTTGGTGACATTGTGCTCTTTGGCTCTGACGGAGATGAGTATACGCGTGCATACCAGAACGGCATGCTCTTTGACTGGAATGAGGATGATATCCTTACGGATTATGGTCCTTACATCAAATCCCATATGGCAGATGCGCTGGAAAAGAACGCAGCGATCTCAGAGGGGACTGTCTACGGATTCGGACATGATGTGGCTTCCGGTGCAGGACAGTACGGTGAGTTTGATTATCACCCGGATATCCGCTATGACCTCTATAAAGAGATCGGAAGTCCTGAGATCAATGAGTTGGAGGATTATGTCGATGTCCTGAAGCAGATGAAGGAAGTATGCCCGACTTCTGACTCCGGAAAGGAGACGTATGGCGTTTCTCTCTTCAAGGATTGGGATGGCAATATGGTTATGTTTGTCAAGGCGACAGCGACGAACTTCTTCGGATTGGACGAATTCCAGTTCGGATTCTACGATGCAGATACAGGTGAGTTTGAGGACTGCCTGAAAGAGGGCGGACATTACGAGAGATGCCTGAAATTCTACAATACACTGTACCAGGAAGGTCTGCTTGACCCGGATTCCATGACACAGGGCTATGACGGATGTATGGAAGATTACCAGGACGGCGGCGCATTCTTCTGTATCTTTAACTGGATGGGTGCTACACAGTACAACACAAACGAACATATGGCAGAAGGCAAGAAATTACTTCCTGTTGTTGCGAAAAATCAGGACACATTGGTTTATGGTCTGGGACAGAGCGGAAGCAACCGTATCTGGTCAATCGGTGCAAAGTCGCAGTATCCGGAACTTTGCATGGCAATCATCAACTACCTCTGCACACCGGAAGGAAGACTTGACTATGAGTATGGTCCCCAGGGCGTATGTTGGGAGTGGCTTGACAACGGCAAGGCGGAACTGACAGATTTCGGTCTGGACTGCAAGGCGCTGGCGGCAAGAGAAGACAAGGTTATGCCTGCTCCGTATTCAGGACTTTGGGATGACGGCTGCCCGCAGATGAACAACACAACATGGTCACTGAACACGACAATTCCTGACGGTGTTGACGGCCAGACCTTCAACTTCAAGTACTGGGATAAGTATCTGGAACTGGATGTAGACAAGGCAGAGCAGGAGTGGAGAGATGATATGGGCGTAGAGTCATACACAGACTACATGACACAGTTTGATTACTCGATCTCCCTTCCTCACAACTATGCGGAGAGTGCAAAGTCTGACGAGCTTGCAACAACATGGGAGCAGGTTAAGACATGTATCCAGAACGGTTCATGGCAGGCAATCTATGCAAAGGATGATTCTGAGTTTGAGTCTATCGTGGCAAAGATGCGTACAGATGCTGACAGCTATGGCTATCAGGAGTGCATCGAGTGGTGTGAGAACGAGGCGGCGCTCAGAAAAGCAGCAGAGTACGAATAAGATATTATATATTTCAGTGGGGCTGTCAATTGGGGAAAGACAGCCCCGTCTGTAAAAAGGGAGTTTTGAGATGAGCGGTTTTTTTAGTGTGGATGGCGGATTATATCGTTTCTTAACCAGATTCTGGGATTTAGTCAAGCTGAATTTTCTGTGGCTTGTGTTTTCCCTGCCTATTGTGACGATCGGCGCGTCGACAGTCGCGGCCTACAGTGTTGCCATGAAGATGGTCGACGACGAGGAAGGGTATGTGGCAAGATCCTTTGTCAGCGCTTTCAAGGCAAATTTGAAACAAGGCGTGATCATGGGACTGATATTCCTCGCGGCGACCTATGCGATCTATCTTGACTATGAGATCAACAGGGTTTCCGAGGAGGGCTCCATCCTGCTAATTGTGATCGGAATTGTCTCTGTATTTGTGTATGTGGCGGCTATGCTGTATTCATTTCCGCTTCTTGCCAGATATGAAAACGGCATTGTCGCGACGATACAAAATTCGATGGAGATTTCGAGAAGGTACTTTGGCAGGACGCTTCTGATCGTGGGACTGCTTCTTGCCGAGTATGTGATATTTCATTTTAATACAGTTTTGCTGTGCTTTGGACTACTGTTCGGCGTCTCGTTTGCTATCTTTACGGTCGCGGCATTTTCCAAGAGGATTTTTCAGGAAATAGAAAAAGAACCGGGGGCGGTGCGATAACCCCTGGTTCTTTTTATGTGATTTAATCATCGAATTTTAACTGTTTGCGGTATTCTGCGGGACTGATACCGACGTATTTCTTGAATTTCTTGTGGAAGTAGTCCACGTTTTTGTAGCCCACCTGTTCGGACACTTCGTAGACTTTGATGTTCTTCTGCTCGAGCAGCTTTTTGGAATGCTCGATGCGCCTGTGATCGACATAGGAGTTGAAATTCTCACCGATCGCTTTGGTAAAGAGTTTGCCGAGGTAGGCACTGTTGTATCCAAAAAGCGGTGCGATGGTCTCGAGTTTGATATTGTTCTGGTAATTGTTGTCAATGTAGTAGAGGATGTCATCAAGAATGGAGTCTCTCGATGAACTGTCATTGCCGTCCATGATGGTTTTGACCTGCTCGGAGATGTACAGGATAATCTCATACAGGTAGTGGCGGTTGTCTATGTAATCGATGATGGCAGAATTGGAGGGGAACGGGACGCGCGAGCTGTTATAATTTTTGTTGATATTCTCCTTTAACTGCAAAAATAAGTCCGTGAGAAAAAGCCTGACGGATTCGATGGAGCTGTCCACGTTGTACAGGTATTCTTCGAGGGAGAAGAATGTGGCGGCAATCTGCTTGCGGTTGTTTGCCTGCAGGTAGTTTGTCAGGATGTCGCAATATTCATGAAGCTTTTCGTCACTGATCTGACAGTTGTGCGCTGTCACGGCGGGCAGATCTTCGTATCCCAGCGTATGCTGTCCCTGTATACAGAAAAAGCGTCTCCTGATCAGGGTGCAGGCCTCCTCGTATGAGAGATAGATCTCATCGAGATTTCTGACGGGACGTCCATATGCGAGAAAGAGTGATTCCACAGGAGAATCCGCCTGCAAATCAGTCTTTTCATAGTTGCTTAGGAATTCTTCAAACCGCCGGAGCGCGAAGGAACCCTTCAAAAGAATCACATTCTTGTTGTTCTCCTCGAAGTGCTCAAAGGAGTGGTTTCCGCTGTTGGTAATATTCAGCAGATCAGCAAAATTACAGCTCTGTTTTTCGTGTGATGCGCCGAAATTTTCATAAATTACAACCTGATAGATGTCAGAGTTCAATTCCATGCTCTGGAAGTCCGCGGAGGAGAGACCGGTGATGCCGTCCTTTTTCCAGACGCCTGTAACCAGCTCGTGGAGAATCACATCCTTGGCTTTTTGGCGGTAAAGTGCAATATTGTCTGATTTCCTGTGCTCCTGTTCGATACTTTCCCGTATGGTGCTGATGGCGTCGAGCAGTTCGTCCTCATCGATGGGCTTTGTCAGATAATATTCCACGCCGTATCGGATCGCCGCCTGCGCGTAGGAGAAGTCGGAGTAGCCGCTCAGGATAATAAATCTGCCATTGTAACCCTGTTCGCGCGCGATGCGGATAATGTCAATGCCGGTGAGCTTTGGCATGCGGATATCCAACAGGACGAGACTGGGGTTGTTTTTTAAGATGCCGGAAAGTGCTTCCTCGCCGTTTGCCGCCTCGCCGCACAAGGTAAATCCGAGCGCCTCCCAGTCAAGGATGCATTTCAGACCATCGCGTATGTTTTTTTCATCATCGGCTATCAATAAAGTTTCCATGTGATTATTCCTCCCTGGTACATAAGGAATTGTGTCAGTCCTCATTAAAATATATTGAATTGTTTCACAAATTTGATATATTATTAGTATAAGTTAGCAAAAAAGGATTGTCAATCTGGACAATTTATTGGGTGTGAATTGTGACCTGAATTGTAATTTGTGTCTGGATGAGAGAGAGGTTGAGAAATGAGACGAAAACATTACAGCAGGATTGCTATATTCTGCTTTTTGGTTCTGTATGTTGTCGGTGTGGCGGGGTGTTCCGGGCCTGACATGAAAGGAAACGCAGATTATCTGACGTCACTCGATGCGAACGACTGTCCGTACGAGGATTTTATCGTGGTGGATGTGTTTGATTTCTCCGCGAATTTCCAGGGAATCCAGTCGGGCTGGTTTGGCGAAGTGGTCAAAAAGAAGTTTAACATGGAGCTCAATATTATCGCGCCAAATATCGCCAGGGGAGGCGACACGCTCTTTGAGGTGCGGGCAGCGGCGGGAAATCTTGGAGACCTCATCATCTGCAAGGGTGTCAATGGCCAGCTGGAGGATTTGGTGAACGCAGGCCTGCTTTACAACATGGAAACAGAGCTTCAGGGCAAAGGAATTATGAGATACCGCGATGCTATCGAGAATCTGAACAGATGTGTGGAGCAGGGAGGCGTTTATGCGATTCCGTCGCAGGTGTCTGCCAATGGTTCGAATGTGCCAAGTGAGGGTGTTGAGCCGGTGTATGGACCTTATATCAGATGGGATCTGTACAAGGAGCTGGGATATCCCGAGATTGACACACTGGAGGATCTGCTGCCAGTGTTAAAGCAGATGCAGGAGCGGTATCCGGTTGCGGAAAACGGGGCAAAAACATACGGTTTTTCTTTTTTTAAAGACTGGGATGACAATATGATGAATGCAGTCAAGCAGCCCTGCTGTATGTATGGATATGATGAGTATGGCGTGGTGCTGGCAAAGGCGGACGGCTCGGATTATCAGAGTATTATCGATGACGACTCTGTGTATGTGCGTATGCTGAACTTTTTCTACGAGGCGAACCAGCTGGGACTGATTGACCCGAAATCGGTGAACCAGAACTATGACCAGTGCTTTGAAAAGTTTAAAAATGGGGAGGTATTTTTCTCACCGTGGCCCTGGCAGGGGAAATCTGCATTCAATACGATTTCAAATATGGAGGAGAAAGGCAAGGGCTTTATGCTGGCACCTGTCAAGGACATACAGATCTATTCCTATGGCTGCTATCCCTATGGAAATCAGGACAGCATCATAGCGGTGGGCTCACAGTCTGCGGACAAGGAACGGCTTGTCGATTTTATCGACTGGCTGTACTCGGACGAGGGCATTATGCTGAATGGCGCCAATCTTTCCGGCGCGGCAGCAGGACCCGAAGGACTGACATGGGAGATGCATGAGGACGGGCCGTATCTCACAGATTTTGGAAAGGAAGCTCTGCTGAATGGCGGAGAGATTGAGATGCCGGAAGAATATGGCGGCGGGACGTGGAAGTCGGGTACGTCAACCCTGAATTACAAGGCGGTGGTTCAGTGTGAGAAGAGCGAGGATGGATATTACTATTACTATGATTTGTGGGACAGCGTGAAGGCGCTTGACACATCAGAGCTGGTCAACGACTGGAAGGAAAAAATGGGCGCGGACACCACAATGGAGTATCTGCAGAAAAATAACATGCTTCTGGTGGCGCCGGGAATGCTGTACACAGCATCGGTGGAGACGTCGGAGCAGTCGACCATACGCTATCAGTGCAAGCGCGCGATACAGGAGTATTCCTGGAAGATGGTCTTTGCGCCGGACCGCCAGCGCTTTGAAGAGCTTCTCGACGAGATGCAGGCGACCGTCAAAAATTACGGCTATGATGTCATTCTGGAGTATGACATGATTCATGCCAGGGCAAAGAGCGGAATGGAATAAATTGCGGAAAGTGCAACAAGTGCCGTGTGAAAAGGGATAATTTGCAGATATCAGCACATATATTTTTATGGAACCTTTGTAACAATAAGGAAATGAAGCTTTATGAAAAAGAGTGTGCTGATATCTATTATTATGGTGATTGCGATCTTGGTGCAGCAGCCGGTGTACGTCCGGGCGGATGAGACAAATCTGAAACTATACGCAAAGGCAGCAGTGCTGATGGACGCCGATTCGGGAAGAGTGTTGTATGACCAATGCGGCGATGAGCAGCTTGCCATGGCGAGCACGACGAAGATCATGACACTGATCGTCACATTGGAGAATGCTGATTTGGATGACACGGTGGAGGTGTCCTCCTACGCCGCTTCCATGCCGCAGGTGCGCCTTGGGATGAGGAGCGGCGAACAGTACCGGCTGCGGGATCTGACGCTCTCCCTGATGCTGGAGTCACACAACGACTCTGCGGTTGCAATCGCCGAGCATGTAGGCGGCAGTGTGGAGCAGTTTGCGGCGCTCATGAATCAGAAGGCGGCTGAGATCGGCTGTGAGAATACATATTATATCACGCCAAACGGACTGGACGCCGTGCGGGGTGAAAAGTTTCACTCGACAACGGCGCGGGATCTGGCGCTTGTCATGTCGTACTGTGTCGCGAAATCGCCCCAGAAAGAGGCGTTTCTGGAGATCACAAGGACGCCGGATCACTCCTTTACGGATTTGTCGGGCGCAAGAAGCTTTTCCTGCGTCAACCACAATGCGTTTCTGGGCATGATGACGGGGGCTTTGTCAGGGAAAACCGGTTTTACCAACAAGGCCGGCTACTGTTATGTAGGTGCGCTCCGGCGGGATGGCAGGACTTTCGTCGTGGCACTTCTGGCGTGCGGCTGGCCAAATCACAGGACATACAAGTGGAGCGATACAAGGGTGCTCATGGAATACGGGCTTGCGCATTATAACTACCGCAGCTTTGATGAGGTGGAGCTTCCGGCGGAGGCAACGACAGACGTTATTGTGAGCAACGGACAGGGCAGCCGGATCGGTGAGCGGATGTGTGTGCCGGTGGAGATTGCCGAAGATGTGACTGGAGTGGAAGGGCTTCTGATGCATGAGGATGAGAAGGTGACGATCACACTGCAGAAGGTGAAGGAGCTGTCCGCGCCGGTCAGGGAAGGGCAGACGATCGGATACATTAGTTATGCAGTCGGCAACCAGGAATGGAAGCGCCTGCGCATTGCGGCAGCCGGAGAAATCAAGGCGGTTGACCTGGAGTGGTGCATCAGCAGAGTGGTTGGGAAATGGATGTTTACGGATGCGAAAAAAGATGTAAAAAAAGATGGGGAAAAGTGAAAAATTTACTAGGCGAATAGAATAATGTATGTTATACTAAAATAGACGCAGTTTTCAATTGCGTATAAAATGTTATTTTTTGATAATTAAAAATATAAAAATGGAGGTCACAAAATGAGTACTACTTCAAGTTTAGCAAGTAAGAGAATCGAATCTTTACTTGATGAAAACAGTTTCGTTGAAATTGGTGCCCTTGTCACGGCGAGAGCGACAGATTTCAATCTGAAACAGACTGAGACTCCCTCAGACGGTGTTGTCACCGGATATGGAGTGATCAATGGCAATCTCGTGTATGTGTATAGCCAGGATGTTTCTGTGCTGAACGGTTCTGTCGGCGAGATGCACGCCAGAAAAATCACGAACCTCTACGACCTTGCGATGAAGACAGGAGCACCTGTCATCGGTCTGATCGACTCCGCAGGTCTGAGACTTCAGGAGGCTGCAGATGCACTCAATGCTTTCGGTGAGATTTACTTAAAGCAGACGCTTGCATCAGGTGTGATTCCCCAGATCACAGCTGTCTTTGGAAGCTGTGGAGGCGGTCTTGCACTGTTTCCGACTTTGACAGATTTTACGTTCATGGAGAAATCAAAGGCGAAGCTTTTCGTGAATGCACCCAATGCACTTGACGGGAACAATGTTTCCAAGTGTGATTCTTCATCTGCTGATTTTCAGAGCAGTGAGAGTGGTATTGTGGATGTAGTGGCTGATGAGGACACAATCTGCGCAAAGATCAGGGAATTGGTATCGATTCTTCCCGGAAACAATGAGGATGATGCCTCTTATGAGGAGTGTACAGATGACCTGAACAGGGTTTGTGCAGATTTGGAGAACTGTGTCGGGGATACTTCGATTGCGCTTTCTACGATTGCGGATAACAGAGTGTTCTTCGAGATAAAGGAAAATTTTGCAAAGGATATGGTGACAGGATTTATCAGGCTGAACGGCATGACGGTCGGATGTGTGGCAAACCGCACAGAGGTATACAGTGCAGAGGGAGAAGTCACTGACAAATTCGATGCTGTATTATCCGTGAATGGCTGTGAGAAAGCCGCTGACTTTATCAATTTCTGTGATGCATTTGATATTCCTGTATTATCGCTCACGAACGTCAAGGGATATGAGGCGACAGTGTGCAGTGAGAAGCGCATCGCAAAGGCAGTAGCGAAGCTTACATACGCTTTCGCAAATGCCACAGTGCCTAAGGTTAACGTTGTGATCGGTAAGGCACTGGGAAGTGCTTATGTAGCAATGAACTCAAAAGCAATCGGCGCAGACCTCACGATCGCATGGCCTGACGCAGAGATCGGCTCGATGGATGCAAATCTTGCGGCCAAGATTATGTACGAAGGACAGGGCGCAGATGTCATCAGGGAGAAGGCAGCGGAGTATGCGGCGCTTCAGACAAGTGCGACAGGCGCAGCAAGGAGAGGATATGTAGATCAGATCATCGATGCGGCGGATACGAGAAAATATGTGATCGGCGCTTTCGAGATGCTATTTACAAAGAGAGAGGATCGTCCGTCAAAGAAGCATGGTACGGTCTAAGAAAGGGTGAACGTTAATATGAAAAAAATTGCGAGATTATTATTAATGCTTACCTGCGTTTTCGTTTTAACAGCCTGCGGTTCAGAGGAAGTTTCCAGCGAATTTCAGCAGAGCAAGGAAAGTTCGGCAAGGAGCAGGGCAGATCAGGTTGTTAAGCTCACAGCGGCATTAGTCGCAACGGACAATGTCGATGAAATGCTTGAGAATTATAATAATGTGGAGCTTGGTGATCTGTTTGCATCGACTTATGCACAGTATTACAGCGATGCCTCTTTTATGTGTGAGGGCAAGGCAGTGAACGGTGCGCTTACATCTTTCCAGTCAGGTCTTGAGAGTATGGTGAGCATCACAGAGTTCGGCACGCCGACATCTGTTGTCGACGGTGATACGATCGTTGTAACAGTTCCGGTTAAAGGTGAGAATGGAAACGGTTCGGTAGAATTAATTTTTACGAATGACATTTATCTGCAGATGACATCCTGCACGCTGAATCTCGATCAGACGAAGGGACAGCTGATGACGAGAGCAGCGCTCAACACACTGCTTGGTATGGGAACTGTGTTTGTGGTATTGATCCTGATCAGCCTTATCATCTCCGCATTTGGTGTGATCCCGAAGATTCAGGCTTCGTTTGCTCCGAAGAGAGAGGAAGTCGCACCAGTGCCGGCACCGGTACCCGCAGCGCCTGTTGTGGAGGAGGAAGAAGAGGACCTTTCTGACGACATGGAGCTTGTGGCAGTCATAGCAGCTGCGATCGCAGCCTATGAGGGAACGAGCGTGGAAGGCTTCCAGGTGAGAAGTATCAGACGGGCAAATACAAATAATTGGAAAAAAACGAACCAAATCTAACCCTGCAAATTACGCAAGCCAGGATTTGCTAAGTTTTTAAGAGAACGCAAAGGGCAGTGTTCTCCGCATTGGAATGATATTAATAGATTTAGGAGGATTTCAAAATGAAAAATTATACAATTACCGTTAACGGCAACGTATATGATGTTGTAGTAGAAGAGGGCACAGGATCCGGAGCAGCTCCGGCAGCAGCAGCGGCTCCCAAGGCGGCACCGAAGGCAGCTCCCAAAGCAGCGGCTCCTAAGGCCAGCGCAGGCGCAGCGGGCAGTGTCAGGATCGAAGCAGGTGCAGCAGGCAAGGTATTCAAGCTTGAGAAGAGTGTCGGACAGGCTGTGAAGAAGGGCGATGCTGTGGTTATCCTTGAGGCTATGAAGATGGAGATTCCTGTGGTAGCACCTCAGGATGGTACAGTGGCAAGCGTAGATGTGGCAGTTGGCGACTCTGTTGAAGCAGGTGCTTTACTTGCAACTTTGAACTAAGCACACCGCGATAGCGGTGGAATCGGGGCGGTAACACGCTCTGGAAAATAAAATAGGAGGTCAACAAAATGTCATATATAGCAGATACATTGAACAATCTGATCCATCAGACGGCATTTTTCAACATCAGCTTTGGAAATGTGATCATGATTCTTGTTGCTTGTATATTTCTTTATCTTGCTATCGCGAAGCAGTACGAACCGCTTCTGTTAACACCGATAGCGTTTGGTATGCTGCTGGTTAATATTTATCCCGACATTATTGCACCGATCGGTGCGGACGGCACACCTGGCGGTTTACTGTATTATTTCTATTTACTTGACGAGTGGGCGATCCTGCCATCTCTGATATTCCTTGGGGTGGGAGCTATGACAGACTTTGGTCCGCTGATTGCCAATCCCAAGAGCTTTCTGCTTGGAGCAGCAGCCCAGTTTGGTATTTTCGCAGCTTACTTCGGCGCAATCGCGCTTGGATTTAATGACAAGGCGGCGGCTGCAGTCTCTATCATTGGCGGCGCTGACGGTCCTACTTCAATCTTCCTTGCAGGTAAGCTCGGACAGACTGGTCTGCTCGGACCGATCGCAGTGGCAGCGTATTCATACATGTCACTGGTACCGATTATCCAGCCGCCAATTATGAAGCTGCTGACAACAGAGAAGGAGAGACAGATCAAGATGGCGCAGCTGCGTCCGGTATCCAAGCTTGAGAAGATTCTCTTCCCGATCATTGTTACAATCGTTGTATGTCTGATTCTTCCTACAACTGCTCCGCTTGTCGGCATGCTGATGCTGGGTAATCTGTTCAGAGAGTCTGGTGTGGTAAGACAGCTCCAGGAGACAGCTTCCAATGCGTTGATGTACATTGTTGTTATCCTGCTCGGTACTTCTGTAGGTGCTACGACAAGTGCAGAGGCATTTTTGAACTGGGATACGATCAAGATTGTTGTATTAGGTCTTATCGCGTTTATGTTCGGCACGGCAGCGGGCGTCCTTTTCGGCAAGCTGATGTGCATACTGACAAAGGGAAAAGTGAATCCGTTGATTGGTTCAGCAGGTGTTTCCGCTGTGCCTATGGCTGCGCGTGTTTCCCAGAAAGTCGGCGCTGAGGCTGATCCGACCAACTTCCTGCTCATGCATGCTATGGGACCGAATGTCGCAGGTGTTATCGGTACTGCAGTGGCAGCCGGAACATTTATGGCGATTTTTGGAGTATTTTAAAGAGTATCATAATCGAATAGTAATATAGGAGGAAATTCCTCCTGAAATAAGGAGCAGGATTTTCTTCAAATTGACAAGGAGGAAATTCCTCCTGAAATAGGGAGCAGGATTTTCTTCAAATTGACAAGGAGGAAATTCCTCCTGAAATAGGGAGC
>CAMWTP010000071.1 GCA_947177165.1 uncultured Lachnospiraceae bacterium
TCTGGGTAAATGCGTCCATAAGCTGTGGGGCAGATTCCAGCTGTTTCATCATGGCATCCGGATTCGGAACGGAGCTGTTTTCCTCTCCCTGGAGACTGCGCTCAACAGGGCGCATGTCAGGATTGGAATAAAAAGCCGTCTCAAATTTCTGTGCATTGATTTTCCGGTCTTCATCCAGAATATGTGCATAGATTTCCGTAATCATATCGATTTGTGCATGTCCCGTATCTCCCTGGGTGGCTTTCAGATCTCCCTTGTTCAGCTTCAACTTATAGGTCGTACTGGAATGGCGCAGGGAATGGAACACTACATTGGGCAGTCCGGCAGACTTTTTAAGGCGTTCAAACTGGTTGCCTATGATGCGGTCCTCGCAGGGTCTTCCCGTTTCCTGTGCCAGTACCAGATTGTAGTCCGTGTAATCCGGCCCCATGAATTCTTTCAGCCTGTCCTGTTTTTCCTTCCAGTCACGCAGGATAAGGGCAAGGGTCTTAGGAAGCCATACCTTTCGGATGCTGCTTTCTGTCTTTGGTTTTTTCAGGACAAGCCTGGTGGATGATTTGCCGCCCATCAGCCTCGGAAACACGAAAAGGATGTCCTTTTCCCCAAGTGCGTCTATGGCCCGCTGGTCTACCCTGGTAAGTTCTTTTTCAATCCATACATGTGCGTCATCGTTTACGATATCATCATCCGTGATATGGAGGCAGTCCCAGGTCAGGCCAGTGATTTCCCCCATCCGCATGGAGCAGGCAAAGGCCAGGTTAATTGCAATATACAGTTTCCCGTCCTGGCAGTTGTCAAGAGCCTGGCGGATGATGTCTGCTGTCCAGATGGCCCGGACTTTCTTTTCCCGTTTCGGCAGGTCAGCATCTTCAAATGGGTTTTTACCGATCATATCCCAGCGGACTGCCTGGTGGAAAGCGCACCGGAGAAGTTTAATAACCTTCTCAATGGTACATGGCGTTACAAATTCTGTTTTTGCGTGCCGATACGGAGTGTTTACAGGTGCGGTCTTCTGAAGCTGCTGGATAAATTTATCCACAGTTTTTTTGTTGATATCCTGGACAACCAGACTTCCAATCAACGGATTGATATAATTGTTGATGAGTGCCGTATTGCTGGCATAGATTGAAAGACCCCATCGCTTTTCTCCATAAAGCTCCACGAATTCCTTTAAAAAATTTTCCACTGTAGTAGTATTGGGCGGTATAAAAGTTCCGTTATCAAGTTCGGCTTCCACAGCGGATTTCCTTTTCCGTGCTTCAGCCTTGGTACTGAAAGTTTCCCATTTCTGTCTTTTCTGTCCTTCCTGGTCTGTATAGGTATAAACGACAGCATGTTTTTTTCCTCTTTTTTGAATTGATGCCATATGTGTAGGCTCCTTTCCTTTTATGCTTTACTGTTCCCATCAAGCCATTCATCAAAGGATTTTCTGGAGATACGCAGTTTTTTGCCAATGCGTACCGTTTTAAAAGCTTCTGCAGCGCAGAGATTGTAAACCGAGCGTTTGCTGACTCCCAATATCTCTGCTGCTTCCGCAACAGAATAGCTCCTTTTTTCTGGATCGGCTTTCAGAGTTTTGCTTGTATGTTCCGCCACAGTGACCTCCTTTCTGTGTGGCTGGAAAGAGCCTACGGTTCCTTACCTGTATATCTTACGATTCTAAGGCCAGCCACTTCAACAAAAAAATAAAAACAAGACGTTCTAATGCTAAAAAAATTTGTTTATTCGTGCATGGCACCCTGGACCACTTCCTGCGCCAGAGTTTCTGCCGCGTATTTTCAGGCCGTGCTGTGCAGCGATCAAGCAGAGGTAAAACTGTTCTTAATAAGAGATTCTATCCCATGCACCTGTATGACTTCCAGTACCATGCTATGAAATTGTCAATGTACAATCTATGGCATCTTTTCTAAATGACCTATACAATAATAAAACAGGGTAAAAATCAGATATTTCTGCAAGCATATTAAAATTTTTAAAATTATCGAATACTATATATAGATTAAAACCATTGACGTATTACATATCTTGTGCTACACTTCCCATGTAATTGATTTTTGTGCGAATCCTTTTAGGAAGATACAGACGGAAACGCCTGTATGCGGCATCGGTTCCGCATTGCACACGCTGTTAAGTTTGTATGAATGTACCAGCAGTATCACTACGCCCTGTAAGTGATATACCGCTGGTTTTTATTTTAGAAAATTTATAATCTCTGTTCAGAGCAGGAATGACGCTGGTTCACAGGAAACTGTGGACGCTGGAAATATCAGTGAAGTCATTCCTGTTTTTTTGCTGTCCGGAAGCTGGAGGGTTTATAAGAATAGAAAAAATTAACAAGGAAGAAAGGGAGGTGAGAACGATTGCAGAAAGTAAGATGGCTGGATCAGGACTGTAACAAATGCGGCATGCAGTTAAACAGCTGGGATGCCCGGTTATCAAAGACTCTAGCATATAAATATCCCTGCTGTGAATCCTGCATTGCCAGAGAATATGACATGTCGGCGGAAAGACTGCGGGACCGCATGGAAGATTATTTTGGGATGCGCCCATGCCAGGGGCTGTAAGGGAGGAACGGAATGAAAGAAAAGGAACATGAGGAATATAATGCTTTGACAAAACGGCTGCTGGAGGAAGGGTATTCGGCGGAGCGTCATCCGGACCATGTACGGGTTGATGTTCCCAGGTGGCAGGAAAAAACTCTTGATAATTATTCTGGGGGCTTTATCTATGAACGCTGGTGGATATTTGAGCAGACTTTCAGGACACCCTGCGGTCTGCAGTGCAAAGGGCTCCAGTGCCACAGCAACATGAGTTACATGGGAATCGAGTGGACTTTTGAAAATGATATGGCTACTATCCGCTGTCCTTATGAAAAGAAAGAGTGTAAGCTGAAACATGAATATCTTCAGGAGAATAAGGTACTAAGGTATGAGTGTGAGGTTCATATGACGGAAGAGGAATATTGCTATGAAGGAAGTGTGGAGCATATCCTGAAACTGCATGATGATGAGATACGGAGACAGGAGATTAGCTTTGGACTGCAGAGGAACGGGCGTGTCTGTCAGGAGCATATGAGGTTCAACCGGGATACACTGGAATGGGAGATGAACTATGATCCTTATCACTGCGGATTAAGGGGATGCACAGGGATGTGCCCGATCCTTGGGCATGAACTGGATAAGAAAAGGGGGAATGTATTTTATGATGTAAAGATATCCTATCTCAGAAATGACCTGAACGGTACGCTGTTTGAGGGGCAGGTGGATACGCAGATCATCAAAGGGAAAAAGCTCTTTAACCATCCGGTGAGCATGGATATCTGTAAGATATGCGCCAGACTCTGCCAGGACAGAATAAAGGATAAAGTGCGTACCCATTATTTTACGCAGCTGTTTTTCTCTGAATATCACGGCAGGTATTTTTCCTTCGAGATTCAGAACGTCCGTGCCGAGCAGAGGGAGAGCCGGGATCTGATGCAGGACCTGGAGGATATCCGAAACGGAATTCAGATTATCCATGCTTCCGACATGGAAAAGCGCAATAAAGAAAACAAAAAGGAGAGACGTCAGAAGCAGCGGGAGTCTGCAGTCAGGCGTCTGGAAAAGAAACTCCTAGAAAATGGATATGAAAGCCTTAAAGAGTTCAGTGCAGACCGCCGCCATGCAGATAAGTGGCTGGAACAGGAAAGGGTTGCGGAACTGGAACAGATGCGTCTGATGAAAGAAAAAGAGAAGAAGGAGCAGCCAGTACAATTAAGCCTGTTTGATATGGAAGTTTCGTAATGCCAGGAAGGTTTCGTGTAGTGCTTTTTATGTATCAGGCCATTCCTAAAACACTATATATAGTATTCATAACTTGACTAAATCAATATCTTGTGCTAAACTGTTCTTGTAATTGATTTTTGTGCGTACCCATATGGGAAATACAGTCCGTTCAGGCTGTATGCGGAGTATCTTCCGCATTGCACACGCTGTTAAGTTTGTATTTTTGTGCCAGTAGTACCATTATGCCCTTCGGGCGGTGGTTTACTGGCTTTTTTTAGTTTAAGGGGTAACTCTCCCTTGCAGAGCGGAAATGACTTTGGTTCATGGATATCCATGGACGCCAGAAATTTGGCAGGACGGTCATTTCCGCTTTTTTTGTTGCCCAAATGCCGGTAGTGGCTTTGAGGATAAAGAATCATTGAGCCGGCAGGCGAAATGATTCGCTACCCAAACGAAGCAGAGCGGAGTTTGGGGTTCCCGCAGTTTTATGGAGCGAGGAACGAGCGCAATAAAAATTTAGAAAGGCAGGTAGAAAGTATGAGCAGAAGAAATGGAAAAGCCGGCAGGAGCTGGCAGAAACAGGCAGCAGGATACCCGTTCAGGGATACCTCTGTACAGAAAGCCAATGACCAGTACTGGAAGAACTGTACCACAATCCGGACAGTAAACTTCACGCACAGGGCGAGAAGGGGGGCGTGATTATGCCTGATACGATTATGGAGAGGGAAAGGCACAGTCCGCTGGTTCTGGTGGATACGGCAAACCTTACCCGGGAGGAATGGCTGGACTGGCGGCGCCGTGGGATTGGCGGCAGCGATGTCTCTGCCATTATAGGAATCTCACCATTCAGAACCGCACGGGATACCTACTACGACAAGCTGGGGATTGCTGCGGTTGAAGAAAATGAGGGAAACTGGGTGGCCATGGAAATGGGCCATCTTCTGGAAGACCTTGTGGCAAAGATCTTTGAGCGGAAGACAGGGCTTAAAATCTATCAGATCAAGAAGATGTTCCAGCATCCGCTTTATCCGTTCATGCTGGCAGACGTGGATTACTTTATCACCATGCCGGACGGCACCAAAGCCATCCTGGAGATCAAGACAACGAACTATAATGCAAAAGACCTCTGGTGGAAAAACGGCAGGGAGGCCGTGCCGGTTTATTATGAACCACAGGGCAGGCACTATATGGCCGTGATGGATATTGACCGGGTATTTTTCTGCTGTCTGTACGGCAATACGGAAGATGAGGTCATTATCCGGGAACTCCGCAGGGATATGGCATATGAGGAAGAGATGATATTTCTGGAACAGGAATTCTGGAACAGCTATGTCCAGAAACAGATCCCGCCGCCCTATCTGGAAGACGGTGATGTGATTCTTGCAAGTGCCAGACAGTATTGCGGCAAGGCAGACAAAGACGCCGGAACCATTATCCTGAATGGGACCATGCCATCCACACTGATGCGTTACATGCAGCTCCAAGAGCAGAAGAAACAGTCAGAAAAGTATTCCAAAAAGCTGGAGGCTGATATCCAGAGGCTGAAAGCGATCCTGGCCGCGGAGATGGGGGCAAGCTGTACGGCCATCTGCGATATGGGCGGAAGCCGTTACACACTGACCTACAATCCCGTCCGCAAACCAATGGTTGACAAGGACAACCTGGCACGTCTGAAACTGCAGTACCCAGAGATTTACGAACAGTTCGTAACAGTATCGGAGTTCAGGACGTTCCATGTAAAGGTAAGCGCCCTGGATGCCGCCTGAGAAAAACGCAGAGATAATAAAAGAAAGGATAAGGAAAATGATCAAAAAAACACTTATTTGGGGAATCGTCGTTATATTTTTACTGATTCTCACAGCAATGAAAATATACCGGATCATACGGCTGGGCTGGTTTTTCATACTCTCTCCCCTGCTGGGAGCTGTCCTTGCAGTGGTTGTGAGCCTGTTGATCTTATGGATTTTATGGAGGTGACAAATGAGTTATAGAGGCACTTATGACGGGAAGATATTCCATAACCCGTCAAATAAATTCTGTATTGTAATAGTAAAGACCGCAGATACTTCCATTCCGGAGCAGGCAAGGGATAAGAGACGGTATAAGGACCATCTGATCCGTTTTACCGCTGTCGGCTATGAGATTCCCATGACGGATGCCGTGGAGCTGGAACTGGAAGGAGAATGGGTAAACGGAAAATACGGAATGCAGCTCCAGGTGGAGCAGTGGCACGAGATCGTACCCAAAACAAAGGAAGGCGTGCTGAGCTATCTTGGTTCCGGTCTTATTAAAGGAATCGGGGAAAAGACTGCCGAAGAGATTGTGGCAAAGTTCGGCACAGGTACACTGGACATACTGGAAAAGCACCCGGAACGGCTTCTGGAGGTCCGGGGGATAACGGAGAATAAGCTGGAAGATATCCGGACTTCTTTTGCGGAGAGCCGCATGCTCCGGGATATCATGACCCTTCTTGCGCCTTTTAAGCTGACGCCGAAGACAGCACTGAAAATCTATCAGCATTTCGGGCCAGCCTGCCTGGACCTTTTGAAAAAAAGTCCTTTTGAACTGTGCCAGATACCGGGGTTTGGGTTCCGGCGAGTGGATGCCATTGTAAGAAAGACGGATAACCGTCCCCGTGATCCCATGCGGATCAGAGGCGCGCTCCACTGCACACTGGACGAGGCAAAGGGAAAGCAGGGGCATTTGTTCCTGGGAAGGGAAGAACTGTGCAAAGCGGCGTTTAAGCTGCTGAACGAAAAAATCCCGCTTCCGGAACTGCGTGTACAGCCGGAAGAAGTGGAAAGGGAACTGGACGCTATGATTTTGGGCGGTTCTGTGGTATCTATGAGGGATAATATCTACCATCCCGGTGCATTTGCCCAGGAGGATGAGACTGCCAGCCGGATCGCAAGGCTGCTGGCGGAGGAAAGGCCGCCGATGAAAGACATTTCTGCCGTAATTGAGGCAGTCAGGGCAGAGCAGGGGCTTCGGACTTCCGGAAAACAGGAATCCGCAGTCCGGACGGCATTTTTATACAACCTGTCCGTGATTACCGGTTCACCGGGCACAGGAAAGACGACCGTGCTCAAAATCATCCTGGAAGTTTACCGCAGGCTGTATCCCGACAGAAAGATTGTCCTTATGGCTCCTACAGGCCGTGCAAGCCGCAGGATGGCGGAAAGCACCGGTTTTGACGAAGCAAGCACCCTTCACAGCGGGCTCGGCCTGGTCAGTGAAGAGGACGAGGCAAACCGCAGCAGGAAAAAAGACAGCCTGGATGCGGACCTTGTGATCGTGGACGAGTTTTCCATGGTGGATATGTGGCTGGCAAGCAAATTTTTTACCGCTTTGAAGAGCGGGGCAAAAATCGTCCTGGTCGGTGACCCGGACCAGCTGCCCAGCGTTGGAGCCGGAAACGTATTCAAGGAACTGATTCAGTGCGGCCTTGTGCCGGTTACGGTGCTGGATGAAATCTTCCGTCAGGCAAAGGACAGTTTCATTGCCCATAATGCGCGGCTTATCCATGACGGCAATACAAAACTGTATTACGGAAATGACTTTCAGTTCCTGCCCTGTGACAATCAGGAAGATGCGGCAGCGGCTATCATTGAAAGATACTGCCAGGAGATTGAAAACAACGGGATTGAGCATGTACAGATCCTTTCCCCATTCCGGACAGAAGGGGCAGCATCCTCAGACCATTTAAACGCGGCTATCCGGGAGATTGTGAACCCGTTCCGTTCTACGGAAGATGAAATCCGTGTAGGGAGCAAAACATTCCGTATCGGAGACCGCATCATGCAGACGAAGAATACAGATAAGGTGTCAAATGGAGATCTGGGCTTTATCCGCTATATGGAGGATACGCCGGATGGAAAACGGATCGGCCTGGAATTTGGCGAGGACCGCAGCCTGGAATACAGTGCAGAGGATCTGGTGAACCTTGACCTTGCCTATGCGACAACGATCCATAAGGCCATGGGTTCCGAGTATGATATTGTGCTGATGCCGGTACTGAAAGCCCATTACATCATGCTCTACCGGAATCTTCTGTACACCGGGATTACCCGGGCGAAGAAACGGGTGGTGCTGGCAGGCGAAAAGAGCGTGCTGTTCATGGCCATACACAAGAACGAGATCAGCAAAAGGAATACCCTTCTGGGAGAGCGCATCTGCCTGTACTACAGGGCTTATGCGAAAAGTGCCGGGCTTACCATGCCGGAATTCCCGGAAGAAAAACTGAAAGCAGCAGGTTAAAAAATGGGATGCAGGTGCAGAAGAAGCACAGGGTATCCCTTATTTATATAATGAAAGGAGTCTTAAAGATGAATAAGAACGAGCAGACAGCAACGATGTATGAAACGATCCCCGCAGTGGCAGAGCTGAACAAGGTACCGGGCTTTAACCCGCTGAAGCTTCTCCGCCGTATCATCTCCCCGGAAAACGGGGAGGAAATGATGCAGCTGGATCTCCGCTATAAAAAGTTATGGTTCCGGCTGGCGAATCCCAAAGGGCGCATCCGCCTGAACGCACTCCGTATCACGGAGCAGATGGCAATCTATGAGGCACAGATCTTTCTGGAGCGCACGGATGAAAATCCCATTGGCAGCTTTACTTCCAGCTGTACAAAGGAAGAAGCGCCGGGAGGTCAGTATATCCAGGCGGCACAGCAGGCGGCTATGGATGAGGCCCTGTCAGATGCAGGCTTTGGCATCCAGTTTGCGGATGTGGGAGCCGGTGCTGATGGGAGCCGTTACGGAAGCAGGATTCCTTTAAATGGAGCCTCAACGTCTAAAAAGACGGAAACCCAGGCAGGTACTGATGCAAATCCGGCAGAGACGCTGCGGCAGACAGCAGCGCCGGCAGGAAGCACGGTAAGACCTTTCCCGACTGTCACAGAGAGAAACGGGACATCACAGAAAGAAAAACCGGTACAGACGTCCAAACTGCCTGTTCAGGGAGAAAAAGAGGCGGTAAATGCCAAAACGGAGGAAAAGAAAACGGCGGTGCAAAGCCAGGCACAGGACACAGGCACAGAGACAAAGCTTCCGCTTGAAGCTGTGGCAGAGAACGGGAATCCTGCCATGAGCCTGCCTGCCGGTCCGCAGGGCAGTTCAGAAAGCCTGCCGGTACAGTCTGGTGAAGAACCGAAAACAACAAGGCAGTCCACGGCTCCGACAGAAAGACCGTCCGGGCAGCTTCCTATAGTATCAGGCCAAACCGATGCCTCCATTGGAAATACAAAGCCGGTGCAGCCGGTAAATGCGGCTGAAGCAGAATCCCTTCCCGTACAGGCGGAAATGCCTGCCGGGGAAAATCCGGGAAATATGCTTCCTGTTTCCGGGAAAAAGAATGTGGAGCAGGATACCCAAAAAGCGGTGCAGGGAATGATGGCTATGCTGGGCGGACAGAATGTTTCTGCTGAAACAGCCGCCTCTTTTAGCGGAAATACCAAAAGTGCGGAAAATGCAGAACCGGAAGATCCGACATCCGAAGTACAACACCTGCCTGCAGACGGAAACCAGGCACAGGAAACAGCAGACGTCCGCTATACACCGGATATGCCTGTGGAAGAGATTGTCAGGCTGATGACCTTTGAAGAGGCAGGTAAAGTGGTAGTGGATACTGGTGTCTGCAAGGGACAGACCATTGCGGAAGTGGCAGAACGGAGGCCGCCCAGCCTGAAATTCTATCTGTATGGCGGTTACCGGGGGGATAACAATATCCTCCGAGCGGCTGCCCAGATCATGCTGGATTCCCTGTCTGCCAAAAAAGCAGGATAAAGATGCCGCATGGAAACCACAGAGAAACAGTGAGGAAGGAGGGCGCAGGTGATGGGCTCATTTTCACAGGAATTCCCGTTTGGAATCATGGATGTGGTGGAGCTGCTGCATTTGCGTATCCGGCGCCGGCAGGCGGACAATGCCTATACGGACTGTCCGTTCTGCGGTGACCGGAGAGGAAAGATGAATGTCAATTTTGCCAAGAATGTGTGGCGGTGCAACTACTGCGGCGAACATGGCGGGATGCTGAACCTGTACGCCAGGATCAACAATACCACCAATTCCGAAGCCTACCGGGAAATCTGTGATGCCCTCCAGGCAGGCGATACTTCCTGGGGATATGGGGGAGCAGAGAGCGCAGACGCTTATGCAGGGGTTCCGGTCAGGGAACCCCATGCAGGCAGACAGCCGGATATGGGAATCCCCCAGGCGGAACGTGCCAGCCCGCAGGAGATACACCAGACCTATTCCCTGATGCTTGAAATGCTGCCTTTGAACTCCGCACACCGGGTACATCTGCGCTCGGAGAAGCGGGGGCTTACAGATGAACAGATTGACAGTCTGGGATTTAAGAGTACGCCGCCCTATTTTCTGTGCCGTTCCCTGACGGAGAGGCTGATAAAGCAGGGCTGTAAGGTGGAAGGAGTTCCGGGGTTTTATCTCCATGAGGGCGGATACTGGACTTTAAAGTGCAGCAGCCGCACGGCAGGAATCCTGATACCGGCCGTTGGCATTGACGGTCTGATCCGGGGGATGCAGATCCTCCTGGATGTACCCTTTAAGGACAAGGATGATCCGCCGGAAAAGGCCGGAACGAAATATATCTGGCTTTCCTCTTCCGCAAAGAACATGGGAGTGACTTCCGGGAGCCCGGTGCATTTTATAGGGAATCCCTTTGCCCGGACGATTTATGTTACAGAGGGGATACTGAAAGCAGATATCGCCCATCACCTGCTGAACCGGTCTTTTGTGGCGGTGGCAGGAGCAAACAATGTACAGCAGTTAGGCCCACTGTTTGCGCTTCTGGCGCAGAATGGTACGGAGCTGATCATTGAGGCACATGATATGGACAAGTACAGCAATGAGATGATTGCAAAAGGAAGTTCCAGGATTTACCTGCTGGCAGGACAGCACGGCATGGAGTGCCGGCGGCTGACCTGGAATCCCAATTACAAGGGGATCGATGACTGGCAGCTTGCGCTCCGGAAAGAAAAACAGCAGAAAGAAGGTGAAAACAGGAATTTACAGAAAGGCCGGGTATTTTTCCGGCAGGAAGGAGGGGAAATACCGGAAGATATTTCGGATTCTCCATACCGCAGATGCCGGTTCCGTATTTACCAGCTTTTGTTTGACGCAGACCGGGAGACCATCCCTTTTGCTTTTAAGGGAATCCGGGATCTGCATAAGGCTGGATACGAACAGCCCCCGGCTTCGGAATACCAGCTGGTGTGCGATTCGGAGCTTGCCTTTCCGAAAGACTGGAAAGATACGGAGATACTGGAACAGATTTCGGCACATTATGGAAACCGTGTGCCGGAAAGCTACAAAGGACGCCCGCTTGCATCTTCGGATGTGGTGGAGCTGGATGATGAAACAGGCCGCCGTTATTTTTACATAGACGGCAGAACATTTGAACCTGTGCGTTTTTCCCCCTTTCTGGCAAAGCCGATGAAAGGATGAAGGACGGACAGCGGTGAAGGCATGGAATGGGATTATTCCTCTCCATGCCGTTTTTAATGAAAGGAGAGCAGATATGAGTAGTGCATTTGAGGATATGGATATGGAAGTCAGAATGGAAGAGAATCCTTTTGAGGATGGCGGAATGCCGGTGAGCAGTTCCGGAGAGGAATCCGATGGATTTTTGGATGGATTTACCGATTGCGGAGATGCGTTTGCGGAGAATCCCTTCGCTCCTGGCAGGGAAGAACCGGGTGCGGCTTCTCTTCCGGCTAATGCGAGAATTGTTTCGTATAGAGAATGGGAAGACACAGAGGAAGAAAATGAGTGCCTGGAAACCGATGAAACAGAGGAACCTGAGAAAGAAGAGGAGAACCATGCAGAAGTTTCTGACATGCAGAAAGAATCGGAAGATAAAAAGCGTGCGGAGCATGAGGCTGCAGAGGCGAAACGGAAAGCAGAATGGGAGGCCAGGCAGCAGGCAAAGAAGGAGGCGGAACAGGCACAGCTTGCCAGAATGTCTGCCCTGAGTGACGAGGAAGTGACTGCGGAAGCCATGAAACGTGTGGGAACCGATACGGAAAGGCTTACTCGCAGGAATATGAAGGAATGCGTGTCAGAATATATCCAGACTCTGTGCCTGGAGGACCCTGCTTTTGCCAGACTGACCATGCATCCCCGCAAGACTATGATTCACTGCTTCTACTATATTAACAGGAAAGCAAGGGAATTTGTGGAGCAGGAGATGAAGGATAACGATATAAAGCCGGAAAACGGTGTCTATGGAAGTGATGTGCCGGATGATCTGTGTTACCAGTGGGCGGAGGAATATTTCCGTGACCCAAATGCGAAGGAAGATCAGGAGAAAGAAGAGAGTTTTGTTCCCAGGGCATACAGCGGAAAATCCAGTGTGAAACCGAAAAAGACAAAAGCTGCAGCAAAGAAAGCTGCCGGGAAGGCAAAGAACGTGAAAACGCCCGAAAAGAAGCCGCAGGAAAATGCGGCGGATGAAGGGGAGTTTGAACAGATGACCCTGGCAGGGCTTGCAGGGTAGGAGGGAAAAATAATGGAGATTAAGAAAAGAGAATGCCGGAAATTTGCAGATCCGGAATTAAGAATGAACCGGAACCATGGACTGCTCCATGCGACTAAAGTGAAGTACATCGTGAGGACAGCGGTAAAGAATATCGGGGGAAAACGGCTTCTGGTATTGTATATTTATCAGAGAGAACAGGCGGCGGAAGGAAATTTCCGCCCTGTCTGGACTATGTTCCAAAGCCGGAACGAGTATATCACTTTATTCCGCAGGGAGGATGGCAGCACCTGTTGGAGCAGGGCCGCTTTTTGCAACCTGGAAAGGGATTATGATTTCAGCAGGCATTGTGCCTTTTATACGGCCGGTGACGAGGAACGCGTCACCAGGTTCTGTAAGAAGCACGCGACAGGATTTAACAGCCTGTATTGTCTGCAGAACGGCATCATGGAAAAAAGGCGGAGAGAACAGAATCAGAAGAAGGAAAAAAAGATCCTTGAGAGAATGAAGCTGGTGCCGGCTCTTCCCAGGAATATCCGGAAGATGATCGACCGTGAGATCATGCCCCATTATCTTTTCTATACCTATAACAGAAAGAGAAAGAATATGGAAGGGTTCTGCAGCGCATGTAACAGAGAAGTGCAGGTGGATGGTGCGAGGCATAACCAGGATGGGGTATGCCCTGTATGTAGAGCAAAAATAACTTTTAAGAGCCGGGGAAAGCGTGGGATGATCATTGACAGGAGGACCCTGCAGGTATTCCAGCGTATTTCCGAAAATGAGATCATAGTGCGGTTCCTTAAAATATATTACCAGTTTGGAGAGGAGAGGCATCCGTATAAAAGCGTGTATGAAAATGCCAGGACTTTCCTTCACTGGGAAGGTGGAGAAACTTTTGAGGAACGCTATTACTACCGCTATGGGGGAAGGGAGAGCCTTACGCCGTGGAAGCCGGGCACCCGTCCGGTATTCAGTCAGTGGCAGTATAGCTTCGAGGCGGACCAGACAGGTTTTTTGTATGAAAGAAATTTGGATAAAGTATTAAAAGGTTCCCCGTGGCAGTATTCTCAACTGAAAGAATTTTATCTGGCAGACCAGGAGCCTCTTTATGCCATCAGTTATCTTGCACAGTATGAGCGTTATCCCATGCTGGAATATCTGGTAAAGCTCCGGCTGCACCGTCTGGCTGAAGAGGTTGTGTATAGCAATCATTATTATGGCTCTCCGGATTGCGGTTTTAATCCAAATGGAAAGAATTTAAAGGAAGTGTTTGGATTTGATAAAAGCTATCTTCCACTGCTTCAGAGAGTAAATCCAGGTATCGGCCAGCTGAAACTGATAAAAACTCTGATCCATTCAAATGTGGAAGTGAACGAGGAACTATTATGCTGGTGTGGAGACTGTGGTATCAGCAGGACAGAAAATATACTTGTTCCGTTAAAGCATATGACGCCCTATAAGCTGATGAAGTATGTGAATGAACAGTATGCAAAGTTTTGTAAAAAGAGCCCGTACCAGAGAGGCAGGTATTATAAGATGGAGGATGTCCTGACCGAGTACCGGGATTACCTGTGTATGAGTGAAGGGCTGGAACTTGACCTGAAAAACAGTTTTGTCCTGTTTCCCGCTGATCTAAAGAAAGCCCACGACAAGGTGAATGATATTTCTGATAAGGAGCAGGCACTGCTTTATGACAGGCAGATACAAAAGCAGTTTGAGGAAATGAACCAGCAGTATCATTTTGTGAAATATGGATTTGCCGTACTCCTTCCCCATACCGCAAAAGAAATCCTGGAGGAAGGGCAGAATCTCCATCACTGTGTTGGAAGCTATGTGAAGAAGGTTGTAAAGAGGGAAAGTACCATCCTGTTTGTCCGTAAAGCCGGAGAGCAGGGGAAATCTCTCTGCACTGTTGAAATCCATAATGGGGAGTTGGTACAGGCCCGTTGCTATAAGAATGAGCCGCCATCTCCCGCAATCCGGAAATTTTTGGATATATGGAAAAAAAAGGTTCTGCATGCCCCCGCATTGACGGCGGCTGCATAAAAAAGAGCGGATGTCCTTGTGGCATCCGCTTTTCTTTAAACTTTAGAATCATGTTCAGAGAAAGGAGATAAAAGACGAGTATGATTAAAAACCTGAGCCAGTTGAAAAAAACATTAAAGAGGGGAACGTGTTTTGTAATCACCGCCCACTGCCGTCCGGAATACGTGGGGCAGAAACGTAAGGTCACAGTGGCAAATACCCAGGGGTTTTACAGTATTGTTCCGGAGGAGCCGGACTGCAAGGTTACCCTTGCCAATAACGGAAAAGGTTCCGTCCTCTGGTGGAGCAACGCCCCGTTCTGGGAATTTGAAAACGAAATCTGCGGCATCTACTGCAGCGATAAAGAGCATACGGAAAAGTTTCTGGTCATGTCATTCCGTATCACAGGACAGGAGGTGGCTTAAATGGCACAGACCGCACAGGAGAGAGTGCAGGTGTTGACCGCACAGTTAAACCGGTACAGGGATGAATACTATAACAGCAATGCTCCGTCCGTTTCGGATGAAGTCTATGACAGGATGTATGACGAACTGGTATCGTTAGAGTTTAAAACCGAGATATGTATGACGGATTCCCCTACCCGGACAGTCGGCTATCTGGCTGTCAGTGAGTTGGAGAAAACAACCCATCCCATCCCCCTGCTTTCACTGGATAAGACCAAAAGCGTGGAAGAACTGGTTTCCTTTACCGGAGAGCATCAGATCCTTTTGATGCTGAAGCTGGACGGCCTGACTGTCAAGCTGACATATGAGGAAGGAAGACTGGTCGAGGCTGCTACCCGTGGTGACGGAGATACCGGCGAAGTGGTGACCCACAATGTCCGCGGAATCTCCGGGATACCCCAATGTATTCCTTACGAGGAACGTCTGGTGGTGAGCGGGGAGGCATTTATCCGGCCCGGTGATTTTGAGAAACTGCAGGAAAAATTGACTGACAGCAATGGCGAGCGCTACAAAAATGGAAGGAACCTGGCTGCCGGCTCCGTGCGTCTTCTGGATGCGGCGGTCTGCCGGGAACGCAGGGTGATGTTCATGCCGTTCGCTGTACTGGAGGGATTTCCGGAAATGGAATTAAAGTCCCAAAAACTCCGGGAACTTCCTGCACTGGGCTTTCAGGTCTGCAAATTTGTTATAAGCAGACGGAGCCTGACCTGCAAGGAGATGGAGGATGGAATCTGTAAGCTGCGTCAGTTTGCAAAAGACAGTGATATTCCTATTGACGGGATTGTGGCATCCTATAATGACATCGCCTTTTCCCTGTCCTGCGGAAAGACAGGACATCACTATAAGGATGGGCTGGCCTTTAAGTTTGAAGACGAACTCCACGAGACAAAACTGCTTTCTATTGAGTGGAATCCTTCCCGTTCAGGGGAGATCTCACCGGTAGCAGTTTTTCATCCGGTAGAGATTGACGGATGCGGGGTATCCAGGGCAAGCTTGCACAACCTTTCCTTTATCGAGGGGCTGGAATTGATGCCGGGCTGCCGGATACTGGTCAGCAAGCGGAACATGATTATTCCGCATGTGGAAGAAAACCTGGACCGCGGCCGCTTTATCATGAGTCAGGCCGTACCGGACAGGTGCCCCTGCTGTGGGGAGCCTGCCCGCATCCATGAAAGCCGTTCCATAGAGAATGGGAAAGAAAAAGTGACTAAGACCCTGTTCTGCGATAACCAGAACTGTGAGACCAGACGCCTGCGTCAGTTCGTGCATTTTGTCGGCCAGAAAGCCATGAACATCGAAGGTCTGTCCGAAGCCACTTTGGAGAAATTCATTGGAAAAGGATGGATTCATACTTACATGGATATTTATGAGCTTGACAGACACAGGGACGAGATCGTGAACATGGAAGGATTTGGAGAAAAATCCTGGCAGCGGCTCTGGGATGCCATCCAGGGCAGCAGGAATACCACTTTTGAACGGTATCTGATTGCCATGGATATCCCTATGGTGGGAAATACTGCAAGCAGAACGCTTGCAAGAGAGTTTAACGGGGATCTGGAGGCGTTTGAGGATGCGGTTCATCGTCAGTATGACTTTACGCAGCTTCCTGATTTCGGGGATACCCTGCACAATAATATCCATGAATGGTTTTATGATGAAGAAAATCTGTATGTATGGGAGGTATTACAGCAAATGTTACATATTGAAAAAAGAGCAACAGAAGACAATAAGGATATGGTAAAAGAAAATCCTTTCGTAGGAATGACCATTGTAGTGACCGGGAAGGTGGAACCTTATACCAGAAGCGGCATCAATGAAAAGATTGAATCCCTGGGCGCCCATGCAGGAAGTTCGGTGAGCAGAAAAACCGATTACCTGGTCTGCGGGGAAAATGCCGGCAGTAAACTGGCAAAGGCCAGAGAACTGGGAATAAAGGTGCTGACACCTGCGCAGTTTTTTAATATGGCAGGTGAATAAGCGCCAGCCGGAAACAGAAGATTATTCGCATGCAGGGGAGAGGGATTATACACTCTTCCCTGTTTATAAGGAGGATTTGAGATGAATAACAGAATAATGATAAAGCTGTCAGCATCGGAAGACTGCATTACGCTGAGGACATTTACCAAAGAGTATCATTCTCCCCAGGGGTTTATCCTTACACAGAAAGAAATGATGGAGCTGGAAGAAAAAGGACATCTGACAGTATCGGACATCCGTTCCTTTGCAGAACTGGCGTTACGGAAAAGCATTGAGCAGGAAGAGATTTTGGAAATTGTCTTTACCTGGCTGAGTGACGCCGGGGGAGGAAAAGTATCCGGCATGACGGAAACGGTCCGGCTTCCTTATGAGAAGTTCAAAGAGTTAGTGGAAGAAAGCCGGGAGAACGGCACCCAGAAAAGGATGCTGTCCATAGAAGAAAGGGGCAGGGTAAAGGTCACATTCCAGAGCAGGAGAAATCTGAGAGCAGTGGCTGAGACAAAGGCATTGCGGAAAAAACTGGGGAAGTTCATGGGGAACCATTTTCTGAGATGGAAAGGCAGCAGGCAGATCACCGTATATGATGATTTTGAACCCTACAGTTTTTTCTTTCAGGAGCAGACGCCTTATGGTGCCGGCATGTGCGGAGGAGTCATTTTGCATGGACGTGAGAATCTGGAAAAGGCATACTACGGAATACATACCTGATCGGACAAACAGGGAGAAGTAATGGAGCCTATAAAGCAGGGTATGGCAGTTCAACTAGAACTGTCAGCCCTGTTTTTTTCTTTTGTTGTTGAAAAAATGCGTAATCCATGCGTAAAGGATAAGTATAAAATAAAAAAGGAGATGGAAAACTATGTTAATTGCAATCGACCATGGAAACAAACAGATGAAGACGATCCACTGCCCGCCTTTTGTGTCCGGGCTGGTGGAAAGCATCGCCAGGCCATTCGGCAGCGACATCCTGGAATATCAGGATAAATTTTACACGCTGTCAAACCAGAGGATTCCTTATAAGAGGGATAAGACGGAGGATGACCGCTTTTTTATCCTTACCCTGTTCGGGATTGCAGAGGAACTCCACACAAAAGAAAAATATGGGGAAGAGGTGGTGCATGTATCTTTGGCGGTAGGGCTCCCGCCTGCCCATTATGGGGCACAGAACCAGGCTTTTATACGGTATTTTTTAGGCAGGGGCATTGTAAACTTCCAGTACCGTGATAATCCGTATACCATTTATATTGAAGATGTGCGCTGCTATCCACAGGCTTTTGCGGCGGCTGTGACCATGATGGATAAACTGTTGGACAAGCCGAGGGTGCTGATTGTGGATATCGGCGGATTTACGGCAGACTATCTGATGATGCGTTCCGGCCGGGCAGACTTAAGCGTATGCGATTCGCTGGAAAACGGGGTAATCCTGCTGTATAACCGGATTCGGACAAAAGCTAATTCGGAATTTGATATTTTACTGGAGGAAACGGACATTGATGGAATACTGAAGGACGGCGAAAGCACTTATGCCCCGGCAGTTGTTTCCCTTGTGGAAAAGCTGGCACAGGATTTTGTAAATGACCTGGCGAACAGCATGCGGGAGAGGATGCTGGATTTAATGTCCGGCATGGTAGTATTTGTGGGCGGCGGGGCTATTTTACTGCGCCAGCAGATCGAAGCGTCCGGGAAGGTAAGAAATGCCATATTTGTAGAGGATATCAACGCCAATGCAAAAGGGTATGAATTCCTCTATAAGATGGAAACGACTGGCAGGTGAGACTATGGGTGTAAAGAAGAACCGGGAGAGGTTCAGCATCAAATTCAATGAAAACGATCCCGCCCATGATGCTGTCATACGCCTGCTGGAGAAACAGGGGCCGCACAGTAAAGCACAGTTTCTTGTCAATGCAGTCCTGCATTATATCAACTGTCCGGAAACACCTGATATTGCAGTTCCCCAGACAATAGACAGGGCTGCCATAGAAGAGATTGTTGCAGAGATTTTGAGTCGGAAGGAGAGGATGGAGCAGACCGGCCATGAGCCGGATGTACGGAATGGGTATGTGGCAGAACGAAGAGCAGTAAAAGCGGAAAGGAAAATGGATGGGGAGCCGCCGCAGACAGAAATGGATCAGGTGACACTGGCGCTGATTGCAGATACCATGTCAGCGTTTCGGAGCAATTAAAAGCACAGAGAGATTATTTGCTGCTCTGTGCTTCCCGATCTTCCAATGCCAGGATAAAACTGTTGATTATATCCTCCAGATGGCGGTATTGTATAGGAGGAAGGTCTGAAATCCTGGAAAGCAGAATGGAATGATCGCTTGCATTTGTTTCGCCAAGAAGCAGATAATCGGTGCTGATGTCAAGGGCAGAACAGAGCCGGATGATGTTTTCCGGGCGCAGTGCTTTTTTGCCAAGTTCCGCAGAGGAAACGGTCTGCGGTGTGATACCCGCTTTTTCAGCCAGTTCTTCCTGTGTCATGCGGAGCTGTTTTCTGCGGCTTAATATGCGGCTGCCTATCTGATTTAATAAATCATCCATTTCCATACCTCCTTGCTATAGACCAATTTTATCTGCTATAACATGAATTATTAAGCGATTATGGTTGATAAAAGTCTCCTATAACATATATAATGTGGTAGATGGGTAAAAATATTAGAAAACATGAAAGAATAAATTTGAAAAGGAGAAAGAGATGTTAAATGATGTATGGCTGAAAATAGCCCAGTTTTTTGGTACCTTGAACGGGGAGAATGTGAAACGGGAAAGCTATGTGCATACTCCGGAATATGAAATGGCTCTGAAAGCATGGAAGGAAACGGAGCAGGAATGGGAGGAATTTCTGGAAAAACTGCCTGCAGAAGAACAGGAAAAGGCAGAAGAAATGAAAGAGTGCCTGGAGGATTTTGCATCTGCACAGGAGAAGCGTGCCTATATCCAGGGTTATGCAGATTGTGTGCAGGTACTGTATCATATGGGGCTTTTGAAGGAGAACGAAGGGCTAAAGTGGGCGGAGAAGCTGAATGTACGGTAGCAACTGAGTGTTTAGTAAGGTGTGGAACTGGAGAATCAACATTCTCCAGTTTTTTTAATATGAGTGTGCTTTATAACTATTTATCTGACTTTTGGGAAAAAATCTGTAAATCAGGAATACTGTCTATACTTAGCAGAAAAATTTTCGATATAAATATATTATAGGAGAGGAAAATGCAGTATAAACTTTTAATCGTAGACGATGACAAGACATTAGTGAAGATGCTGGATAATAATTTTACCATAAAGAACTATGATGTGCGGAGTGTGGCTATTGGCGAAGAGGCAAGTGAATTCAATAAACAAAAATATTTTTTCCTTAAGAGACAGAAATGAGGAGGATTCCACCGCCGTAGGCATTATGGAAATGTCATATAACTTGCTGTATATGAAATCGTGGGTAGTTCTGTTTGCAGGATGTGGGAAAGCTGTCCTTTTCTTTTCCATGTGCTGTGGACAAAGTTATCCATGATTTCATAGCCTTATGTACATTTCCACGATGCAAGGGAAGGATTCAGGATAGGATTGGTATGATTGATTCAGTATGGTTCCGAAAATAGGAATTTCAAAAATAAATGTGGTAAACTTACGAATTCCGGTCTTCGTAATACAGAAAAATAGTTGGAGATGAAAAGAATCAGTTTCACAGATTGAGGATGCAGGGAGGTTTATAGTATAATGAATCGGGAGGCAGCATTATGAAGCATAGAATACTTATTATTGAAGATGATTCCGTGATACAGACACAGTTAAGAAACTTGTTGGCTGGAAATGGTTACGAAGCGGAAACCATAAATGATTTTCCGGTTGCTATGGAGCAGGTGGAGTCTTTTGGTCCCCACTTGATTCTTTTGGATATAAAGCTGCCAGGAAATGATGGTTTTACAGTATGCTCGCAAATACGCACTTTTTCCAATGTGCCAATCATCTTTGTTACAAGTTGCAATACAGATATGGATGAACTGAACAGCATTATGCTGGGAGGGGATGCATTTGTTACAAAACCATATAATACAGCGATTCTTTTGGCGAAAATAGCATCTTTATTAAAAAGGGCATATCCTGTGGCAGGGCAGGAGGTATTATCATGTAATGGGATTACCCTGCATTTAGAAAGCGGTAAAATAGAGTATGCAGGCCAGCAGACAGATCTAACAAAGAATGAACTGAAAATATTGTATTATCTGTTCAAACATGCCGGGACAATCTGCATGCGTGCTGATATTGTGGAATATTTATGGGATAACCAGCTTTATGTGGACGATAACGCTTTAAGTGTTAATATCAATCGGATTCGTGATAAGCTGTCTGCGATTGGAGTGACTGGTTTCATTAAAACAAAGCACCGGCAGGGGTACATCATATGAACGGAAAACTTTATTGGAAACAAAAAATGCCGGTTATGTTCCTAAATATTCTTTGTATGATTGGTCTGGCCATATTCCTGCATGTGACAGGAAACAGCATTGACAGCATTTTTATCATTCTGCTTCTCTGGATCATCATTTTGACAGCATATTTTGTGGCATCCTATCATAGCCGGAAAGTACAGATGGAAAATCTGCTGAGTCTTGCAGAACAGTTAAAAGAACGCTACCTGCTTTCTGAAGTAATGGAAAAGCCGGAACGTGCTGATGATCAGGTATACTACCAGCTTTTGAAGCTGGCAGGGAAATCCATGCTGGAACAGGTAAACGAGGTCGGAAGGGAACGGACGCAGTACAAAGAATATGTGGAACAATGGATACATGAGATTAAGACGCCAATCACTGCAATGAAACTCCTTTGTGAAAACAATCATTCACAAGTAATGAAGGAATTATTGACCCAGCTTGAAAAAGTAAACCGTTATACGGAACAGGCGCTTTATTATGCCAGGAGTGAACATACGGAAAAAGATTATTCTGTACGGGAGATCCGTCTGTTTGATGTGGTCCATCAGTCAATCGCAGAAAATAAGTATCTGCTTCTGAAAAATGGTGTTGGAATTGACCTGCAGGAAACAGATGATACCATTTACTCAGATGAAAAGTGGTTATGCTTTATTCTAAACCAGCTTATTGTCAATTCTGTCAAATACAGGACGGAGCAGCCAGTGCTAAAATTTTATGCGGAGCAGCAAGGCAGCCAGATTGTCCTGTGTGTGCAGGATAACGGTATTGGAATAGATGCCGGAGACTTGCCGCGTATCTTTGAAAAGGGCTTTACCGGACAAAATGGCAGAAAGGCGTTGCAAAATTCCACTGGTATTGGCCTGTACCTTTGCAAGCGGCTGTGTGATAAATTAGGGATTGGGATCTGGGCGGAGTCTAAAGGCAGCGGCACTATTATCCGGCTTATCTTTCATATCAATGACTTTATTCAGCGAGTGCAGGATTAGAAACCTGCACTTCTTACATTTTTGTTAGAACTTTGTAAGAAAACCTGATACAAATGGCAGACGGTTCTGCTTACAATAAGAATGTACAAACGGCAGCCGATTCATTCATGACCATAGAAGCTTCGCGAAGCGTAGATTCTATGGTATACAATAAGGACGAGGTGAGTGATGATGAAAGAAATTTTAAGACTGGAGCATATCCAGAAATTTTACGGGAATCAGGGGAATCTTACAAAAGCAATCAGCGACATCAGTTTCTCAGTAAATAGCGGGGAATTTGTCGGGATTATGGGAGCTTCCGGCTCCGGCAAGACTACGCTGCTCAACTGTATTTCTACGATTGATACTGTCAGTGCAGGGCATATCTATCTGGACGGAGCAGATGTGACAGAAATCAAAGAGAAAGAGTTAGCCAGGTTCCGCAGGGAAAATCTTGGGTTTGTCTTTCAGGATTTTAACCTGCTGGACACATTGACGATTTCAGAAAATATTGCGCTGGCTCTTACCATTAACAAAGCGCCTGAGTCGCAGATTGCAGGTAAAGTACAGGAGATGGCACAGAGCCTTAATATTATTGATATTTTAGATAAATACCCATATCAGGTGTCAGGGGGCCAGAAACAGCGTTGCGCCTGTGCCAGAGCCATCATCAATAAGCCCAAACTAATCCTGGCAGATGAACCTACGGGAGCTTTAGACAGCCATTCGTCACAAATGCTGCTTGGTACCATGCAGAGTATCAATGAACAGCTTGGGGCTACCATTCTCATGGTGACGCATGATGCTTTTTCTGCAAGCTATGCGAGGCGGATTTTGTTTTTGCGGGATGGCAAGATTTTTACTGAGATTTTGAAAGGTGGAAATTCCCGTAAGGAATTTTTTGAAAAAATACTGGATGTCATTACGATGCTGGGAGGAGGTCAGAGTGATGTATGCTAAATTGTTCAGAAAGAATATTAAAAAGGCGTTAGAGGACTATGTGATCTATTTTTTTACCCTTGCTGTCAGCAGTACATTGTTCTTTGCTTTTTTCTCCCTGACGAGCAGGTATAACGATATTCTGGGCGGAGACGGCAATTATTCGCTGGCCTTGTTTCAAGATACAATCCGGTATGCTGTACTGGCAGTTTCAATCATTTTTATTGTGCTGATCCGTTATATCAATACCTATATGCTGAAACAGCGCAGCCGCGAATTGTCTGTTTATATGATTCTCGGAATGGAACAAAGGACGATAGCAGGACAGTTTTTCGGTGAAACTTTTGTTTTTGGTATTGCGGCAGTGTTTACAGGCTGTATTTTGGGCACGGTGCTGTCCGGAATGATGACAGTCTTTGTTTTGAGAACGATTGGCAGTACAGGGACATTTCGGCTTGGTTTTTATCCGGATACCATGCTTGTGACACTGCTGTTCTTTGGCATGGCATTTCTTTTCATTGGAGCATGGAATATCCGTAAGATTTACAAAATCAAGCTGATAGACTTGTTGAACGAAAAAAAGGTAAATGAGGAACAGCAGAGAAAGAAAGGTAGCTATCTTGTTTCGCTTGTCACTGCCTTGATTTGTTTTGGAACTTGCAGTGTGGTGCTGTATAACTTTTCCCATATGAACGGCATTTATGCCGGAAATATCCCCGAGGAGATCAGTAACCGCTATCAGACTGTGGCCGTTGTGGTGGCGATTGCAGGGATTTTTGCTTTATATAATACACTGGCTTTCCTCTTATCAGTAGTCAGGAGGCGGAGTAAGTGGAAAAACCGCAATATCAATTCTGTCCTGCTGGGCAATTTATTTCGGAAGGTGTCATCTACTGCAAAGATATTATCGATCTCAACGTTGGCTATTACGGTTTCGCTTGTGGCTTTTGTGATCTTACCCATGCTGGCTGAGATCACTACGGGATATCTGGACTACCGGATGCCTTATGACATCATGATATACAATACTTACAGGTATATTGATCAAATAGATGATATTCCGGAGGTAGATTTTTCCTTTGTAGGGGATATTCTGAAAGAACATGGCATTGTATTGTCAGAAGAAGTATCCCAGAAAAGTTATTTTGTGTGGGAAAGGGATTTTAATACAGTTGATACCAGGGAATATTGGAATGACCTTCCGAGGCTCGCCATGCGGATTTCAGAGTACAATGCCATGCGGGAAATGGCAGGGTTTGAGCCGGTTCCATTAGCGGACAATGAGTTCTTTATGCATCTGGATTTTGAAATGGATATGGAAAGCACCGCAGAAGGGATTGGAACAAGAAAGATTCAATTAGATGATGGTACATTATTGGAACTGGCAGAGACGCCAGTTACTAACGAACCGTTAGGGCAATATCTGTTTAACAGCGATGGGAGCGTGCTGGTGTTTCCTGATATTGTATGCGATCATCTCCATCTGGCACGGACTTGTTATTATGCAGATACAGAAACTGTGATTCCGTACAAACTTTGCGATATTATACGGGAGGAAATATCAGGAACATTTAAAGAGCATTATAAGTATTTGTTTACCCAATATGAGGCGAAATATGGTACGGATAAGCATTATACCAGTTTTATAGACCCGATCCGTTTTCGGACACAGGAAAATAATGATACTGTTCTGACTGCAACCAGTGTCCGGCTGCTGGGTATTTATTCCGGAATCCTCTTTTTTATCATCTGCATGACTGTTTTAGCTTTACATGGGGTGGCGGATACTATCGACAACCGTATGCAATATCGGACTTTATATCAGATTGGGGTAGACAGGGAGGATATTGTAAAGATGGTAAGCAGGCAAAGCCTCCACTATTTCTTTACTCCTTGTGTGATTGCATTTATGATTGCGCTGCTTCTGATTTATTCCTTTATTGTGAGATATGGGCATAAAGTATTCACTTATATCGGCAGCACTGGATTTCGGTTCGGTGTGATGATTCCAAGCCTGCTGATTGTGCTGATACTTGTCTGTTATTACGGAGCAACGATTTATACGATTAAGAGAAATTTGACCAGAACTCTTAATAACCACGACTTTACAACTTTATAAATGATAACTTCGTTGCTGAATTAACTGTTTT
>CAMWTP010000072.1 GCA_947177165.1 uncultured Lachnospiraceae bacterium
TAAAATAAGGCATTTCTCGCTTTGTGTCCTGTTTTTTATCGGGCAGTTTTGATAGGATTTTTCTGAAAGGAGGAAAAGCATGAACCAAGAAAAAATCGGAAAATTCTTAAAAGAACTCCGTAAGCAAAAAGGACTTACCCAAGAACAGATTGCAGAAAAATTTAATGTATCAAACAGAACAATATCCCGTTGGGAGAATGGCAACAATATGCCGGACTTAGATATTTTGATTGAAATATCAGATTATTATGAAGTTGATTTACGGGAAATTCTAAATGGAGAAAGGAAAAGCGAGAATATGGATAAAGAAATGAAAGAAACTGTATTGCGGGCAGTGGATTACACAAACGCAGAAGCGGAACGATACAATAAACGTGTACGGATATGCAATGGGATAGCAATGCTTTTAGTATTAACCTACACTATCATTAAAGGAACAAGCCTTTATGATAATCCGACAGTTATGGCTGGACTGGATATTGTACAGGGATTTGCAGTTGGAATGCTTTTGGTGGGTTTGCTATATTCAAGCCGCTATGGTGCGAGGATTAGAGCATTTAAGCATCGCCTGTTAAAAAGGCAAGGATAAATCGTAATTGTATTGCACACAAAGATAGATTACGTTATCAGATGAGTTTGGCGTGGGAAACGCTTTCATCAGCGTTTCCCCAAATCAGATATAATAACAGCGTTTAAGCAAACGTAAGAAACGGAGGAAAAAATGGTCGATTATTCACAATTTGAGGCAAGTGTAAAATCCGGCATCCATGCAGATGTGAAACGGATACGGCAGAAGGATGAAATAATAAAAGCTGTCGTCAAAAAGCGGAGAAGCTCTGCTATAACCTGTGTATGCTTTCTGTGTATGGCTGGAATTTTTTTGTTTAAAAGCTGGATTCCCGCCGTTATCTGTCTCCTTCTTGCGTTGTTTTTCCTATGGCGGGCTGTCGGAAAATTTTCTGACGATTATTTACGGGAAATGTATGAGGAAGGGCTTTTGGTTCCTGGTATAATTGTGAAAACGGAACCTCTCACTATTATGGCAATCGCAAACATGACCGCGCGGGATGGCGCGGCAACCGTAAACGGGTGCTACTGTCTGGAGGTGAAAGAGCTTGACGGGGCGCAAAAAATTCTATTTGAAAAAATCCCCTGCTCGTGTTTTTTCTGCTATGAGGGTGGCGATTACCATTCTTCCTTTCAGCCCCATCCTCTTTGTTGGGGAACGGCAGATCAGCAGTCTATTCAAGAGGCACTAAGGCAGGTAGAAGAGGACAACAAAGAAAATGCCAGAGACGAATGGGAAGTGCTCAAGGAGATTGCGCGGCAGTTCCCTGATTTGGGAAACGGAAACTTGATTTTACTGGATGAAAATTATGTTCCCTTCGGGAAAAAGAACTACATGGACAGCAGCTATAAGCCCCTTAACGAGGAAGCTGCCCCCAGATAAGATATCCCGCTTAGGATAATAATAAATCAGAAGTTGAGAAGAAAGGACAAATTTATGAAACATTGTGGAACGCAAAGATTAGAGACCGATCGATTGGTTTTAAGAAGATATGTGAATGAAGATGTTGCAGCGATGTATCAAAATTGGGCATCGGATCAGGACGTTACCAAATTTTTGACATGGCCAGCCCATTCAGGTAAGGAAGTGAGTCAATATGTGATAGAAGATTGGGTGAGTCAATATGCCAATGAAAATTATTATCATTGGGCTATTGTACTCAAGGACAATGGAGATGAGCCGATTGGCGATATCGCTGTAGTAAATATGAAAGAGAATATTTCAATGGTACATATTGGTTACTGTATCGGAAGAAGATGGTGGCATAGAGGAATTACGTCAGAAGCCCTGAAAGCTGTTATGGACTTTCTCTTTGATGTAGTAGACGCCAATCGGATTGAAGCAAGACACGACCCAAGAAACCCTAATTCGGGTGAAGTAATGAAAAAATGCGGAATGCGGTATGAGGGAACTTTGCGTAGTTCTGATTGGAATAATCAAGGAATCTGCGATGCCTGCTGTTATGCACTGTTAAAATCAGAGCGCTGACTTTTTGACCTATCCTGCAAAGGTTAGCAAAGAATTTCATCTTTCGAGGAATTAGGTGATTGTATGTCGAATCCGAATCGGTAGATAAAAGACAGGGGGAAACACAACAATGAATAATAAATCATTTGACGACAAAAGAATTGCACATGGCTATGCATCTGACAGACCCTGGCTGCATAAGTCTGTCATAGAGCGTTTAAAATCTGACTTGAACATAACAAAATCTTTTCACAATGGGCTTGACGTCGGATGCGGAGCAGGATTGTCAACCAAAGCTTTAAAACTTATATGTGATAGCGTGACAGGAACCGATATCTCAGGCGAAATGATTCAGGTATGCTCAGATACATACGATGCTTCGGAATTTACTTTTTATGCGGCGAAAGCTGAGGAATCGCTTCTTCCCGAAATGCCATACGATATCGTAACTGCGGCAGGAGTCATTAACTGGGTAGATAAAGACGCATTCCTCAAAAACATGAGTCTTGTTATGGGTAAAAACGCGATACTTATAATATATGATTTCTGGATATCTGATAAAATGCTGCAAAATGACGCCTATACAGAATGGTTTCACAATCTGTATCTGACCAATTTTCCAAAACCGCCGCGGAATGAAGAAGTATGGCGTCAAAGCGATATGCCGGAGGAGTTTATTGTAAAAAATCAGGTAACATATCAGATAAAGCATGAATTTGCTTTAGATTCCTTTATACGTTTTATGATGACGCAGTCGAATGTCAATGCGCAGATACAAAATCATCAAAAATCAGAGTCGGAAATTTATGACTTAATGAAACAAACGCTGTCGCCTATATTTCATGGAATCAATCAGACCCTGATTTTTGATGCATACAGCTGGTATATAGAACGGTTATAAAATGATTTCGTTTATCAGACTCATGCCGATTGCGGATGAGGTGCTGCCAACTGTAAATCATATACCTGGGTAAATTGCTCCTTTCGCTCCAGGGTGAGGTGGTGGCTGACCAGAATCAGCGTCAGTTCCGGGTTGGCCAGCAGGCTTTTTTCCACAATGTCGGCGTTTTTCTGATCCAAGGCGCTGTCCCGCAGAGCCTTTTCCATCTGCTCATCATCAAATGTTCCGCCCAGTGTGATGTTGTCCCGGATGGTGGAGTTGAACAGGAACACATTTTGCTCAATGTAGCTCATCTGCTGCTGAAGCTGCTCTGGAGTAAAGTCTTTGGCATCCTTGTCATCGAAGCGGATAACTCCGCTGTAGTCTGGCAGCCAGCCCAGAAGGAGTTTGAGCAGGGTGGATTTCCCGCAGCCGGAGGGGCCGATGAGCGCATATTTACCGCCCTTCTTGAACTGGAGGGACAGGCTTTGCAGGATGGTGCGCCCGCTGTACTGAAAGTCCAGATTTTCGATAGTGATGGCGTCAGATATCGGGTCAGTGTCCTCTATATTGATCTGTTCCCCGCTCTCTAAACCAAAGAGCGCGTCGATAGTGACATCCAGCTAGTTCCACGTCCGGCGCGCCGCCTTTTTCCCATTTGCCCACCGCCTGGTAGGACACTCCGACCATTTTACCCAGCTGCTCCTGGGTGAGGCCCCGCTCTTTTCGCAGCGCGGCAATACGTTCACTTAACATCCCCGGCATATAAACACCATCCTTTCACTTGTTGCTTGTATGATAGCAAAAATTCTGGTTGCATACAAGAGAGCCGTTTTTTCAAAAAGTATGATTGCATCGACTGTCTTTGGCATGTTATAATATAATCGCATAGAGGGGTCTGTGTTATTATAGGAGAAAGCCGTTTAAAGCGGAAAAGAAACATGACATAACAGTCAGGAGGAGTAAATGACAAAAGAGATTAACAACACAGCACCAGATACGGTTGACGAGTTTTCCACGCAGTATGATGAACAGGCAAAGAAAGTACTTGGTTATAAGACGGTACTTGCCTTCATCCTTTCAAAGACAGTGGAAGAATTCAAAGGAATGCGTGGAAAAGACATCGCGGATCTGATAGAAGGTGAAGTTTATATTAGTAAAGTTCCTGTGGACCCGGGATATACGAATATAACGGATGCAGAGCGGATCACAGGTCTTAATACAGAGGATTCTGAGAGGAGCGAGGGACTGATCCGATATGATATCCTGTTTAAGGTGCGGACATCCAGAGATGCGAAAAAGTCATATGGAATAATCATCAATGTTGAGATGCAGAAAGATAAACCGACAAGCTATAAGCTGTCAAACCGTGCTGTTTTTTATGCGTGCAGGCTGATCAGTGCACAGAAGCAGAGAGAGTTCAGACATATGCAGTTCAATAACCTAGTAAAAGTGTACTCAATCTGGATCGTTGCAAATATGGAGAGCAACAGTGTGAATCATATTCATTTTGCGCAGGATACGCTGTACGGGACATACCAATGGAAGGGCGGCACCGATATGATAAACATTGTGATTGCAGGAATAACTGGTGAACCGGGGAAATCAGAGGAAGATGACAGCCCGGAGAAAGCAGACAGCAGGGATTTGTGCAGGATGCTCAATACGCTGTTTGCAGTGAATCTGAATAACAGGGAACGATGCGAAATGTTGTTAGATGACTTTGGTATAGACATCGACGAAGGCTTAAGAGAGGAAGTGAAAGTGATGTGCAATTTAGGGCAGGGATTACTGGAGAAAGGTGAACGGATCGGTGAGCAAAGGGGCGAACAAAGGGGCGTCAGGAAAGCGAAAGAGGAGGATATCATTAATTTCTACAAAGTAGGAGGCAGCTTAGTCATGATAGCACAAGCCATGAGTAAAACAGAAGAAGAGATCAAAGAAGTACTGATAGATCATGGTGTGATTCTCGATCATTGACAATTTTTACAGAGCCATGCTATACAGTTTTACAACAATATTTAATTTTCGGGACTCTTTATGAGTCCCTTTTTATGTACACGGTCACTAAAAGGAAGTGTGTCAGCTGGGGCTGACGGATGCCCGGTGCGCAAGTAGATAATTATGAAGAAATTAAAAAGCATTTCAATTAGTTCTTCCTGTCACATTTATTTCGTGTTATAATTCTTGACAAGGAAAATTTGAACAGCAAATTGTAATATAAATGTATTACATAAAATACTACAATATGTATCAGAAACGGAGTACAGGATTGTACGTGTGTGAGATGTGATGATGTCGTTTGTTGAGAGAATATTTTATCGCAATGAACCATCGAATGAAAGAGGGATAGATATGTCAGGAATACGGGAAAAGGTAGATGTGTGCGTGGTGGGCGCAGGACACGCGGGGTGTGAGGCTGCGCTTGCCTGTGCGAGAATGGGATTGGAGACAGTGATTTTTACGGTGAGTGTGGACAGTGTCGCGCTGATGCCGTGCAATCCAAATATCGGGGGTTCGTCGAAGGGACATCTGGTGCGGGAGCTTGATGCACTTGGCGGTGAGATGGGAAAGAACATCGACAAGACATTTATCCAGTCAAAAATGCTCAATGTCTCGAAAGGACCAGCCGTTCATTCACTCCGTGCACAGGCTGACAAGGCTGAGTACTCCAGATGGATGCGCAAAGTCCTTGAAAATCAGGATCATTTGACAATTAAACAGGCGGAGGTCGTCGAACTTCTGGCAGAGGATGTGAATGAGGCGAACGGATTATATCAGAAAAAAATAACTGGTGTGAAAACGTTCACTGGATCTGTTTATGAGGCAAAAGCGGTGATTCTCTGCACAGGCACTTACCTGAAAGCGCGGTGCCTGTGTGGTGAGGCGATCACACATACAGGGCCAAACGGTCTGCAGGCTGCTAATTATCTGACAGACAGTCTGGAATCGCTCGGTGTGGAAATGCGCAGATTTAAGACGGGGACGCCGGCGAGGATGGACAGGCGCTCAATTGATTTTGGCAAAATGGAGGAACAATTTGGGGATGAGCGGATTGTACCGTTTTCGTTCTCCACAAATCCAGAGGATGTGCAGATTGATCAGGTCTCATGCTGGCTGACTTACACCAATGAAAACACGCACAATATTATCCGTGCAAATCTTGACCGATCGCCGATTTATGCCGGAATTATCGAGGGCACTGGTCCGCGGTATTGTCCTTCGATTGAGGACAAGGTGGTCAAATTTGCAGATAAGGATCGGCATCAGGTTTTTATAGAGCCGGAGGGACTGCACACGAATGAGATGTATGTCGGCGGTATGAGCTCTTCTCTGCCAGAAGACGTGCAGCTTGCGATGTATCGCACGGTGCCTGGATTGGAAAACTGCAAAATCGTAAAAAACGCTTACGCGATTGAGTATGACTGTATCAAATCAGACCAGTTGTATCCAACGCTGGAGTTTAAGAAAATATCAGGACTGTTCAGTGCCGGGCAGTTTAACGGTAGCAGCGGATACGAGGAAGCGGCGGCACAGGGGTTGATTGCGGGAATGAATGCCGGACTTTTTATCAGGGGAAAGGAGCAGATTGTACTTGACCGTTCACAGGCGTATATTGGCGTACTGATTGACGATCTGGTCACAAAGGAAAATCTGGAACCGTATCGGATGATGACTTCACGTGCGGAGTACAGGCTTTTGCTTCGTCAGGACAACGCGGATCTGAGACTTCGAAAGATTGGCTATGAGGCGGGACTGGTCACAAAAGAGCAGTATGATTCTGTGTGTGAAAAGGAGCGGTTGATCGCGGCGGAGATAGAGCGTCTGCAAAATGTGAAGGTCGGCGCCAACAGGGAAATGCAAGAGTTTCTGGAAAGCAGGAAAAGCAGCGGATTAAAGACGGCAGCCACACTTGCAGAGCTGATCAGCAGACCAGAGCTTTCCTATGAATTAATCGCAGAGATTGACTTGGACAGACCAGAGTTACCGGATGATGTGATCGAACAGATTAATATCAATATAAAATATGACGGATATATCAAGCGCCAGTTAAAGCAGGTAGAACAATTTAAGAAGATCGAGAAAAAGAAAATACCAGCTGACATCGACTATGATGATATTAAGAATCTCCGACTGGAGGCGAGACAGAAGCTTCAGAAATTCAAGCCGGTGTCTGTCGGACAGGCTTCGCGGATCAGCGGGGTATCGCCTGCGGATATTTCAGTGCTGCTGGTTTATCTGGAGCATTTTGCGATGCTTAAGGATGAATCGGTATAGTCGCTTAGTTCCCTTGTTTTGTCTTTATGGGCAATTTACAAGGGAAATTTTTTGATTTTTTATCCGTTCGGCTCTGTGCAATCGGGGGACAGTACAATTCTCCTGCCATTCTACCTCTAAAATATGGAATTCTCCTGCGATTCGATTGCTTTTTAGCGGACATAGAGTGAAAATGGGTAAAGAAAAACAACAAGGAGGTGCAACGATGTTTCATATTGAAAAACAGAAATTTGGCACATTTATCGCCATGCTTCGTAAAGAAAAAGGGATGACTCAGAGGGAGCTGGCAGAACGACTCTTTATCTCTGATAAAGCTGTTAGCAAATGGGAAACTGGAACAAGTGTTCTTAATATCGATTTGTTAATGCCGTTAGCAGACATACTGGGAGTTACGGTAACAGAGCTGTTGATGTGCCAACGCATGGAGCAGGACAACGCGCTGAGCGCAGCGCAGGTTGAACAAGTTGTGAAAACAGCGATTTCGTATTCTGAGGAAGAACAGACACGGGCATATCATAACAAAGGGAAATGGGGACTAATCTGTATCTTTTCTCTGGTGATGGCCTGTCTTGAAATATGGTTTTCCTATAGGAGTGGGAGCATAACGACCGGGCTGATCGTATCTATGAGTCTGAGCGCAGTTTTTGGAATATATTTCTGTTTTTTTGTAAAGGAAAAGCTTCCGTCCTGTTATGATGAAAACCATATTTGTGTATATACGGACGGATTGTTTGAGATGAATTTACCCGGACTTTCTTTAAATAACAGTAACTGGGGAAAAATATTGAAAGTCGGGCGTATCTGGTCTGTGGCACTTATATTGGTATATCCAATCATCAGCTATATAGAAACTTTGATTTTTGCGGGAATTTGGCGGGATATTGTCGACCTGTTTCTCGCTTTGTTTCTTATTTTAGGAGGTTTATTTATTCCGGTGTACGTTGTTGGGAAAAAATAACACATATTTAAAATTTCTATTGACATTTATGGTAGAACTGCATAAAATATACGTGTGCAAAGCAATTTGCTCGATTTAAGTGTGTTGCTACTTTGAGTGCAAACCTTTCATTTAAGTGCTTCACTACTTTGAATGTGAACCTTTAATTTAATAAGTGCTTAGCAGCTTAAAGTGTGAATTGTTAGTTTTAGGGAGATAAGAATCGTATCTCCCTGTTTTGATTAATTATCTTAAAAAAGCCCACCCATGAGAAATCGGAAGTTGCCTATCCAAAATGAAATGGTACTACAAAATCAAGAGCAAACGCTATACCAATACTTAATATAAACATAATCATTGTATCCTTTATAGTCTTTCGTTTCAAAAGCACTACCGTACAAATGAATATTATCAATTCTAAGATTGAACGTATTTTAAAATAACTACTGCCATAAACATATGTCGTATTAAGCATAACGGCAAGTATTATTGCTGATATCATAAACGCCAGTTTACTTTTCCCTCTTGCATACCAACAGATAAATGCCAATATGGGAGAAATAACTGTAAAAGCAACCCAAATCATTGCATAACTTCTCGGAAAAAATCCTGCTACATATCTTGAATATAAATAATAGCTTGTAACCATTCCCACAAAAAAACAAATACATTGATTGACGCTCTAATGGACGAATTGCTATAAATAGAGATACACAAGGCAATCAGCAACCATATAGCAAAACGTCCGAAAAAATTTCTCATGTCTAAAAATTCAAAGATATAAGGTAATTCGTTTGCCGGCATGGTGTCCAAAAACTTTGAAAAGGTTCCCAAAATAATTCCAATAAACAATATATATACCGTGTTTATAATTTGCTTATTAAGAGGTATTGGATTTTTGGCACTTCTTATATCATTCAAAAATTTCTTCATACTTAATCCCTACAACTCCCGATTTGTCTTATTCTGTATTGCAGCTTTTATTATATGATTTCAAAACTCAAAATACAATAGCTTTCTACGTAACCCGCAGAGAGACTGCCGGACACATGAGGAAAATGCGGGCGAATGTGACGCGATAGGGGTACAATTCCTTTGCAAGTATTTCAAATAGTTTACAATTCCAGTATGTTTTGTGGTATACTATTTTATAAGTTTCGTTTGATGACAACACAGCAGGTGGAGATTTGGGCAAGTAAAATGTTGTGATATTGAGCTGTCGGAGTAATAAGATTGAGCGGAACAGAAAATCGGGAAATGGTATAAAATTGGGAGGCGGCTATGAATTTTTTGTGTTTTGGAAATAAAAGCAATCCGTCAATACTACTGATACATGGAATGGCTTCCACGGCAATGCTTTGTTATGAACCCATTTTAAAACATTTGTCAGACTATTATGTGATATTGACGGAAGTGGATGGCCATAGTGAGCGGACTCATGAACTTGTCAGTCTAGGGCAAAACTGTGTTGAAATAGAAAATTACATAAAAAATACGCTATCTGGTAATTTGTTCTGCTTGTCAGGCTTTTCTATGGGAGCAACAATGGCTGTTGAGATTATAGGGAGAGGAAATGTCAATGTCACAAAAACGCATTTAGATGCAGCATTCCTGATAAAAATGGGATTGTTGACGAAACCATATGAATATGCCTTTTGTAAAGCTATCAGGCGGATTCAAAATGATAAGGCAGTTCCGAAATTTATGATGGACGCTGTTATGGGAAAAGACAATAACAGTATCATTGAAATGCTTTATCGGAATGTTTCCCAGATGACTCTTATAAATGCGTGCGAATTTTTGTATAAGTACCGCATACCTGAAAAAATAAGGAATTACAAAGGAACTTGTGTATTCTGGAGAGGTTCAAATGAGCAGTATCCAAGGAAAAGCGCTGCCCTGTTAAAAAAATATCTGCCTGATTTAATCGATGTGGAGATTGATAATATGGGGCATGGTCAATTTTTACATGAACATAGTGATGAATACGCAGGGAAACTGATTGAATATTTGCAAAACTGATACTTTAAATATATGGCGGGCTGTCCTGTCTATGGTTTATCGGAGAAATGAAGAAGGAAAGGTAACAGCCTATGAATGATAATCAATCTGCATTTTGTTCCAATGATTACGATAGAAAAATAAAGCAAACCCTGCCGTATTACGACCAGTTCTACGAACAAGTCATAGAATTAATAAAAGTCATGAATGATAATGCAGTAAGATGGCTTGACATTGGCTGTGGCACAGGGAAGATGGGAAGTGCCGCATTTGAAAATGTCGATATCGAGAAATTTGTTTTTTGTGATTTGTCAGAGGAAATGATAAGAATTGCAAAAGAACGGTTTCCATATCATAATGCGGAATTTTGTGTCTGTGATGTGCAAAAGTTGGTTTATTCGAACGAATTTGATATTATTACAGCGATACAGGTAAATCATTATTTGCATATGGATGAGCGCAAAATCGCTATGCAGAAATGTTATGAGGCATTAAAGGATAATGGTTTGTTTATCAGTTTTGAAAATTTTGCGCCATTTACCGATTTAGGAAAATCGGTCTATTTAGAAAAATGGAAAAGATATCAAATGAAACAGCAAAAAAGTCTTGAGGAATGCCAGAAGCACATAGATCGATATGGAAAAGATTATTTTCCGATTACGTTATTGGAAAACGTGGAATTTATGCGAAATTGTGGATTTAAAGTTGTTGAAATATTATGGCTTTCAAATATGCAGGCTGGTTTTTGGGGAATCAAATAAATTCTGATACAGTGATGGATATAGAAAACAGATTTGTGTACAGGATATCAGCTTATATAATATTTTGCACTGAATCAAAAGGGGAAACAGGCGAAAGGACTGACTGTTGAAACGGAAAATGTACCAGAAAAGATAGAGGAAAACCAAAAAAGGAATAAAAAAGCAAAATGGAACTCTCGCTGGCCTCCCTTGATGAGGCGTTTCTTCCATTTTTTCTTGCCGCAGAAAGAGAAAATTTCTTTGACTATCCGCATATTGATGTGGCAGTCATAAACGATGTTGTCGTGGCATTCAGTGCTTACACAGATGACGAGCTTGCATGGCTCTATGTATCTCCAGACATGATGCGCAAGGGAATTGGAAGAAAACTTGTGAAAAGGGCTTTGGACATAGAACCGGGCATCAATCACATTGAGGTACTATATGGAAATGAACCTGCGAGAAGGCTGTATGAATCCGTTGGATTTTATGTCCAAAAAACTGAGGAGGGAGTCATGCCCGGGAATGAATCGTATCCTGTAAAGGTGTACAGTTTATGTCGATTCCTGGGAGAGTGATAACTATTTATATAGGGAATGTTAGCAGAAGAGTTTTGGAATTTGCAGAGGTGATATATGAGAGATCAAATTGTGGAATGGGCAAAAGAAATCCAAAGTCTTGCCCAGGCGGGATTGTTTTATGGAAAGGATGTTTTTGATCAGGAAAGATACGAGCGAATGCGGGAAATTGCGGTGGAAATGATGGCAGCGCGCACAGATATTCCGTCAGAGAAGATTGCTACCCTGTTCTGCGGTGATGTTGGCTATCAGACACCTAAAGTTGACACTCGTGCAGCGATTTTTGAGGAAGGAAAAATTCTTCTTGTCTGTGAGAGCAGTGGAAAATGGTCTATGCCTGGCGGATGGTGTGAATATAACCTGTCTCCGGCAGAGAATGCAGTAAAGGAGGCAAAAGAAGAAGCCGGATTGGATGTGGTCGTGCAGAAGGTTATTTCCGTGCAGGATCGGGATAAACATAACCAGCCGCCGTACGCCTATGGAGTCGTTAAAATCTTTTATCAGTGCAAAGCGACAGGCGGTTCATTTGTCTCAAATATTGAGACTTCAGAAAGCAGATATTTTTCGTTAGATGAATTACCTCCGTTAGCGGAAGAAAAATGTAATGAAGAGCAAATCAGAATGTGTTTTGAAGCTTATGGAGATGACAACTGGAAAGTTCAATTTGATTGATGTTCTTTGGTCGTCAACTTGTTTGGAATTTATAGGATTATTACGGAGAGCGTACAATGTCAATTTCGAGAGTTGAAACGGATCGTCTTATTCTTAGAAAATTTGCTGACAATGATATGGAGGCTTTGTATTTCCTATTGAAAGATGAGGAAGTAAATACTTTTCTGCCGTGGTTTCCAGTCAAAAACTTGGAAGAGACAAAAGTTTTTTATGAGAAACGTTTTGCAGATAGGGAGTACTCTTTTGCAATTTGTCTCAGAGAAGATAATCATCCGATTGGCTATGTAACGGTAGACACGGATGACAGTTATGATATGGGATATGCTCTTCGCAGGGAATTCTGGCACAGGGGAATTGTCACAGAAGCATGCAGGGCTCTTGTCGAACAGTTAAAACAGGATAAGATTCCATACATTACGGCTACACATGACAGGAATAATCCTGGAAGTGGCAGTATTATGCGGCGAATAGGCATGAAATACTGTTACTCTTATGAGGAACAGTGGCAGCCAAAAGATTTGCTGGTTACATTTAGAATGTATCAATTAAATCTTGACGGACAGGAAGACAGGGTATATTGGAAGTATTGGAACCGCTATGATATTCATTTTATAGAAAAGGATATATGAATTCATATTAAAGAAGATGGCTAAATAGAAAATGATAAAGGTGATAAACAGATGCATTTATATTTTGAGACCGAGCGGCTGATTGTGCGGCAGTACACGCTGAATGATGTGGATCAACTGTTTCAGGTGATGTCTGATGTCAGGGTTCATACATATACGAAAGACAGGAATAATCCCTGGGATGAACGGCGCACAGAGGATTATGTCAGATATATGATAAAGAGAGATTTTAAAACACTGGATTGTTTTCATGGAGCGGTAGTGAAAAAAGGTGCAGACCAATTGATTGGATTGTGCGGATTAAATCCTTATAAAGAAAATGAACCAGAAATTGAATTTAAAATCGGTGTAGCATATTGGGGCAAGGGTTATGCGACGGAACTCGGAAAGCAGATGATTCAGGACGCATTTGCTGCTACGGATATCAAGGGAATTTATGGGATGGCACAGCCGGAAAATACAGCGTCGAGAAGAGTGTTAGAGAAGATCGGCATGAAGTATTTGGGAAATCAGATATTCAGAAATTGTGAGGATTCATTTTACTATGTTGCCAATAGCAGGCATTGATGAAAAAGAATTTCATGTCATTTTGAGTTATACATATATGGCATTTCGGCGGAAGAGGCTGTTGGAAATCAGCTGTGCGAAAGGAGCTGTAAGAAATGATTTACATGGAAACAGAACGTTTGATATTGAGGGACTACTGTGAAGATGATTTTGAAGAATATTATCGGCTGAAATCGGATTCTGAAACGATGTACTATTTACAGGATATACAAGTGTTGACAAGAGAAGAAGCGCATAAAGATTTTCATAAGGTTCTTGAGGATCTGTCAAAACCCGATAGAAAATTTTATTTTCTGCACACCGAGTTAAAAGATTCACATGAACAGGTGGGGAGTGTCGGGTATACGGTAATCAGCGATACTCCTGTTGGAAAAATTGTCGGTGCGGGATATTTCATTTATCCGAAGTTCTGGGGAAAAGGATATACAACGGAAGCGTTTCAGCGTGTTTTAGCGTTTGCATTTTCTGAGAATAATGTATACAGATTATCTACAGGGTGCTTAGCAGAAAATATAGGTTCCGAGAGAGTCATGCAAAAATGCGGTCTGATTAAGGAAGCAGAGCATCTTGATTATGAGTGGCATGATGGGAAAATGAAAACGCGATTAGAATACCGGTTACTGAAAAGAGAGTGGGAATCGGAAAGTGGAAAATAGTGTGCGCCAAAGACGATATGGGGGATTCGTATGGATTTTAAGAAATATAATACAGTATTATTATATAATAGTATTAATGAGCTGGGTTTAAAATTGGACGATCATCAGGTTGGCCAATTTATGGAATATTATGAATTGCTGGTTGAGTGGAACAGCTTTATGAATCTGACTGCGATTACAGAGTTTGATGAAGTATGTACGAAACACTTTATAGACAGTATCTCTTTGTGCAAGGCGGTGGACTGCACGAAGGACCTGGCTGTGATTGATGTCGGGACAGGTGCCGGTTTTCCGGGGATTCCGTTAAAGATTGCCTTTCCAGATTTAAAGATTACACTTCTTGACTCGCTTGGAAAGAGAGTGAAGTTCTTAAATGAGGTAATTGGGCGTCTGGGACTGCATGAGATAGAAGCGATTCATGGAAGGGCGGAGGATTTTGCAAAGCCGGATGCATTGCGGGAAAAATTTGACCTGTGTGTGTCGCGCGCAGTTGCCAATCTCTCCACGTTGTCAGAGTATTGCCTTCCTTATGTAAAGGTTAATGGATTTTTTATTTCTTATAAATCAGAAAAAATATTTGATGAGATGCAGGCAGCGCAGCATGCGATAGAGCTTCTCGGTGGAGAGGTTTGCGGCCAGAAAGAATTTGTTTTGCCTGGTTCTGATATTTATAGAAATCTGTTTCAGATTAAAAAAGTCAAGGCAACACCCAAAAAATATCCAAGAAAAGCAGGGCTTCCCTCAAAGGAGCCGCTATGAATTACTGTGAAAGTGCTTTACTTTCATAGTAATTTGTGCTAATTTATAAAAGTAACCTGTAAATTGACGTGTCTAAATACATATATACTTTTTATTATACTTTTAAGAAATAACGATTTTTTGACCTGCCTGAATCTGTATGAATGTGTTACTTTTTCAGACATTCACATAGTAGTGCGAATGCAATTCTCATTCGCATATTCAATGTGTCTTTTTTTGCTCAACTTATGCAGATTGATTCTACTCTATATTATTTCTTTGTGATTTTTTGTTATTGCAGCGCTCGCTGTATTATTCCCTTTGACATATTTTATGTATGGATACGGTGTGTTAATTCGTTCTGTTTTTACAGAAACATCTATAAAACTCTGACAGTGTTGGCGGCACTGACTTTTTCATAGAAAGGAAGAGAAAATGGATAGAAAAGAAATTTTGCTGCTGCAGGAGGCTGAACAGAAACGCATTGCGGAAGGACTTCATGATACGGCTGTTCAGGATCTGATCTGTTTGTCACAACGCATGGAATTAATTCTGTTATATATGGATCAGGATATAACGCGTGCCAAATTGGAAACCGTGTCTGCGCGCAAAGAGGTGAAGCGCATTATCGGTGAAATGCGGGAGACAATTTATGACCTGCGTCCGATGATGTTGGATGATATTGGGTGGGAGGCTTCGTTTGAGCGTCTGAGGGATAAGCTGCTATGTGAAAATTCAGAATTAAGTGTTTGTTTTGATATTGACGCCGTTGATCTTTCAGATGGAATAACAGCAATCTCTGTTTACCGTATTGTGAGTGAGGGATGCCAGAATATGATGAAACATTCCAAGGCCAATCGCATTGAAGTCTCTGTGAAAAATGATGGAAAGTTAATCAGAATCAGTATTTGCGATAATGGTATTGGAATTGAGAAAGAGAGCAGTTTTGAGAAAAATCATTTTGGTCTGCAGTTTATGAGCGAGAGAGTAGAAGCACTCTCTGGAAAAATGAAAATTGTCTCTGACACTGACGGCACAGTGATTAAAATTGAGATTCCGACAGAGAGTGAGGTATAAGATGATTCGTGTTATGATTGTGGATGATCACAGGATGGTCCGTGAGGGTTTGACGAGTTTGATTGAATTTGATGACGAGATTAAAGTGGTTGAGGAGGCAGGTGACGGTTCGGATTGTATGCACAAGCTTCGAAGTGTAAAGCCGGATGTTTTGCTACTGGATATCAATATGCCGGATATGGATGGCATTGAAACACTCAAAGCATTACTGCCTAAAAAGAATCGTCCCAGAATTTTGATGCTGACAGTACATAATGAAATTGAATATTTGATCAAAGTGCTCGATATGGGTGTGGATGGCTATCTCTTAAAGGATTCCAGTTCCAAGGAGTTGATTCGTGCAATTCGATTTGTTTATGAGGGGGAGCGTTTTATTCAGCCGAGTTTGATACCATTGTTAAATTCGAAGTTGATTGCAAGAGACATGGATCGGGAAAAAATTGATTCTCTGACAAACAGAGAGATGGAGATATTGAAACTGGTAGCACTTGGACATTTCAATAAAGATATTGCGTCGATTCTCTCGATCACAGAGCGCACCGTGAAGAATCATTTGACAAGCGTTTTTCAGAAGATAGATTGTTCCGACCGGACGCAGGCAGCAATCTTTTGCATCAGAAACGGAGTGGTGAGTGTACATGAGTGATTATTTTTGTGAATGTTTATGAAAGTCCTGATGATGGAAAGTTCATTGTTGGTAAACAGTATCGATGACAATATGTAATAGATGGAATTGCGGTCAGGGATGAGAATGAAATAAGTATTTTCTTTGATGAGACAAAACGGTTGTGGTATTTTCGACGAAATACTATTTTAATTAAAATGTACAAATTAACTTTATTAAAAACTAAGCGAGAATAAGAAGATGGCAGAACGAAACAGATTGATTTTATGGGGATGGTTCAGTTTGGAAATTGTTAAAAATAAACTAATACCGGATATGGAAAAAAATATTTTGCAATTTGGTGTGAGCTCTCCTGCCTGTCAAAAATTTCAAGAAAATAAATATGCCGTGAATAGTTTATATTTTCATCATTCCTATGCGGAAAGCGACATACCAATTGGACAGAAGTACACAAAAATAGCATTGATGGATAACTATAAAATATTGCAAGATACAATTCAGACTTGTCATTCAGAGATTATATGCTTTTTTACCTGCAATCCCAAGATGCAGCCTTCTGAACATGCAATGCGGGGACATCATGAAAGTAGCTTAATACAATTTAAAGAAGGAATTCCACAAATGATTTATAATGAATTACTTGAGATAACAGAATTACCGTTTAGTCCAGATAAAAAACAAATATGTCTTTATTAGTAAAAAAGTAACAATTTTTCAAAAAGGGAGTTCTTTTATTGATATTTTATTCCACAAAAGTACAATGTTTCACGTGAAACATTGTACTCAAATCGATTATGGGACTGTTTCTCATAATTTGAGTATGTACATATGAAAATAGAAAGATAGTGACATTATACTGGCGGTCGAAAAGACTGACCGCTCAGTATAAAGTTATGCACATAGCCGCATAAGGAAATATGCCGCATCGCGGCTGCGGCTGAATACTCACGGCAGATTTCATCTGTCGTGAGTATAATAAAAAAGAGGGTGTGATCCCCCGAAGCTCCTGCTGCGAGAAGTTTCATTGATAGTAAATTTTAGACGATACCACCACATTAATGTCAAAATTTTACCTAGTGCATTTTGGGGGCACCGTTAATAGTTTATCCGGCCAGAAATTGCACTGCTAGTGTCGGGTATTTTGTGATACTGCAAGGCGGCGGATGGAAGCGATGCGGTGGCATCATTGACTGACGGTAACGCGGCGATGGCGCGAGGAGTGAGTGCTTGTTATTCGTAAATTAGTGTAATGCACCATTAACCACCTTAAATAACCGTTTGTTTTGCTTGCCTAATTCCCTGATAGCACGGCTTCCCAAGCCTCAACGAAGCCACCGCTGCGCCTGCATTTGTGAAACAGCACTCTCAGAAAATATTTTACGCAGAGATTAAGGTATTTAATGTGGAGTACTAGAGCGTGTTTGAAAAATGCTTTCTGCCAGATGTGCGTCACAATTTGTGGGAGATTTGTGCCAAATGAAGGGCGCATAGTGGGCTATGTAACCTGAATTTGGCGCAAATATCATGCAAAGTGAGGCGTACAGGTGGTAGGAATGATTTTTTAAACACGCTCTAGTGCTCTGTCCGGCCAGTAAATGAACTTTCAGCGGCGTCAATTTTGCCATCTGCTAAAGATTTTAGTCTTTTGCATTGCATCGTTCCTCCGCCTCGCGGATTGACAAAATATCCGACACTGGAAGTGCAATTTCTGGCGAAAGCATCTTTTAAACACGCCATTGACATTACTATTTATACAGCCTATCAGAATGAATCGTGCAAGGTCAAAAAATAGAAAATTGGAGTTATAGCGAAAATCACATATATAGGTTGTCATATCATCCAAAAAAATCAATGTTTCACGTGAAACATTTAATTTTTATATAGCATATAAAGTATATTAGTGGTATAATAATAAGCAACGATGACAAATGATGCAGATTGGTATGGAGGAATAAGATGGGGAGAATCATTGCAATTGCAAATCAAAAGGGCGGTGTAGGCAAGACTACGACTTCGATTAATTTGTCTGCGTGTATTGCAGCAAAAGGAAAGAAAGTATTAGTCATAGATATCGATCCACAGGGAAATACTACGAGTGGATATGGTATTGAAAAAAATGAGCTGGAGAATACAATATATGAATTGATATTAGGTGACTGCTCGATTGAGGACTGTATCTTAAAAGAAGTACTGCCAAACATCTCCATCTTACCATCAAATGTGAATTTGGCTGCGGCTGAAATTGAGTTGATCGGTGTTGAAAAGAAAGAGTACATACTGAAAAATGAAGTCGACTGGGTAAAGGACAGATATGATTTTATTATTATTGATTGTCCCCCATCCCTAAGTCTGCTCACGGTAAATGCCATGACAACAGCAGACTCGGTGTTGGTTCCGATTCAATGTGAATATTATGCGTTGGAAGGATTAAGCCAATTGATTCATACTGTGAATCTGGTAAAAGAACGACTGAATCCAGATTTGGATATGGATGGTGTCGTTTTTACAATGTATGATTCTCGTACAAATCTTTCCTCACAGGTTGTCGACAATGTGAAGAGTCATTTGAGTCAGAAGATTTACAATACATTGATTCCAAGAAATATCAGACTTGCGGAGGCACCAAGCTACGGAAAACCGATTAATATGTATGATCCAAAATCAGCAGGTTCGGAGAGCTACATGGCTTTAGCGGAAGAAGTGATTAAGCATAACATTTGATTGAGTGAAATGATTACTAGAAGGAGAGAAAAATGGCACAGAGAGGATTGGGTAAGGGTCTTGATTCGCTGATACCTGCATCAAGTAATAATGAGAGCAAGGAAGTAAAGCAGGCAGAGACGATGGTAAAGATTGCAAAGGTTGAGCCAAACAGGGATCAGCCCCGCAAAAATTTTGACGAGGACGCATTACAGGAATTGGCGGATTCTATCAAACAGTTTGGTCTGCTTCAGCCAATACTTGTGCAGGACAGAAAAGATTATTATGAGATTATTGCTGGGGAGAGAAGATGGCGTGCGGCAAAGATTGCCGGTCTGAAAGAAGTGCCAGTTATTATCCGGAATTATACCAATCAGGAGATTGTTGAGATCTCATTGATCGAAAATATCCAGAGAGAGGATCTGAATCCGATCGAGGAGGCAATGGCGTATAAGAGACTGTTGGAGGAATTTCATCTAAAGCAGGACGAAGTAGCGGAGCGGGTTTCTAAGAGCAGGACGGCAGTGACGAACAGTATGCGCTTACTGAAATTGTGCGACAGTGTACAGCAGATGATCATTGACGATATGCTTTCGACCGGACATGCACGCGCACTGATTCCGATTGAAGACGAAGAGCTGCAGCTGCAGCTTGCGCAGCGGATATTCGATGAGAAGCTGAGTGTGCGCGAAGTTGAAAAAATTGTGAAAGGAATATTAAAACCTGAGTCAAACAAGCCGAAAAAAGAAGAAACACCTCAAAATATTCAGTACATTTATCAGGAGATCGAGAACCGGTTAAAGGAAAGACTCAGCAGAAAGGTAGAGATTACGTCGAAGGGAAAAAACGGTACAGGGAAAATCGAGATTGAATTTTATTCTAATGATGACTTAGACCATCTGATCGAATCACTTTCAAATATAAGCATATAACAGGAGAAACAGATGAATAGTAATTTATTAAACAGCATAGGATTGGGGAATATCGATATCGGATTTATACTTCTTGGTCTATTGGCGATTCATATTTTATTACTGATATTGATTATCGTAATTTTTGTACAAATTGGAAAACTAAAGAAAAAATATGGGAAGTTTATGCTTGGCAAAGATGGAGCTAATCTGGAAAAGGATATCATGACATTATATGAAGATAATAAGTACATGAAGCTCAGCATCGACAAGAACAGGGAAAATATCAAGGAACTTTTCAAAAAACACGAGACGACATTTCAAAAGGTCGGACTTGTAAAATATGACGCATTCACAGAAATGGGTGGGAAGCTCAGTTTTGCACTGGCCCTGTTGGACGAAAAGAACAGCGGATTTATCATTAACTCGGTGCACAGTTCAGAGGGATGTTATTCTTACACAAAACGTGTGAAGGATGGCGATTCTCAGATTGCACTGAGCAATGAGGAAAAAGTAGCGGTGGAGCGTGCTGTCAATGGCAACACCTCGGATAGTATGTAAGTGATAAAAATTCATATAAAAAAGAATGGGGGATTCTTAAATGAAATTAGTTACAGTGGAAGATTTAAGAGAGGGTGATGTCATTGCCAATGATGTCCTTCTGGAAGATTACACAGTTGTGCTGAGTAAAGGGACTGTGATCAAGGCACCCTATATTGACAAGCTTCGCGAGATGGGAATTTTTACAGTATACATTGAGGAAGCACAAGAATCTGCCAAAGCACCGTCTGCGAAGGCACCGTCTGCGAAGGCACCATCTGCGAAGGCACCGGCACCGCAGAAGCCAGCACCAAAGGCACCGACAGTCCCGCAAAAATCAGCGGCTCAGGCTGCAAAGCCGACAGCACAGAGGCCGCCAGTCCAGCCGAAGGCACCAGCGCCCAAAGTGCCTGCCGCATCGACCCCGAAGACGAAAATTCCGATGGAAAAAGTTACTATACTGCGCGACGATGTGGAGGAGCAGGTCAAAAATAAGATTAAAGATATTTTGGAGCTGCATGTCTATCAGCAGACAGAAGGTCTGGAAAAAATAGCGGATGCTGCGCAGAATATTATAACCGACATCCTGGAGGAAGAAGAAGTTGTAGAGAAAGTGTATGATGTAAAGGAGAGAAGTGCTGATATCTATGAGCATTCGCTTCAGGTATGTACGATTGCCACACTGATCTCGTTAAAGCTTGGTTTGACAAAAAAGCAGGTCTACGATATTAGTGTTGCCTGTCTGATCCATGATCTTGGTCTTCGGTATCTTGTAGTGCGGTATGAGGATCAGGATATCAATCTTCTTCCGGCAAAGGAGCAGGAAGAGTACAAAAAACATCCTATTTATGCCTATACAGCAGTAAAAAATGAGACATGGCTTTCTGATAACGCAAAGGAGATCATACTCAATCATCACGAGCGCAAAGACAAAACGGGATACCCTCTTGGAACAGATTTAGTCTCCCGCATGACACAGATTGTGGGTGTATGTGATGAGTTTGATGAACTGATCTGTGGTATTGGAAAGGCGAGAGTGCGCGTTCATGAGGCAATCAATAATATCAGAAATTACAGCGGAATCTGGTATGACGCGGATATTGTGGATGCGTTTCTACAGCTGATCGCTGTGTATCCTTTTGGTTCGAAGGTTCGGACAAACAGAGGAGAGGTCGGGATTGTCATGCGGCAGAACCAGCATTTTCCAGAAAGACCAGTTCTGCGCATTGTGGAAGACAAATATGGGCAGGCAATTCATGCAGAGTTGGTTGTCGATCTGATCAAGGATACTACAGTGGTAATACAGGAAGTAATAAAATAAACGTGCATAACTGTATAAGCATATTTGGGCTTAGCAGTGTGCGGACAGAAAAATAAGATAATTTGTGAGGAGTGCAATACAATGATAGACATTAAATTTTTAAGGGAAAATCCTGATGCAGTGAAGGAGAATATCAGAAAGAAATTCCAGGACCACAAACTTCCACTCGTCGATGAAGTGATTGAGCTCGACGCACAGGCCAGAAAGACACAGCAGGAGGCAGACAATCTCCGCGCGGAGCGCAATAAGCTCTCCAAGCAGATCGGGGCTCTGATGGGACAGGGCAAAAAGGACGAGGCTGAGGAAGTCAAGAAGCAGGTGAATGCACAGGCAAAGACACTTGAGGAACTTGCCGAGAAGGAGAAAGAATTAAGTGAAAAAGTGACAAAGATCATGATGACAATTCCTAATATCATAGATCCGAGTGTGCCGATTGGCAAGAATGATACAGAGAATGTCGAAATCCAGAAATATGGCGATCCGGTTGTTCCCGATTTTGAGATTCCATACCACACAGATATCATGGAAAAATTGAATGGCATTGATCTGGACGGTGCAAGAAAGGTTGCCGGAAACGGATTTTACTATTTGATGGGGGACATTGCCAGACTTCACTCTGCGGTTATCTCTTATGCGAGGGATTTTATGATCGACAGGGGATTTACTTACTGTGTGCCACCTTTTATGATCAGAAGCAATGTGGTGACTGGTGTCATGAGTTTTGACGAGATGGATGCGATGATGTACAAGATCGAGGGCGAGGATTTGTATCTGATCGGTACGAGTGAGCATTCCATGATTGGAAAGTTTATCGATACAATCATTCCGGAGGCAGAGCTTCCTAAGACTTTGACGAGCTATTCACCCTGTTTCCGGAAAGAGAAGGGCGCGCATGGCCTTGAGGAACGCGGCGTATACAGAATACACCAGTTCGAGAAGCAGGAAATGATCGTCGTATGTAAGCCCGAGGAATCTCCGATGTGGTTTGATAAATTGTGGCAGAATACCGTGGATTTATTTAGAAGTCTTGATATTCCGGTTCGCACGCTGGAGTGCTGTTCTGGTGATCTGGCTGACCTCAAGGTGAAATCCGTCGACGTGGAGGCATGGTCCCCGAGACAGAAAAAGTATTTCGAGGTGGGAAGTTGTTCTAATCTCGGTGATGCACAGGCGAGAAGACTCAAGATCCGCGTGAACGCAGAGAACGGAAAATATTTTGCCCATACACTCAACAATACGGTGGTTGCGCCTCCCAGAATGCTGATCGCATTTCTGGAGAATAATCTTCAGGAAGATGGTTCTGTCAGGATTCCGAAGGCTTTGCAGCCATATATGGGCGGAAAAACAGAAATTAGGTAATTTGGAAAGGCTTGATTACAGTGCACAGATATTTGAGGGCTATCGGTTTTAGCAAAGTGAAAAAGAGAGAGGAACTGCAGTCACTGATCAATGAGGTGGTTGAGCAGACAATATTAGATTCGGATAAACTGAACAGAAAAGGGAATGACTCAAAAGCGCAGGGTTACATGTCTGCAAGAGATATTGCAGCGGACGAGGAGGACTGCGTGTATGCGGAACTGTCTCTTGACTTTGTGCATGGCGCTGGTATCTGTGTGCGCGGCGAGTTTGATGAGGAAAATCGGTTTTTGTATGAGTATTATTTTCCTTATCTGCGGGGAAATCAAATCAGTTCTAACGAGGATATCACGATTGAACGCCAGGCGGAGAAGGAGTCTTACGCCGGCGTCTGCGATGATATCAAAATCGGTGTGACGATCATCTTTTATCTGCAGAATATGATTCCGTACAAAAGACTGAAAGCTTTAAAGCGTCTGCCCGTGCAGGGGACATCGCTCATTCTGAGTGCACTGTCAGTTGACGGTACGATCATGATGCCGATTATCAAGAATGAGTATGAGAAGCAGCGCATCAAAAAAGTATCAAATGAGCGCAATCAACTGCTTGCGCAGGCGCGGATGGGTGATGAGGACGCGATCGAGAGCCTGACTTTGGAGGACATGGATACCTATACGACGATATCGCGGCGGATTCACAAGGAAGATGTTTTCAGCCTTGTGGATACGTACTTTATGCCGTATGGAGTGGAGTGTGACCAGTATTCCATTCTCGGTGAGATTATGGAATTTCGTATGGATACAAACCGCATTACAGACGAGGAGGTTATCTTCATGACACTCGAGTGCAATGAGGTGACACTGGCAGTGTGTATTAACAGGGAAGATCTGTACGGTGAACCCGCGGTTGGAAGACGGTTTAAGGGAGTCGTGTGGCTTCAGGGCTGTATCGAATTTCCTCAGCAAAATTTTTAAAAATATATTGCAATAATTATAACATCTGATATAATAAAAAGGTACAGAATTTATTGTGTGCATGTTTCTCCATCAAATGAATAATATGAAAATGTATTCCTAATCAGTAGGTGTTCATTTGCCGGAGCGGCGTAGAATCAACAATTTTATAGCTGAATCACTTGCTTATTAGCAGGTTTTTCATACAAGTCCTCGTAGCTCAGTTGGATAGAGCACACGCCTCCTAATATCCCGGTCATCAAAGTCCGTGGAGGTAAAAAAGCTCTTTTCATAAACTTCATATCGTTCGAGTCCTCGTAGCTCAGCTGGATAGAGCACACGCCTCCTAAGCGTGGGGTCGGAAGTTCAAATCTTCTCGGGGACGCTGAAATGCCGTAACTTCAAGGGTTGCGGCATTTTTGTTCCTTCAGGGATTCCAACATGCCCTCCTTTCATAACCTTATTTTCGACCTGCCGCCTGTAGGGGAAGTC
>CAMWTP010000073.1 GCA_947177165.1 uncultured Lachnospiraceae bacterium
CTTCACACCGAAGAACGCAAGGGCAGCGTTCTTCACGGATTGTTTGTGCCGCTGAGGCAGCATGACAGAAAGGATGTAGGAACGGTGAATCATATTTTAATCGTTGAGGACGACAGGAAATTAAATGACGGAATCGTGCTGGCATTAGGAAATGACAGATATACATTTTCACAGTGCCGGACGATAGCGGATGCGAGGAAAGTATTGGAGCAGGAGGATATCTCCCTGGTGCTTCTCGATGTCAACCTGCCGGACGGAAACGGGATTGATTTCGTGCGGGAGATCAGGGAGTACAGTCCGGTGCCGGTTCTGCTCATAACGGTGAATAATATGGAGCTTGATATCGTGACAGGTCTTGAGGCGGGAGCAAACGATTACATCACAAAGCCGTTCAGCCTGATGGTGCTGCGCGCGCGGGTGGCGGTCTGGCTTCGCGGGCAAAGCGGGCAGTCAGACCATTTCAGAATAGCCCATTTTGATTTTGATTTTGGAAAAATGGAATTTCGCAGGCAGGGATGTCTCGTGGAACTGAGCAAAACAGAGCAGCGGCTGCTGCGGATCTTGTGTGAAAATAGAGGGGCTACAGTAAAGCGAAGCGATCTGATCGACAGGGTGTGGCAGGGAGACAGTGAGTATGTGGACGAACATGCACTGACTGTAACAGTCAAGCGGCTGCGCGATAAGCTTGAGTCTGATTCCGCGAATCCTGACTACATCAAGACTGTGTACGGAATCGGGTATACATGGGCGGTGAGTCAATGATGGAAAGTGCTGTGCTTGTGGGAATCGTGTCGTTTGCCGCCGCCGGACTGATCTGGTACGCCTATTTTTACCAGAAAGAGAAAAAGCTGCTGCAGCGGCTGTATGATATCATCGAGCAGGCGGAGCAGGCCGGAGCGGGCGCTGACATGGAGGAGCGGCGGGGGAACAAGATCGAGGAGAAGTATAAAAAAGTTTCTGATAAAAAAGTTTCTGATAAAAAGGTTTCTGATAAAAAGGTTTCTGAAGAAAAAATTTCCATGATTGAGGATAAGTTTCGCCGGTTCGTCAATAACAGTCTGCTGGAAAACGAGAATAACCGACAGCAGAAGCAGGTGATTCAGGGACTGATTTCCGACATTGCCCACCAGACGCTGACACCCATAGCGAACCTAAAGTTGTACGCGGAGCTGCTGCGGGAAGCGGTCTGTACCGGGACGGAGGAAGAGGACAGAATCGATCCGGAATTGTCTGGGATCACAGCGACACTGTGCGGGCAGACAGAGAAGCTGGATTTTCTGATTCAGTCGCTCGTTAAGCTTTCGCGCATGGAAACGGGGCTGATCGGTGTGCATACACAGACGGCGGACATACAATCCCTGTTTGACGCTGTGCATTGCGAGTATGGGAAGAAGGCGGCGGAGAAAGACATAGAACTCACTTTTGAGGAGAGCAGTCTGAAAGCGCTCTTTGACTTGAAGTGGACAGGGGAAGCGCTGGGGAATCTTGTGGATAACGCTGTCAAATACACGCAGGCTGGTGGAAAAGTGTGCGTGTCTGCGCGGGCGTATACTTTTTTTGTGCGGATTGATGTGGCGGACAATGGGATTGGGATAGCACCGCAGGAATTTCACAGGATTTTCGCAAGATTTTATAGAAGTCTCTCGGTGGATGACCAGCCCGGGGTTGGGATTGGGCTGTACCTGGCAAGGGAGATTGTGCGGGCACAGAGAGGATATATCAAGGTTGCATCAAAAGAGGGCGAGGGCACAGTGTTCTCGGTCTTTTTGCCGTGTGCAGATGAATCACATTTCCGCTGTTTTTGATACAGATTTCAAAAGGTTCTTCAAATTCCATCTCATACTCAGCTTTTACGCCGCCAGACAGCCTTTCCGGGGCAATGATTCCGAGAACCGGGCTGTTAATCGCATATGCAGACATTACGGCGGAGGAATCTACATCCTGCACCATTTCTTTTACCAGGGCATCGTCAAACCATTCTTCTTCGTAGTTATATTTAAAATAGGTGTCTGGACTAAATACATAATTTGCATCTTCGATGTCCTTTTCCCCTCTGTTAAAAATAATGTTCAGCATAGGTTATGTCCTCTTTTCCGCAATAAATGTGCTATACAATAAGCAGTCAGCACGCTGTTTCACTGATTTTAACACAGGAATTCTTCGGATTCAAGCGGTAATGACTTTTCTGCGCGAACAATTTGTTTCAATAGTGTGATATTTTAGAAACCAGATTGAGATATTATTGTGATAGACTAAAGAGGAACACCGGGAAGGAGCGGAGAGGCAGAATGAAGATATTAAAAACCAAAAACCTCACAAAAATATACGGAGCAGGCGAGACTGCGGTGCGGGCGTTGGACAATATAAGTTTTGAGGTGGAGCGTGGGGAGTTTGTGGCGGTTGTGGGGACATCGGGCAGCGGCAAATCCACAATGCTTCACATGATTGGAGGGCTTGACAGGCCGACTTCCGGCGAGGTGATTGTGGATGGAAGGACGTTAGGCGATATGAATGACGAGGAGCTAACGATATTCCGGCGCAGGAATATTGGGTTTGTTTTCCAGCAGTACAATCTGATTCCCATGCTGAACGTGTGGGAGAATGTCATTCTTCCGGTAAAGCTTGACGGGAAAAAGCCGCAGAAAGAATATGTGGAGATGGTGATTGATACACTGGGGCTTCGCAGCAGGATTTCAAACTGGCCGAACATGCTGTCCGGCGGGCAGCAGCAGCGTGTTGCCATCGCGCGGGCGCTTGCGTCAAAGCCCGGTATCCTGCTCTGTGATGAGCCGACAGGAAATCTTGATTCACGGACGAGTCAGGATGTGCTGGGACTGCTGAAGGTGACAAGCGAGCAGTTTCACCAGACGATTGTCATGATCACGCACAGTGAGGAGATTGCGCAGCTTGCAGACCGGATCTTGCGGATTGAAGACGGCAGGTTTGTGGAGACAGGAATGGAGGTGTCGCATGGTAAAGGTTGAGAATCAGGATACGTTGTGGCTTCTGACAATGCGCTTTCTGAAAATGAACCGCAGGCGCAACCAGACTGCAGTGATGGCGATTGTACTGACAACGATGCTGTTCACCAGTCTGTTTACGGGAGCAGTTTCCATGACGCTTTCCAGGCTGGAGGCGGACAAAAAGACATACAGCTCGTGGTCGCATGTCATCTTACAGGACGTCACCGGAGAGGAAGCACAGCGGGTATCGGACATATTGAAAAATAACAGTTCTGTGGAACGTTTTGGTGTGGATATCTTTGTCGGAACACTGCAGGATGAGCGGATTCTGTTTCAGACAGAGGTGCGCTCGGCGGATGCAGACGCGGCGGAGTCCTTCTGCAATGCACCGATACAGGGGCGGCTGCCTGAGAACGAGGATGAGATTGCGCTCAGTTCGCTTGTGCTTGACGCACTCGGAATCCCATATGAAAAAAGCGGAAAAATATCAGACAATAAAATTAGATTGACCATTGCTCTGGACAATGCAGACGGGGCAGAAGCGCTGGTAACACGCGATTTTTATCTTTGTGGCTGGTGGCAGGGGGATGTCTCTGACTACAGTCAGTACGCGTGGGTGTCCGAGGCATTCGCAAAGGATACTGCGCCCAAGGTCACGCGCGAGGAGCTGGAAAATGGAGCGATGAGCGGAGCAGTCAGTCTTTCCATCTGGTACAAAAATCTGTGGAATCTGCGTCAGAAAACGGATGAGTTAGGCAAAAACTGTGGTTTTCTGCAGACAGGAGTGCGCAGCAAGGGATTTCAGATCAATCCGGCTTATGAAAGTCTGACTGGTGAGGGCGGAATATCGCTGTCTGGAATTGCTGCGATGATTCTTCTGATTGTGCTTGCGGGGTATTTGATTATTTACAATATTTTCAGCATTTCTGTGAAGACAGACATACGCGCCTACGGTCTGCTGAAAAATGTCGGAACAACTGGAAAACAGCTTGCGCGGATTGTGCGTATGCAGGCATTTTGCCTGTGTCTGGCGGGGATACCAGCCGGGCTTTTTGCCGGGTATGGCTGCGGCGTGCTGCTGAGTCCGACGCTGACGGCAGATATTGACAGCATAGGGTATGTGCAGGAGGTCACGATCAGTGCTGATCCGTTGATTTTTGCGGCATCTGCGGTGTTTGCGCTGGTGACGGTCTATCTGTCATGCATACAGTCGTGCAGGATTGTCGCACGGGTATCGCCAGTTGAAGCGCTGCGCATCGCTGACGGCGGACAGATGCATGGGAGATCCGGTCATGCAGGAAGTGTCAACAAAAGCGTTATTGATGCTTCCGTGTGGGGAATGGCGCTTGGAAATTTTGGACGCAGCTGGAAAAGAGGGATGATTGTCATGTTCTCAATTGCCCTTTCGCTGGTGACATTAAACGGTATATTTATGATGGTTCGGGGATATCGATTTGACACGTATCAGCAAGTCTATATGGCATCAGACTTTGCGCTCGACAAGCTGCCTGACTATGCGCCTTATGCGGTGCTGAACGGGGTCGCGGAGGAAACGCAAAGGCTTATCAATGCATGTCCCTATGCGGAGCGCATCGGCTATGTGCGCTATGCGGAGGAGTATCACGAGATGGAGCCGCGTCTGTGTGCAGTGTGGGACGAGATTGTGCGGGAGCAGCTCAGCAGCAGCTGGACGGAGCGCTGGGAGCAGATGAAGGCGGAAAATCAGATGCTGATTACATTGATGGGAATTGACTGTGCTGTGTTTGACAAGCTGCAGTGGCGTGGGGAGACGCACACATGGGAGGAATTTTTGCGCGGAGATTATGTTATCGTGGACTATCCGCTTTTTGCAGGTCAGGATGTGCATAGTTATCAGGCGGGCGATGATTTCCGGATGACGTATCAAAGCGGAATCGAAAGGGAGTATCAGGTGCTTGGCGAAGCGAGGCTTCCGTATTCTTTGGATTATCCCTATACAAATCTGGTTACAGTGACAGTCCTGATACCGGATGAGGAGTTTATCGCGTGCACCGGTTCTGCGGCGGCAATGCGCGCTTTCATCGATGTCGTTCCCGGCTCGGAGGAAAAGGTGCAGCAGTATCTGAAAGAGACAGTTCTGTCGGAGGACAGTGCGCTGCTGCTGCACTCGGTACTTGACCTGAAAGCGTCCTTTGCGCGCTATCTGAACAAATACTATTTTGTGGGCGGTGCGCTTGCAATCGTGCTCGCGCTGATTGGCATGATGAATTTCCTGAATGTGATGGCGGCCTCCGTGCTGAGCAGAAAGCGGGAGCTTGCGCTTTTGGAAGTGGTTGGCATGACGAAGAAGCAGATCCGCAGGATGCTCATAGCGGAGGGATGTCTGTACCTTGGCGGTGCATTTTTGCTGGCGGTACTTGTGACAGCGCTGTTTGGCGGACAGCTTTTGACTGCCGCGCTGGGGCAGGCGTTTTACTTCCAGATCAAAGTCACCGTGCTGCCAAGTGTGATTTTGCTGCCACTGCTTGTGGTGACCGCCTTTTTGATTCCGGTGTATCAGTTCCGGCAGATGAGCAGGGAGAGCGTTGTGGAGCGGATTTCTTAGAGGTTATTTAGAGATGGATATGTTATGCTTTTCCTGGCAAAAAATTAGAAAGAGGGAAAATTATGTGTATGTATGATGGGATAGACGGCTGGGGCAGCTTCGATAGTGTTTGAAATGGATCATCTTTTGTGATATGATATATAGAACAACGAGTGAGAAGGGTTATTTGTTGTTCTATATTTGATGAAACACAAGAGGTAGCAAACGATTATGAAAGTACAGGAATTGCGGCAGCTCATGGAATCGGCTGACATGGAACATCTGATGAAAGCCTTTATAGAAAGCTATAAGCTTCTGAAAAAGGCACAGAAGGAAGAAATCGATCCCGTGATCGCTGACATATTAAAGGGAAATACAGTTACAAAGAAAAAGACAGAGGAGATTGTCGTTGAATTTGAAGACCTGGAACAGCAGATCGAAGATTTTATCAGGAATGCCCGCGCGCAGAACTATGTTGCACCAAATCGTGTTATTCCAAAGAATCAGCGTCCGAAATGGCGGTTTATGGTAAAGAATTTTATCAAAGATCTGGAAAAGATTCCCCCGGAGGATTCCAATTATGCGAAAGCAGTAAAACTGTTGACAGACATTTACAGTTTGATGTGTGACGGCTGTATTTTTTATATGTTTTCCACGGAAGATCCGTTTCGTTCTATCGGATGGGAGCAGGCAGCGCTGTTTGAGCTTGTGGTAAAGAAGACGTTTGCGGCGGACTATACGCGGGAAGAACTTTCTCGTTTGCTATTGTCGGCAGCAGGCAGCGGATTGAGTATGGAAGCACTGCATATCAATCAGCAGATCATACTTATTGACGGATTGAAGACGACAGCGTCCTTAGAGACAGCAGCAGAGGAAGTGCAAAAGCTGATCGAAGAAAGGGAGGGAAGGCTGAAGGGGTTAAAAAAATATGACAGCGGGCGGTATAGAGTGGAGCGTGACATCGATGAACTTTGCGATTTATTCTTATTGCTCAGTGCCGTACTGGCAGAGCCGGCCAAAGGAGTGGAGTATTATTTTGCGCATTACAAAGGTGATAATCAGGAGAGAGCACTGTATCATGCACTTTCCTTCATTGATAATATCGAGGAGGACGAACTGTGGATACAAGTATATGAATATGGGATGAAGCATAAAATAAAACTGTCTGATTATATGCAGACTAAGTACGAGAAGCGGAAAAAGCAAAACAGTTGAATGGATACAGGGAGTCAGAATATCATGCAATATATACATTACTACGACTCGCCGCTTGGCAGGATCACCCTCGCAAGTGACGGGGAAAAGCTGTCAGGTCTATGGTTCGATGGTCAGAAATATTATGGCAGCACCCTTTCAGAAGAAAACGAACAGAGAGAACTGCCGATTTTTGATCAGACTAGTCAATGGATTGACATTTATTTCAGCGGACAGAAGCCGGATTTTACACCGCCGCTGTCCTTGCAGGCCACACCGTTTCGCAAGGCGGTGTGGGAAATCATGCTGCAAATTCCGTATGGACAGACCATGACGTACGGGGCGATTGCGAGAGAAATCGCAGCACAGAGGGGAATCGGACAGATGTCAGCACATGCGGTCGGCGGTGCAGTCAGTCACAACCCGATTTCCCTGATCATACCATGCCACAGAGTCGTCGGGACAAACGGAAGCCTGACAGGCTACGCGGGCGGCATCGACAAAAAGGTGCGGCTTTTGACACTGGAGCACGCGGATCTGTCGAAGCTTTTTGTTCCGACAAGGGGCACAGCGCTGTAAGCGGTATCACTTCTTTAAGAAATCGCTGAATTCCTTTAACTCTTTTTTCCTGTCTTCCGAAAGACTGTTAAATTCAGTATTGAGAATCGCGCCTTCCAACGCATATAAGTGCACAAGGCAGACTTGGGGATAGGCTTCCTTCAGTTTTAAGAAAGCATGTTTGGCACCGAGTTCAATCAGTTTTTCGGAGGAATCAATTCCCACAGCGGCCAGTTTTTTGGACATTTCATTTCCGATATTCGTCATAGAGGTTAAATCTGACATATGTTTCTCCTGTTTTCCAAATTTTATCAGTGAAGTTGTGCGGTCTGGATGTTATGTTTAGGACATATTTATTTTATTATACAGTATGTACAAAGTAAATGGAATAGTACGTTATAAAAATGTTTTGTTTGTAAAAGAAGGGTGAGTGCCGTATAATAGATTAAAAAATGAATAGGAGTTAAAAAAGATGGAACAGGATCAATTGCTGGGACAGATCACAGATACAGTGCGCGCGTGCGGTGAGATTATCCTTCATGCGGACAGGAGCAAAAGCTGCATTGATGAGAAGGCGGGACATGCCAACTTTGTCACGACTTATGATAAAAAGGTACAGCAGGAGCTGCAGGAGCGGCTGCTCCAAATTTTGCCGGAGGCGGTTTTTGTCGGCGAAGAGGAGGATATCCACGCCTCGATTGCAGAGGGGTATGCCTTTATCGTGGACCCGATTGACGGCACGACAAATTTTATCAAGGATTATCACATGAGCGCTATCTCTGTCGGACTGGTTCTGGACGGTGAGCGCTATATGGGAGTGGTCTACAATCCGTACTTAAATGAGATGTTTACCGCGGTAAAGGGGCAGGGTGCGTATCTGAACGGGGAGCCAATCCATGTCTCAGATGAGCCGCTGAGCAATGGCGTGGTGTTGTTTGGAACAGCGCCTTATTATGAGGAACTAAACAGAAAATCGTTTGAGATGGCATACGACTATTTCAAGAGAGCACTCGATGTGCGCAGAAGCGGCTCGGCGGCGCTTGACTTGTGCAGCGTGGCGGCGGGAAGAGCCGAAGTATTTTTTGAACTGCGCCTGTGTCCGTGGGATTTTGCGGCGGGTTCGCTGATTGTGGAGGAGGCCGGCGGAAAGGTGACAACTGCCGAGGGAGGAGCGCTGACGCTGGACAAGCCGTGCTCCATGCTTGCGACGAACGGGATTGGGTAACGTTGTGCAAAATTTCATATAAAAATTCCTGTAGAAGCGTTAAATTATGCTTGACATAAAATTATCTCAGTGTATAATAACACTTAATGATGCAAAAATGATGCATTTTCATATGAACTGGTATTTGGCTTTTACGAAAGGATAATAAACGATGAAAAAATTATCAGATTCAGAGTTTGAGATTATGAAAATATTGTGGAGCAGGGATAATCCGATGACATCGAATGAGATTTTGGACGAGATGAAAGGACAGCGCGACTGGAAGCTTGCAAGCCTGATGACGGTTCTGGCCCGCATGGTTGAGAAAGGGTATGTGTACTGCGACAGGAGCACCCGCACCAACTATTACAGCGCAGTGGTTGGGGAGGAGCAGTACAAGGTCGAGGAGAGCGAACAATTTCTGGACAAACTGTTCAATAAATCAGCAACCAGACTGATTGCAAGCCTTTATCAGGGGAAGCGGTTTTCCGCGGAGGAAATCAAGGAGCTGAGAACATATCTTGATACTTTGGAAGAGAAGAATCAGTAATCGCATCAATTGGAGATAACGTTTAGGGGACTGTCACGGGAATCAACAGATGAGACTGTCCTCTTTTCATGTATTTGAAAAAAGAAAAGATGAGATTGCAGAGGAACCCGAATCCGGGCCTCTAAAATCTCATTTTTCACTTTAAATCTGACTGCCAATAAAATGAAGCAGATAAAATAATATGGAGCAGGATAATGTCTGAAGAAGTAGAAATTTCATGAATCGGTCCTGATAATTTTGCACACAGTATAGGCTTCCCAGGGCGCCGGAAGTTCCATTTTTCGAATCATATCCTCCAAAACAGGTTCTGGAATATACCGCGCTCTTTTTTGGTTTCTGGCAAGCAGTTCCTGATAAGGCACTTCCAGATACTGAATCTGTACACGGGCGCCATACCCGGCAAAGAGACCGATCAGCTTCTGTCTGGTTTCCTGAATGATATTTGTCGCGTTCCAGATAAACGGTTTCTTTTGTCTTAAAAGCGTTCTGGCCTGCTCCATGGCAGTCTGAACGACCTTTCCGGTACTTTTTGCCGGCGGCAGCCCGGACTGTTCACGGATTCTGTCAAGGGAGATGACGGGCAGCTTTGTACCGCATGTTTCAATCCAGCTGTCTTTTCCCGCCAGGGGGAGCCCTGACATCAGGATGACATCAAATTCCGTATCGTCATACAATGCAGCCTGATGCCACAAGTCTTCCTTGTGAAAATACTGATATTTTGTGTAAGGATTTGCAAATGCAAATGGTTTCTCCCAAACGCCCAGTTCCTTTGCATAGTCAGCAAATAATTCCACCTGCTCTGCCAGCGGTTCCGGTTCTTTGGCGATTCGTCCCTGGATATCCGCTTTGGAGAGCAGATATAGGAGACGCAGCGGAATACTTTCCGCCGCTTTTAGTAAATCAAACTCCATTTTTTCCTTTGTCCAGAACCATACAGGCAGTCCGTGATATCGAATCAGTTTCGCTGCTGTTTCCCTTTGATGAAAGGTCAGGCCAAACTGTGCGGCGCTCCTGTAGACCAATCGGCGAAATACCTTTTCACCGACAATTGTGTGTTTTGGCGATATCCACCTTCCATCCTCCTGTCTCGTGCAGGAGATTTTTCCGATATCGTGGAAGGCAGCGGACAGGAACAAAATTTCCTGTTCTTCGCTTGCAAGCGCTTTCCATTGGGGAAGCATCAGCAGCTTTTCACATACCATTTCCGTGTGGCTGTATACGTCCCCCTCCCCGTGATAGGCCGGGTCCTGGGGAATGTCTTTTATCGCGCACAGCTCAGGATAGCGGACAGAGAGCTGGCGGAAGGAAAAACCGCTTCTGCGGATTTCTTTAAGAATTTCCTGGTTCATCGGATTCCCCGCCCTCCTGTATTGCAAATAAGTCAACGCCGTCCGCCAGGCAGTTGGCGATAATCGGGCGGTTTACCCAGTGGCTCTCCGAATCAAGTATCGTGTTGAGGAAAGAGCCCCGCACAAATTTCAGTCGGTCGGTCACATAATCCCCGTCCTCCACCTTGATATAAATGCCTTCCATAATACCTGTCAAATCGGTTTGCCGGGCTGCCAGTTCGGAATCGACCCCGCTTTTTTTGCATTGTGTGAGAAAGCAGTTTTGAACCTCGCCGGAAATAAAAAGGCTTGGACCAATCCATTTTGCGATGGCGTCTAATGTCCCAAAGGTTCCCTCTGTCAATACGCGGACAGAGCGGATAAAAGGGGCGCTGCGCAAAAACTCCCTGCGCTTGCGGGTGGAATAAAAGCGCTGTTCCCGCTTGTCAAAAATGTCGAACTCCATGAAATAATGCGGCAGCTGGTCATAAAATACGGTATGCTTTGCATACAGCCATTCGCCGTACATGACATAACGGCTGCCCAGCAGCTGGCGCAGCTGGTCCTCAAAGCAGCCGGCCCAGAGTTTGAACAAATCAAACTGGCGTTCACCATAGCCGCCGTTTAGGAAGTGTCCGCGGCTTTGCAGATACATTTTTCCATCGCTGCCAAAACTGATGCCGCAGTTTGCGCCGTCCACTTTTTCTTCAAGAACCAGATATTTATCCTGAATCTCATCTAATTTTGCACATTTTAGGTCTTCGTCACCCAATTGAGCCCGGGAGCCTTCCAGATGCCTGGTTCTCGGGTATTTAAAAATCTGTTCCATAAAAAATCCTCCTATATTCTGATTGTGTACATACAAATTGGGCAATACAAAAAACACAGTCACGATCAGCCGATAATTCTTTTCGTGCCTTATGTTTTGTCTGTATTGCTCTGTCAGAATATAGGATTACATGGGGGCCTCCAATCGAAAACGAAAAACTTTAGTTGATTTTCACTATAGCACTGGATAAAGTTGTTGTCAAGGATGAGGAGCGGATACATTTCCAGCTGGTTATTTTCATAAAAATGGGTGTATCCGCAGGATGCCGATCGTTCCCTGCCAGTTTGCCTTTTTCCGGCTTTTCTGGTATACTCATATAAAACAGGTAAGGTACTTGCGCAGTTGAATCAGCTATTACTCCAAAGTCCCCGGCCAATCTGGCTGGGGATTTTGAAAATGATCTGCCGCCTGCCCGGTTTTCTGACTTTTGCGGAAGATGATATGGAAAAGATGATATAGAATAGTAGGGTACTGTTCAGAGGAGTGTGAGACATGAGACGAACGATAAAATTTAAAATATTGAGTGGAAATATTTTGATTGTCTGTGTGACAGGATTGATTTTCAGTATCACCAGTTATATGACAGCTTACAAAAAAGTGAGCGAGGTTTCAACCAATTCCCTGACATATCATGTGGAGAGTGTTTCGAATGTATATGGTATCGCCTATGACGAGATGCGCAATATCCTGATTAATTGTACGGAAGGAAATCTATTTGATTTGAAGCGCATCGGTACACTCAACTCCGTAGACCAAAAGCGGGCGGGAATTGATTATGCCAGACTTGCAGAGGATTTCTGCGCGGTAGCCGGATACGGAAAATATATCAGCAGAATGTCCGTGTTTAATGTCAGCGGCGTGCATGTGTCTGCCGGGACGGTGCTCGGAAGCAGAGACGATATGAAATGGGTGCTGGAGACTGACTGGTTCTGGGAGGAATTGAAGAAGGATATCGAATATTACCCGCTCGATCTAGTGGAGTCTCCGTTTTACCGGGATGATGGGGGTGTGCTGCCGTTTGTCTGCAGGATTTCAGGAGGGAGCATAGAGGACAGCTGGGCTGCTATTTTTCTCTCTCCAAAGCTGTATGCGGACGAGCTGAAAAAGAAGGATAGCGGAAACGAGATGCTTGTGGTGACTTATCGCGGAGAACGGGTGGCAGCAATGTACGAGGATCCCGCAGACCGGGAAGAAAATGATGCGCTGGTAGCGCAGGTTCTTTCGAGTGAGGAGTATGCCGGTATCTTTTCAAAAAAGGTACATGGGAAAGAATGCATGGTCGCGTGGAACCAGGACATGAAAAGCGGAATTGTCACGATAGAAATTCTTGACATGGAGCTGCTGAAGGATGACCGTATGATGTTGATACAGACAGTGGTGGTAATCCTTCTTGCCTGCACAGCTCTTGGAATTATGCTGTCGATATTTTTTAGCCGTATGGTGCGCCGTCCGATCGAACGGCTGGTGCAGCACATCGGGCATATTGGAGAAGGTGATTTTCAGCAGGATATGGAACTCGAGCGGGAGGATGAAATCGGGGAGATTGGACGATGCATCAATAACATGAGCGGACAGATTGAGCAATTGATGAAAAAAAAGGTGGAGGATGAGAAGGAGAAGAAGAATCTGGAGCTGCAAATGCTGCAGGCGCAGATTAATCCGCACTTTCTGTATAACACGCTGGATTCGATTAAATGGATTGCAGTCATTCAGAAAAATAGCGGAATTATAAAGGCGGTGACAGCGCTCTCAAAGCTGCTCAAAAATATGGCGAAGGGCTTTAATGAGAAAGTGACAGTGAGGGAGGAACTGGATTTTGTCAACGATTATATCACACTGGAAAAGCTCAAGTATGCAGAGATGTTTGACGTGCAGGTGACGGTGGAGGAGCCCGCCCTCTGGGAGGCAAAAATCATAAAACTGACATTGCAGCCTCTCGTGGAGAACGCGATTTTCAGCGGGATTGAACCGAAGGGAAAAAACGGTCTGATATGCATCCGTGTGCTGCAGGAGACGGATTGTCTGCAGATTGTGGTGTGGGATAACGGAATCGGAATCCCGAAAGAGAAGGTCAAAGTTCTTCTGACTGAGGATAATAATTTGAGGTCAGACCGTATGAGCAGCATCGGAATTGCCAATGTAAACCGCAGGATTCAACTTGTATACGGGGAGAACTATGGACTTTCAGTGGAGAGCCGCTACAATGAATACACAAAGGTTTCTGTCACAATTCCGCTGGAATACGGCGGAGAGGATAATAAATAAGGAGCTGGAGAAGGTCATGTACAGAGTGATGCTGGTTGATGATGAGCCTCTGATACTTGCGGGAATTACTTCCATGCTGGACTGGGAGGCGAATAATTATAAAATTGTAGGAAAGGCAGCGAACGGTGCGGATGCGTTATCGCAGATGGCAGAGCTGCAGCCGGATATTGTGATCGCGGACATCAAGATGCCTGCGATGGATGGGATTACGCTGATGAAGCGGGCGAAGGAAGCAGGGTATCCGTCTGTGTTTATCCTTCTGACGAACTTAGAGGAGTTTTCATTGGCGAGGGAGGCAATGAAGCTTGAGGCAGTAGCTTATCTGGTAAAGCTGGAATTGAGTGAGGAGGCGCTGACGGAAGCGCTTTCCCGCGCGAGCAGACAATTTGACCGGAGTATGGAGAAGGGCGGAAATATCGCATGGGGAGGTACGGCTGTTCCCGGCGAGGAGATTCGGAACTACTTTAAGCATATTCTGGTGTACAACACGACGGCGGAGACGGATTTGCAGACGGAAGAGATGATTTTCAAGAAATTCCGGAAACCAATCCTGCTTTTCCTGAACTTTAATTATGTGTACACAGGCTTTTCGGAGACTTTCACGCGGGAAGATCATGAGAAGACGATGGAGTTTGCAGAGAATATTATCGGAGGTATGGTGCGGGGATTTTTCCGGGAAAATTGTCTGCTGCGCAGAGGGCAGAACGATTTTGCCGTGGTTGTCTCTTCCGCGGGGATCGAGAACTGGGAGCAGGAGATTATCGTAATGGGGAAAAAGATTCAGTCCGTCATGCGGGATTATTTTGAAGTGTCCGTGACGATCGCGTCAAGCCAAAGAGGTGAGACCCCGGAAGATCTTCAGGAACTTTTGTATGAAGCGATGAGTGCGATGAATCACTCCTTTTATGAGAAGAACGGTTCCATCATATTTTATTCGGAAAAGTGTGAGCAAAGCAGCCGCCACAGCGATAACTTTGACATCCGTTTTATGAAAAAGGATATCATGCAGCGAATCAGCCAGAATGACAGCGCAGGCTTTGTGGAACTTATGAATCAGATTATTCTGCTGTTTGAGGAAAATATGCCGTCAAAAATGCAGGCGTTAAACGCCTGTCACAACCTCTATTATTTTATTACATCGCAGCTTGAAGAGCGCGGCATAGCAGATTTTCCCTATGCGGTGGGGATCGCGGGACAGTTGAACCGCATGGATGATCTGGACACGATACTGAAATGGCTTTCTGATTTCCGGGATGCCGTAGAACATGCACTAGAAGAGTACAAGACACATCGGACAGACCGCAACGTCGAATTTGCGCGAAAATTTGTGGAGGAACATTACAGAGAGAAAATCAGCTTAAACCAGGTAGCGTTACTGCTGGGTGTGAGTGTCGGACATCTGAGCAGCAGCTTTAAGCGGCAGACGGGAAAAAATTTTTTGGATTATGTGACGGAGTACAAGGTGGAGAAGGCAAAGGAACTGATGGAATCAGGGGATGGCTACATGGTGTATGAGATTGCGGATATGCTGGGTTTTGAAACGTCATTTTATTTCAGCAGGGTATTTAAAAAGGTGACAGGGATGTCGCCGCGCGATTATGAAAGAATAAAGTCGACAAAAGGAAAACATATAGAATAAAAGTGTGAATAAATCTTAAAATAGTATATTTATTTTTTAAAATGGCATGAAAATAGTGTACGAAAAAGGCATTGTGTGCATGGGAAAACGCCTTGTTTTTGGTTATAGTAAGAGTATCAAGAACAAGGAGGATTTGATTATGAAATGGAAAAAGGTGACAGCAGCCGTATTAGCGGCAATGACAATGGCATGCAGTCTGGCAGGCTGCGGAAATTCCGGGAAACAGGATGCAGCGCCAACGGAGAGCGGCAATCAGCAGACTTCCGGCACACAGCAGGAGCAGCCGCCGCAGGCATCAGGCGATGTGGAGAACAGAAAGCTGACGGTCTCTGTATGGGATAACGCGGTATCTCCACAGTTCCAGGCAATTGCGGATGCCTTTACTGCACAGAATCCGGGTGTGGAGATCGAGCTGCTTGATGTTCAGGCGGACGAGTACAACAATAAGCTGACCGTTATGCTGGCAGGCGGAGACAGCGATCCGGATGTTATCATGGTCAAGGATGCAGAGACACAGGTGACCATGAAAGAAAAAGGACAGATATTATGTCTGGATTCGTACATTAATGAGAGTGGTATTGACCTTTCCCTCTATGACGGAGCGGCGGAGCAGCTTCAGATAGACGGTGAGCAATATACGCTTCCGTTCCGGCGTGACTGGTATGTACTGTATTACAACAAAGACCTGTTCGATGCTGCAGGAGTGGCTTACCCTTCCGATGATATGACATGGGATGAGTTTGAGGCGCTGGCAGAGCAGATGACGAGCGGTGAAGGAAATGAGAAGGTATATGGCAGTCATAACCACACATGGATGGCTCTTGTATCAAACTGGGCAGTGCAGGATGGAAAGAACACGCTGATGAGCAGTGATTACAGTTTTCTGGCGCCTTATTATGAGCAGGCGCTGCGTATGCAGGATAACGGCGTGGTTCAGAGCTATGCAAACTTAAAGACGGGAAATATTCATTACAGCAGCGTGTTTGAGCAGCAGCAGTGTGCGATGATTCCTATGGGCAGCTGGTTTATTGCCACTCTGATCAAGGATAAAGCGGATGGAAAAATTGATTTTAACTGGGGAGTGACAAAGATTCCGCACCCGGAAGGAGTGGAGGCAGGAAGTACCGTGGGGTCAGTGACACCGATTGCAATCAATGCGAAATCCGATGAGCCGGATCTGGCATGGGAATTTGTGAAGTTTGCAACAAGTGAAGCAGGCGCCGAGATTCTTGCGGACAACAGTGTATTTCCGGCAATTTCTTCGGATGCCGTGATCGATAAGCTTGCGTCTATCGAAGGTTTCCCGGAGGATGGAAAGACTGCGCTTGAGGTAAAGAGCCTGGTGTTTGACCGTCCATTAGATGCAAAAATGGCGGCTGTGCGCAAGGTGATCGAGGAAGAGCATGATATGATCATGATTGGCGAGGAAGATATCGAGAACGGAATCGCGAACATGAATGAACGAGCGGCAGAGGCAATAGCAGATTAAACAATAGAGGAGAGAGGGCGTCCGCGGCATAGAGGGCTTGTGGGCGCCCTTTCCTATCTGGAAAGGAGTTTATGCTTTATGACAAGTACTAAGAAAAAGGCAATTCGGACAAATCTAATCGGATATTCCTTTGTAATTCCTAATTTCATTGGATATTTTGTGTTTATTTTCCTGCCCGTATGTTTCTCGTTTGTGCTGAGCGTGATGGAGTGGGACGGCTCATCTGCGCCGATGAAATTTGTGGGACTAAAAAATTTCATCAAACTTTTTAATGACAGTACGTTTCGGATATCTCTGACGAATACGCTATGGTATGCTGTGTTCACTGTGCCGCTGACTTTGGTGGCGGCGCTGGCAATAGCCATCCTTTTGAATTCTAAGATAAAAGGCATTGTAGTCTATCGAACCGCTTTTTTCTTTCCGTATGTGGCATCTCTTGTTGCGGTGGGAGCTGTGTGGAATATGCTTTTTCAGCCGGAATTTGGGCCTGTGAATGAAGTGCTGCGGTTTATCGGCGTCGAAAATCCACCAAAATGGTGTGCGTCGACGGATTGGGCGATGTGGGTGATTATCATCGTAAGTGTCTGGAAATATATGGGATATTATATGGTGGTCTATCTGGCTGCGCTTCAGGGAATCTCAAAGGACCTGTATGAGGCTGCCGGGATTGATGGGGCAACCGGCTGGAAAAAGATTCGCTATATCACGATCCCGATGCTGACACCCACCACATTCTTTGTAGTCATTATGCTGACGATTCAGTGCTTCAAGGTATTTGATTTGATTTATGTGATGACAGGCGGCGGTCCGGGAAGATCGACGAATGTTCTGGTAAATCATATTTATAATGCTGCGTTTGTTGACTATAAATTTGGCTACGCAAGCGCGAGTGCACTCGTTCTCTTTGCGATCGTTTTAACTATCACACTGATACAGATGCGCGGCGAAAAGAAATTTACGGATTTTGTATAGGAGGAGGGCTTATGGATACAGGAAAAACAAAAAACAAAATAATTATCTATACAGTACTTACTCTGTTTGCAGCACTGATGCTCATGCCGTTTGTATGGATGCTGTTTGCCTCGTTTAAGAGCAATAATGAAGTCTTCTCACTGCCGATGAGACTTCTGCCAAGAGAATGGCATTTCGAGAACTACAGGCTGATCTGGGATCAGATTCCGCTGTTGACATTTTTTAAGAATACGACAAAGCTTACGGTTATCACAACGCTGATTCAGGTGTTTACCAGCTGCTTTGCAGCGTACGGATTTGCGAAGGTGAATTTTAAGGGCAGGGATATGCTGTTTGTCATCTATGTGACGACGATCGCAGTACCGTGGCAGGTTTATATGGTACCGCAGTTTGCACTGATGGGAAAACTCGGACTTACCAATTCACATCTTGGACTGATTCTGATGCAGGCGTTTTCAGCGTTCGGTGTCTTTCTGATGCGTCAGTTTATGATGAGTATCCCGACGGAACTTCTGGAGGCGGCACGGATTGACGGTTTGTCGGAATACGGTATTTTCTTCCGTATTGCGCTGCCGCTCGCAAAGCCCGGCATTGCGACTCTGGTTATTTTTACTTTTGTGAATATCTGGAATGACTTTATGGGACCGTTGATTTACATTAACAGTACTGAGTTGAAGACGATCCAGTTGGGAATTCGTATGTTTATTTCACAGTATGGGGCGGAGTATGCGCTTATCATGGCAGCGTCCGTATTGTCATTAATACCAGTGCTTGCGATCTTTATCCTCTGCCAGAAATGGTTTGTCGAGGGAATTACAGCTGGCGGTGTTAAAGGATAAGACTGAGCAATGAAATGAAAGGAAAGGAAGAGAAAAATGCTTTATCCAATAATGACAGAAAGCAGAGTGGTCTGCTCCCTGGACGGTGTATGGAATTTTAAGCTGCTTGACAGAGATGAAGATTACGATGCCGGGCAGCCGCTTACCGATTTTGTTTCGATGCCGGTACCATGTTCCTACAATGATATCTATGAGGGGCGCAGCTTTCGAAATCATGTAGGAAAGATGGTTTATGAGAGAACGGTACAGCTTGCAGGGGCACTTCTTGCAGAGAGGCTTGTCCTGCGGTTTGGCAGTGTGACCCATTGTGCGCAGGTGTACATAAACGGAACGTTTGCGGCAGCGCATAAGGGCGGTTTTCTGCCGTTTGAGGTGGAAATCGGAAATCTTGTGCAGGCTGGAGAGAACCGTATTACTGTTTTGGCAGATAATGTGGTGGATGACAGTACACTTCCGTGCGGGAGACTTGTGCACCGGCAGTTTCCGGGATTGCCGGAGTCGATTGAAAATCTGCCTAATTTTGATTTTTATAACTACAGTGGAATCATGCGTCCTGTAGTGCTTTATACGACGCCAAAGACTTATATTCAGGACATTACGGTCATGGGAGGAACGGATGGTGCATTTTCCTATGAGGTGCGCTGCAGCGCAACGGCGGAAACGGAGGTGTCCGTAGAGTTGCTTCCGGGCATTGGAGATGATACGGTGCTTTTCTGCGGCCGGGGAATCAGCGGCAGCGGCAAAATCGAAAACTGCCGTCTCTGGAATACAGATGATCCGTATTTGTACCGGCTTCGTGTAACGCTTGCTGATCGTGAAAATGTGCGGGATGTTTACACGGAGGAATTCGGTTTTCGCGAATTTTGCGTGAGGAGAGACGGACTGTGGCTTAACGGCGCGCAGATATATTTGAAAGGATTTGGAAAGCATGAGGATACCGCTGTTCACGGGAGAGGCTTTTGCGAGGCGTATAATGTGAAGGATATTGGGCTGATGAAGTGGATGGGAGCAAACTCTTTCCGCACAAGCCACTATCCGTACAGCGAGGAGATGATGCGCCTGTGTGACAGGGAGGGAATTCTTGTGATTGATGAGGTACCGGCGGTCGGACTCCACACCGGATTCACAGCGACGGGGCTGTTGGGCGGTGTGCCGCAGGGAACCTGGAAAACTTTGCAGACCGCGGAGCATCATGCAGATGTGATACGGGATTTGATTGCACGGGATAAAAATCATCCCTGTGTCATTGCTTTTTCCATTGCAAACGAACCTGCAAGCGAGGAGGAGGGGGCTGCGGAATATTTTGCGCCGCTCTTTGCGCTGGCAAGGGAGACAGACCCGCAGCGGCGGCCGCTTACGGTGGTGACTTATGGCGGTGCAACGCCTGAAAGCTGCAAGGTCGCACCGCTCTGTGATTTTCTTATGATTAATCGTTATAATGGATGGTATGACACAGAGGGAAATATGCCGGGGGCTGTCGCACTGCTCGGGGATGAGCTGGAGCGCTTTCACAGCCGCTATCCGGATAAGCCAATTGTGTTTGGAGAATTTGGAGCGGATGCGGTTGCAGGTCTGCACGATGTCACAGGCGATTTATTTAGTGAGGAGTATCAGGAAGAATTTATTCGGGCGTACTGTGAGCTGTCTGACCAGAAGAGCTATGTGTGCGGAGAGCATATCTGGAATTTTGCGGACTTTGCGACTGCAGAAAATATTAAGCGGGTTCAGGGAAATAAAAAAGGAGTTTTTACGAGAGACCGTAAGCCGAAAAAGGCAGTGTGGTATCTGCGGGACCGCTGGACGGGGCTGAAATAAAACGAAAAATTGCTGATGTTTGAGCCAGCCCGGTATGAGCAGAGAGTATTTTGCTTATACCGGGCTGAAAATATTGATATATACTTTTCCCTTTTTTTGTGTTATTATTGTGCATTGACAAAAGAAAAAGTTCTGTTTGGAATTGCAAAGAATCTGAAGAAGAAGAATACAGGGAAAGGATCAGTGTGATGAACAGCAATTATAATAAGACAATGTACGCCTGTTTCGTGGGATATATCGTGCAGGCGATCGTAAATAATTTTGTGCCGCTGCTTTTTTTGACATTTCATAACAGTTATGGAATTGCGCTGACGCAGATTACCTTTCTGGTCACGATTAATTTCGGCGTTCAGCTTCTGGTGGATGCGGCGTCAGTCGGGTTTGTGGATCGGATTGGGTATCGGGCGGCTATGATTCTGGCACACGCAGCTGCGGCCACGGGGCTGATTGCTCTGACAATATTGCCGGAACTTTTTCCCAATGCGTATGCTGGTCTGCTGACTGCCACGATCCTGTATGCCGTTGGCGGCGGACTGCTTGAGGTTGTGGTCAGTCCGGTGATGGAGGCGTGCCCTACGGAAAACAAGGAGACGGCGATGAGTCTGCTGCACTCTTTTTACTGCTGGGGACATGTCGGGGTGGTGCTGCTCTCCACACTTTTTTTTCATCTTATGGGAATCACAAACTGGAGAATTATGGCTGTCGTGTGGGCGCTCGTACCGATTGCCAACATGATTGCTTTTATGAAGGTCCCGGTTCCGGAGCTGTTGGAAGAGGGTGAGAAAGGAATGCCGCTGGGGCAGCTGTTTACCTCGAAAGTATTCTGGTTGTTTGTATTGCTGATGGCGTGCGCAGGCTCCTGCGAGCAGGCGGTGAGCCAGTGGGCGTCCACTTTTGCGGAGCAGGGTCTCAAGGTGTCAAAGACAATCGGAGACCTGGCGGGACCGATGTTTTTTGCAGTCACGATGGGAAGCGCGAGGGCATTCTATGGAAAGTTCGGCGATAAGCTTCCGCTGGAAAAATGCATGGCGGGGAGCGGTGTGCTGTGTCTCTGTTCGTATCTGCTGATTGCGCTGGCGCCTGTGCCGGCATTGTCGCTGGCTGGTTGTGGTATCTGTGGTTTTTCCGTCGGAATCCTCTGGCCGGGAACCTTTTCCCTGGCTTCCAAGTCGATGCCGACAGGAGGAACGGCGCTCTTTGCGATGCTGGCACTGGGCGGGGATATTGGCTGTTCGGGGGGACCGACTTTTGTGGGAATTTTCTCGGGACTGTTTGATGACGATTTAGGGCGGGGAATACTGTGCGCAGTGATCTTTCCGGTTCTGCTGCTCGCCGGGCTGGCGATTCATCATAAGATGGCAAGGAAGCAGAGATTTTAAAACAGATATGATATTTGCGCCGCTGCACTATAATAAGCTCCCGTACCCGCTGTTTGACATGGTCGGGATAATAGGGTTCATCTGACAGTAAAATGTCTACATCCGTGGCGTTATAAGAGAACTTCATATGCTGTCCATACAATTGTTCCGCGATATCGAGCTGTTCGTCAAAGTCCTGACAGATTGTTTTTGCCCTTGGCTTTTCGAGTAGTTCATGGACTGAACTAAAATAGACGGCGCCAGGAGATTATTGCAAAACAAAAAGCGTACTTATCAATATCATAAAGATTCTCAATTGGGCAGAAAAGAAATAGAGAAATCTTAATTTGTATGTTGGAGGTGTACTGTATGTTTCTAATATATAAAAAATGCATGATTAGATGCGTAGCGCCGATACTTGCGGTGACAGCTTTCACAGGATGTAAAAATGATACGTATACATATGCGGAATTTTCGGAGAGTGTGGAGACGGTAGAGTATGATGAGATAATAGCACAGGAATCCGATGTCTTGCATGATTCGCCTGGCACAAATACTGCGGAGATTTATGGTCATTTTTTAGATGGTGAGCTCACAGTAGAATGGAAAGAGAAGCAGGTCCGGATCAGTGATTTGTTTTGGGATAATGATATCGAATATTGTTTTGGAGATATAGATGGCGACGGCGAGGAGGAGCTGCATATCAGGGATAAGTCGGCGTATTATGCAGTAAAGCTGCAGAATGAAACACCTCAGATTCTTTTTGAAGGCTGGTGGGGATATGAGCCAATTGTCACGGACAGGCTCTGCGGAATATTAAACAATTGGCACAAGTATGGGAGTGAGGAAATCGAATTTATTCAGATCAATGCGGATGGCAGTCAGGAGAGTGAAGGGACATTTTGCTGGCACGATCACAATAAGAATGGATATATGGACGAGGAAGATTCCTTTTACGGCCGCGAAGATATCGGTATGGAACAGTATGTCCGATACAGGCAGGAACAGATCGCAAAACTGGCGGAAAATAAGTTAGAATGGACAGGCAGGCGGCTAAAGCATTTTGAGACATGGGAGGAAGCATATATTGATTTTATCAATAAGATGCATGTTGCGGAATCAGTGACGGATGACTGGGACTATTCGTTAATTTATGTGGATGATGATGAGATTCCAGAACTTTTTATTTATATGGGGTGCTCGGCGAGCGGAGAAATGATCGTCTCCTTTTATGATGGAACGATCGGAACCATGAACCGCAGCAGAAGCGGAATGCAGTATATTGAATATGGAGGGCTGCTGTATAATGGCAATGGCAATGCGGGATTGTACCCCTGTAACGTTTATATGCTTGAGAAGGGGGTGTTTTCGGAAATTGGAACGGGGTGGTGTTCTGAGTATTTTGATGAACAGGGAAATTTTGAGTATGTTTATTTTTGGGAAGACTGCGCGGTGACAGAGGCCGCGTTTGAGGCGTCTGTCGATGAACTGATTGACAGATCGAAATGTATTGAGCCGCCTTTCATATATACAGAAAACGAAATTCTGGATCTATTGACTTCCTCCGGTCTGTAGATCAGTTCTCTGATGATGTGGAAATGCGTCTTACGGGTTCAGATGAATGATATCGATATAGTCATTCATACTTTTAAATTTTTGATAGTACAAATCACGGACATTGAATTCGAGTTCGATGTCATGATTCAGCTGCAGAACTGTATTTTCCAAAACGCTGGCAGCCTGCGGATCAAAACCATTGATATTGTAATAGGCCAGCGTAATATGGGGTGTGAAAGGATAGTTAAGTTTTTTTACGCGGTCAAAAATGGAATATAATTCCATCAGTCTGCGGTATGCGTCCTCATCAGCAGGGTATAGTCCCAGAACCAGGCTGGTGTCGACCATATTGAACAGACAGGTACTTTTCAGCCGGATATTCGTCTTTGCCTGTTTTTGTATTTCTTTCAGTTGTTCTATTACCATGAGTTCATTCTCAAACAATTCTTCTGCCACATCCCGCAGGACTGGGGAATTGCTGAGATCATGCAAAGTCACATGAAATGTATCAGGAACGAGTCGCTCACAAAAGCATTCCGGGGCAGACCGGGCTAATCGTTCCGCATACGCAGATAATTTTTCTTTGGCTGCATGATCTAAGGCAAAAACGACCGTATCCCCGTAAAAATTTCGAAAGTTGTTCTCTTTGCCAATTTTTTGTGAAAGTGATGGATTTCCCTTAAAATAACTGTTTCCGAAGCTGATTTCCTTTTTCTCAAAGGAGTGGATTCTGTCTAAGAATTCCTGATATGTTTCCATAAAACAAGTCATTCCTTTCTGTTTATCAAAAATACTCTAAATCGAAAATTAGAACTGATAAATACATTTTGAATGTCAGGAGTGATGCACACTTTGCGAATCGTCAATGATTTGTGAAAGGTCATCTATGGATGCTCCTTCACATACTCGCTGTCAATAAACTCTTTTAAAATGCGCTCCTTTTGGAGATCGACATCAAGCATGGCAGGAATTTTGATTCCGATTTCCCTGAGACGGTGATAATCGTTTATTTCCGCTTCAATCTTATTTCCAAACTGATAGTAATCACAGGGTTCATGGTGGATTTGTTTCAGGACATATTGCTGTGTTCCGTCGCTTGCCAGATAAGAATATCCGCCTTTTCCCTTTCCAAGCAATCGATGTATTTCGTATACTTTTTCATTTACAGACAGTTTTTTATCCATAATAATCCTCCAGGCCGCCAGCAGTCTTTAATCAAACAAAAATTCGCGGCTTTATTGGCAGCAAATATATCCTCATTTTACCACAAGCGCCCGTATTGTTCCAGTGAAATTTGCGGAAAAAGTTTAAGCCTTCGGCTTCCTGTTACAAACATCAAGCCATGCAAAAACCGCTTTGCGGATGTCAAAGCCACGTACCGTGGCTTGATGCATTTCAAGCCCTATGCTTTTGCTCATGTGAGATAAAGAAGTAAAAGAAGTGTAAAAAATTTTGCCGTT
>CAMWTP010000074.1 GCA_947177165.1 uncultured Lachnospiraceae bacterium
TCGGTGCCCTGGTTATCCTGGATATGAATTTCAGCGATATCCTCCGGCAATACAGGTTCCGCGAAAAGGACTCTGGCAAAGAAGGAAAAGCTGGTATTGTCCCGGTTGGCATCGCTCAGCGCGTACCCGCTGCCGTTAGGGGATTTTTCGATGACACGTCCGTCTTTTCGTACGACGGTTATGGAGGCAGACAGGGCTTTTGTGTGCGTCCCTTTTCCAGAATAGCACAGTGATAGGGGGGAAACGGACATTCTGTCGACAGATATTCCCATATCTTTTAATGCAGCCGCGTTTTCCGCATCAATCGTCAACTCATGCTGCGTCAATGCTTTTTCCAGTGTAAATGAAGCATAGGGCTCAGAGCGCCCGCCCTCATCTGTTGTTTCCACGGTCTGGCTGGGGGTGTCTGCATCTGTCTTTTTGACTAGCTGAATCACGTTTCCCTGTGCAAAGGTCTGGTTTTCGTCGTCATACAGTAAGAGACCGCCGGACAGGATACCGTCCTCCGCTATTTTGGGATTGGTGATGAGCAGTGAGCAATTCGGCTTTTTATTTAATTGTGTGGAATCCTGTACTGTGTAAAAGAGATATTCCCGCAGAAATGCAGCCGTATCCCTGTGGTATGCGTTGAATGGCTTTGGCAGGCTGTTCTGCTCAAAATCTGTTCCGGCTGTAAGTTCCTCATAATCCGCAACATCAGTGCGGAAAATATAGCGGAAGGGGATCAGCAGATGATTTTCATCATACAGTGCCGCGTCCAGCCGCAGAGTGCCATATTCCAACTCGATTTCGCTATCCAGTACCTGTCCATACTGTGCATAGAGGTTTTTCTGGTCTTCTGTCATATCGTTCCCGTTCTGCGTCAGGACTGCTATTGCTTCTGACAGTCTGTCCATCAGTGAGAGTTCATTTGCCGCCAATACAGTCATGCCTGACATGAGGACCACACCTAAGCAGACTGCGGCGCGTGTCGGAAGAAACACTTTTTTTCTGACGGGTTCTGGATTGCAGGTTGTCTGGATTTGCTTCCAGATTCTGTCTTTTTGCTGTGCTGAGAGGTGAATGTGCTGATAAACATTTCTAAATAGTTCCTGTTTCATCTTGAAAACCGATCCTTTCGTTTGCGATTGCCAATTGTTTCTTCATGAGCTTTCTTGCGCGCGACAGTCTTGCGGAGGCAAGGTTGGGTGTGATGCCAAGAAAACCTGCGATTTCCTGTACCTGATATTCCTCGTAGTAGCGCAGATACAGGATGATACGGTACTTGGGCGGAAGACCTGACAGCACCTCGTACAGGTCATACTCGTCCGGTTCGAATGGTATCGTGCATTGATCTGCTTCCTCCAGAGGGCAGGTTCGTCTGTTCCATGCGGAGGAGAACAGGCTCTTGCAGCAGTTGACTGTCACACGGATAAACCATGCTTTCTCGTGCTCGCCGCTCTCAAAAAGCGGCTGTTTCTTTAAATACCGCAAAAAGACTTCCTGGACAATGTCCTCCGCGGAATGTACAGAGTTCCCGTAGGATATCGCAATCCGGTAAATCATGTCGGAATAGCGCTCAAACAATTCCTTTGTGTCTTGTTCTGTGTTCATAGTACCCCCTTTTTCCCGATATTCCCTGTGTTTGCTGTGGACTGACCAAGGAGGGAATACCTTTATCGTATCACATTATTTGCCGCTTCATATAGAATACTTTTCAGTTCACGGAAATCTGACAGAACATCAAATCTTTTTTTGTTTGGCAAAGTAAGAGCGGGGATATGTTGATGTTGGGTTGATATCTAATGTATTATATTGACAACAATCTGACAATATGTTATGAATTATATTAGATATATATCTGATATAATTTTAGATATTAGTCTGATATAGTGTATTTCGCACACTGTATGGACGCAAAGCTGTTACATTATCGTACAGCTTTGAAACGGAAAGGAGTAAAAAAACGAATGAAAGACAGAGAACACACAACAGAGAAGGTTGGATACAGGGACATTTTGAAACAGACAGAGTACTTAAAAATCATACTGGCAGGGCTGATCAACCGCTTTGGGGATTCAATCGACGCGATTGCATTCACATGGCTCGTGTATGCGATTACAGGAAATGCGGCGTGGTCGGCGCTGGTCTTTGCGGCAAACCAGCTGCCCTCCGTGCTCGTGCAGCCGTTTGCCGGAGCGCTTGTGGAGGGGATGGACAAGAAGAAGCTGATGGTTATCACAGATATTGTCCGCGGAATCACGACGTCAGGACTTGCCATACTGTACCTTGTCGGAGGTGTCGATCCGTGGATTTTGCTCACATTTACGCTGATTAATTCCACGGTGGAAGCGTTCCGCCTTCCTGCAGCGCTTGCGGTGATGCCGCTGATCCTGGAAGAAAAGTACTATGCGTATGGAACCTCACTCAGCTCGACACTGAGTACGATCGTACAGCTGCTCGGGCTGGGTGTGGCAGGAGTGATTATCAGCGCATTTGGCATCGGGACAGCGATTGCCATTGATGGTATTTCTTTCTTTGGCTCTGCATTGATATTGAGTCTTTTGCGCCTGCGGGAAACAAATCTGCGGAAAGGAAGCCTGCGTGCAAAGGAGTATATAGAAACGTTGAAGGATGGTCTGCATTATCTAAAGGATCAGCCTGTGATTCGGAATTTCTGTCTGCTGTCTGTCCTGATCAATGCCGCCATAACACCGCTCAATTCCCTGCAAAGTCCGCTGATTCAGGAGGTTATGGGACAGGGAAGTGCGCTTCTGAGCGCCTTTTCGCTTGCGATAACGGCTGGAATGGGAATTGGCTCTTTTGTGTATCCGTTTATTAGTAGTAAATGTGCTGTCAGGATGCAGTTTTCGGTCACTGGGACACTTGTAGGGGCGGGGCTGTGCTGCTACACACTCGGTGTCAGACTGCAGTCCAATATAGTACTAATCTATGCATTGACAATCATAATCACATTTGTGATCGGCATGTCCTGCAGTATTCTCGTATCTGCGCTGAGCGTTCAGTTCATGAAGACGGTACAGCAGGAATATCTGGCGCGTGTCGGATCGATTTTCAACGCCGGGGCGAGCGCGGCGACACCGGCAGCGTCCCTGGCTGTCAGCGCGCTCGCAGCTTTTTGTTCTGTTTCGCAGATTTTTATATGCAGCGGTGCGATTTGTGTTATAATATTCCTGATGTTAAGTTTGATTAAGGTCAGACTGGAATGAGGATATTTGCAAAACGCAAGGGGTGGTTCGATGGAGAGAGAAATCAGCCGTGAGGTGGATTATCTGACGGAAAGCTTTTCTCTGCTGCAGCATCTGGGTGCTGGAAAAAAATATAAAGATCTGAAGGAGCGCATCGGAAAAAGATTTGAGAGTCCGGATCATGAGATTTTTCGGAAATTTGAAATTCTGGAACAAATCGAGCAGGAGGCAGAACGGGTGTTTCAGAGGGATGGGGAGACGATTCAATATTACTTTCCCGAACAGAAGGATGAGGCGATAAGCCACCCCGGCAGATTAGTGCTGTTGTGGGATAATTTTGAAATAAAAGGTTTTCAGGATATCAAGACATACAAGGAGTATCTGTGCGGACTTTCCGAGTCAGAGTACTGTGAGCGGTTTGGGAACTGCCTGCAGAACTACATGACAACAATCACACGGGATGACTCCGAACTCATCAGGATGAGCGATCCGTACGCTGTCATATCTTATCTGATGAAAATGGAGATGAAGGATGAGGAGAAATGGAAAATCCAAAAGCTGTTTTTTGACAGGGTCGGGCATTTTGAAAAGGTCATGGAATTATTGGAAAAGGCGGAGACGGTTCTGCGGGGATTTCAAAGGGATTTGGATGTTCTGACACAAATGTTTTACCAGTACTGGACCGCACAGCTGGAAAAGGGGGATATGACTGCCTATATGAAAGAGATGCTCAGGATTGATGTGGGAGGTAGCCCGCTTGGATTCTGTCTGCAGACATCCATCATCCGTCCGAATGTGATTCGGTTAAACGCCGATATCGACGATGACGGGGTTACGTATAAGGGGCTGGATTACTATCGGATAGGCGTTCTGTTTGGGGAAGGGTTTGACATCGGTTCAGACACGCCGCAGCAAAAGGAGGGCTTTGAGAACCGCGTCACACAGGTCTTAAAGCTTTTGGCGGACAAGAGCAAATTTGAGATTCTCTCCTATATCCGGGACAGGGAGGCTTATGGAAGTGAGCTTGCAAAACATCTGGACCTGACGACCGCAACCGTCTCGCATCACATGAATGCCCTCCTTTTGGCAGGGCTTGTCGAGGTCAGGCGCGAGGATAAGCGCGTCTACTATACAGCGGACAAGAAGGCGCTCGGGGAGATTCTGGATTACTGCAGGGAGACACTGACGTGAACAGACTGGCAGCATTTGTTGAAATTGATTGAGAATCGTGCTATAATGAGCGTTAACGAGAAAGGTATGCCTGCATATTTTGCGGGTGCAGTTATAAGGGAACAGGTTCTGAGGATCACTGTTTGAAAATAGGAGAGAGAAATGATAGAAAACGAATCTGCTGAAAATTATCTGGAAACAATACTAATCCTAAGCAGGAAGCTTCCCGTTGTCCGCTCTGTGGATATTGCAAATGAGCTTGGCTTCAAGAAGTCAAGTGTCAGCATCGCGATGAAGAATCTGCGCGAAAAAAATCACATTACAGTCACAGATGCAGGATTTATCTATCTTACGGATTCTGGAAAAAGTATTGCGGAGCTGATCTATGAGCGTCATCAGTTCATATCGGAGTGGTTTATCAGGCTGGGTGTACCGGAGCAAATTGCGATCGAGGATGCCTGCAAGATTGAGCATATCCTCAGCAAGGAGAGTTACGAAGCGATGAAAAATTTTGTGAAACAGCATATATGATATGCCTGATTTTTTGATGCACAGCCGCGTGCAGAGGTAGTATGCCGCTTTCTGCCCGGTTTTGTCCGATTTGCACATATTTTTCGAAAAAAAAGCAGCTAAATTCGACATATTAGTTGCTTTATTGCGGTAATCGTAATAAAATAGATACAGATAACACTGCTTAGCAACTATAAAGAAGTAAGATGACAACTGGGATTGCCAGCTCCTTATGGTTCCTTCGTTGCGAAGAAGGCAGAACGGTTACGGTACAGGAGGAATATGTATAATGAGTGAAACAGGCAATTTGGGTAAAAAGAAAAAAAGTTTAATTAGTTCGATTATGCTGTTGTGCGGCGCGGTGGCGGCAGTCACAGCGTTGGGAATCGGGGGCAATTCCATATTTTCGATCCAGTCAATGTCCATTTCTTCGTATGAGACGTATGAGGAAGCGGTGGACGAGGGGTACAAGACGGAAATAAAGTCGCAGGTGCAGAGCGCGATCGCCGTGATACAGAGCGAATACGACGAATATCTGGCAGGGGAGAAGACTGAGGAGGAAGCGATGGAGCACGCAAAGGAGTTTGTGCGCGCCATGCGCTACAGGGATGATCAGAGCGGATATTTCTGGATTGACGGACTGGACTGTACATTGGTAGTGCATGCGGTTCTGACAGATCAGGAGGGCGACAACCGAAAGGAGCTCCAGGATCAGAACGGCGTTATGATCACACAGTCCGTGGTCAATGTCTGCAAGAGCGCGGACAAGGGCGGCTATAATGAATTTTATTTTACAAAGTCGGACGGCGTTACAGTTGCGCCAAAGATTGCGTATTCCCAGCTGTTTGAGCCATGGGGATGGTGTGTCTGCACGGGCAATTATGTCGATGATATGAACGCGGCGAAGGCAGTTGTCAGGGAGGAGCTGGACAGGGAATACAATGGTGTTCTGATTCGATCCAATGTTGTGTTTATCACTGCGGTTGTGATCTCACTGGCGGTGGCGTTTCTGGTAGGCAAGCAGATTGTGGCACCATTAAAGAAGATTCAGGGTTTTGCACAGAAGATATCCGAGGGGAACCTGACTACAGATGTGGCTGTAAAGACGAGAAATGAGATTGGTCAGACAGCGGATGCACTGCGCATGGCGCAGGAAAATATGCGCGGTCTCCTGCAGGGTATTACGGATGTGTCCAACAGTGTGGGCAGTGTGCTGGGAAATTTTGACAAATCCTTTAACAATATGAAAGAATCCATCTCACAGGTCTCGCTGGCGGTGGACTCCATCGCGGAGAATGTCACAAAGCAGGCATCTTCCACGGATGAGGCGAGCGGAAATGTCGTGATGATGGCAGACCAGATTAACCAGACTGGCACAGAGGTTGCGGGCTTAAATCAGAACTCTGTGGAGATGAACAGCATCAGTGAGCAGTCAATGGAAACACTAAAGCAGCTGATCGAGGTAAGCAGTAAGACGCGCGACAGTATTATAGCGATGGCAGAGCAGACTGCAAACACCAACAAATCGGTAGAACAGATCCATGTGGCGGCGAATCTGATCAATGAGATTTCTGACCAGACAAGCCTGCTGGCACTGAATGCGAGTATTGAGGCAGCGCGTGCCGGAGAGGCTGGGAGAGGCTTTTCTGTCGTCGCGGACGAGATTGCAAAACTGGCGAGCCAGTCCACGAATTCTGTGGAGGAGATTGGCAGGACCGTTGTAGAACTGCAAAACAATGCGGAGAAATCTGTCTCAGTGATGAAGGAGATCAATGAGTCGGTTGAGATACAGGTTAATTCCCTGACAGAGACACAGCATATCATGGAAAGACTTCATCAGGCGCTGGCAGACTGTGTTGCATCTGTGAATTCAATCGACTCGATGACGCAGGAAATTGACAGCCAGCGGGAAAATGTTACAAGTTCAATCTCTGTCCTAAATGAACTGGCGCAGGATAATGCATCTGTCGCGGAGGAGACCGCGGCGATGTCGGCAGAGCTTTCCAAGGAGGTGGACGAATCCACCCATATTGTGGAGGATTTGGAAGGCAAAGTTAAGCTCTTGCTCGAGGAAGTGAATAAATTCAAAATATAATATATTATAGTACAAAAAAATGCCTGTCAGAGGGCATTTTTTTGTGCTTTTATTCAGTGTCTCCATCTTCTGGAAAGGGTTCGGCAGTGTTCTCCTTGTCGTCGACCGGAGTCCACGCATTTCCAAATGGAATATCCCGAAACAGTGCTGCGAGTCCGGTAATCTGTTTCAGGCGCAGGATCTCATCGCGTTCCATGCCAAGGTGCTTGGAAATCCACGCATCGGAACGCCCCAGTTCGTGCAGTTCTTTGATGATATTGCTCATCAGATCCACACTGTGGGAACCTCTTGCGCGATTGTGGCGAATTGTGCTTGCCATGCGGTGATCAAGAGGTTTGTTGATGACAGAGACGGGCAGCATGCCGTTCTCCCGCTCATAGATATCCGGGTAATCCAGCATGATGCGGTAACGGTGAAAACCGTCCACAATAATGTAGTTGTCATCGGGCTCATCGTGGTAGCAGACAATCGGCATCGTGTAACCGTCCTCCTTGATGCTGTCATAGAGAAGCTTGAGCTCAGGCGGCGCTACGGAATTCGGGTTGTATGTATTTGGTTTGATCTTCTCAACAGGGACTGAGATTACCTGATATACAGGACTTTGATATGTCATAATTACTCACCTACATTCTGGTATTTTTGTTTTAACTGGTTGATGTTGTCCTTCTGCTGTTTGGTCAGGCCAAAGCCCATGAAGCGGCAGATGTGGTCGTTTTTCAGGATACAGTAGCACATGCGCTTCCAGCTTGGAATATCCTTCGAGGATTTGATGTCGTCTGTGTGATCCGGAATCTTGCCATCAAAGACGACGCGCGCGTTTTTCATAAGGGTATAGTTGGATACACCGTTTCGGCGGACATGATAGCCGTGTTCGACCAACTCTTCGATCGTCTTTTCCTCGAGACCGCCGCCGACATTGTGCCAGAAGTCGATGGAGGTCTGAAATTTCTTGATGTAATTGTTGCGGAGCCGTACCGGCAGCGTGTCCAACAAAAATTTGGTGTAGGATTCCCATGTGTGTCCTTCTGGCAGCGTCAGATTCCGGTAGCCGAGAGCCTTGGTCTTTCCATAAATAGCGCCGAAATTGGCGCCCTTGACGCGTCCGACGAGCCGCGCCCAGATTTCAGGGTCGATCACGCGGTAGAGGTTCAGGCTCTCCTTGGCATAATCGCCAAAAGGCGAGGCGACGCGCATCTGATCCAGCTTCAGGCCGGACATATAGTAAAGGTCATACAGATGGTTGTAGTCATATGCAAACACATAGTTGGCATGCCATACATCGTAGATGGACCAGTCATACATCGGGGAGGCACACCAGACATCTTTGAACTGCTTGCTGATCCAGCAGGTGTTGTCATAGCCGTATTTCCGGTTTAAGATGCCGCTGTAGCGCTGCATGGACTCCTCGGCGCGGATGCCGAGCAGACAGATGGTCTTTTTATTTCCGTGGGAAATGCGATACCACCGGCCAAATTGTTTTGCAAGCTCCTCCTGATGCATCTGGTAGCGGTAGGTTGTCATCGGGTTGTTTTTCATATTGATGACGTAGGGATGGTCTGGCATCGGACGTATCCACAGCTCTTCTTTGGTGTCATCCCATGGATACCAGAACATCTCATAGTTGCTCAGCGCTGTCCTGGTCGCCATGGGAAGGCAGACCCAGTAAGGCTCGACATCGTTTTCGATTCTGGCAAAGGTGCGCTCGACGTACTCCGTCGTGAGCGTATACTGTGCCTCAAAATCCTGATGGAACACACCGATTTTTTTCTTTGGATAGTATTTTTTCTGAAAATCCAGGATTAAATTTAACAGCAAGCCGCTGTCCTTCCCTCCTGAGAAGGAGACAAAGATGTTGTCAAATTCGTTGAAAATATAGTGAAATCTGTTTTGTAGTGCATCATATACATTCTGACTGGCATATTTTCGCTTCGTTGTAATCACCACCTCATTTAGTCTTATAACAATTTACCATATTTTTCCAATTTTCACAAGTATTCGACAAAAATCGCCCATTTTGCCGCGCAAAATTTTCACTCCTGAATCATGTTCTCACGGAATGCGCAGTTCAGCGCATTCCTGACCTGTGAAAAGGAGACTGTTATGAACAATTTAAGAAGCGCTTGACATCAATGTGTTGGTGATAGTATTCTTTTACTATACTATTTGGAGGAATAGATAGGAGGATTTCAAGATGGTAAAGAAGTATGTATTTGGCAGTCCGTTTGAGACGGAAGCAGTCACGGCAGGTATTGAGGCGGCAGAGTACGCAGGGCAGGAAGTGTGCGAAGACATTCCGATGAATATTTCGCTGGAAAACGGATTTTGCTGCAGCTGCCATATAAATGACACAGATGTCATTTATGGACTGGGTGAGGCAAACCGCGGCATCAATAAGAGGGGATACAAATATGTCAGCAACTGTACAGATGATCCCAACCATACAGAGCAAAAAGTCTCTCTGTACGGTGCACACAACTTTATCATTGTCTCAGGAACAAAACATGTGGGACTGTTTTTTGATTATCCCGCGAATATCTGCTTTGATATCGGCTACACGAGGCAGGATCTGCTGACAGTCAGCTGTGAGCGGGCGGACCTGTATCTGTATGTGATCACGGGGGAGAGTGCGTATGATGTGACAAAGCAGTTTCGCAGGATTATCGGAAAAAGCTATATCGCGCCGAAATATGCATTTGGCTACGGGCAGAGCCGCTGGGGATACAAGACGGCTGATGACATTGAGACAGTGGTGAGCCGCTACAGAGACAATCAGATTCCCATTGACATGGTCTATCTGGATATTGATTATATGCAGGACTACAAGGATTTCACCGTAAACCCTGAGCGGTTTCCGGACTTCCCGCAGTTTGTGCAGAAGATGAAAGAGAACAGGATACACCTGATCCCGATCATCGATGCGGGGGTAAAGATTGAGGATGGATATGACGTATACGAGGAAGGCGTGGAGAAAGGGTATTTCTGCAAGCGTGAGGATGGCTCAAATTTTGTTGCGGCAGTTTGGCCGGGGTGGACACATTTTCCGGATATGCTCAATCCCGAAGTGCGGGAATGGTTTGGCGGAAAATATGAGATCCTGACAAGCGCTGGAATCGACGGATTCTGGAATGATATGAATGAGCCGGCGATCTTCTACTCTGAGGAGGGGATCGATGCAGTTAATCAGGCGATTGCGGAGCATGCAAAGGAGCTTGACCGCGCGGACAGTGCCATAGCGGTTCCGTGGGATGTCAGGAGCTGTATTGACCAGCTTCAAAACAGCCCGGAGGATTACAAGCGGTTTTATCACAATGTCGACGGAAAGATGGTCCGCCATGACCTTGTGCATAATCTCTATGGTTTCAATATGACAAGGGCGGCGGGCGAGGCGCTGCGAAAGATTGCGCCGGACAAGAAAATGCTGCTGTTTTCGCGTTCTTCCTATATCGGAATGCACCGCTATGGAGGAATATGGACGGGGGACAATCAGTCGTGGTGGTCTCACATTCTGTTGAATCTCAAGATGATGCCCTCGCTGAATATGTGCGGTTTCCTGTATACGGGCGCAGATCTGGGCGGTTTCGGATCGGACACGACAAGGGATCTGGTGCTGCGCTGGCTGGCGCTTGGCGTGTTCACACCGTTGATGCGAAATCACACTGCGCTCGGCACGCGGGAGCAGGAGTGTTACCAGTTTGAGCACATTGAGGATTTCCGCCATGTGATCGGTGTGCGCTATCGGTTGATACCTTATCTGTACAGCGAGTATTTGAAGGCTGTCGAAAAGGATGAGATGTATTTTAGACCGCTTGGGTTTGACTATCCCGATGACAGGAGGGCAGTGGAGACGGAAGACCAGCTCATGCTCGGCAGCGAGATTATGATTGCGCCTGTCTACACGCAGAATGTGAGCGGCAGAACGGTGTATTTGCCGGAGGAGATGAAGTTTGTCAAGTTTATGCCGGACGGAAGCATTTATGAGGAAATCCTGCGTCAGGGGACACACTATGTCGATGTGGCGCTGAATGAGGTGCCGCTGTTTATCAGAAAGGGCAAGTGCATACCAGTCGTCGATGTGGCGGAAAACGTCGATGCGATTGACATGGAGACAGTCAGATACCTGGGATATGATGGGGCGGAGTATGAGCTTGATGCCTGAAGAGGGAACGCAGAGTACACACAGAGTTGCAATCCTGTCGGACACACATGGGCTGCTTCGTCCTGAGATTAAAGAAGTGTTGAGAACATGTGAGGTGATTCTTCACGGCGGGGATATCAATAGTCAGGAAATTCTGGACGAGCTCAGAGAGATTGCGCCGGTATATGCGGTGCGCGGCAATAACGATAAGGAATGGGCTGCGTATCTGGATAATGAGTGTACCGTCACACTGTTTGGGGTGCGGATTGATATGGTGCACAACAGAAAACACCGCAGGGCAGACTTGAGCGGAATCGATCTGTTTGTCTATGGTCACTCGCACAGGTACGAGGAGAAAACAGTGGACGGCGTACATTTCCTCAATCCGGGCAGCTGCGGACCGCGGCGCTTCCGGCAGCCTGTGACAATGGCGGTTCTGGAAATAGAAGAAAAAACCGGCGGCTGGCAGATTCAGAAAATTGATCTTACACAGAGCGGGGAAGACAAAGACAACAGACCATTTCAGGGCGTCAATGAGGGCAATCTGAGAACTACTGTGGAGACGATTGTCCGGGAGATGCGTGCAGGGCGCAAGGTGGAGCAGATCGCAAAAAAGACAGGTGTCGACAGCGAATTTGTGGAGCAGGTCTGCCGCATCTATGTGACGCACCCGGGCGTGAGTGCACAGGGAATCGTGGACAAGATGGAGGTCAGTGCACTGTTTGAGCGGAAATAATATATGTGTGGAAAACAGGACAGGAGTTTATGATTAATCGTCTATTAGGAATGGTATACATATTAATGAAGCAGGGAACGGTGACGGCTGCGGAGCTGGCAGAGCGCTTTGAGGTCTCTGTCAGAACGATCTACCGCGATATGGACACGCTGAGCGCCGCGGGCATACCAATTTATGCGAAAAAAGGCAAAAACGGCGGCATCTGCCTGACAGAGCAGTTTGTGCTGAATAAGATGCTGCTTACCCGGCAGGAACAGCAGGAGATCTTATCAGGGCTGATATCGCTTCGGGAGACCAGGGCGGAGGGAGAGGAAAACATTCTGCAAAAGCTTGGAGCGTTTTTCAAGACAGACCCGGTTGACTGGCTTGCGATCGACTTGTCAGATTGGAGCGGAAACAGAAAGCAGCTTTACGAAAATATTAAGAATGCGATATTGATGCGGAGACTGGTCCGGTTTGACTATTATGGGCGGAACGGCCAGATGAGCCGGCGTACCGTTGAGCCGGTGAAGCTGCTTTTTAAGGAATACACATGGTATCTCAAAGCCTTTTGCCGCGAGCGGAATGAATGGCGGACTTTTAAGCTTTTCCGCATGAAAAGGCTTGATGTGCTGGACGAAGTATTTGTTCCGCGGGAGGAGTGTATTTGCGAGGAGAAAAGCCCGGACAACTTCTTTACCTTGATTGACATATGGATTGACAAGAAAGAAGCTTACAGGATTTACGACCGGTTTGAGGAGGATGAGATTGAAATCCTGCCGGACGGAAATTTTATGGTGCACATGCATGCCAGCGTGGACGACTGGGTGTATGGTGTGATTCTGGGTTTCGGACCATCGGCGGAAGTAATCGCGCCAGACGGGATCAGACAGGAGATCAGGAAGCGCATTCAGAATATGGCGAAGCGGTATTAGATCCGCGAAGTGTGGAGAAGACTGCGTGTCATAAACAGGGTAAGGAAATAGAATGGAATAACTGATGATGCAAAAAAATTAGAATATGACATACAGATGTCATATTCTGTATGATATCATGTTGTTAATCTGTAAAATTTCAGGAGGAAACGAGCATGTATACATACGGAAGCATTTATCTGATCGCAAAGGATTTTGACAGGAGTATTTCATTTTACAGGGCATTGTTTGAGAGCGATGTCTGCAGCCAGAACAAGACCCGTTTTGCAGTGTTTGATATAAACGGACTGACACTTTCCATCATGAATGGAAGATTTGACAGGGAGCATCCTGACGAGGTGGTTACGAAAGGGGAGTACTGCGCCCTCTACGATGATTATGAGCCGATTATTGAGGCACCTGACTGCGGAAAAGTGGTTATCAATCTCAGCGTAGAGGATCTGAGAGCAGAGTATGAGCGGATCAGAACCCTGAATATCGCAGCGGACCTGACCAAAATCCGCTACATTAACGCGGGGAATCCCTACTACTATTTCTGTCTGAAAGACCCCGACGGCAACACGATAGAGATCACGGGAAATTATGAGGGAGAGCTCTGAAGCAGATCAGGGTTATACGTTTGAAGACGACAGACATGGAGGATAAAATATTATGCTGGAATTGCCGGAAAGCTATACGATAGCAAACCAAATCAAAGAACATCTGACCGGGAAAATCATCAGTTACATTGAAGTGCTGCAGACACCGCACAAATTTGCATTTTTCAGCGGCGAGAGGGACAAGTATGAAGAGTATCTTGAGGGGCAGACCATAACCGGAGCGGTCTTTCAGGGAGGAATGGTGCAGATTGACACAGAGGACTGCATGATAGTATTGAATGACGGCGCGTATCCGAAATATTATGATGACAGGAAGAAGTTCCCGAAACGGCATCAGTTCGCGATACATTTTGACGACGAGACAGGAATCTTTGTGTCGATTCAGATGTATGGAGGGATTACCATATTCCCTAAGGGAGCATGTACAGACGGTTATTACATCTCATCGAGCACAAAGCCCAATCCGCTCACAGATGGATTTACATTCGACTATTTCAAGTCCCTTTATACAAAGGCAGGCAAAAAGTTGTCGGCAAAGGCATTTCTTGCGACGCAGCAGCGCATACCAGGACTGGGAAACGGTGTGCTGCAGGATATTTTATGGGACGCAGGCATCGACCCGCGGTTCCCGATGCAGGAGGCGTCGGAGGAGGATTTTCATGTCCTGTATGATTCTGCCAATAAAATCATCAAAGAGATGGCAGAAAAGGGCGGACGGGATACCGAGAGAGACCTCTTCGGACAAAAGGGAAATTATGTCACGCAGCTGAGCAAAAATTCGTTGAGCGAACCCTGTATCCGGTGCGGGTACGAGATTCACAAGACAAATTATATGGGAGGAACGATTTACTTCTGCGAGCACTGCCAGAGGCGATAGATGGTGGAAGAATACTGGCAGCAGAAGTTCGCAGTATAGTATGACAGGCAGGATATTATGAACAAATACACACTAAGGCAGTCCATGCTCCTATTCGTGACTGCCACAATATGGGGAGTAGCGTTTGTCGCGCAGAGTGTGGGGATGGACTATGTGGGTCCGTTCACCTTTCTCGCGGCGAGGAATGTGATAGCACTGCTGGTTCTGCTGCCCTGGATGGCAATCAGGGATAAAAGCAGCCGGAAAGGAGGCGGACCAGAACAGCAAAAAGGTGATCGCAAATCATTGTTGACCGGTGGCATATGCTGTGGCGTATGTCTTTTTGCTGCGAGCGCGCTGCAGCAGTCTGGTATAAAGTACACGACAGTGGGAAAAGCCGGATTTATCACGGCGATGTACTTAGTGCTCGTACCGGTATTTGGTATTTTTATCAAAAAGAAAACGGGAGTGAAAGTGTGGGCCGCGGTGATCATCGCGTTGGCAGGGCTCTATCTGTTATGCATGACAGAAGGAGATTTCCATCTGCAGAAGGGGGATGTCTACATACTTGGCTGTGCAGCGGTGTTTGCCCTGCACATACTGGTTGTAGACCACTTTTCGCCGTTGGTGGACGGCGTGAAGCTCTCCTGTGTGCAGTTTGCGGTAAATGTAGTGCTGGGGATAATCATGATGTTTTTATTGGAAAAGCCGAGTGTTTCGAACCTGCTTGCAGCGTGGCTTCCGGTCGTGTATGCAGGTGCACTCTCGAGCGGTGTGGGTTACACCTTCCAGATCATCGGACAAAAAGGTATGAATCCCACTGCGGCTTCGTTGATTCTGAGTCTGGAATCCGTCATTTCTGTTCTGGCGGGATGGCTGCTGCTGCATCAGACGCTTACTGCGCGGGAGCTGGCAGGCTGTGCACTGGCTTTTGCCGCGATCATTCTTGTGCAGCTGCCATCGAAAGAGACTTGAAATTGTAGCTGAAATACTCTATACTTGTAGTATAAAAGATACAAGTGAGGGGATAGATATTTATGGAAAGCAAATCACACAGAAAGGTTTCTGTCATCGTTACCATTAACATTTTCATGTTTGCTATTCTCACGGCTGCTTTTTCGATCAACAACTTTATAGCCTGCAAAATGATGGAGAAAGAAGTCGTGAGAGTTGCCGGAGTTACTATGGCGGAGGCGCGGTCGCAGATTGTAGGTACAGTCAGGACGACAACGATTGTGAGCCTGACAGTGGGAATCATTGCGCTTATTTTATTGGCGCTGCTCATGGAAGTTCTCCTTGTGATGCCGCTCAAGAAGACCGTGACGGAGATTCGCCGGATCGCGCACTATGACCTGACCGAGGGAGGAATGGCGAAGGTGCGCGCCATGACAACAAGGAAGGATGAGATTGGAAGCATCAGCAGAAATACCGTTCTGATGTTTGACAATCTGCGCAGCATTGTCAGGCAGATTGAGCAGTCCTCAACTGCGCTCTCCGACAGTGCGGGCACGCTTGCAGACCAGACGATGCAGTTGAAGCGCTCTTCGGATGAGATCAGCACGACAATGAACGATCTGAGCAATGCGGCGATGTCGCAGGCGGGCGATACGACGACCAGCGCGAATGAGGTTGCAAAGCTTGACGAGTTGATTGTGCACAATCTCAATGATACGGAGAATCTAAGAAGCAATGCGGAGGAGATGGACAGAGTCAAGAACAACGGTCTTGCTGCGATAAAAGATTTGATTGAAAAGACGGCGAAAAGCCGCGAGAGCATTGCCATCGTGCGGGGGGCAATGCAGCAGAACAACGAGCAGGCGCAAAAGATTGAGGCTACAAGCCAGAAGATTAACGATATTGCAGACCAGACCAATCTGTTGTCACTCAATGCTGCGATCGAGGCAGCGAGGGCCGGGGAAGCAGGAAGGGGTTTTGCAGTTGTTGCAGAGGAGATCAGAGGGCTTGCGGAGGAGACCAACAGCCTGACCAATGAGATCGGAGCGATTATTCAGGAGCTTTTGGAAAAGACCGCCGATGCGACGCAGAATATGGAGCGTATGGAGAAGATTTTCGAGGAGCAGGAGCACAGTGTAGGGGACACCAGGGAGAACTTTATCCAGATCGAGCAGTGTCTTGAGAGTGTCCAGTCAAGCGTTACTATGCTCTATGAGTCCGGCAGCAACATGACGGACAGCAAAGAGGTCATCGTGGAAATGATCGAGGGAATATCGGCAGCATCGCAGGAGAATGCAGCTGGAAGCGAGGAGGCGCTGGCGGCCGTGGAGACGCAGGACAGCGTTATCACGGATATCACAGGTATGGCGCAGAATCTGTCGGCGGTTGCAGAGGAGCTGATGGAGCAGGCGCACAAGTTCACCCTGTGATAAATACATATGTTTTAATATTAGTAAGAAAGGATGTAATCAGGCGGGTATGAAAAAAGACAATCTCTGGGTCAGTTATACGAAAGAGGACAGGAAGAAGGCAGAGGAAGTCTGCGGGCGATACAAAAAATGTCTTGATCAGGGAAAGACGGAGCGCGAGTGTGTGGCGCTCGCCGTGGAGATGGCGGAGGAAAGAGGCTACAGGGAACTGTACAGTGTGATAAAAAAAGGTGAGTCTGTCAAGGCGGGCGACAAACTCTATGCAGTGCAGATGGATAAGAGCGCTGTGTTCTTTCAGCTCGGAAAGAAACCTCTGTCCGATGGCATGAACATTCTCGGAGCGCATATTGATTCGCCGAGAATAGACATCAAGCAGAATCCGTTGTACGAGAAGGACGGGTTTGCATATTTTGACACACACTATTACGGCGGTATCAAAAAATACCAGTGGACCACAATTCCCATGGCAATCCATGGTGTGATTGCAAAGAAGGACGGCACTGTTGTCAGGGTCTGTATCGGTGAGAGCGATGATGATCCCGTATTTGTCATCACGGATCTGCTGGTGCATCTGGCAGGAGAGCAGATGACGAAGAAAGCCACAGAGGTCGTCGCCGGCGAGAATCTCGATCTTCTGATCGGGAACTGTCCGATTGAACAGAGTGAAGCACTGGAGAAAGAGGAAAAAGAAGCAATTAAGGAGAATGTTCTCAGGATTCTTGCAGATATGTACGGTATTGAGGAGGAAGATCTGCTCTCTGCCGAGCTGGAGATTGTTCCCGCAGGAAAGGCGAGAGATCTGGGCTTTGACAGGAGTATGATTCTTGGGTATGGACATGATGACAGGGTTTGTGCTTTTACGTCGGTCTTTGCACTGTTGGATATGGCAGATGATATCACGGATAGGGCACTTTGCTGTCTGCTTGTCGACAAGGAAGAAATCGGAAATGTGGGAGCTACCGGGATGGCGTCGCACTTTTTTGAGAATGTGGTGGCAGAGCTTGTCGCAGCGACAGAGAGGGATTCCCAGATTCTTGTGCGCCGCGCGCTGGCAAACTCCAGAATGCTTTCCTCCGATGTCAGCGCAGGCTACGATCCGCTGTACGCCAGCGTTTTTGAGAAAAATAATTCCGCGTTTCTGGCGAAGGGGCTTGCGTTCAACAAGTATACCGGCTCGCGGGGAAAGAGAGGCGCGAGTGACGCCAATGCGGAGTATGTGGCACAGATCAGGAAGATCATGGACGATGCGGATGTGATGTATCAGTTCTCAGAGCTGGGGAGAGTCGATGTGGGCGGCGGCGGAACCATAGCACATATCATGGCAGAGTACGGGATGAACGTGATTGACAGCGGCGTGTCCGTGATGAACATGCACGCGCCGTATGAGGTTGTCAGCAAGGCGGATGTGTACGAGGCTGTGCGCGGCTACACGGCATTTTTGAGGGCATAGCAGCGTAGACATAGGAGGAAACAATATGGAATTGCGTGATCCGAGGAAACAGGAAGTGATCTACGGGGTGGTATACGATATGTCGCCATCTCCAGGCCGGAAGCATGCATTGATTGATGGCAATATTTTCAACAAGCTCAAGAACAGCTTTAAGGACAGCAGATGTGAGATTTTTGCGGAACAGCTGTACTTTTATTTCCGCTATCAGGAGGACAGGAATGATTACATCATACCGGATATTGCCATCGTCTGCGACTGGGGAAAGAATGATAAGCACTATCACGGCACACCGCGGTTTGTAGTGGAGACATTGAGTCCGTCGACAGGGTACAGGGATAAGACAACAAAGAAGGAAATCTATCAGAAATGTGGTGTGGAGGAGTACTGGCTTGTGGACCCGTATGGGGACAGCCTTGAGATTTATTATCTGAAAAATGGTGTTTACGTGCTGGAGAAGTACTACATGTATGACGATGACAAGGAGGAGGAAACCTACAACGCGGACACCAGAATAAATTTGCGCTGTTTTCCGCATGTGGAGATTATGCTGTCAGAGATATTTGATTTGTAGCTTGTTAAAGCTAAGGTATATTAATTTCTTATGGGATGTGTTGATATACAGGAATTTATGAGAATATGGATTTATGAATTGCAGGAGCAGGGGAAATAAGAACCCCTGCTCGCTTTATGTGCGGCTATGGATTTCTGAGGATTTTGCTTTCTGCGGATAAGGCAGTTGGCCACATAACATTTATACAGAAATGAATCGATGTGCCCCAGCGTCTTTGTCTAAATAATATCAATGGTTGTCAAATCGCAAAAGTCAGTGTACAATAGCATGTAAGAGCTTACACAGTTTCTTACATAGCGGTAAGTTCTGTGTGAACGGTGTACAGTGATAGCGTGTAAGGGACTGTTAGGAACTTTATATATCGTGCACAGGATTTTCTGAACAGTTCCCTGGTAACAAAACGAGGAGGTAATCAATGAGCAGACTTGAAATTCCCATACCAGATAGGGCGCAGGTCGTCGTGGAGCAGCTTTATAAGGATTTGGAGAGAAGGATTGAGGCGAGTCCGTTAGGACTCTGCCCCATAGACATGTCAAAGGCATTTCTGGAGCTGTGCCATGCACAGACATGTGGAAAATGCGTACCCTGCCGCGTCGGATTACGGCAGCTTAAGAAAATGATATCGGATGTTTTGAACGGAAGGGCGACGCTGGAGACCTTGGATGAGATGAAGGAGACAGCGCTCAGTATCATGGAGTCCGCCGACTGCGCCATCGGCTATGAGGCGGCAAATATGGTATACAAGGGACTCATTGGTTTTCATGATGAATATGTTGCGCATATCGAGCTTGGACGCTGCAACTGCAATTACCAGCAGCCGGTTCCCTGCGTGTCCCTGTGCCCCGCAGGGGTGGATATCCCCGGTTACATAGCGCTTGTTCATGAGGGCAGATACAAGGATGCGATCCGGCTGATCAGAAAGGACAATCCCTTCCCGACCACCTGCGGATTTATCTGTGAGCACCCCTGTGAGGCGAGATGCCGCAGAAACATGATTGACGATGCCATCAATATCAGAGGTCTGAAACGCATGGCAGCAGACTTTGCCGGAAAAGTTGAACCGCCCAGATGCCAGCCGTCCACCGGAAAAAAGGTGGCTATCGTAGGTGGAGGACCAGGCGGATTGAGCACTGCGTACTATCTGCAGCTGATGGGGCATCAGGTTGTCGTGTACGAGATGCTTCCGGAGCTGGGCGGGATGCTCCGCTATGGCATACCAAATTACAGACTGCCAAAGGACAGGCTCGATGACGATATCAACGCGATATTGGAGACGGGCGTGCAGGTGAAGCATGGTCTCCGGATCGGCATTGACATCACGATCAATGAGCTGCGCGAGCAGTACGATGCGGTGCTCATTACAATTGGTGCCAGTACAGACAAAAAGCTCGGCGTCGAGGGTGAGGATGCGGACGGCGTGATCTCGGCAGTACAGTTTTTGCGCGATGTGGGAAAAGGAAATGCGATCGATCTCAAAGGACAGGAAGTCTGCGTGGTCGGCGGCGGAAATGTGTCGATGGACGCTGTGCGCACGGCAGTGCGGCTCGGCTCAAAGAAAGTGACCATCGTGTACCGCAGGCGCGTTGCCGACATGACGGCGCTTCACGATGAGATTGAGGGAGCGATTGCAGAGGGCGTGGAAGTGGCGACACTCAGAGCGCCTGTGCGGATTGAGACAGACAACGACTACAGCACGAGGGGGCTGTGGGTGAGACCGCAGATGATCAGCACCATCAAGAACGGACGTGCGAGTGTGCGGGATACCGGTGAGGCGGATATTCTGATTCCATGCACGACGGTGATCGTGGCAATCGGGCAGGATATCGAGTCACAGCATTTTGCGGACGCGGGCGTTCCAGTCAACAGAGGTGTGATCCAGACAGGGCGTCACGGCGGGTTTGACCTGCTTCCCGGTGTGTTTGCGGGCGGTGACTGTGCGACGGGACCGGCGACGGTGATCAAGGCGATCGGTGCGGCGAAGGTGGTTGCGGCTAATATTGACGAGTACTTAGGATTCCATCACGTGATACAGAGTGATGTGGATGTGCCGCTGCCCAACATGTCGGACAGAAATCCCTGCGGCCGTGTCAACATGACTGAGCGTGAAGCGTGTCAGAGAGTGTGCGATTTTGACGGTGTGGAACTTCCGATGTCGGAAGCAGAGTGTCAGCAGGAGGCTTCAAGGTGTCTTCGCTGTGACCATTTCGGATATGGAATATTCAAAGGAGGACGAAAGACAGTATGGTAAAGCTTAAAATTGACCAGAAAGCAATCGAAGTACCAGACGGAAGCACCATTATGGATGCGGCAAATATCGCCGGGATTCCCATTCCGAAGCTGTGCTTTTTAAAGGATATCAATGAAATCGGTGCCTGCCGCGTGTGTGTTGTGGAGATTGAGGGCAAGGACAAGCTTGTCACTTCCTGCAACAACAAGGCGGAGGAGGGGATGATCATCTATACCAACAGCCCGAAAGTCCGCAGAAACCGCAAAAAGACAGTGGAGATGATCCTCTCGCAGCACAACAGCAACTGTGTGACCTGCGCCAGAAACAGGAATTGTTCCCTGCAGACGATCACAAGGGATTTGAATATTCTCGATGTTCCATACGAGAAGGAGCTGACACCGCTTCCCTGGAACAGGAACTTTCCGCTGATACGCGACAATGACAAGTGTATCAAGTGTATGCGCTGCATCTCTGTCTGCGACAAAGTACAGGGTGTCAATATATGGGATGTGGAAGGAACGGGTTCACGCACAGGGGTATATGTGTCGGGAAACAGGAAAATCGAGGAGTCCGACTGTGCGCTGTGTGGACAATGCATTACGCACTGTCCGGTAGGTGCGCTCAGGGAGCGCGACGACACAGAGAAGGCATGGTGGGCGATTGAAAACAAGAAAAAAGTTACGGTCGTGCAGGTAGCGCCCGCAGTCCGCGCCGCGTGGGGCGAAGTGTTCGGGCTTTCCAGCGGGGAAGCCACGATGGGGAAAATCGCTGACGCGCTGAAAAAAATCGGGTTTGACTATGTGTTTGATACTGTGTTTTCCGCGGATCTCACGATTATGGAGGAAGGCAATGAGTTTGTGGAGCGCTTCCAGAAGGGAGACACGAAGCAGATGCCGATGTTTACATCGTGCTGTCCGGGATGGGTGCGTTTTGTGAAATCGCAGTACCCGCATCTGGTGTCCAGACTATCCACTGCAAAATCACCCCAACAGATGTTCGGCGCGGTGATGAAGACGTATTTTGCAAAGAAAATCGGCGTTGCGCCCGAGGATATGGTGACGGTGTCCGTCATGCCGTGTGTGGCGAAGAAGGGTGAGTGCAATATGGAGCTCTTTTATGAGGAGTACGCAGGCCATGATGTGGATGTGGTGCTCACGACGAGGGAGCTGACGCGCATGATCCGCATGGCGCACATAGATCCGCACACGCTCCAGGATATTCCGTGTGATGATCCCATGGCGGACGGGACAGGCGCCGGCGTGATTTTCGGAACGACAGGCGGCGTCATGGAAGCTGCACTGCGCTCGGCGTACTATCTGATTACTGGTGAGAATCCGGATGCGGATGCTTTTGGGGAAGTCAGAAGCACAAGGGAGCAGCCCAAATGGAAGGAAGCAGAGTTCCATATCAATGACATTGCCGTCAGAACTGCAGTTGTCAACGGTCTTGCCAACACAAGGGAGCTGATCGAAGCGCTCGGGCGCGGCGAAGTCCACTATGATTTTGTGGAGGTCATGGCGTGCCCGGGCGGCTGTGTCGGCGGCGGCGGACAGCCGATCAAGGATGGGTGCGAGCTTGCGACGGAGCGGAGTGAGAATTTGAGGAGCCTGGACGAGGCAGCGCCTGTCAGATTTTCCCATGAAAATAAGGCAGTGCAGAGACTCTATGACGAGTTCCTGGAAAAACCGCTGTCCCACAAGGCGCATATGCTGTTGCACACAGATCATCAGGTATGGGAAATGCCGGTTTGCAGGAATATAGATAAAATATAAAAACAGTCTCACCCCTTATGGGTGAGACTGTTTTTATATTTTGGAAATTTATTCTGCAGAGTCATTCTGATAATAGACAACATCGCCGGGCCGGATAACAATATTCTCAACCGCTGGCCGGGGCTGTGGCTCCGGGACGGCGGTGCCGCACTCCGGACAGAAGGCAAAATCCAGAGAGACCTCGATTCCGCAGTGCGGACAGCGCTTCGCACCTTTTACCAGAATGATGTCTGTCTTTAGGCGCTCAATTTCCCCGTATGCGTTTGACACGGCGGTGTACTTTTCTTCCAGTTCTGAATCTGGAAAAGATTCCCGTTTTTCATATACTTTTTTCCCGATTTCAAGACACAGCCTGTCAATGATATCTTCCTGCGCGCTGATCTGGCTGTGCAGGCTTGATAGTTCTGTCATTTCCCTTGCCTTTTTGACAGCGCTTTTGCTTTTGTCGGAAATCGATGTTCCTACCTTATTGAGAAAACTCATGAAAATCCTCCTTTTATGCAATGAAATAATATTCAAAGGCTTTAAAAAAGTGTATAATGGACAGAGCGGAGCTGCATGTATAATACTATAATATAATGTATATGAGCCCCCGGTATCATATATGATTTATGGAAGAAGAGGAGGAGGCAGCAGAGATGGCTGTAAAGATTTTTGCGATGACACACAAGCGGTTTGAAGTTCCCAATGACCCGATGTATATACCGCTGCATGTCGGGCATAAAAATGCAAAGGAGGACTTTGGGTATACAGGAGATGACACCGGTGACAATATCTCGGATTTGAACTGCTATTACGCGGAGCTCTCCGGTGTCTACTGGGTGTGGAAAAACTATTTTGATGCGGACTATGTGGGCGTCTGTCACTATCGCCGGTTTCTCACAAGCGAGGAGGGGTATGCATTCTCTGAGGCGGAGTATGAACGGATTTTGGAGGAATATGATATCATCACGACAAAGCAGCTTGTGCTTCCGGGCTCATACAGAAACGGATTTGGCGCACACCACAAGGTTGGCACACTGGACGAGACAGGGCGTATCATAGCGGAGTTTTACCCGGAATATTATGACACATTTGTCAGTCTGGTACATCAGAATAAAACGTATTTTGGCAATATCATGGTGGCGGGGAAAAAGCTGTACGACGCGTACTGTGAGTGGTTATTCACAATCTTTTTTGAGCTGCAGAGGCGCATTGATCTGACTTTTGAGGACGATTATCACAAGCGTGTGTTTGGATTTATCTCCGAGTTTTTGTTGTATGTGTGGGTGACGGCAAATGGATACAAAGCGTTCGAGTGCAGGGTTGCGATGATCGGAGAGAAAAAGGAGACGAAGGAAGTCACGGAGAAGATGGCAGAATTTTTCCGGGAAAAGGATGCGGCTGGGGCGAAGGCGTATTTTGAGACGGTCTTGAAACAAAGGCCGGATATTCTGATGGAGGCGTCCGATATCAACGGCGAGTGCAAGCTCTGCCTGCAGGCAGTGTCGACGGCAAATCTGGAGCTGGCGGAATACGGGCACTGCTTTTTGGCACGGAAAAGTGACTATGCATCGGTCATAAATTATTTCAGAAATTTGAACAGTCTTGCAGCTGGCGCGGTCAGGGCAGTCTCGACCGACAGAGAGGTGCAGGGCCAGACGGGAAAGGCGGAATATGTCCGGACAATAAAGGCAGTAAATGCAGCGGATGCAATAGACCACACAGAAAAGAACAGCTGTGGAGAAGCCGCATATCTGGCTGAGACAGGAGTAACGGACGTTGCGCTCCGCGCAGCGGTTCGTTTGTTTGCGCCGAGTCAGGACATAGCACAGCGGGCATATCAGTACTGCAAAAATA
>CAMWTP010000075.1 GCA_947177165.1 uncultured Lachnospiraceae bacterium
TCTATGGACAAGGGAAGCATATCAAGCCAAGGGTTGCTGGGAGGACTGGAAGCAGTCATTTTGAACACATTTATCTTGATAGTCTCCTTCCGTTAGAAGAATATGATCTAATTATTATTCTATTTTCAGGCGGAAAGGACAGTACGGCATGCTATTATAAGCTACTAGAGATGGGGGTACCAAAGGAAAAAATAGAACTGTGGCATCATGATATCGACGGTGGGCATCCATCAAGGCGTATGGACTGGAGGTGCACACAGAATTATGTCAAGAGCTTCGCGGATGTTGAAGAAGTACCGCTGCGGGTATCCTACCGGGTGAATGGATTTTTTGGGGAGCTGTATCGGATAGGAGCATCAGAGCCAATTGAGTGGATTGACCCTGATACTGGGGAGATAATGCAGTGCAAACTTTCCCGAAACTATCTTAAGTGTAGAGAATTAAAAGAAAAATGCACAGAGGATATGGAACAGGCATTAAAGCAGTATGGCTATCGAATGAAGTTCCCGGCAAAGAGCGGTGACTTGAGCCGCCGATGGTGCAGTGCATATCTTAAGATTGCAGTGGCGGACTCCGTCATCAGCAACTTGGACAGACTGGAACAGTTGGAGGAGCTGGGCGGAAAGAGGTTAAAATTTCCAGCGAAGGGCGGGACACATCAGGGAAGATGGTGCAGCGGCAGCTTGAAAGCGGCAGTCCAGGATAGCGTGACATCGAACCTTGATAAGACAAAGGAAAATGTGAAAGTACTGGTGGTATCCGGTGAGCGACGAGGGGAGAGTACGGGGAGAGCCATGTACAATGAAATGGAGATACACCGCACCAACGCAGAAAAGAAGTCCCATCGTATAGTCCATCAGTGGAGGCCTGTGATTGATTACTCTGAAAAGGATGTATGGGAAGTTTTGAAGCGGCACAAGGCGAATCCGCACCCATGCTATAGGGCTGGTTGGAATCGTTGCTCCTGCGCACAGTGCATCTTTTCCACACCAAAACTGTTTGCTGGGATAAAGGAGCTGTATCCGGAAGAATATGCGGCATTGCGGAAGGACGAGATAATCCTTGGTTTTACTTTGGATAATAAATGCGATTTGGATACCTTTATCGGGGATGCACCATCATGTGTATATCATGGGGACAGGAGGGCAATACATAATCTGGTCACTGGGGAATTTACGCCTGATGACGTATATGTCAAAGGGGACTGGATGTATCCTGCTGGGGCATTTCACGGCGCAGAAGGTGGACCATGTTAATAAGGATTTATGATTCGACTCGAATAATCGAAAAAATAAGGATTTGGAGGAAAGATATTGTGCAAGGAATAGTAACGGATAACACAGAGTTAAAAAAGTTAATATTGGATAATCCCAGTCTTCCGCTGCTTATTTTGGTATCAGAAGACGCAAACAGTGGTGAGTGGAGTACAGAACTTGCATCTTGCAGATGTGAGAAAGGTATTGTGCTTGAGGCAGCAGAAAATTGCTGGCTTCCAAGGTATGACAGGGTGTACACGGATGAAACCGACTTGGAAGAGGATATCCAAGAAGCATTAGAAGATATCCAGGAAGGATTAACCGACGAAGAATTTGACAGACTGGTTGCTATAAAAATGAAAACATTAGAACCATACTGGAAAGAGTGCATCATTGTTATAGTAGAAAGTTTTTAAAATAAGGATTTAACAGTCTGTGGTGTCTGCCAGTGGAAGGAGAACAGTATGAATTTTGGACAGGCGTTTGAACAAGTAAAGCAAGGAAAAGGTATGAGATTGCCACAGTGGAAACCAGATGTTGTGATTCGTGCACAATTTCCGGATGAGCATAGTAAAATGACAGCACCGTATCTATATGTTGAAAGCAGATTTGGACGGGTACCATGGAAAGAAACCATGATTGAATTGTTCGCGGAGAACTGGGAAGTTGTAGATTAATTTGCAAATCTGGCAGCAGTGCAGGCTGTTAAAAATATAAGGATTTTAAGTGGAGGATAAACATGGGATACTGCGATGGACTTTGTCCGTATCTGGATAGTGAAAAGCATAAGTGTCAGAAAACAGGAAAAAAACTGGGCTATATAAAGGGCTGGTGGGGTACGACGCATGAGCATCACGGATTTGAGGATTGTGATGATGAGGGTTTAAAAGATGGCAGAAATAATATTGCATCCATGCCACCCGGATTACTGTAATGAATGTATTTTCCACGGCAGCAGTTTTGGCGACTGCAAGAGTGAGGATTATAACAAACATAGTTATGAAGTAAATTGTGTGTGGCATTATTGCCCGTACAAACGCAAGAAGGGAGATGAAATTGTATGACAGAAAATGTTACTAAAACAATAAGCCAGATGCTGCAGGAGATTTCGGAAGATATCTGTGATAATTACTGTAGGTATCGAGATACTGGAGACGAAGAAGGTCTGTGTGATTTGATCAGAGATGGTGGAAAATGCCCGCTTGACAAGCTCCACTAAACTGAAATTTAAATAGGAAAGGGGATGAATTAAATGGCAGCAGGGAATTGTACAGCAGCATATCATACGGATGAATATCATGGGTATGGATGTGAAATATCTGGTGGCGCGTGCATGTTCTTATATCCAGATAGCAAAGCGTGCGCGAGAGAATATGGCGAAGGTCCAGGCATAGAAGACAATCAGGAACTGGAGGATCCTGGAATTTAATCATTTAAGGAAGATGGAAAATGACAAATAAAGAAATAATAGAAACAATAAAACACCTGAATTTCTGCGGATTGTGCACTACAGGTGATTGTAAAAATTGTGCAAGGAAAATATCTAAAGATAAAGTGCTGGAATTGCTTGAAAGAGATTCTACTGAGAAAATTGTAAAGAAAAGACAAAAAGAAGATATAATAATTGGCCATATAAAGTTTGCCAAGGGTGCGATCTCATATTGGTGTCCGAAATGTGGTAAAGCGCTTACTGGATCATGTCTTTATTGTAGATATTGTGGGCAAAAAATAGAATTGTAGCCTGAAATTAAAGAGGTAATAAGAATGATAGTATTCAGTGAGCGAGTACAATTAGAGAATCAATATAGAAAATGGTTAAGGGAAAATAGTGAACCAGACACAAAAATGCTCGATTGTCCTATGAATTTTATAAATTTTCTGCAAGAAAAAAGGTTATTGAATGAAGAAAAGATTTTGGATTACCTAAAATTAAGGGGAACAAAGATGCAAAACAATGAGGTGATAGATAAAGATATTCCAAAACGCCCAATTTCTATAGGGGCGTGTACATGGGGAGATCAGATTCTTGGGTGTCCAACATGTGCAAGGAGAATAAGTACAGGACAAGTGGAATGCCAAAATTGTGGGCAGGCTATTTATTGGAGAAAATTGAAGAGCTGAGTATGGAATTCTCTGTTTTGTGATTGGCAGCAGGGTTACGACGTCGCAATATAAAAACTGAAATATATAGTATAATTTAGTGGAGTAAAAGAAGAATGATGAAAAGAGAGATTATATTTAGAGGAAAAAGAGCAATTGACGGAAAATGGGTGGAAAGTTGTTGCCCATTGGGCGAAATGCACTCTGGAGCTGTTACATATGATTTTAAATCAGAAACCGTCTGCCAGTACACAGGATTGACCGACAAGAACGGTAAGAAGATTTTCGAGGGAGATATTCTTTCTGCGTGTCTTGATAGTGCATATCCAGAAGAAATAACACATGTCCAAATAACATGGGACGGATTTTCTTGGTGTACGAGAGAAAGTACAATGGATGTTGTAGTGACAGAGTGGGATTGCAAAATTTTTGAGGTATGTGGCAACATTTTTGACAATCCAGAGCTCATAAAATGAAATCAGGAGTATCTCAAAGAAAGAGAGATATCTGAGGGCAGCAGGGAACCGTTATTTACCCATGTTCGGGGGATAATGGATAGAACAGAAATACTGTAGAGGGGAGTTAATATGGTAGATAAGACATATTTAAAAAAACACCTGAGAAAGTGTGAAGAATTAGAAACGACTATAATCAGGTATAATGCATTGCTTAATAAGGACGATATCTCTTCTCCGGCAGGAAAAACAGGTTTATCCACGGGAAGCTCATTAGTATCCAGCGTAGTAGAGAACACTGTATGTAAAAAAATTGTCACAGAAGAAAAGATTAAAAGACTTGAAGAGGATCTGGTAAAACAAAGTAGAGTCATAAATTCAATATTTGAAAAGCTGGAAAATCCATATGAAAAACTGGTAATGCAGATGCGTTATGAAGATAGGCTCGAATGGGACGAGATAAGAGGGGAGATATTTGGAAGTAGAAGGGATTACAGTGCAAATGTTGAAAAGTATAAGGATAAAGTATTTAGGATACATGGATTGGCATTGAGGCATATGAAAGAATTACAAAAAGAGAATCCCTGAAAGTAAAGCGCAAACCAATAAAAGAATAAAGAATAAACGAAAGAGCGGAACTTGCCACCGCTCTTTTGCTATAGATCATGGCAGCAGGACAATGGAAAATTTAATAAATAAAAAATAGCAGTAAATAGCAGTAAATCGCATTGAAATTCAGCAAGCAAGTATGATAATGTTATACTATGATTTACATACGAAGCAAGTGAGGCTACCCCATATCCAAGAGGTAGTCTTTTGTTTTTAGAATGGCGGTGAATCATTCAAATGGCAGCAGGGACGATGAATGTTATCATTGAGGGATTTGACAATGTGGTAGACGAATTGCAGGACATGCATAACAGAAGCAAGAAGGTGGTGCAAAGAACAGTTGCAGACTTTAAATCACGAGGACCTTCATGGATATCACAGGAAGTAGCAAAAGAATATGGCATTAAAAAGGCAGATATTAATGAAGCCAAGGTAGGTATCCGAGGGAGAAGTAGTGTCAGGGTACATGGGACAAGAATAGACGATTTATCTATCATATACAGGGGCAGGGCGTTGACACCTACACATTTTGGAATGAAGCCGAATATTCGGCCGAGCAAGGGACCATATGTAGTAACCGCCCTGATTAAAAAGAGTTCTGGTAGAGAGTCATTGGGAAGCAAGGTATTTTTGGGAACGCCTAAGAATGCCAAAGCAGAAACACCACAACTGCCCTTTCAACGTGAGGGTGATGCGAGGTATCCGCTTAAAGTGATAAAGACAGTCTCTGTTCCACAGATGATAACAAATGAAACGGTTTCAGAAAACATTCACAAGCGAATCAACACAGAACTTGGGAAGCGTTTGGAACATCATTTAAAAAGACTGAGCAGATGAAAAAGGTACTGTGACGCCAAATTTTTCCCCTGCGGTGCTTGCGAGCCCAAAAACTGTCTAGCTACCGGGGAAAAAATAATACCATTTCGTTACGCATTGGAGGGGCAGGAGATGCCAGAAATCGAATTTGAAGAAAATTATGTAGATGCAAAATTCATGAGGCGTGTATTTGGGTTTAAATCTGTAAGGCGCATTCAGCAACTCACGCAGGATGGTGTGTTAAGCACCTGTGAGGTAAAGGTTGGCAGCCGAAAGGTAAAGCGATATGACTTGTGCCCGACGGTATTATCTTATATAGGATATTTAAAAACAGAGTCTGCCGGAGCATACACTGATAAAAAAGAGCAAAAAATTCTCGAAAAAATGCAGGCAGAGATTGATTATAAAAGCGCAAAGGCAAGAATGGCGGAAATAGAGCTTGAGGAACTGGCGGGACATATGCACGCTGCAGAGGATGTTGAAAAAATGACTGCAGATCTGTGTCTGGCTGTCCGTTCAATGTTGCTGGCACTGCCCGGACAACTTGCAGTTGATGTGGCATCAGTAAGTACGGCGACAGAGGCACAGGTCATTATCAAAGATGCCGCATGTCATATTCTGGATGAATTGTCCAGATATGAATATGATCCAAAAGAATACAGGCGCAGGGTGCTGGAAAGGAAAGAATGGCAGGATGCCGATGAAGAATCTGGCGAATGATTCTGAAGTGATCAAGCTCAACAGGGTAGTAAAAAAAGCTACTGTTTATTTCAAGCCGCCAGAGCAGCTCACTGTGGCAGAGTGGGCAGACAAGTACAGATGGTTGTCAGCGGAAAACAGCGCTGAACCAGGAAGATGGAAAACAAACAGGACACCATATCTAAAAGAGATCATGGACGCATTCACAGATCCTAAGATACATCATATAGCAGTTGCGGCATCATCGCAGGTTGGCAAAACCGAGATGGAATTGAATATGATGGGATATGCCATAGATATTGATCCAGGTCCGATCATGTTTGTAATGCCAAATACAAAACCCACAGCCGAAGACTTTTCGAAGCGCAGGATAGCTCCCATGATCAGGGACACCAAATCACTTAGGGATAAGGTGGCGGACGTAAAGAGCAGGGAGTCAAACAATACTATCTTCAACAAGTCCTATCCGGGCGGCATGCTCACAATTACAGGGGCTAATTCACCTTCGAACCTTGCATCAATTCCATGCAGGTACGTATTTGGTGATGAGAGAGACCGCTGGCCAAAGAGTGCGGGAACCGAAGGTGATCCATGGGGGCTGGTGGAGGCACGTACCAATACTTTCTACAACTACAAAATGGTCGAGGTATCAACACCGACGATAAAAGGGGCATCCAATATTGAGGATGCCTTTAATAATGGCACACAGGAGCGCTGGTGTGCACAGTGCCCACATTGCGGGGAGTACTTCTTCATCACATTTAATAATATCCGGTTTGAAACAAAGGTAAAAAGGGTAAACGGGAAAAAGCAGTTTAAGGTATCTGATATAAACTGCGCCTGCCCGCATTGCGGGTGTGCATCTACGGAGCAGGTCATCAGAAAACAGCCTAAGAAATGGATCGCGGAGAATCCCGATGCGTATGATAAGGGAGTGCGCTCCTTCTGGATCAATGCCTTTGCGAGTCCGTGGATGACATGGGAAAAGATCATATTAAAATTTCTGGGAGCAGGCACGGATCCGGAGAAATTAAAGACAGTCTATAATACATTATTTGGGCAGCTGTGGGAAGACCGGAGCTGCGAGACGGATGAAGAGCAGCTCCTTGCGAGAAGGGAGATGTACCATGCAGAACTGCCGGACGGTGTTCTCTGTCTTACCTGTGGAGTCGATACACAGGGGAACAGACTGGAATATGAGGTTGTGGGATATGGATTTCATGAGGAGAACTGGGGAATTGAAAAAGGAATCATAATGGGTGATCCAGCCGAAAATGATACATGGGAGCGGCTGGACGGAGTCATAGACCGCGCTTATTCATTTGCGGACAGTAAAAAATTAAAGATTTCCCTAACTTTTGTTGACAGCGGGGGTAATCGCACACAGGAAGTATACGAGCAGTGCAATAAACGTCTGCACAAAAGAGTATTTGCTATCAAAGGCAAAAGCGCAGACGGAATACCATATGTCTCAATTCCAAAAAAAGTAAATATTTTAAAGGGAAAAGAGAGAAAGGTAGTAGTAGGGACTGCATGGCTTTATACACTGGGTGTTGATGCAGGGAAAGATCACATTATGTCGGGGCTGGATGTAAAAGAGCCTGGGAGCAGGTATTCACATTTTCCATTAAACGATAATCTTGGATATGACGAGACATACTTTGCCGGATTACTGTCGGAAAAAATGACATATATGAATGGCAAGTGGAAATGGGAGAAGATTCCCGGCCATGAGCGCAACGAGGCGCTGGACTGCAGGAACTATGCGAATGCGGCATTTAAGTCGCTGCGTCCAAATCTTGACCGTATTTACAGAACATTGAAAGAGCTTGTACCAGAAGAGAAGCCCAGACCTAAGAAAAAATATAAGAAACAAAAAAGACAGCAATTATTCGATGAAGATTGGTAGGTGATGACGATGAAAATTTTGACAAGACCACAGATCATAAGACGGCTTGAAAAAGTTAATGAACGCCTGGATTCTTATTATGCCAAGGAAAAGGAGATGCTGGCAGCAGACGGTATACAGAGCTATACCATAGGCAGTAGGACGGTATCGAGGTATCAATATAGCAGTAATATTAAAGAGCAGATTGGGAAGCTTGAAGATGAGCGCGATGAACTTGAAAATCTGTTAAATGGAATAAGTCCAAGAAAGGCTATGGCAGCAGTGCCGCGCGACTGGTAGGAGGGGAGATATGGTATATAATAGTTTGCATTTGTCCGGAGCAAAGGGATATGGACAGGCAGGGGCAAGTCATACCAGAAGGGGACTGAAAGCGTTTAATCCTGAATCAGGAAGTCCGCGCGAGGATATAGATGATAACAACTATACTTTGCGACAGCGCGGACGCATGCTAACAATGTCAGCCCCGGTTGCGACGTCATCAGTAAAAACCAACCGCACAAACACCATCGGTCTGGGGCTAAAATTAAATCCGAGGCCGGACAGGGCTATTCTTGGACTGACATCAGGGCAGGCAAAGGAGTGGGAGCGGGGAGTAAAAGCAGAGTTCCGTATGTGGGCAGAACATAAGCAGCGCTGTGATATTACAAGGGTTAATGACTTTTATATGATGCAGCAGTTATGTTTTTACTCATGGCTGGCAAGCGGAGATGTGTTTGTTGTGCGTAAGGAAGGGGAAACACCAAACTGTCCGTATACCTTAAAACTACATGTGATAGAGGCGGACAGGTGCAGCACACCATCTGACGGGCTTGCTTATGCAATAGGAGTTACGGAGGGTAAAAATTCAGCAAATGGGAATCGTATTTATGACGGTGTGGAAATAAATGACAATGGCGGAATTGAGGCATACTGGTTCCGAAATACATATCCATACCAGATTACGTATGAAAAGACGGACTGGGTGAGGGTTGAAGCTTACGGGCAGAAAACAGGGCTTGCAAATGTGATGCATATCATGAATACAGAGAGACCAGAACAGTACAGGGGTGTGACATATCTGGCACCAGTCATCGAACAGTTACTGCAGCTCAAAAGATATACAGAAGCAGAGATAATGGCAGCAGTGGTACAGTCATTTTTTACTATATTTGTAAAATCAGAGGCTCCGACGGGGGAAAACGGAATGCCATACAATGAGGTTGGGGACGGTCAGGAAGCGGACGATCAGGTCAGCTATGATCCGAATGAGTATGAAATAGGATCTGGAAATATAAATGTTATGAATCCTGGGGAAGGTATTGAGATGGTCGAGACGAAGAGACCAAACAACGGATTTGAAGCATTCTTTAAGGCAATGTGCAAACAGATCGGTGCGGCATTGGAGATTCCTGCAGAGCTGCTGATAAAGGAGTTTACAGCAAGCTATTCCGCATCAAGGGCGGCACTGCTGGAAGCTTGGAAAGCTTTTAAGATGTACCGAAACTGGTTTGCATCTTCTTTCTGCAAGCCTGTGTATGAGATTTGGCTGTCGGAAGCAATCGCCAGAGGACGGGTAAATGCCCCAGGCTTTTTCAGCGATCCGCTGGTGAGGGAGGCATGGCTGGGCAGTGAATGGATAGGACCGTCACAGGGACAGTTAGATCCAGCCAAGGAAGTGAATGCAGAGATACTTTCCATACAGAACGGCCTAACCACCCATGAGGCAGCAGCGGCAAAGATGAATGGATCTGACTGGGATACCAATATAGATCAGTTGGAGATGGAATTCAGAAAAATAGATGAGCTGGAGGACAGACTCTCGAAAATGACGATGATGGAAGAGGAGGAAGATAAGGAAGATGACTCAGACAGCGATGAGGAATTATAGGAATGGACCAGCACCTATACCGTTCAGGATGCCGCAGGACATGAAACCTTATAATATTGCCGAAAGTGACGATGAGGCAGAGGTTAACATGTACGGCGAGGTAGTTTCGGAGATACCGACAGACTGGTGGGGAGACAAGATAGAGGGAATGTATATTGTTCTCTCTGATTTCCTGAATGACATGGAACGGCTGAAAAGTAAGTCAAAGGTAACATTCCATATCAATTCACCGGGTGGAGAGGTATTTGCAGGAATATCAATATACAATCGCATGAAGGAATTTAAAGGGATTGTCAGTACCGTGGTCGACGGTCTGGCCGCAAGTGCGGCATCGATCATAGCGCAGGGGGGCACAAAAGGACACAGGAAGGTGTGCAATGGATCATTAACGATGATTCACGGTGCATCTTCTTTTATGTTTGGACGATACAATGCGAACGAGTTGAAGGACAGCATAGCGCAGCTGAATGCCATCGACAAGTCTATTGCTGAGATATATGCAGCATGTACAGGGCTGGATCAGGAAAAAGTGAAAAGTATGCTGACAAAAACCACATGGATGTCGGCACAGGACGCTGTCAACAATGGATTTGCTGATGGGATAACAGATGCGGGACAACCTGTAACAATGAGTATTAGTAAAGACAGGAACATCCTGGTTGTCAATGGAATACCGATGTCGGTAAAAGGATTTATGGACATACCTGATTATATACAGGTATGCGAGGAGGTAACTGCCGGAAAGCATCCGGATGTTATAGAAAATATACAGACAGGAGGAGAAAAACATATGACCTTGGAGGAGTTGACAAAACAGGAGCCGGAGCTTGTTGACCAGATCAGGAATGCTGCCATACAGTCGGCGCAGACAGATACACAGCAGGCAGTCAGTGCGGCGGTGAGCAATGAACTCAACCGTCTGAAATCGATTGATGAGATTGCAGGGAAGATCGCTGATAAAGCATTGGTGGAGAGAGCAAAGTATGGTGAAACAAAGATGTCCGCAGCAGATCTTGCGCTGGAGGCGTTGAAGTTGCAGAATGATGCAGGACAGACATTTTTGGACAACATGAAGGAGGATGTCAAAAATTCCAGAGCGGAGGCGATTACCCCGGCACCGAACAGCAATATTTCTGCAGAAGAGCAGGCACAGAAAGATATTATGGATGGTGCCGCTTTGATAGCCGGGATTGCACCAGAAGTTAAGTAGAGGAGGAAATCATAATGACTGGAAGAGAAGTAATTGGGAGCTGTATGCCAGAGATGCTTGTTGCAGATGCAGATTTTCCCATGAGCGTAGTCTCTGTGACCATATCTGCCACAGCAGATGGGGAGATGCACCTTAGAAGGGGCTCTGTACTGGCATCGGATGACACTGATGGAAAGTGTAGCCTTTTGAGCGGCGAAGAAGGGAAAACAGCGTCATACATCCTTGCGGAACCAGCCGTGACATCCGCTACGGAAGACGTGGTTGGTGTGGCATATGAGACAGGTAAGTTTATTACACAGAGCCTTATTGTTGCAGATGGATACCAGTTATCAGTCAAAGACCGTAAGGATCTGCGTGATGCGGGAATATTGATGGAAGGTGCGTTGATGTAAAGGAGGATTATAAATATGGCAATTGATATTTACCAGACACAGACCATGATCGCGGCGATGCAGCTGATGCCAAAGCGTCCAACTTTTTTGCGTGACAGGTATTTTGAGACGTCAGATGGAGACATGTTTGTCACGGAGGACGTGCTGGTCGAGTACAAGGATGAGAAGTCAAGAAAAATGGCACCGTTTGTGATGCCAAGAAAGGGAGGCATTGCGGTACCGAGAGACGGATACAGGACAGAGCGGCTTACACCACCGTATATTGCACCTGAACGGACTCTTACAGTAGATGATCTGAAAAAGAAACAGTTTGGCGAGACTCTGTTTTCACAGAAGACACCTGCAGCAAGGGAGGGGCAGATCCTGAAAAATGACCTGACAGAACTGAACGGAATGATCGATACAAGCGAGGAATGCATGTCGTCACAGACGCTCTTTAATAATGGGTATTCATTCCGGCAGTATGCTGACAAATATGGTTCGGGTGAATATGAGGAATATGAGATTCATTTTTATGATGGGGAACAGAACACGGCGGTATATGCGCCGTCAGCACCATGGGACAGGACAAATGATGTTATTATTGCTGACTTATATACCATAGCCAAAATGTTAAAAAACCGCGGGCTCAAGGCGTCAGATGTGATTTTTGGCGACGAGGTCGGAAATGTGATCATTAATAACGATTATATCCAAAAACTGCTTGACAACAGAAGGCTAAATCTTGCAGACATCAATCCGCAGCAGCTTCCTGACGGAGCTACATCATACGGGAAAATTAACTGCATGGGAATCGTACTGGAGCTGATCTGCTATTCGGAGGAGTATGTGGACATCGAAGATGGCAAAATAAAGCCGTTTGTCCCAGCTGGTAAAATTGCTGTAACAGCGCCTGGAATGGGAAAGTGCCTGTATGGATCAATCACACAGATGGAGGAGGCAGACAAACAGTTTCATACATATGTGAGTAAGCGTGTACCACATGTTACATACAATACACACGACAGCGTGCGGACGCTTGCACAGCAGGCAAGGCCGCTGATGGTTCCAAAGATCAAAGATTCAGCAATCAGCGCTACAGTCCTTTACTAAAGGGTGCTGCAGCAGAAAGGAATGAGCATATGTTAATTAGAATTTTAGCAGGTGCCTACGGGCACAGACCGGATCCGGGGAAGAGTTATATTGAAAAGAAGGATAAAGGCAGTGAGCCGTTTGACGTAAGCGACAAAGAGGCAGCGAGACTGATTGGGCTTGGAATTGCCGAAAAGGCAGCTGTCAATATTGCAAAGGAATTAGATAAGGAATCTGCCTCAACGATCTCAAACGATCAGGAGGATGACCTTGAGCAGCTGTCAATCCAGAAATTGAGGAAGATGGCAAAAGATCTTGGACTTCCGGCCGATGGAGGCAAAGCTGTATTAGCGGAGAAAATCAGGAATGCTTCAAAGGTTGCGCAAAATCAGGAAGAAGGCGATGATTCGCCATATGAAAATAATGAAACTGATGTGTCTGACAGTGAGGATCCGCCAATCCTGCAGGCAGCGGAACCAGAGGTATGATTATGTCGGCATTTCAGGAGATGGTCAAACGGGACATGGATATATTTTTTAATCCGGATGAATTTGGAGAGGAACATAAGATTGACGGAAAGCCCGTTATGTGTGTTATAGATGACCAGACAAACCGGGATAGAAAGGGCGGGGCAGAATTTGCCACAGCCCAGTCGACAGTCTTTTTCTATGCACGCACTGGGGATTTGCCACAACGCAAGGAACCAGGGGAGGGGCTTCGTTTTGACGGGGTTCCATATACGGTAGAAACGTGGGATGAGGATATGGGTGTATCGTCCATAGCATTATTTATCTGCATTAATGTCTAGGAGGAAAGTATGTCAATAACAGATTCTATGATTAAAATAGCTGACTGGCTGAATGAGTCAGTATGTCCCAGGTATAAATTCAAGGTTCCGCCAGAAAACAGGGTACAGGATGGTGACAGGAAACAGATACTGGCGCCGATGGATGACGGATACCAGTATCAGGAAGTAAATCCTTATGCATTTGTGATGTTCCTGCCCACAAAAGATAAAATACCGCCGCCAAAGCATCCGAATATGCCGTCCGTGTGCGTTCAGCTTGTAGGCGGTTCTGATGACCTGTTAAAGGGCAGCAGGGATATGACGGTCAATCTCGCCTGTTCCTGTTGGAATCCGGGCATTCATGTTCAGGACATATATTTTCCGAAAGGCAAACGCCCGGAAGATATGCCGCATTTCGAACCAGCATATACAGGGTGGATGGATGCGTGGAATCTGGTGGACGGCATAATGATCAAACTGGAGGAAATTAACAATATTGACTATATGCAGATTATCAAGGATACTCCCGTTACGTTTGGCTGTTACAAGGAGCAGGATAATATACCAGACTTTTATCCATATTGGTTTGCATGGATACAGTTTAAGGTGAGATCAGTATTTTACAGAAATAATGACGCAGAAAAATATTTATAGGAGGTATGAGCGATCATGGCAAATGAATATTTGTATGGTGCCTATGGCAAACTGGGGCAGACCATAGCGCGTAATGCCATACAGTCGGGCACTGTTCCTGTTTATGTAGGGACTGCTCCAGTGAATCTTATCAGAGGATATAAAGAGCGTGGTATCATCAATATGCCAGTAAAACTGTCGAATCTCCCCAATGCACAGCAGACAGTGGGATATTCCGAAATGTGGGACAAATTCTCGCTTTGTGAGGCGATAGCAGCTCATTTTGATAATATATTGGGCAATATAGGACCTGTATATGTTATCAATGTGCTTGATCCTGACATCAATAGGAAGACACAGGAGAATGTCGAGAATATCAGGCTGGTATTTTCAAATGGACAGGCAACAATCAAAAGCAGCACTATCATTTTAGATACACTGGCTTTGGAGGGGCTTGCAGAAGGTACGGATTATGCGATTGATTACAATTTTACCAATGGTACAGTAATCATAAAATCAATCGGTACAGAGAAAATTAGTGGTACGGTTGCGGCAAGCTATCTGGAAGTTGATTTTGATGGAATTGGTGCTGATATGATTATAGGAGGCGTAACAGCTAACGGAGAGTATTCAGGACTTGGGGCACTGCAATTGCTGTATCAGGAGCAGTATCAGGTATGTAATTTGTTAATGGCACCCGGATGGAGTCATATACCAGAAGTATATAATGCCATGCTTACGGCAGCAGAGCAGATTAATGGACACTGGGATGCATTTGTCCTTGCTGATATTCCACTGGAAACTGACGAGGACGGCAAAACTGTACATATACAGACTATTTCTGGAGCAAAAGAGTGGAAAAAACAGAATGGATACACCAGCGAGAGAAGCAAGGTATTCTGGCCAAAGGGCAGGGACAATAGCGGAAAAGTATATCATCTATCTACATTGGCGGCAGTTGAGTTTATGCGGATTGATTATTCCCATGCGTCAGTACCGTTTGAGACATGTGGCAACAAACAGATACCGATTACCAGGCAATATTTTGGAGAGTCATCAAAGAACAAAGGATTTGATCAGATTACGAGTAAAGAGCTCACTTCAAATGGTATCAGTACTTGTGTATTCTGGGGTGGCAACTGGGTGCTCTGGGGGGATCATACGGCAGCATATGCCTATGGGGCAGATGTGGATGCGAGGGCGATATTTGATGTTTCCATGCGTATGCTGTTTCATATTACGAACAGCTTTCAGCGTGAGTGGGGGACGACAATAGACGAACCATTTACAAAACAGCTCCGTGACAGGATCATAAACAGGGAACAGGAAAAACTTGACGCGCTTGTTGCGCAGGGTGCGCTGATCGGAAATCCTTCCGTATTGTTTCTGGAATCCAATAACAGTACAGAAGACATGATGAATGGTGATTTCAGATGGGATATTCCGGTTACGCCTGTGCCGCCCCTCAAAAGCGCGACGGTGTATGTTGCCTATACTGATGCGGGCTTTTCGGCATATTTTAATGAGGAGGGATAAACATGCCAGTAGTAACAGATCTCAGGGGACCTGTAAACGGTACAACGGCATATATTAATGGGAATCTGGTTGCCAGGAATACGACAATCACATTGCCTGAGATAACGCATGTGACAGCTACGGTGAAAGCGGCACTGGGAGAACATGAAGTACCATTGTTTGGACTTGTGGAAGCCATGGAGGCAACGATCCAGAAGATTGGAGTGGATTTAGGTCTTGCAAAAGCGTTGACTATGGAGGCAAAAACATATGAATTTCGGTGGGCGCAGCAGGTGACACCGATCAATGGAGCAGATAAGGTCGAGGGGTGTAAGGCATTTATCCGTGGGATTCCAAAGATTGCGGCACCGTCGATTGAGCTGAATCCGGGAGATTCCGTTGAGGTGGATATCCCATTGTCAGTAACCAGATACCAGCTGTTTGTAAGCGGGAATGAGGTACTGATGGTAGATAAACTTTCAGGAATTTGCAAAATCAACGGTGTGGATTATGCAAGCAGCCTGAACAGTTTATTATAAAATGATATATTGTTAAGGGCATCTTGTATGTCCTTATTTTTATGGAGGATTTGAACATGAGACAGAAATTGGAGCTTAGACAGCCTGTTGTGATCAACGGGAAAAATTATAAGGAACTGGAATATGACTTTGATGAACTCACCTGTGAGGATTACACAATGGCAGCGACCTATGCAGATTCCAAGGCATTTCGAGCTTCACAGAACGGGAAGCCCAATGCCGCAATAATGGAGCAGAATATAAGCTTCCACATGTATATTGGTATGGCCGCAGTCGTGGCGGCAAACAGGGAACTGATTGACATTGCTGATATGGAACGAATCAAGGGATATGACTTGATAAAAATTACACAGATCGGAAGAAATTTTATTGCAGGGAGATCGGCGGAACCCTCAGCTCAAAACAGCTTAGAAAGGCAATCCGAAGTTACTCCCGAATCTACCACACAGGAATTAAAGAAATAGAAAGAATGGGACTGGTCAGCTTTTTGAAAGAGTTTGCGGAAGCAGTAGATGATATTAAGGATGAAAACGAAAGGCGGAAGAGAAATATCGAAGCTACGAGACTGCAAAGCAAAAAAAGGAGGCATTATTAATCAATGGCAAGGAACAGGACGCTTGAAGCAATAGTAAGCATTGCAGGTCAGCTAGATCCGTCGCTTGCCCAGTCAATTAGTGACGCACAGAAGCAGTTTGGCGGTTTAAAGGTTGGTATAGCAGCGATTTCTACCGTAACAGTAGCAGCTACCGCAGCACTTGTAAAATTCGGGGCGGATGCAGTTTCAAACGCAGCAGCATTTGAAACACAGATGGCAAATGTTGCAACACTCCTGGATGGAAAGGAAGAGCAGGTAGCAGCAAGGATCAGTGAGCTTGGTGATGATGTATTGGCAGTGTCAAACGCCACGGGGGTTGCAACCGACGAATTGACAGACGGACTGTACCAGATCATATCTGCGGTTGGTGATAGTGAGGATGCAGTCAGCCAGATGGAGCTTGCAGCGAAAGCGGCAGCAGCCGGAGGTGCGGAGACTACAGATGCGATTAATCTTCTGACAGCTGTGACAAAAGGGTATGGAGATACGTCTGGGGAAGCCTTTCAGAAAGCGTCTGATCTATCCTTTATGACAGTGAAATTAGGGCAGACGTCTTTCCCGGAGCTCGCCAGTTCCATAGGAAAAGTAGTTCCACTGGCATCTGCGTTAGGCGTGGAGCAGGAAGAGTTATACGGAGCGTTCGCAACGCTTACAGGTGTAACAGGCAGCACCGCAGAGGTATCAACGCAAATGAAAGCAGTCATGTCGGGACTCATGAGTCCAACTGACGGAATGACCAAGGCATTAAAATCATTGGGATATGAGAATGCAAATGTGGCGTTGGAATCACTGGGACTGCAGGGGACGCTGGAAGCGTTAGGAGATACTGTCAATGGAGACACGCAGGCACTTGCCAAAATGTTTTCATCCGTAGAAGCACAGACAGCTATCCTTGCATTGTCAGGAGCACAGGCTGATAATTTTGTGGAGAAGACAGCGGCGATGTATGAAGCGTCAGGCGCGACAGATACAGCATTCGCAAAACAGACAGATACCCTGGAATATACGATACAATGCATCAAGAATCTGGGTAAAAATTTTATGACGAGTATCGGTCGGACCATATTGCCCGTGGTGAAGGATATTGCCCAGAAACTGCTTCCTGTTGTACAGGACGGATTAGAACATATACAGCCTATCATTGAAAATTTGTATTCTGCTTTATCACCGGTTATCAGTATAGTCGGTGATTTTATTTTGGGATTAATGCCAGGCTTCGAGGGAAAACTGGACATGATATGCGGATTGTGGGAAAGGATGCAGCCCGTGTTAGGAGAGTTGGCAGAACAGTACATGCCTATATTCCAAAACATGTTAGGAAAGGTCGGCGATCTGTTCGAAACGATTGCCCCTGCAGTATCACAATTTGTCGATTCTCTATTGCCGGTGCTGGCACAGTTTTTGATAGCATTAGCTCCCATTATTAGTGCAGTGGTGGATTCGTTAAGCCCTGCGTTTGATATGATAGGAAGTTTGGTTACTTCACTGCTCCCCGCTTTGGCAGTGCTGATAGGAGTTCTTGCAGATTTGTTCCAGTGGCTGGCACCATATATTTCAGAGACAATCGGCGGGCTATTGGATACGGTGGTTTCTATAGTAGGAAATATCATAGGTGTTTTTACTGGTTTATGTGATTTTATTACCAATATTTTTACAGGAAATTGGGAGGCTGCATGGGATGGAGTTGTGTCTGCGTTTTCAAATATCATTCAGGGAATTGCAAAGATTGCATTGCTGTTCATAAGTCCTGTGGTGGACATTATTAATTCAGTCATAACAGGTATCAATTCCATGGGAATTACCATTCCTGACTGGGTACCTGGATTAGGCGGAAAGTCATTTGCACTTAATATACCTACCATTCAACTTCCACAGCTGGCAGCTGGCGGGTTTACAGATGGCGTATCAATAGCAGGAGAAGCAGGAACAGAAGCAATTATATCATTTGACCGGGCATACAGAAGTGAAAATTTAAGTTATTGGGCCAAGGCGGGACGTATGCTTGGCGTAGATGATACGTTGTTAGATACTTTTGAATCTGCGAATTTAGGACAGGGAGGCATAACAATCAATGTAACATTTGCCCCCCAGGTAACAATCAACAATACGGAAGCACTTGAATTTGACCTGATGGAAAAACTCAGGGAGGAAGAGGAAAATCTGGTAGATATGCTGGAGGACATGCTTGACCGGAGAGGCGGCGATCAATATAGGGCAAGTTTTGGTTAAAAATTATCAGGAATATATTACAAGAGAGGGCGATACGTATGATGTACTGGCGCTTGATGTCTATAATGATGAAAGGATGTCATCATATATAATACAGGCTAATCCACAGTATATGGAGACTCTGATCTTTGATGCGGGAGTGAAGCTGAAACTGCCATTGCTGGACAACTCAGAGCGTCCAGCAACACTGCCGCCGTGGAGGAGATAATATCAATGCAGTTGTTTTTTGAAGGGACTGATATATATAAAAAAGTATCCGTTAACACATGCATATATGATTCTTATGGAGAGCAGCAATCGGATACACTGAGAATTGTTTTTAATGACGGAAATGATTTGTGGGACAGCTGGAAGCCACAGAAGGGTAACAGGATATCTGTAATTCTGGGAGCATGTGACACAGGTGAGATGTATATTACAAGTGTAAGCCCGGAAAATGGGAAAATGTGCATCAGGGCAAGCTCCGTGCCACAGAATTATAATGATAAAAGCTGCAAATCGTGGCAGAATGTTCATTTTAAGCAGTTATGTGAAGAGATAGCAGAAAGACATTCTATTTCCTGTGAATTTTATGCTGTGACAGATCAGGTTTATGAGTATGTAAACCAACAGAATAAAGAGGATTTTGTATTCTTGTCAGAACGTTGTATATTGGAAGGATGCTCTTTCCTTGTATATGACAATAAAATGATTGTTTATAGTGAACAGGGCATTGAGTCTGTCAGTGCAGATGTAACATTGAAGATTCAGAATGACAAACATTTTGAGTATAAAGATGAATCGAATGATATATACAGTTCCTGCATCTTAAAAAATGGAAAGTTGTCTGGCAGTTATACTGTAGCTGGTGTGCCTGAAAAAGTACTGACAAAAGTAATCAGTGTGAAAATGTCAAGCCAGGCAGAGGCAGACAGATATGCAAAAAATATGTTGCGATATGAGAACAAGAAGATGTCGTCAGGTGCGGTCAGCTATGATCTGTTTTTAGGCGCTTATGCAGCTGGGAGTGTAGTAAATCTGGAAACACCGAGTGTGAGCAGTTGGAATGTTCCCGTGTTCCTGACGCATGTACGTCATGATATGGTTAGGGCAAGAACAAAGCTCTTTTTCAGAAAAACACTGGAGGGATATTGATGAGTGTGGTACAAAAGGGGATTATCCTAACACTGGAAGGTGAAGCTGACAAGAATGGAAATCCGACAAAGGCAAGGGTACAATCCACATCGGCAGAGGGCACATCGACATTGCCGATCACGATTCCGTGGTACCTTAGGGGAAAAATGGGAAGGCTCGAGAAGGGGACAGAAATTGCTTTTGCAGTATTCGAGGACGCAACCGGGATAATCGTTTCGCGTATAGATGGAGATTGGGATGGAGTAATCGAGGATGACATTACAGTCAAAGGAAATCTGACTGTTGAGAAAGATATAATGCACGGCAAAGAAAATTATGTAATGTGAGGTGATCTGTTTGGCTATGGCATATTGGAATGGTATGACATGGGAGTGTAGTCCGAGTGTTATTACTTATTTGGAATCACTGTCAACGTCATATTCCATGAAAACAGACACAAATGCAGACAAGGAAGGCAATGCACCCACGGAGCAGGTTGCGCTGTCAGACGAAGAGATATCATTGTCAACAACATATCGCGTAGAAACAGGAACAAGCAACATCAAAGAAATAATTGGTCAGTGGAAAGCAATGATTGGACAGGCAGCGCCGCTCATTATAGGCAGTGAGGTATTTGGCCCGGATAATGTACAACTGCAGAGTGTATCTGTAGGTAGTGTGTCGATGCGTCCAGACGGAACGTTTACGGCGGCAGCATTATCGTTCAAATTTAAGGAGTTTAGAGAAGAGGTCGTAGAGACTGATGGCAGTGCAGGATCAGGCAGCAGTACAGGAAATGTAAATGCCAGTGCTGTATCTGTCAGGGCGAGCAAGACTGATCGGACGGCAAGGAAAAGACCGAACGCATATCTGAAAAATGAGCTTTAAGGCAGGAGGAAGTAGTATGCAGGCAAGTGGAAACGGATTACCTATGCAATGTGTGGCGAATCTGGTACGTATCGTAAGAGGAGAATGTACATATGACAGAGTAAAAGGCATTGATCCAACATTGATTGACAGGCCGGAACCAATAGCGGCGCCATTACTCATTGCAGATACAAGATGGCTGATAAAAACATATGAACCAAGGGTAAATGTGGATAAGATAGACCTGACAGAACTCCTTGCACGCGAAGGAAATTTTAAATTTAACATTGATGCAGTTGTGAAAGGGTAGGGGGAATATGGCAGAGCTATCATTTATAGAGACGGACTCACAAAAACTTTATAATACAGTTATAACTACGCTTGAAAAATCAGTAGGAGAACCCCTGTATCCAGGTGATGAAAGAAGGATTTTTGGTGATGCCTTTGTTGCAGTGGTGCTGGCAATTTACAGCAGGGCAAATGATGCCTGTAAACAGAAAATGTTAAGGTATGCGCGCGGTGAAGTGCTGGACGCCTTGGGGGAAAGATATGCGTGTTATCGTATCCCGGCAAATTCTGCAATGACGACTCTTCGTTTTTCCATTAATTCAGCGATAACGACTAATATTATTATTCCAGAAGGCACAAGAGCAACTCCTGACAATGAAGTATACTTCAAAACTATGGAAACGGTAGTGCTGCAAGCAGGTGCTGTATATGTAGATGCACCAGCAGAGTGCACTTTGACAGGTGAGACATATAACGGGTATCTGACAGGCAGTATAAACAGACTTGTGGATTTGGTGCCATTTATAGACTCAGTGGAAAATATCACAGTCACATTTGACGGTAACGACGGGGAACCTTATCCGGAAGAGGATGGCGGAATCGGTGACGAACACTATCGGGAGAGAATAAGGCTGGCGCCAACATCATTATCAGTGGCAGGACCAAGGGACGCATATGAGTACCATGCCAAGTCCGCTGATGCGTCTATTGCCGATGTAGCCATAATTTCAGATGTCCAAAAAATAAGCAAAACATTGAATGTCCAGAATGGGTATGCATACCTTGGAGGGCGTGGATATGATGCTGCATCAGTGGATATTGAAGGTGCAGAGCAGGGCATTGACTATCATGTAGTATATGAGGAGGAGATTTTAAAGATCGTAGTTGCCCAGGATGGAGTACTGACACAGCGATCGCAGATTGATATATCCGTAAAACGGGATATGGCAGGAATTGTACTGATTGTTCCGATACTATATGGCGGAAAAATACCAGGCGATGATATTATCCAGAAAGTTTATGCTAAGTGTAATGCAGAGGATGTGCGTCCTATGACAGATCTGGTAATTGTGCAGCCGCCTACGGCAGTACAGTATGATATCAGTATAAAATATTATACAACTGCGGAGGAAGAATCTGAATGCATTAAAACAATCGAAGGAAAAAATGGTGCCATTGACCAGTACAGGGAATGGCAGGGAACGAAAATGGGAAGAGCCATCAATCCTGACAAACTTCGGTCTTTCTGCCTGTCACCGAAAGACGGAACCGGATGCACAAGAATTGAGGTAATCTCTCCTGAATATAAGGAACTTATCAACACTCAGATAGCTTCATTCAACACATTGACGGTATCACATGCAATAGAAAGGAACTGAGAATATGGATTTAACAAGCATGGACTTTCTAAGGATGCTGCCATCTTTTATGCAGACAGACAGTGCAAACATTGGATTGGCAAGTACGGTCAATGCGATATCGGAAGAAATATATTCGAAAATCATTCTGTTTACTACATGGGATAAGATTGATCTTTTAAAGTCTGATGAATTGGATATGTTAGCCGAAGAACTGCATATAAGCTGGTATGATAAAACAGCGGCCATTGATATAAGGCGGAATATCATAAAAGAATCAGATCTTGTGCATGCAAAACTGGGAACAAACTGGGCGGCAAAACAGGTGATTGCTAGGTATTTTGGAGAGGGTGAGATTGTAGACTGGTATACATATGGTGGAGAACCTGGACATTTTAAGGTACAGACCTTAAACCAGAGTATTCTAAAGGAAAAATATGAACAGTTTATCTCCATTCTGGACAAGGTAAAGAGAAAGAGTGCACAGATTGATTCGATTGAGCTTATACTGGATGGTTTATTAGAGGTAAAGACTTATCTTGCATTCACAAACAGCGAATTAATGACTACATATGTGAGGAGGTGAGAAAGTGGCGTTTCAAGATTATCTGACTGTGGAAGGGGAAAGAATGCTCGCGAAAGCGGCAGCAGGTTATAAGATCAGATTTACAAAATTAGTAATGGGATCAGGAGAAATTGCAAATGGTATTTCGGAGAGAGATGTCAAGGCGGTAATATCTCCTGAGCATGCTGTGGATATAGGCGGGGTATTCCTGAATGGCAATGATTCTGTACTTGTGGCGGCCGTATTTACAAATGCGGAAATAACTACAGGATTTTATTTCAGAGAGAAAGCCATTTATATTTCAGATGGGGTCGAGGAAGTTCTGGCTATTTATGGAAATTCCCGTGAACAGGCTGAGTATATCGATACTGCGTCATTTACCGTGATTGAGAAGCGTATACGATCTATTATAAAACTTACGCAGTCGGAACTTAGTAATATAGTATTGTCAAGTGCTATTTGTGCTGTAGCTCCAATCATTGTAGATGTTACTATGGAGGAATATATCAGTACAGCAAAGGCCGACATTATTGAGGTTGGCCAGGTACTGATTGCAAACAGGAAGGTATACACCTATATTGGTGATAATCCGCATGATGAAGAGTGTTATTATGGTGGTGGCGGATGGAAAGATATACTGATTGACTTGGATGATATTGAGAATGCTTTTAATGAGGTATTCTGTTTCAGGTATGCTCTATATTACGATATAATAGAAGCTGTTTTCCGCCAGACGTATACACACGAGCCTGAATATATAGTGCAGGATTCGGGACTTACATGGGAGGATTACGGGACTGAAATAACAGTGGAGGAAATCAGGCATATCATTTGCGCGGGATGGGACGGAGAGAGTCTAGAATATTATGATAACTGTGAAGATATGGCAGAAGAGGAATATTATATTGTATTTGGTATTTTTTCAGACGATGAGGCAATGTCGGCAGCTGAGATACTGGAAGCCTTGAGCACTCCATGGAACGGATTATCATCTGTTGATCCCAGCGCACTGAACGCTACGGAAGTAAGGGAGGCTATGG
>CAMWTP010000076.1 GCA_947177165.1 uncultured Lachnospiraceae bacterium
GGATTTTTCCACCAAGGGGGTAGTGCGCCCAAAAATCACGTTATAGATTCACACTATACACACACCCACAATAATTCTGCCTGTACAGTTCATACTCTGCTGACAGCTCAATTGAACGCTTATAGCCGTTTTTCTTCTTGAAATCAGATGGCAGCCATGGAATCTGATATTCTTCCGCTAACCGCCCGCCGATCTCGTTCAATTTCGCAGCGTTTTTTAAGGGACTGACTGTGAGTGTCGTCGCAAAATAATCCTGCCGCATTTCTTTTGCAAGTTCCGCCGTTTTTCTGAGCCGGAGCTCATAGCAGGCAAAGCACCGCTCACCGCCCTCCGGGCACTGTTCCAGGCCTTTCGCAATCCCGAAAAAAGCCTCCGGTTCGTAATCTCCCTCAATAACAGAAATCGGCAGACCGCTGTCATCTTGTTGATTGTAAGCAGCAATCAGACGCTTTTGCTCCTCCACACGTTTCTGGTACTCTGTTTCCATCGAAATATTGGGATTATAATACAGGACTGTAATCTCAAAATACTGCCTCAGATACTCAAGCACATAACTACTGCACGGCGCACAGCAGCTGTGCAGCAGAAGGCGCGGCGGTGTTGTTATCTGCTCAAGAATTGTATCGAGCTCTCTTTGAAAATTTCTTGCGTTTGCTGTTTTCTGTTTTTGCTGTATCATATATCTTCCTATTTTACCATAATCATATAATTCATACAGAAAAAGTGTCAACAACTGACACTCTTTCTTCCCTATCAATCCACTCAGCGCTTTGCACCTTAACCAGTTACAAATCCGCTATATTCACCAGCGTCAATGGGCTGTCATTCTTGCTCTCGAGACTTGTCGCCAGCGCCTTTGCCGTATCCAGCGCTGTGATACAATTGACGCCTGTCTCTATCGAAGTTCTCCGAATCAGGAAACCATCTCTTGATTTGTCGCGCCCCTGTGTCGGCGTGTCGATCACAAGATCAATCTTGTGGCCGAGAATCAAGTCCATAACGGTCGGTGATTCCTGCTGTATCTTATTGACTTTTTTGGCCTTGACACCTGCGTCATTGAGTGCCTTTGCTGTACTGCGCGTCGCGTATATGGTGTATCCAAGCGCCTCAAACCGCCTTCCAATCTCAATCGCCTCGCCCTTGTCCGCATCCTTTACAGTGATGATCATACGCTTGTGTCTCGGCAGATCAATTCCGGCTCCCAGAAACGCCTTATACAGTGCTTCATTAAATGTCTTTGCGATGCCAAGGCATTCTCCTGTCGACTTCATCTCCGGTCCAAGACTGATCTCGGCACCCCTGATTTTCTCAAAGGAGAACACTGGCATCTTGACTGCGACATAGCCTGCTTCCTTCTGCAGGCCAGGCTCATAGCCGAGTTCCCTGATTGTCTTACCGATGATAACCTCTGTGGCAAGATCCACGATGGGGATACCTGTCACTTTGCTGATATATGGAACGGTTCTCGAAGAGCGGGGATTCACCTCAATCACAAACACTTCCTCACCGACAGCGATAAACTGAATATTAATCAATCCCTTTACGTGCAGTGCTTTCGCCAGCCGCCTCGTGTACTCCGCAATCGTCTCCTTCACCTTGTCCGTAATCGTATGTGCCGGATAGACAGAAATCGAGTCGCCAGAGTGAACACCTGTTCTCTCGATATGCTCCATAATTCCCGGAATCAGGATATCCGTACCATCGCACACAGCATCCACCTCAAGCTCTTTTCCCTGCAGATACTTGTCGACAAGAATCGGATGATCCTGTGCAATGCGGTTGATGATCTCCATGAACTCCTCAATCTCCTCATCGGAAATCGCGATCTGCATCCCCTGACCGCCCAGCACATACGAAGGTCTGACAAGCACCGGATACCCCAGACGGTTTGCAACCTCCTTTGCCTCCTCCGCCGTGTAGACTGTGCCGCCCGCCGCGCGCGGAATCTGCGTCTCCTCGAGAATCTTGTCAAAGAGCTCCCTGTCCTCCGCCGCGTCGACATCCTCTGCCTTCGTACCCAGAATCGGAACGCCCATTTTCATCAGGCTTTCTGTGAGCTTGATCGCTGTCTGTCCGCCAAACTGCACAACAGCTCCGTCAGGCTTTTCTATATTGACAATGTTCTCCACATCCTCCGGCGTGAGCGGCTCAAAATACAGCTTGTCCGCAATATCAAAGTCCGTGCTCACTGTCTCAGGATTGTTGTTGATGATAATCGTCTCGTATCCAGCCTTTGAAAATGCCCATGTCGCATGCACAGAGCAGTAATCAAACTCGATACCCTGTCCGATGCGGATTGGGCCTGAGCCAAGCACCAGCACCTTTTTGGGCGGGTTTGTCTCCACAGCCTCGTTGACACCGTCATAGCAGGAGTAATAGTAAGGTGTGCTCGCCTCAAACTCCGCCGCACAGGTGTCTACCATCTTAAACGCCGCCGTCACATGGCCCGCATAGCGCATCTGCTTCACTTCCGCCTCCGCGATACCGGCAAGCCGCGCAATCACGCTGTCTGGAAATTCCAACCGCTTTGCTTCCTTCAGCAGTTCCAGCGTGAGCGGCTGCGTCTCCAATGCGTGCTCCATCTCCACCAGAATAGCAATCTTGTCGATAAACCATCTGTCAATCCTGGTGATATCATAGATGGTATCATAGTCAATTCCTTTTCTGAGCGCCTCCGCAATCACATAGATTCGCTGGTCGTCAACCTTCTCCAGCCGTCTCAGCAGAGCGTCCCTGTCAAGCGCGGAGAAATCATAGCTTCTGAGACAGTCCACATGCTGCTCCAGCGAGCGGATCGCCTTCATCAGTGCTCCCTCAAAATTCGTGCAGATGCTCATGACCTCACCGGTCGCCTTCATCTGTGTGGTGAGCGTCCGCTTTGCCGTGATAAACTTGTCAAACGGAAGACGCGGCATCTTCACAACGCAGTAATCCAGCGCCGGCTCAAAGCTTGCATAGGTCTTGCCTGTAATGGCATTTTTGATCTCGTCCAGTGTGTAGCCGAGCGCAATCTTTGCCGCAACCTTCGCAATCGGATAGCCGGTCGCCTTGGACGCCAGCGCGGAGGAACGGCTCACACGCGGATTCACCTCTATCACGCAGTACTCAAAACTTGTCGGATGCAGTGCAAACTGCACATTGCAGCCGCCTGTGATATTCAACTCCGAGATAATATTCAGCGCCGATGTGCGCAGCATCTGGTACTCTTTGTCACTCAGAGTCTGCGAGGGTGCCACGACAATGCTGTCACCGGTGTGTACCCCGACCGGATCGATATTCTCCATGTTACATACCGTGATGCAGTTGCCGGCGCTGTCGCGCATCACCTCGTACTCGATTTCCTTCCAGCCTGCAATACAGCGCTCGACAAGCACCTGTCCCACACGCGAGAGGCGCAGGCCATTTTCAAGAATTTCTTCCAATTCCAGCTGATTGTGGGCGATACCGCCGCCGCTGCCGCCGAGTGTATACGCCGGGCGGAGCACCACCGGATATCCGATGGTGTTTGTAAACGCCACACCATCCTCGACATTCTCCACGACAAGGGAAGCCGCGCAGGGTTCCCCGATCTTTTCCATGGTATCCTTGAACTCCTGTCTGTCCTCAGCCTTTCTGATCGTGGCTGCCGTCGTGCCCAGAAGCTTCACATTGTGGGAAGCCAGAAATCCGCTCTCCTCGAGCTCCATGCCGAGATTCAGCCCTGCCTGTCCGCCAAGCGTCGGAAGAATGGAATCCGGTTTCTCTCTCTCAATGATCTGCTCTAACACCTTTGTCGTCAGAGGTTCGATATAGACCTTATCCGCGATATCCCGGTCTGTCATGATCGTCGCCGGATTGGAGTTCACCAGCACAACCTCAATGCCCTCCTCTTTCAGCGAGCGGCACGCCTGTGTGCCTGCGTAGTCAAATTCAGCGGCCTGTCCGATGACGATCGGCCCGGAACCAATCACCATCACTTTTTTCACATTCGGATTCTTTGGCATTATCTCGTCACCTCCATCTTCACACCGTTCATCATATCGATAAACCGGTCAAACAAATAGCCGGAGTCCTGCGGACCTGCGCACGCTTCCGGGTGGAACTGAACTGTAAAAATGTTCTTTCCTGTGTAATTCAGCCCTTCGTTTGTCCCGTCATTTACATTGATAAATGCGGGTGTTGCAACCCTGGAATCCAGCTTTTCCATGTCGACCACATAGCCGTGATTCTGAGAGGAGATATACACTCTCCCTGTGGCGAGATCTTTTACCGGGTGATTGCCGCCCCGGTGCCCGTATTTCATCTTGTAGGTGTCTGCCCCTGTCGCAAGCGCCATGAGCTGATGACCTAAGCAGATGGCAAAAATTGGAATGTCTGTATCGTACAGTTTTTTGATTTCCGCTATGATGTCTGTGCACTCTTTTGGATCTCCCGGTCCGTTCGAGAGCATAATGCCGTCAGGCTTTGACGCAATGATCTCCGATGCCGGTGTTGTCGCCGGATAGACAGTGACATCGCAGCCTCTGCTCCTGAGTGAATGGGCAATATTATCTTTCGTGCCAAGGTCAAGAAGTGCTACCCGCCTGCCTGCACCGTTTAATTTCCTGACAAGAGAAGGTTTCTGCTCCCGTTTTCCCGCTTCATAGTCCGCTGCCACGAACTTCGCACTGCCAGAAATAGCGCCGTTTTCCGCCAAATCCCGGGAGCCCTTCAACTCATATTTTTCCTTACAGGTAACTCTTTCAACTGCCTTACCGGTCGTGTAGGCTTTTAATCTGGGAATCACATCGTCAGGACAATACTTCTCGTTCGTCGTAATCATGCCATTCATCGTACCTTTTTCGCGCAGAATCTTTGTGAGCGCCCGGGTGTCAATCCCCGCAATGCCCGGCACATTATTTTCCTGCAAAAACTGCTGAATGGAAAAATCTGCTCTGAAATTGCTGTAATTTCTGGATAATTCCCTGACAATGAACCCGTCTGGCCACGGCTTCTTAGACTCCATGTCATCCTTACAGATGCCGTAATTTCCGATCAGCGGATACGTCATGCACACAGCCTGCCCTGCATAGGACGGATCTGTGAGCACTTCCAGATATCCTGCCATAGAAGTGTTAAATACGATCTCACTAATAATTTCCCTGTCGGCACCGATCTGAGTTCCCTCAAATACAGTGCCGTCCTCCAATATCAAAAATGCCTTCATCTAATCTAATCACCTGTACTTTCCTCAGGAACTGAATGATAAGCCTTCGACCAGCACCATCCATTGACAGTTCCTTCGCATAATCGATTCATTATATCACAAGAAATTATGTCATTCAAGAAATATGTGCGCTCGCTCCTTACTGCAACTGCATATTCATTTACATCATCCCTTTTAATTGTGCGAACAGGTCAAGGTCGCTCTGCGTGATCTTCATATTCGTGTTGTATTCCCTGCCCTCCGGGCTCGTCACCTTCACTTCGATAATTGTGCCGTCCGCGATTGCCTCACGCCCTACCGCCTGCATAAACGGCACGAACTTCGGGTGATTTCTTGTAAATGTGTCCCACGCTCCCTTAAACTTCATAATTGCTGAAAAATCCATCATACTATCTTCTCCTTATCCCGTTTTTTCTAAATGATTATACTATCCACTCTGTCCTGTTGTAAAGAGGCAGCAAAAAAGCATCACGTGAAGTGACACTTCTCCCGTATGTACTATATCAGGTAATGGACACAGGTCTCGTCCAGATCCAGCATGACTAACGCTGCCTTTGCTTCCTCTGCCTGAAGCCTGTTAATCTGAAAGGAATACTTCATCCGGCTCTCAAAGTGCCCCTTTTTCATCTCCCTCACCTTATCGACTTTAATCAGATAGGAAATCCCCTGTTTTAAAAAGGCTTTTTCGATTGTCTTTTTCACAGCTTCGTCATAAGTCTCTGCAAAAGCGATTTCACGCCCCTGTCGTTTCTCTGCCATCTGCCTTCACATCCTTTTTGCGGCGGCCTTGAACTGCACCGCCTATTTCTACTAAATATAGTATAGACTGATTTGTCAAAAAAGTACAGTTGACATATTTACTAATAAATTTCTTTTTCTTCTCAAAAATTTATATTTTTTTTAATTTGGGGGTTGAAATATTGGATGCTTTGGTGTTATACTATATATTGTTCGCAGGATTAGTACATCGGTAGTACATCGGCTTCCCAAGCCGAGGAGGCGGGTTCGACTCCCGTATCCTGCTTTTTTTGTACCTTTCAACAGACTTCCTCCTCACAAATGCCTTTAGGATCTGTAACTGTTCACAAAAAGGTGTAAAGCTTATCAATAAGACTTTACACCTTTTCATCAATTTTAATTTCTTTGTTAAATTTCCACGATCCAGCCCTTCGGCGCCTCGATGCGTCCCATCTGGATGCCGGTCAGTGTATCGTAAAGTTTCCTTGTCACTGGTCCCATCTCGTCCATTCCTGACGGCAGGCAGATCTCCTCACCCTTGTTGACAATCTTCCCTACAGGCGAGATGACGGCAGCTGTCCCGCACAGTCCGCACTCTGCGAAATCCCTGACCTCATCAAAGAGCACTTCTCTCTCCTCTACCTCCAGCCCGAGATAATCCTTTGCCACAATCATCAGAGACCGGCGTGTGATAGACGGAAGAATACTGTCTGACTTTGGTGTGACAACCTTGTTGTCCTTCGTCACAAACAGGAAATTGGCGCCGCCGGTTTCCTCCACTTTGGAGCGCGTCGCCGGATCAAGATACATATTCTCATCAAAGCCTTCCTTGTGGGCTGTGACGATCGCGTGTAAACTCATGGCATAGTTGAGACCTGCCTTGATATGGCCTGTCCCATGCGGCGCTGCGCGGTCAAAATCGCTGACTTTGATTGTGAGAGGTTTTGCTCCGCCCTTGAAATACGGTCCTACCGGTGTTGTAAAGATTCTGAACTGATATTCGTCTGCCGGCTTGACACCGATTACCGGGTTGCTTCCGAACATATATGGCCTCACATAGAGGGTTGCACCGGAACCGTAGGGCGGCACGTACGCTTCGTTCGCCCTGACTACCTGCTTCACAGCCTCCACAAAGCGGCCTTCCGGCAATGTCGGCATCTCAAGGCGCACACAGCTGTCACGCATGCGCTGCTCGTTCAAATCCGGCCGGAACACGACAGTCTTTCCATCCTGTGTCGTGTATGCTTTCAGCCCCTCGAAACAGGTCTGCGCGTACTGCAGAACGCCGGCGCACTCATTCAGCACGATATTGGCATCTTCTGTGAGAACACCATCGTCCCATGCTCCATCCTTAAAGTTCGTAACGTACCGTTTCTCGGTCTGTCTATAGCCAAAGCCCAGGCCGGACCAATCCAAATCCTTTTTTTCCATTTCAGGTTCTCCTCCTCTTTTTGCTGTGTGTCTCCGCACTCGCTGTGAACGGTTCAAAAACAGGCTATGTATATTAACTTGTCTGTCTCTGAATAATTCCTTCAGTTTTTTATTATTATACTACCAGCCGCAAAAGTCAACATTTCTACCGCTTTTTTCGCTCATATTTCTGAAAATAGTACTCCAGGTCAAAATAGGTCTGCTCCTCGCTGGCCGCGGTCATTTTCCAATCCTCCATCCCGTCAAGCCGCGGAAAATACGCATCTGCCTGATAGGTATAATCGACCTTCGTGATATGCGCCGTGTCGCAGTAGGGAAGGAGCTGCGCATACACGTCCGCTCCCCCCGCCACATAGACATCGTTCGTGTCATACTTTTTGAGTTCCTCCAGAAGCTCCTCCACGGAGTGGACTACTATGGCACCTTTGACCGCATATTTTGTGTCGCGCGACAGGATAATGTTCACGCGGTTTTTCAGCGGCTGCTTCTGCGGAAACGTCTCCAGAGTCTTTCTGCCTATGACAATCACTTTTCCCTCTGTCATCTCCCGAAACATCTGCTGGTCCCTTGGAATCCGCACCAGAAGGCTGTTCTGAAAACCGATCGCCCAATTGTTGTCCACAGCCGCTATGATATTCATATCGCTTTTTCCCTCCTATTTTCACAACTTTCACTGGTCATATTTATCCGCAAGCGAATTGATCTGGTCTGCAAACTTCGCCAAATCTTTGTTTGCCCTGCCCTCGTTCTTGTAGATAACCGCGATAAGTCTCTGCCCTGCTGCAAGCAGTCTCGCAAAGACGTCAGATACACTGCGCATACGCTTCTTGACAGCGACAGGCGATGCCTCAAACTCGACAGCTCCTGTGATCAGGTCAATCCTCGTGCCCGAATACGGCGCATATGCATCGTGCCCGTGCTCCAGTCTCAGACATTCCGCGAACAGACTGCACGCAGTATCCTCGCCATGCACGATGAATACCTTGTCAGGTTTCTTCTCAAAGGCGTTCACCCACTCGAGCAGGCCGCCTTTATCCGCATGACCGCTGAGGCCTGGCAGCTGTGTGATCTTTGCGCGGACTTCGACAGCCTCACCGAACAGTTTTACCTCGTCCGCACCTTCTATGAGGATACGTCCAAGCGTCCCTGCTGCCTGATAGCCCACAAAGAGGATTGTACACTCCGGTCTCCACAGGTTATGTTTCAGGTGATGCCTGATTCGTCCTGCCTCACACATGCCGCTCGCGGAGATGATAACTTTCGGCGTCTCATCAAAGTTGATCTCCTTTGACTCCTCACTTGTGATGGCAAGCTTCAGTCCTGGGAAATTCAGTGGATTGATGCCCTTGTTCACCAGTTCCATAGCCTCCTCGTCGAAGCAGGTATATATATTTTTCTGGAATACCCCTGTCGCTTCCACGGCGAGCGGACTGTCGACGTACACTTCAAACCCCGGAAAACCGGGAATCATATTGTCTGCCTTGATTTTTCTCAGGAAATACAGAATCTCCTGCGTCCTGCCCACTGCAAAGGAAGGGATGACGACATTGCCGCCCTTCGCAAAGGTTTTGTTGATCACCTCGGCAAGGTCTGACACATATCCTTCCTTCTGCTTCGCGTGATACCGGTCGCCGTAAGTCGCCTCCATGACAACATAATCCGCCTCTTTCGTGTAGATCGGATCTTTGATCAATGGCTGGTTTTTGTTGCCGATATCACCGGAAAATACAATCTTTTTCGTCACACCGCCCTCGGTCAGCCAGACCTCAATGCTGGCGGAGCCAAGCAAGTGCCCTACATCGGTGAAACGAATCCTGACGCCGTCGCTGATCTCGACATCCTTATTGTACGCGCACGGAACTATGTTTCTGATAATCCCGTCCGCGTCCTCCATGGTGTACGCAGGTTCCACCAGCGGCAGTCCTGAGTGTCTCTTCGCCTTTCTGTTCTTCCACTCGGCCTCCTGCATCTGGATATGCGCACAGTCGCGAAGCATGATGGAGCACAGGTCGGCAGACGCCTCCGTCGTAAACACCTGTCCCCGGAAACCTCTCGCATACAGGAGCGGCAGATTTCCCGAGTGGTCCACATGCGCATGCGTCAGAAACACATAGTCGATCTGCGCCTCGTCAACCGGCATCTCGCAACACTCAAACGGATTGGATCCCTGCTGCATCCCACAGTCCACGAGAATGTTTTTGCCGCACGCCTGCAGAAAGTGACAGCTCCCCGTCACCTGGTGGTCCGCACCTACAAAAGTAAGCTTCATACAAATTCCTCCTTTATTTCATCATTTTCCGAACTGTATTTGTATTTATTTTACCACATATCAACAGTTTTGACCAATGTATTTAAAAAATAATGCTAAAAAACTCTAATTATTTCATTTCCTTTTTGTTAATATATGGTATGATACATATATACGTCTGCACAGTGCCGGGTGCAGCATTTTCATATCGTTTACAAATACGCATTCTATATCGAGACCGGCGCAGAAAAGAGGTAATGATGAAATTCAGTAACGGCTGCTGGCTTCAGCAGGAGGGCTGTGAATGCTTCGCGCCACAGCAGGCATATTTTACAAAGGTGGAGGCGGACAAAGTGACCATCTGCGCCCCGACAATCCGCATCAAAGAGAGAGGCGACACACTCGGCGGCATCAATCTGACGCTGGTCATCACGACCCCCATGGATGAGGTCATCCGCGTGCAGACCTATCATCACCTTGGAGCGGTAAACACTTCCCCGGCGTTTGAGATCAGCGCTGACGCAAGACCGGTCAGGGTGGACGACAATGAGGAGCGCATCATCATCTACAGCGGTTCCCTCGCCCTCGAAATCGGCAAAAAAAACTGGTATATGAGATACTCCCGAAACGGTAAGCTGATCACGGAATCCAAAGCAAAAGACCTCGCCCTGATGAAGACGGACTGGAGCGGTCCTGCCTATGACAGAGGCGACAACTATGACACCTACATGCGCCAGCAGCTTGGCATTGGCGTTGATGAGAAAATATACGGCCTCGGCGAGCGTTTTACACCGTTTGTGAGAAACGGTCAGAGTGTGAAAATCTGGAACGCTGACGGCGGAACCAGCACAGAACAGTGCTACAAGAACATTCCGTTTTATATTTCAAGCAAGGGGTATGGTGTCTTTGTAAACCACCCGGAAAATGTGGAGTTCGAAATCGGCACGGAAATGGTCACAAAGGCTGAGTTCTCTGTGGAGGGTACCTACGTCGACTACTTCCTGATCAATGGTCCCGGAATGAAAGATGTGCTGAGACGCTATACTGATATCACAGGCAAACCGGGGCTTCCTGCACCGTGGACCTTTGGATTATGGCTGTCCACCTCCTTTGTGACAAACTATGATGAGGAGACGGTCATGAGCTTTGTTGACGGCATGCTTGACAGAGGAATTCCGCTGAGAACCTTCCACTTTGACTGCTTCTGGATGAAAGAGTTTCACTGGAGCGACTTCCTGTGGGACAGCAGAGTATTTCCTGATCCCGTCGGAATGTTAAGCCGCATCAAGGACAAGGGATTGAATATCTGCGTGTGGATCAACTCCTACATCGGTCAGGAGTCCGTTCTTTTCAGGGAGGGAATGGAAAAGGGATACTTTATCCGGCGTCCTAACGGTCAGGTATGGCAGTGGGATATGTGGCAGCCTGGCATGGCGATCGTGGACTTTACAAACCCTGCCGCCTGGAAATGGTTCCAGGACAAGCTCGAAATCCTGCTCGACATGGGTGTCGACTGCTTCAAGACAGACTTTGGCGAGAGAATCCCGACCGACGCCATCTATTACGATGGTTCCGACCCGAAGAAAATGCACAACTTATACACTTATTTATACAATAAATGCGTTTACGAGCTGCTCGAGAGAAAGCGCGGAAAAGGACAGGCTGTGCTCTTTGCCCGCTCAGCCACTGTCGGCGGTCAGAAATTCCCCGTACACTGGGGCGGCGACTGCTGGTCAGACTATGAGTCCATGGAGGAGAGCCTGCGCGGCGGTCTGTCGCTCTGTATGTCAGGTTTTGGCTTTTGGGCACATGATATCGGCGGATTTGAGCATACCTCCACAGCGGATGTCTACAAGCGCTGGGTTGCCTTTGGACTGCTCTCCTCACACAGCAGACTTCACGGAAGCCAGTCCTACCGCGTGCCATGGGCATATGACGAGGAGGCTGTCGATGTTGTCCGCTTCTTCACACGCCTGAAAGCAAAGCTGATGCCCTACATCTATAAAACTGCTGTCACTGCTGCCACGCAGGGGATACCAACCATGAGAAGCATGGTGCTCGAGTTCACGAAGGACAAGAACTGCCACTATCTCGACAAGCAGTACATGCTCGGCGACAGCCTGCTTGTAGCTCCGATTTTCAACGACGAGAGCCGGGCCGAATACTACCTGCCGCAGGGCATCTGGACAAACTTCTTTACAGGAAAGGAGTACAGGGGCGGCACATGGATTGAGGAACAGCATGGCTACCTGAGCATTCCTCTGATGGTGCGTGAGAATTCTGTTGTGGTGGTCGGCGCACATGACGACAGACCGGATTATGACTATGCTGACGGCTGTGAACTCCGCGTCTATGCCGTCCATGACGGTGTGAAAATCGACACGGAAGTATACGGCATGAACAATACCGTTGAACTCACCGCCTCCATAAAAAGACAGGGGCACAGCATTCTCGTGACAGCTGACGGCAGCAAGCCATACACCATCCGCATGATCAATATGCGCGCGGCAAATGCTGTAAACGGATTTTTGACAATCGAGGGAAATGACTCCATCGTCACGCCTGATCAGGGTGCAAATGTGATTGAGATTATATTTTAAAATATACTGTTAAACGAGCAGGGAATATATTCCCTGCTCGTTCATCTATAAAATACCTTAATCACGCCATAAACCTGCTGCTCATCAGCTCGTCGCGCGCCACGCTGACCGCGCGCTCCACACTGCCCTGCTCAAACGGGTTGGAGATATTGGCATAGCGCAGGGTCTCGAGATAGCTCATGCTGCCGCCGCACTTGCAGAGATTGAGATAATCAGCCCACGCACTGTCATGATTCTCTTTTTCCTTTTTCTTGAACTCCATCGCTCCCATGGTCGTGAGTGTGTAATTGATGTAGTACATCGGATAGAGGAAAATATGCAGCTTGTGATACCAGAAACCGCCTCTGTCAAAGAAATCGTCCGGCTCATACACTCGCCACGGCATATATTTCTCCTCAAGCTTTTTCCACTCCAGAGTCCTCTCCCGCGGCGTCAGGTCAGGATTTGCATAGCATATGTGCTGGAACTCGTCAACCGCCACGCCAAAGGGCACAAATGTAACTGCTTCCTGCAGATGTGCAAAGCGGAATTTGTCTGCCTGCTCCCCGAAAAAGCGCTCCGCATAGGGATATGCAAACTGCTCCATCGACATGGAATGAATCTCCGCAATATCTGTTGACACCGCATAATAATCAGAAACCGGCTGGCTGCGCATCGCCATGTATCCGGCAAATGCATGGCCGAGCTCATGCGTCAGCACCTGCATGTCGCCGATTGTCTGATTGAAGCAGGAGAACACAAACGGTGCCTTGTACCTCTGCAAATCAGTCATGTAACCTGTCGATGCCTTACCTGGCTTATTCTTGAGGTCCATCAGCTCGTGTCCAATCATAAAATCGATAAATTCCCCTGTCTGCGGACTCATCTCATGGTACATTTTTGCCGCCTCACTTACCATGAAATCATCATCGCCGGCCGGAACAGCATTGCCGTCCGGAAAAATGCGCTTCTCGTCATAAAACGCAAAATCGTGCACGCCAAGGCGCTTTGCCTGCGCCTCATATAATTTCTGACAGAGCGGCACGAGTACGGTGCGTACTTGTTCCCGGAAGGACTCAACCTCCTTCTGTCCGTAATCAGTGCGGCCCTGCTGCATATATCCTACCGGAATGAAATTTTCGTAGCCGAGGTTGCGTCCCATCTCATTTCGTATCCTGATCAATTCATCCCAGATTTCCTCCAGGCGCGGCTCATTTTTGTGATAGAACTCCGAATACGCCCGGACAGCCCCCCTGCGCACCTCCCTGTCCTCGTGCTCGAAATATTTCTGCACGCCGTACAGGTTCAGTTTCTTTCCGTCAAACGGAATCTCCGCTGTCGCCATAATCTTCTGATACTCATTGCAAAGCTTTGACTCCTGCTGCATCAGTGGAATATTCGCCTCACAGAATTTCTTTTTCGATAGCTCCATTTTTACAAAGAACTGTTTTCCGTACTCCTGCTCAAAATCCACGCGGTACGGACTGTTCATCAACGCCTCATCCACCGCAAGAAACCTGGGCATAATTGTGGGAAAGGTATTGTCCAAATATTCATTTTCTTTCTCGTAAAATTCATCTGTAGTATCAAGTGTGTGACGGATATGCGCGATCGTGGCGTCTGTGGAGAAATCCTTCCCGCTCTCATCATATGCCAGCATTGCTTCCTTCACTTCTGCGTAACTGCCCGCCTTCTCGATGCGCTCCTTCGTCTCTGTCGCAAACGCCGCCACCCCGTCACAGTCCGGCCTCCTGTACTCCAAAGTTGAAAATTTGAAATCATTCATTTTTGTTCCATCTCCTTTATTATTTTCTCTTCACAGCCCCAGAAGAACGCTTCCCTTGCGTTCTTCCAATGTGAAGTTTTAGAATTTCTTTGCCTGCGTCCTTGGCAGGCTTAGAAATTCTAAAGCTTCACATTATTCATGAGGTCTCTGGTAAAACCGCCCTGAAATCTGCTGTGTGTTGATGACGTTGACAAACGCCTTCGGGTCAACCTCCTTGATTCCCTTGATAATATCCTTGCACTCCGCCCTTGACACGACAGAATACACAATCTTGCGCTCCTGATGCTCATAGGAGCCCTCCGCCTCAATGATTGTGGCACCGTGATTGCTGTTTTTGGATATCACCTCATACACCCGCCTCGCATGATTCGTCACCACCAGAAGCGTATGCTGGCGGTACTGCTTGAAGAGCGTGTGAAGCACCTGCGTGGACGCATACTGGAAAATGATGGAGTACAGCGCCTTCTCCCAGCCAAACAACAATCCCGCCGCCACCAGCAGGACGGCATTGAAGCCAAGGACAATATTAAAGGAATCCACTCCTTTTCGCTCTGACAGGAAAATACCGATAAAATCCGTTCCCCCTGTCGTCGCATTCATCATCAGACACAGACTGATCGCAAAACCATTGATCATTCCGCCAAATACGCTGATCAGTAATGTGTCATAGACAATCGCCCGGGCTGGCAGAATATCCGTCAGAATATTCGTCAGCATAATGCACAGGCATGAATAAAGCGTGAATTTCTTACCGATAAAGCGAAAGCCGATATAGATCGGTCCCAGATTCAATAATATATTAATCAGCGTATACGGGAGCTCAAACCCGAAAAACATCTCAACAATCCGCTGTATCAACAGTGTGAGGCCGGACGCGCCGCCCGGATACAATCCGCCTGTCCGCACAAATGTCTTGATATTCAATGCCATAATCACCGATGCAAAACAGATCACAACAATTCGCTTTGCATCCTCCTTGAAACTGAATTTCATACGTATTTTCCTCCATATCTTACCCTATGAAAATATTATTTCTGTCCAGCTGTCTTTGGGCAGCTTCAATTCTACACGCCTGCCTTGATAAACAAAGCTTCTCACAGCATCACACCCGCTGCAGATTTGTGCTTTTTCCAATTTGTGGTCTCTCCACGCAATATTCATGCGGGCATTTCCGCAAACCCTGACACCCGTTATCCTACCTGTCTGCCATACTTCCGGCAGCGCTGGCAGCAGGACAATCCGGTCGGCATTGCTCTGTACCAGCATTTCCACCATCGCCGCAATCGAGCCAAAATTTCCGTCAATCTGAAACGGCGGATGATTGTCAAACAGATTGGGCAGTGTCGACCTGACAAAGAGCTGCCGCAGATTCTCATGCGCTTTCTCTCCGTCCCAGAGCTTCGCATAATGGTTCATAATCCACGCGCGGCTCCAGCCCGTATGCCCGCCGCCGCCCTCGAGACGCTTCTGCAGTGTCAGTTCTGCCGCCTCTGCAAGCTCTGGCGTACCATCCTTTGTAATCTGGTCGGACGGATGCAGCCCGTACAGATGTGAGATATGCCTGTGTCCGGGTTCCTTCTCCGCATACTCCTCACACCACTCCAGGATTCTGCCATCACTCCCTATGCGGGTGGGAATCAGCCGCCCGCAGGCTTCGGCAATCTGTCTGTCCAGCGCATCTGACACCCCGAGTATCCCTGCTGCCCGATTGCACTGCGTAAACAAGTCACGTAAAATCTGGTTATCCATCGTCACTCCGATCGAATTGGCTCCCTGCTCCCCATTGGGCAGGATAAACGTATTTTCCGGAGACACGCTCGGACATGTACACAGATAGGTCTTTCCATCGATTTCATGCTCGATACAAAAATCAAGGAAAAACTGTGCCGCCTCCCGCATAACTGGAAACATTTCACGCAGGAACTCCTCATCACCCGTATACTCATAGTGGGTCCAGATATGCGTGCAGAGCCACGCTCCTCCCATCACCCAGAAGCTGCCGGGAATCCACAGATCCTGCGGCGCTGTATCCCCCCAGATATCTGTGTTGTGATGCGCCACAAATCCCCTGCACCCATACATCACTTCTGCAGTCTTCCTGCCGTTGGGGAGCATCTTTTTCAGCAAGTCAAACAGCGGCAGATGACACTCTCCCAGATCACAAACTTCTGCCGGCCAGTAGTTCATCTCTGTGTTGATATTGATCGTGAACTTAGCGTCCCACGGTGCCTCCATGTCCTTATTCCAGAGTCCCTGCAACGTTGCGGGCAGTGTTCCCGGCCGGCTGCAGCTTATGAGCAGATACCTGCCGAAATTAAAATAGAGCTGCTCCAGGCTCAAATCCGTTCTGCCGGCTGCAATATCGTCCAGACACTGACTGGTCGTCTTCCGCGCAACACTGACAGCCTCCTTATCCAAATCAAAGGTCAGGGACACCCTGTCAAAATAGGAGCGGTAATCAGCAATGTGCCTCTCCTTCAGGTCCGCATAGCTTTGGGAAGCTGCTTTTTCGAGCTTTTCTGCCAGTGCAGATCTCAATGCCTCTTTCTTTACACAACTCTCATCTGATACATTATTGTGCGCCTGCACCTCCACCCGGTATGTCGTCGCCGCACTCCAGTACAGATAAACCTCCGCGGCATCGCGAACGGTAATGCTCTCGCCAATTACTTCGATCTCTCCGTCAGGGCTTGCCGCCTTACACATCATGGCATAATCCAGTCCGTCGCGCCCCAGATTTCCGCCGAGCATGATACTGTCCGCCGACGCCTTTTCCGAATACTCATAGATATGATGCCTTGACTGCATGACTTCCAGATTCATCCTGTTTTTCCCTCTGGCCGTCAGATGCATCACACACACATCATCGGGCGCTGACATAAAGATTTCCCTGTCATACACCGTGTCATCCAGCTGGAAATGCGTATAACAGAGGGCGTCCTCCACATTGAGCCCCCTCTCATACTCACTGACATCCTCCGCGGAGAGATCCTTTCCAAAATCATAGTCGACCGCAATATCCCCAAGCGTCTGGTAGATGCGCATGCCAAATGGCGTCCCGCCAATCGCCTGTTTGCTGAGCCGCTCCGCCTCATGGATCTTTCCTGATTTGATCAGTTCCCGTATCAGCGGCAGCTTCTCTTTGGCGCTGGGATTGTTTCTGTCCATGGGTCCCCCGTACCATACAGTGTCCTCATTGACCTGGATCTGCTCACAGCCAATGTTTCCAGACACCATGCCTCCGATCCTGCCGTTCCCGACCGGAAGCGCCTCATTCCAATCCGATGCGGGCATATCATACCAAAGGACTGCACAATTCTGCTTTGCCTTGTTCTGTTTCTCTCTGATATTCATTTTGCTTTTTTCCTTACTCCTCTTTCTGTGCATCTAAAAGTGCCAACAGTGCCTCTTCACTCTCACTTACCCACGCGTCCTCCTCCTCCGCATTCAGCCCCAGGTACTGAGCCAGCGTGCATTCCACATCGCTCATTCCCCACTCATAGCTGTAATCATCGATCGCTTCAAACGCAATTTCACCCGCCAGATAGCGTTCTTTAAATTTCTTTGTGTTGTCCATATTCATTTCCTCCAGCCACTTTTCCTATCCATTCTATCATAATCCCAGCGGAAATACCACTTCTAAAATGCCAAAGACACTTTTCTAAACTTCTTTAGAAAAATGTCCTTTTGATACCATCTGGTTATAATTTAAACTTTCCTACTTCGCCATTTAGTCTGCCTACAATCTCCAGATTGAGCTCTGCCTCTTTTCCTATATCGCTGACATTGCCTGTTAGTCTCACAGCTGTCTCCGTTACATTCGTCACGCCCAGCGCGCTTTCACTCACAGCCGTTCTCACATCTTCCAGAGTATTTCTGATCACGTCCATACGCTGCTTTAACTGCTCACTCTCCACTGCAAAGTGCTGCATCCTCTCATTCATATCCCCGACATTGCTCTGATAGCTCTCGCTGGTCTCCAACAGCTTTTCATAGCCCCCCATGGCTGTCCTGTTCATGAATGCAATCATTTCCTCCGCCTCTGCTGCCAGCTCATCGACTGTCTGTATCACTTCAGTAGTCACTCTCTGTATTTCTGTGGCAGATGCCGCAGAATTGGCAGCCAGTTTTCCAATCTCATCCGCTACCACGGAAAACCCTCTTCCCGCTTCCCCGGCACGGGCGGCTTCAATACTGGCATTTAACGCCAACAGATTTGTCTCCTCCGTAATGCTGATAATGTTCCTTGTAAGCTCCCTGATTTCCTCTACATCCTTTGATTTCTCGACCTTCTGCTGAACCGATGACGCCATATTTGCCACCTGCAGCAACGCGTCCTGCTTTTCCTTAACCGCCTGATGGTATATTTGGGAGGCAGTTCTCATAATCCCGTCAGAGGAAATCCTTCCGCTCTCAGCCTCCTCATACATGGCCGCTATCGACTCAAATATCTGCCCGATCGACTCATTGATCTGATCCAGAGAAGCACTGGACTCCTCCATAGCCGCACTCATCTCCTCCATCACAGAGGAAACATCGGTAATTTCCGACTCAGCACTCGACAACTTGTCCGATACCTTGCAGGAGGATTCTTTTAAGTGCTCCGAATTTTCTGATATATTCAACATGATCCGCCGGATAAACCGGAGCAATTCGTTGACATTTTCTGCAATCAATTCCATCTCATCGCCTGTATGGACATCCAATGTCTGTGTCAGATCTCCCTCGTTATGTACCAGCTCATAAATCTTGCCGTCTACCTTGCGAAGCCTTCTGATTACCTTTCCCACCATAAAGTTGAGTACCACCAGGGCAATCAGCAGACAGCCCAGAGAAATCTGTATCACTCGTGTTAATGCCAAATCCAGGCGCTCTATCACGCCCGATGCGTCGTAATCGCAGCCGACGACACTTACTATCTTTCCGCTGCTGTCAGCAAGAGGCATATATGCCGAAATCAAATCGCCATCCTCCGTCGAGTCGATGTAATCCTGCACATACATTTCCCCGTCAAAGACAGATTTTAATTCCTGATATGACACTTCAAATACATCGCCAAAATCGTTAACACGCTCTGTGTCGTCCGCATCAATTCCATAGTATACGTTGTTTCCGTCCGTATATAAAGTATACAAATATTTAATTCCGCAGTCTTTCTTTACTTCCAGCATCGTCTCAAACAATGCTTCGTACGCCTCACTGTCCACATTCTCCGCAGACATCTCAGACACCTGCTCCGCATCAATTGTTTTCGTGGAAATGACTGCAGCCATCTGCGCTTCCTCAACACCCATGGCAATCAACCCCTCTTTCGTGCGTAGATAAGAATTAACCCCCATAACTACACACAGCAGGGCAATCACCATGCTTGTCGGAAACAGAATTTTTGTTCGGATACCAAACCCTCTCGTTTTTCTCTTATTCATACTCCGCCCTCCTCCTAATTACACAATCTGTCAATCCTCCTCACCGCGCATTTCGCCCCCTCCTCACCGCATCAATCCGCGACATTCGTATAGGCAAAACGATACACCTGTTTCAGTAAAGGATCGTAACATTTGCATTTGCTATTTTATTATAGCAGAAATTAAACCATTTTAATACAATTTTTTTACCATTCAAACTAATGTTTATCTTCGTGCATTGATTTTCTACAGCGCTCAATTTTCTTTGCGTAAAAAAAACAGAGACTCTCTCGAATCTCTGATCTCCTATTCAACTGCAGCCTTTCCGTCCCTTACAATCTCAATCCTGTTCGCGGACTTTCTAGTTTTATGTCAACGTGTATCATACATTCGGGTATCGTACTCCTTCTCAAATTTTTGCCTGCCCGCCATGACGAATATCGCGATACAGCAGGCAACGGTCATCGCAAGAAGAATAAGCGTTCTTCTGTACCTCATGACGTTTCACCCATGATATATCCTACGCCCCAAACAGTTTTTATGATCTTCGGCTCATTCGGGTCGGCTTCAAGCTTTTCCCGAAGATGACGGATATGCACCGCAGCCGTACCCTCACCGACGCACTCGTCTTCCCACACATTCTGCAAGAACTCGTCCGCCGTTTTTATATCGAACGCATTAAACATCAAGCGGATCGCAGTCGAACAGCACCATCGTTTCCGTTTCTACCGGAGAGCGTTCTATGTTCTCTTCCAGCTCCTTAGTCACGAAACTCATATACAGCGACTGTTCCCCGCTTTCATTGTCGAGGTATTTCGTTGCTGTACTGAACAGAACACTGACATGATTGATTGCCATCCGTTACAGAAAACAATGCTCATATCATGTTTCTATTCCTGAACCGATTTGATTCCCTCGCTTCCAAGCCATTCTTCTATTGTTTCTTTCGATGTACCGGCTTCAAATCTCTTTCCCTCCAGCCATACTGCAGCATCAGAACATAAAACATGCAGGTTATCCGCACTGGAACCAATCCCGCTGCTATGAGAAGTGCAGAACGGAATGATTGTTTTCCCTGAAAAATCATAGCTCTCTAAAAACGTACTGATAATACGAGGAGCCTGCCCGTGCCAAATCGGATAACCGAGAATTATAGTATCATATGTGTCCATATTCTCCACGCCTCCGGAAATCGCCGGACGCGCATCAGGATCATTTTGTTCCTGATCCGCCCGACCATTTGTATAATATGCTAAGTCTGCCTCTGTGTATGGATTTTCAGGTACAATCTCGTAAATATCAGCTCCTAAAGTCTCCATCATATACTCCGCTACAAGTTCCGTAGTCCCTGTACATGAAAAATATACAACCAATGTTTTTGTACTCACTTCTGCCTCCTGTCCCCTTGTCGAAACGGATTCCGACGGTTCCGTTTCCATTTCCGCATCCGACTGTTCTTCTATTTCCTGCTTTTCAGATACAGCAGACTGGCCGCAAGCTGTCAGCGCAAAAATCAATACAAAAGAAAGCAATAGACTAAATGTTCTTCTCATTACTCATTCCGCCTTTCTTCCAATGCCTTCAATAAATACGCCATATTCCGACCAAGATTTTTCATTGTGTCAAGCCCTTCCTCGTCTTCCTGAACATCTCCCGGCATCTGCCCATACGCCATTGCCCAATAAGAGGAACCGACCACAAACATATTTTGCAGCATAAAGAAATGATACATTGCATCCAGTGTGGTAAGTGCGCCGCCCCTGCGTGCTGCCGTGACAGCCGCACCAACCTTGTGCCGGAACAGATTTTCACTTCGGTTCATATCTGTCACTACCGATGCCCGCTCTAAAAATGCCTGCATATTCGCAGAAATATTTGCCGTATAGACCGGAGAACCAAGGATTATCCCGTCAGCCTGCGTCATCTTTTCAAAGATTTCCTGAAACATATCCTTTTTATGCACACAATTTTTTCTCCCACCGCAAGCCCAACAAGCCTTACAGGGTTCCATGACTGTACCGGAAAGCTGCACCATCTCCGTTTCAATTCCTGCCTTATGCAATTCCTCAAACACAGTATTGATAAGGATTGCTGTGTTCCCATCCTTTCGGGCGCTGCCGTTTATTGCTAATACTTTCATCTTCTTACCTCCATTTATTCTGACATCCACATTCTTTTTCCACTGTCACATATCCTCATCATGATACATTCCGCTTTATTCTTTCAATGTAGCACCAAATGCCTCTAATTCCTTTAACTTCTGCTGTGACACGCTTCCCGGAACCGCAAATACCCCTTCATTTTTCAGCCCAAGATAATCTGTAAAATTTCCTTTATACTCATAAATAGCACTTTCATACTGATTTGGCGCACCCGAACTTAGAAACATTGCAATCTTTTTCAAACTGCGTGGGGCAGACGGATAGATAGACGCATAAAATCTGTCTATTACACATTTAAGCTGCCCGGATATTCCATGATAATAGATAGGTGAGGCAAGCACCAACATATTCGCAGTTTTCAGGGCTTCGTATACCTCCTGCATATCATCTTTCTGTACGCACTCGCCATGTCCTTTCCTATGGCAATATTCACAGCCCCGGCATCCCCCGATCTGCTTTGTACATACATGAACGATTGTTACCCTATGCCCGGCGCTTTGGGCTCCTTGGCAAAATGCTTCTACCATTTTAGCCGTATTTCCATTTGTTCTGGGGCTTCCGTTTAATACTAAAATTTCCATTTTCTCCTCCGCTTAGGTTTTAATACCAGTCATGCTTCTCGCCACGGTCAAGGGCACCTATCCGCTCCATTTCCTCCTCCGTCAATTCAAAATCAAACAATTCCGTATTTTCCTGAATATGATCGGGATTGCTGGAGCCGGGAATGACTACGACACCCTTTTGCAGATTCCACCTGAGAATAACCTGTGCCGATGACTTCCCATGTGACGCCGCAATTTCCGAAATGACCTCATTTCCAAGCAATTCCGCCGTATATCCCCTGCCGCCAAGCGGATACCAGCCCTGTACTACAATCCCAAAACTTTGAATGTATGGAATTACGTCGTTTTCCTGATAATACGGGTGTATTTCATTTTGAACCAAAGCCGGAGTAATGTTTACCTGCGGTAAAAATTCCTCCAGCTCTTCCACATACCAGTTTGATAAGCCAAGTGAACGGATTTTGCCATCCCAAACCGCTTTTTCCATCGCAAGGTAAGCCTCCACATCGCCTGTTCCGGGGTGGTGGAGCAGCATCATATCTGCTTGTGTCAAGTAAGGAATAAAAAAATTAAGATTTTTATTATTTATTGTAGATTCCAAACGATGCCCATAAATGTCGTTTCATTGGATTTAAAAATGCTGTTGGCATTCCAACAAACGTAGCCATTGCAGCAACTACACCCATAGGTGGTAAAATTGGTGTGAGAACCGTAGCTATCACTCCACTAGTTGCACACACTTTTCCAACGTTTTCAATAACGCCTTTAAATTTCATTGCTTTTTGGACTTTTACAATATCATCTTCTATCATTTGCATATTATCATAGTTCTGTTTGGAAATAGCAGACATCCACTCATCTACTTTTTCTCGATATGCTTTTGCCTCATCTGTTTGCACCAATTTAACATTATCTTTCAATGATGAAGCTGTGTATATTCTGTCCAACCTTTTAGATGTGTATTTTAATATTTTAATAGTTTCAGCTCCTTCTATAACAGGAACTTTTTCGCTAGCATAGGATGAATCAGCCGTATCAGAATTCGTAGCGTTAATCACTGGAGATAATAAATCATTATGATAGGCTATACACGACTTTACAACTTTATAAATGATAACTTCGTTGCTGAATTAACTGTTTTA
>CAMWTP010000077.1 GCA_947177165.1 uncultured Lachnospiraceae bacterium
ATATTTTTGACTGTACCAAGTATAGCATGGATGCCTTTACGGGGAAAGAGCAGAATCGTGCCAATGTTATGCCAATTTATTTTTATGAACTATTCCTAATGTGCCAATCTTGTAGAAATATAAATATTTGTATGATAAAATCCAATTGTGTAAGGAGTTACAATAAAGATATTGTTCATATAAGGGGAGATAGTAATGAGCTTAGAAAGTGGAGGACGAGCGGATAAGTATGGGAACCAATATGAAAATCGCTATTTAGCAAAACTTTTACTTAGACTTATAAGTGAAGAAATCGTTTCTGTAGAAGTAGAGCCGTTGGGTGTAGAAGGAGAAGGCGTTGAGTTTATAAGTACAGATGCACATGGAAATCAAAATTACTATCAGTGTAAAGCAAGTAACACAACGCATAGTTCATGGGCAATGTCTGACCTTCAACGCCATAATGTTTTTAAACGTTCTAAGAGGCATGTTGAAAGTGGAAGTCAAAAGTATTATTACTTTATCTCTCCATTACAATATGGTGAATTAGATGAACTTTGTAATCGAGCAAGAACAAATTCGTCAGCACAAGATTTTTTGGAGTATCAATTAAATAATCCTAAAATTAAAGCTGTATTTAGTGAATGTGAAAAACACTATAGCCTCAACAGAAATAACCCACAGGAATTAAAGAGTCTTATCTATATACTTGCTCATTGTTATTTTGAACAGTATTCAATTGGGGAAGAGGAAAGACGAGATTTGGAAGGACGTATAGGAACAATTTTTACGGGGAAGACATCTACAGTAAGAAATTTGCTCGAACAATATGCGAATGATACTAGAAGTTTTGGAATTAAAATAACAGCAAAAGATGTTATTGCGTACATTACTGAAAAACATGGTATATCTATTCGTAATTATCATCGTGATGATAGAGTGCTAAACAGGATTACTACACTAAATGAAATATATTGGGGAACATTTAAGGCTATCAATAATCAACTCATTCATAGAAAGGAAACAGATTTTGCAATAAGTCAGATTATGCAGGGCAATTCTCTTATTATACATGGGAAAGCCGGCGTTGGAAAAAGTGGATGTGTTCAGGAAATTATGGAGTTTTTGCAAAAATCGCAGATATTATATTTAGGTATAAAATTAGATAAATTTGTACCCGATACATCTGCAGACAAATTTGGACAAAAACTTGGTTTGCCAGAGTCACCAATATATTGCCTGAATACATTATCAGCAGGGAAAAACTGTGTGTTAATTTTGGACCAACTTGATGCTTTGCGCTGGATAGGGAGGCATTCTGCAGTAGCATTAGATGTATGCAAAGAAATGATATCCCAAGCCAATGATATTAACAAATATGAGAATGGGAAAATATCAGTGGTATTTGTATCACGAACTTTTGATCTTGAAAATGATAAAGGTTTGCAATCGCTATTTTCTAATATAAAAAATAACAGCAATTACTTTTGGAAAAAGGTAGAGGTTGGCCTGCTTTGTGATAGTGATGTAAAAATGGTGGTTGGGTATGATTATAACACATTATCAACAAGGCTAAAGGTATTATTACGGACACCATCTTCATTATATGTATGGTTGCACTTAAATAAACAGGAAAGGAAAAATCCTATTACGTCTGTTAACCAGTTGATGCAAATATGGTGGAAACAGATACTGGAAAATTGCACTATAGATAATCATTTATCTGAAATGGAAGTAACTGAATGTAAAGATAATATTGTGACAAAAATGAATGATAATGCCGTATTTGTACTTCCATATATGTTGTTTGAAGATAAGCAGAAAGTAATAGATTTATTGATTTCGGAGGGACTGTTAGTTAGGAATGAAAACACTATAGCATTTGCTCATCAAAGTTTTCTCGACTATTTTATTGCATATAAAGCTTTGAGGGAAATCTATTCTGGAATAAAATTGACAGATATTTTGGGGATTAGAAATAATCAAACTCCTAAATTACGTTACCAGTTTTTGATTATACTACAAACATTGCTTGTTTCTGATAAAAAAATGTTTTTAAAGCATTGCGAAACAATGCTTGTTTCTGATACTGTAAGACACTATTTTAAATGTGCAGTCTTTGAAATTATTGGTCAATGTGAAGTACCAAATGAAGCTGTACATGTATTTATAGAATCATATCTTGTAAAGGAAGAATGGCACGATTATATTATCCAAACCGTTTATTATGGACATCCTGCGTTTATCATGCGGTTAGATAAGATTTCGTCATATAATTGGATTGGAAGTGAAGGATTATTTTTACTGAAATCAATACAATATCAAGAACCTGATTTTGTGACAGAAAAACTATATCCGTATGCATGTAGTAATCTGTGTGACGATAAAAAAATTTTTAACACTTTATGTGGAGATTTAAATGGTGATTCAGAGAAAATGTTTGCATTCAGAGTAAAATTGCTTAAACACTCACCCGAAATATTTAAGGATTTTAAATCTCTTGTATTTTTAAAAAATTGTCCTGCCCTTCGAGCAGTTCAACTTATGAAAATAATCATACAAAACAAAATGGCACACGAATTTCAAGATGTTATTTTTCGGGATGAAAACGATACAAAATTCTTTGTAACTTCTAATTATATGCTTTTTGTTGATGAATTATTTATAGAAATTTGTAAAGAAACGCCAGCATTTGCTGCTGAACGTCTAAGTTTAGAATATTGGAACAAGTACAGGAGTTGGTTTCCGCAAGTTTATCAGGAGCCATGTATTAGAACAATTGTGGAATTGGTAAAAATGGCGTTTGGAGAATTTGCAAAAATAGCACCTGCAGATATGCTGCTGTTTTTGAAGAGCAAGGATTATCCTAAATCTGTAGTTGGTAATGAAATAATTATGCATGCTATAGGCGAACTTCCAATAACATATAGTGATGATGCTATTAAATGGCTTTTGTCTGATTTTAGGTATAGAGTTTTTGTATATACTTCTAAAAAAGATAATTTAAAGTATACAAAGCACATCATTCAAAAATTTTCATCTGTATGTAAGATGGAATTATTTCAACAATTAGAAGAAGAGATATGTTTTTGGAAAGATGATGTTAAAAGGATGGTGGAAATTTACAGGTATCGATTAAAAGTAAATAAAGAACATCCTCTTGATGGTATGTATTATATATATTGGGGGCGTTTTCAAAAGGAATTACTCCCTTATATGGATAATACACGTTTGTCTCCATATGCTCGAAATTTATTGAATGTTTTAAACAGGAATATTTATATACAAACAGCAAATTATCATTCTGGAATTTTATCAGGACCTATGAAAGCAGTTGCTTCTCCTGTTAGTGCATATGCTGATAGATTGAGTGACAGAACATGGTTAAATATTATCAAAACACCAAGTGAAAAAATGAAAGATTTTTCAAGAGGAAAAGAAACCGATGAATGTTATATAGAAGCTTCTCATTTTGCGTTTGCTAGTGCATTTTCTAAGCAGGCCAAGAAGGAGCCTTTACGTTTTGCAAAACTTTCACTATCTTTTCCGCAAGAGTGTTATAGCGGATATATTTGTGGTGTATTAAATGCACTTATGGAATATTCAAATGAAGAATGTCCCATTGATATGAGATTAGTCATAGAAGTGATATGTTATTATAGGCACACATCAAGCCATAGTGTGGGTATTGCGCTTACAAATTTAATAGAGAAATATGCAGAAAAAGAATGGACTCAGGATATTTTCGATATACTAAGTGAATTTGCATTAGAATTTTCTGACCCAGAATATAAACTTTATGAAAGTAAAAATAAAAATGAATCCTTTAATTATTCACCACAAGACTTGTATAATGCGTCAATAAGTAATGTAAATGGTTGTGCTTTATGGGCCATTGCCGCCATAATTTCAGAGCATCCAGAATTAGAAAATAAATTTAAACCAATTATTATAAATGTAAGTGAGAATTCACATGATTTAATTCGCATGGCTGTTATGCAGAATGCTTTAGTTTATTATAGTATTGATTTAGATTTTTCTGTTGGAATATTTAAGAAGATAATTTCGGAAGATTTACGTGTTCTTGGTATACCTGCTACATGGAATATCCTAAGTAGAGATTACTTTCGCGACTCTAATTTCTACCGAGAAAGGATAATCTCTGCTTGTAAGTCAAACTTTGAAGATCTTGCAAAGGAGGCGGCAAAACAGAGTTGTGCTATTGCAATATATTTTAAAGATACCCAAATGCAGAATTTTGTTATGGAATATCAGTATACAATGGAGCAAGGAAATAGAGTCTGCCGACAAGCAATATCTTCATTTAATAAGGAGGAATTCCATGATCTGAGTGAAAAGATTATATTACATTTTATTGATAAGTTTATAGATGAGATAAATGATCTTAGATGGATTTTTTCTGAAATCGAACTACCAAGAGATAAAAGTTTTTTGATTTGTTTAATGAATTCCAACCAAGGAGGATACCTAATAAATGATTTTTTAGAATATTTGGATGAAAAGGTTATAGACATTGAACAATTTGCAGATATCCTAAAAACTGTTGGAGATAAAATTTCTTTACTAGAAACAAAGCAAATAAAAAGTTTAAATATGAATAATTTTATTCATTGTACAATACGCTTATTTGATAAAGGGCAAGATGATTCTAAAATTAAAAACATGTGTCTTGATATATGGGACAGTTTATATAAAGTGAATCATCAAGATGTTAGGTTTATATTTAACATGATTGCTGATCATGAATGATTCAAAATAAAACTCCCTTTTCGGAATTGTGTACTCATTAAAAGAGAGCTTATAAATATACATTGCATGTGGCAAATAAATATTTTATAGCTTGATAGTACTAAACGATAGCGTCGCGCCGGAGGTGTAGAGCGATGGAAACTATGGATATGAATGTCTATATGGTAAATGATATCATAGGAGATAACCCAAGATTCATTTCTCCTTTTTGTAAACCATGTGGTTATTCTATATGGATAAGAAAAAACAAGATCATAAGTAATACAAGCATTCAAATATATTGGGAAAAGTTAAAGTATATGTCCCAAAATATAGATAAATTGATACAGAATGCATTTAAGCCCGAGTTTTATGACTTTTATGGTGTAGATCAAAATCTCATTGCATCTTCCGATGAAATGTGCCGGCAGTTAATCGTTGATAGTTTTGTCTTAGACACAAACGATAATTCAATTGGATGCTGTTTGTCTAATCCGGAATTTATGTTTGGACACTTTATTGATTGCTTGTGGAGTGATAGCTGGAACTTGATTTATTCTTATATTTGCTGAATTTCAATCTGGGGTGTTGTTGAAAGGATATAAATTCTGTAATTATATGTAAAAATATACATAATTTTATTAATTTAATACATTGGGAACACTTTTCCGAAAAGGGAGAAATAAAATGGAGCCGCCAATCTATAGCGGCCCCGCTTTATTTTTAGAAAGTTATAAGTTCTGCCGGATAATCCGGGTAATGATCCCCACAGCCACGCTCCGCTCTTCATCAATCCGGGTGACGGCAAAGCTCACATCATCCTTCTTGCCGGGAGTTCGGTAATCGTAGCAGGAGTGGGCCACAGCGTTCACGCCGTTGGACAGCCGGATATAGACCACGCCTTTATGTACATCCGTGACCTTGCCGGCATACTTGCTCTGGATGCGGCATTTTTTCAGGTTGTCATGGTTGGTATTCTGGGACACGCTCTTGATGTCTGCCCTGATGCCCATATCCTCCAGGCTGTCGCGGCGCACGTTCAGGATACGTACAAGCACCTGGTCGCCCACGGAAAAGCGCTCATGGGCATCCCCGATCCACTCCCAGGCCAGGTCACGGGCCATGATGGAGCATTCCACCCCGAAAACTTCCACACGGATAACCTTTTCTGCCACGGCGATCACACGGGCCTGGGCGATACGGCCTTCATAAACACGGTACATGCCTGCCGCATCCGTATCCAGATAGAAGATCTGCCGTTTCCGGAGCATGGCTTCTTTCCGGCTGGCGACCACACTGCGGGTTTTGGAATCAATGCCTTTGACAATAAAATCAATCTCCGCCCCCAGCATATTGCCGAGAATCTTGTTCTGGCGCAGCATCAGTTCCGCATATTCCTGGCCGGAAGGGCTGCGGCCCACATTGATCATCATTTCCTTTAAGGGGATTACAATCCGGAAACCTTTATAGTCTACAATGGTGATAGTCTTTCCGTTGTCCGTCTGCTCGATTCCGCCAAGCTGCCCGGTAAGGATACGCCGGGTGCGGTAGGCGTTATGGATCTCATGCCAGATGGCATCCTCGCGGGATTCCTCCGTTTCCACTTCTCCGCGCACTTCCAGCGTCAGCACAGGGGCATCTTCCTTTCTGCTTCTGGCCGCAGTACGCCGGGAGGGAGCCACAGCAGAAGGAGCAGTAGTTCCTGATGCGTTTTCACCGGAGGGCAAAAGGGCCTCTTTCGCTCCGGTGGATTCCCCATCTTCCCGGGGAGTGATCTCACCTGTTCCGTCAGCGTCCTCTGCCGGCACATTCTTATCAGTATCCGCAGCGGTATCCTGGGAAGGGAGTGCATTGTCAGGATTGATTTCCGGAAGGGCTGTTTTTCCTGTAACCGTTTCCTCCGCAGAGCCTTCCGGAGTTTCTTCTTTCTTCCTGCGGGTGGTGCGTCTGGCCTTTGCAGCGGTGCTGCCTGCTTCATGGGAAGGTACGGATTCCGGCTTTTCTTCACCCGGGCCAGCCGTATCTTCCGGTGATTCCCCGAACATTTCTTCCTCTGTAAGTTCCGGAAGTTCTCCGCCCGGCAGCTCAGGGTTTTCAGACGGCTCCTGATCCATGCTGCCAAGGAGTTCATTTAAGTCCATGCCGTCCCCGTCCGTTTCAGACGGTGTGCCAGCCTCTTCGCCGGGGAAATCTCCGGCCTCTGTGCCTGCTGCGCCCACAGGGGTGTTTCCTTCCATCGAAGGGTTTTCCAGTTCCATAAGTTCTTTTTTTCTTGCCATGTGTTTACCTCCATAGTGTAGTTATTCTATTTCACCGCCCGGAGACGGGCCGTTCCATAGCAGTCTGGTTTCAGGACATGATGGAATCTTTGTCCGCAGATACAATCCCGGCAGGGGTGCCGGAAGATACGGCAGACTTTCCCGGTTCTGATGCCGGAGGATCTTGTATTTTCTGCCGTGTGCCGGATGCCGGTGTTTTCGCTGCCCCTTTTGCGGCGGGTTTTGTTCCGGTTTTGGGAGCGCTTTTTGGTGCTGTTTTTGCGGCCGGCTTTGTCATTGCCTTTTGTGGCTCTTGTTTTACGGCTGGTTCCGGTGCGGCGGCTTCCATTTCCAGGCGTCTCCATTCCGGGATATGGGCGGATGCCTTGCAGGAGCGCAGCAGGGGATATTCCGGATGTTTGGAGTAATCCATCTTGTCCACCTTCAGGGTCTTCTTTCCCCGGATGATGACCAGCGCCTCATCAATGGGCAGGCGCAGCACTTCATCCGGCGTAAGCACGGGGCGTTTCCCCACGCCGCTGGTCTCCCGGTACTCCGGCGTGTAGTTGGAGATGCGCCAGGTGCCTAACTGTTTGGATTTGCTGGAGACCGCCACACTGGCAAGGCCGGTACGGGAAGAAACATATTCCGCTGTCAGGGGATCGGTACACCCTAAAAAGAGCTGGACGTCACAATTCCCTAAAATCTCCTGCCACAGGTTTAAAGGATACCGGTTCTGCAGCCCGGCAAGGTTCTGGAACACGCAGGACATGGAGATATTCCGGGAGCGGATCACGCTCAGGCGCCGGGAAAGGTCCGGGATGGTGCCGCAGGCAGTCAGTTCCTCCCCCAGGACATGGACGGGCACGGGGAGCCGGCCGCCCTCACAGTTCCTGTCCGCATAACGCACTAACTTAATGAACACAAAAGACAGGAACAGGGATGCCAGGAAGTCAAAGGTGCTGTCCTGGTCGCTGGTCACAAGGAAATAGGCGCAGGGTTTCTGGCCCGGCAGTTCCAGGTCGATTTCATCCCTTGCGGTGATCTTTTTGATCAGTTCGGACTGGAACACCTGCAGGCGGCTCCCCAGGCCGATGATGACGCCGCTGCGCACGGAATCGGATGCCTGTTTGAACAGGCTGTAGGGTGCCTTTGCCGGATGGTTGATGGGCAGGACCTCAAAGAGGCTGTTCAGTGCCGTCTCTGAATTTAAGGTAATGAGCCGGTAGACCTGTCCCATGTTCCGGTTCTCCGGGGGATACCCTTTATCCACATACAGGACCAGCGCTTTTAACAGGTTCATTTCAGCGGAATCCCAGAAATGGTCTCCCTTGCCGCCGCCCGTGGTATTTTTGATGATGACATCCACAAACAGCTGTGCCATCAGCTCCTGGCCCTCCACTTCGCAGAGACAGTTCCAGGAATCCGAGTTTTCCGGGCTGACCAGGTTGAATACCCGGACTGTATAGCCTTTGTCACGGAGATATTCGCTGGATTTTTCGTAGAGTTCCGATTTCGGGTCGCAGATGACCAGGGATTCTCCGCGGGATACCCCCTGTAAGATCCGGTTCATGCAGAAGGAGCGTGTCTTCATGGAGCCGCTGGCCCCGTAAACAGCCAGGTTGCTGTTCAGCCGTGTCTTCTCCGGCACGCAGACCGCCTTCCTCTCCAGCATGCCCAGCACGATCCCCTGATACCGGTGCAGGTCAGCCACCAGTTCCAGGACGCCTGCCATCTCTTTCCGGCTCATCCAGCCGGATGTACCGTAGGTGCCTTTGGCGGAATAGGTGAAATTCCGGTCCTCGTCATATTCCCCGGTGTCGCTGTATCCGATCCGCATGACCAGGAGCAGCAGCACTGCCAGAAGCCCGATACAGATAAAGATCCCATAAATCCCGTATGGCGGACGGACCGCCGCATGTAAACAGACGGGAAGGGAAGGGGAGGGAGGCGGAGGGGATGTGCCGTCTCCGGGGTAGCCGCCGCCCTGTTTCCAGAGGGCGTAGTTGCCGATGAACTGCCCAAGGTAGCCGCCCGCATACAGGATAGCGAGGACGGCGATGGGGGCAGTGACCAGCCCTTTCAGTAATTTTTTCTTGTCTATGGGAAAAACCTCCTTTCAAATTTTTCAAAGCTGATGGTGGAAAACTCCGCCTGTTCGCCGCAGAAGCGGTGGAGAACTTCCTTCTGGAAGTCAAAGCAGATCAGGGTTCCCGTCCGTTCCTGCAGCTGGAGCGCCGTATGGAAACGGTTGATGCGGGGGATATCCAGGAAATAGCCGAACAGCACCGGGTTCCCGTTCCGGTCCAGGGCGTCGTGCTCTATGGGCAGCCCTGTATCCTTTGGCTGAAATCCCTGCATCAGCATGTGGTCGAGTTCAGTTACATTTTCCGGGCTGCATAAAAGTTTCAGCAGCGTTTCCCCGTACCGGTCATTGGTCAGGTAATAAAAATGCTCATAGTTCCCATCCAGAAGGAAGAAACAGCGTGAGGATGTATCCGCACTGGAAAGGATCTGGTAAAAAGGCTCCAGGCCGTTCCCAAGGAGCAGCCCGGAAACTTCGGTACGGGCATACTGGGCCGGCAGCCTTTCACAGCACAGCAGAAGCTTTAAAAATACCTGCACCTTTATCTCCGCCCGGTAGTCCCATTTCATGGTATAGGAGTCTCCGTTATAGGTGACAAAGATCCCGGATGGCGCAAGGAGGGCGCCGGCCATGCGGGAGCCCCGGATCTTTACAGCGTCAATGCCGACTTCTTTGATCTCGCGGGAACTGTAAAAGGCCGGGCACTCCAGTGTGGAAACCGGGGAACCTCCGGCAGAGAAGATATCCGGCTTTTCATCCCGGAAGATGCGGATGCCCGCGTTCCGCATGGAGACAAAAATCTCAGCTACACGGTGCAGGCGAAGGCGGCGGGTAAACTCACTCTTTAACCTGCTTGTCTCCCCGTTTCCCGTAAGGAAGAATGAGAACCGTTCCGGGTTTTCTTCCAGCAGGAAGCTCCTTGCCTTCCGGCCCAGGCGGTAGCCGCGCAGCTTGTCCCGGTAGTAGGTTTTCAGGAGCCCGTCTTTTTTCAGGGAAGTTATGACAGACTCTTTATAGCTGGTGCTGCCGGGGATGCGCATGAGCAGATATGCGGGGAGTTCACCGCATATGGCGGTCAGTTCAAGCAGGTGGTAACTGATCGTGTCTGTCCGTGGGAGTCTGCTGCTGCCATCCAAAAGATCACCTCCTTATGACCGGCACGGGGCCGGCATTTCCCCGGTTTTTTACCGGGGTGACTGAAAACTTCGGTAAATTTGGGGCGGGAAAACAACCCCCAAAAGCAGTTTTTTCGGGCATTTCCCGGATTCCCGGCATATGGGTGAAAAAAATCCCAAAATGGTCAAAAATCCGATATGGATTTTAAATCCTTTTCCCGTCCGGAGAGCCATCCGGCAAAGCGGCCTTTTTCCATGATGTAGATGCGGGTGCCGTCCTTATCCCCAAGTTCCGTGGTATTGTAGGCGTCACATAAAAGCCCGCTGTCATCCGCCATCACATACAGGGCGATGGTGTCCAGGATCTGCTTCTGCTGCAGGTTGTCATAGTCCAGAAGGCACCAGTCCGGCAGTTCATGGTCATACACATGGGAGATGCAGACCACACATTCCCGGAACCGCGGCATGGGGTGTTCCTTTATGTACTGCCCGAGGACTGCATGGAGCGGGTCGATCAGGAACAGGCTGCTCTGGCGTGATTTCTTTTTGGGCAGCAGGCGGGGCATTGCCACTTCCAGGATGCCGTCTTCAAAACTGACTTCAATGCCGTGCGCTTCCCCTGCCTGAACAAGGTACTCTGTCTTTTGGACGGAAGTGGAGGCATAAAGAAGGCTCCTGAGCTGGCAGGCGATCCTTTCTGCCCGCAGGGCGGCTTCGGTTGACATGGTTTCGTAGTTTTCCGGATAGCGCTGGATATCCAGGGAATCCATGGCACAGATGTTGTTGTTCAGCCGTGAAAGGCTGTTCTGGATATCTGCGATCCGGCGTGAGATGATTTTTCGGTCCACTCACATCCCTCCAATCTTTTTATGATGATTTTTTGTAGTAGCTTACATTCCCGGCGGCATCCACCGTACAGAATCCGGTTATCCCCGGAAACTCCAGAAAGGGGATCTGCCCGGGGTCGTCCACCAGTACGATGCGGCGGCCTCCGCTGTCACGGCCCTGGTGCAGGGCATGGGTGACAAGGGCCTCCTGCCCGGAAGCGGCATGGATGATCTCATACAGTTCGCCGCCGGAGAAAAAGACAATCTTCACGGGGAAATCGCTGGACGAGTGGTATTCTGCTTTGCCGATAAAGTCCAGCAGGACCCATGCCGCCCGCACCATGCCGGGATCGGTTTCTGCTTTGTCATTCCCGTAAGGGAAATATCCCCCGGTGTCTGCCTGCCGGGCACGCCCCTGTCTGCGCAGGTGGGCGAGCAGATTTTTGGTAACATCCTCCCGGCCAGGGTAGAACCGGCATAATTGTTTTTCCGTCAGCCCCGGATACATGGATATGATCCGGAGCAGTTCCGTGGCCTCCCGGCCGTATAAGTCAGCCCTGGTCTTCACTGGCAACACCTTCCTTTCTGGTTTTTCTGCAAATGCGTAATCTGTGCGTATAACGGACGCAAAAGAAATCTGATTGCGTAATCCATGCGTATATGGTGCGTAATCCTGCCTGCTATCCGGCTTCATTCTGCTGCCGCATCCGCTCCACGATGTCCTTTAACTCCCTCCGGTCTGTGGTGATCAGGTCTTTCTCCAGGGGGCTTGCCTTGAATTCCACCATGATGTTATTGTTGTTGGTGCTGATCAGGCCGTTGCCCCGTTCAAAGTGGGTGACCTCCATGATCTCCGCATCGGAAAGATGGAGCGCACTCTGCACGCGCATGGCTTCGTCATCTTCCAGGTTCAGGATGATCTTGGTCTTGGAGTTGTTGATGATGCCTTTTCCGAACCGTCCTTCATCCAGGTTAAAGAAGTCATTCAGGTCCTGGCTGGCACAGACAGCGGAGCCGCCGTACCCCCGGATGGTCTTGAAGATCTCCAGCACAAAATCCCCGGCAAGGCGTGTGCCCGTGGCGCCGGCGCCGGACAGGAGCTGCCAGCATTCATCTATAAAGATGGTCTTTTCCTCGGTACGGTCTTCCTTTGCACGGTCCCAGACAAAATCCAGCGCCACGAACATCCCGACAGTCAGCAGGTCGCCGGTCAGGGAGGAAATGTCCAGTACGGTATATTTATTGTCCAGGGACACGTTGGTCTGCTGGTTGAAGGTGCTGGCGGAGCCGTTCACCAGGCGGTTCAGGATATTTGCCAGCCGTCTGGTAGGTGCCGATTTCTTTAAGATTTCGTAAAGGTCGCCCAGTACCGGCATTTCCCGGTATTGTTCCGGGTTTTCCGGATCGGCCAGGGAAGCGTTGTCATGGGTGATCCCCTTTTTGTTGTAGGTGTGGATCAGGGCTTCATCTAAAAGCTGGCGTTCTTCATGGTTCATATCCGGGATCAGCAGGCTGAAAAAGATATGGAGCCGCTGGATCTTCTCCGCAAGTTCCGATAACTGGATGCCGGGGCCGTCCAGCAGTTCGTTCACCGTGCGGTCCACCTGCCGGATCTCCATCACATTGATACAGTGGGGGCTTGCCGGGGAGACCTGGATGAACTCGCCGCCCACGTTGGCGCAGGCCCGGTGGAACTCATGCCCCTTTAAGGGAGCAATGATGAAAATGGGGATGCCTTTCCGCCGCATCCGAAGTGCCATGAGCTGCATGGTGAAGGTCTTGCCCGCACCGGAGGTTCCCAGGATCGCCATGTTTGCGTTTTTATAGACGGCGGAATTAAAGATATCCACAATGATCAGGGAGCTGTTGTATTTGTTTACCCCCAGAAGGATTCCGTTATCATCGCACATCTCATAGCTGGTAAAGGGGTAGCAGCTTGCGGCGCCACCGGTCAGGAGGTTGCGTTTGCTGCGCTCATACAGCCCTTTTTCCACGGATACCAGGGGCAGGGCGGTCAGGAATGCCTGTTCTTCCCGGAAGTGGCAGGAGGATACCCGCATGTCCTGAGAGAGCAGGAGTTTTTTCATCTCGCTGACCTTCCATTCCAGGTCCTCTTCATTGGGGGCCGTGATGGTGACTAACAGGTTCATAAAGTAAAAATCCTCGTTATTGGCAAGCCCTTCCTTCAGGAAGTAGCCGCTGCGGATGGCACTGTCGATATCATCAAAATCCGTGTTGGTATCGCTGGCGTCCTTGATCCGGGAGCGGTTGATGCGCAGCTGCTGGCCTACTTTCTGGATGATGCGTTCCTTGGGCTGGCGGGAAAGGAACATGTCCAGGTCAATCCCGTCCCCGGCATTAACCATCAGGCTGAGCCAGCCGGCCGGCACATGGGTCTTATAACCGTCCGAGGGGATCAGCAGATAGGCATAATAAAGCCCGTCGATGCAGATGTAGCGCCCGTGGGTAAAGTCAATGCTTCCGGGAGCAATAAATTCCCCGGCAGGGATATGTTCAATGTCAGATTCCCTTCCGTCTGCCAGGTATTGTGCCACCACCTCTTTCGCCCGGACAGGGAGGGGCTTTGCGGCGCTCTCATTCCGGCACAAGAGGTTGTAAAGCACATCTATGGTGAATTCGTCCTCGTTATCCGGCAGTACCACTTCATTCCCGCATTGGCGCAGGTAATTGGAAGCCGTATGGACAGCGGACTGCAGGGAGCCGATGGCTTCTCCTTCTTCGTCCGTGTGTCTTGCGCCATTCCATGGTTCGTATTCAAAGACCAGGAAGAACCGGCGCGTGACTGCCTCGCGTGAACAGATCTGCTGGATGAACTGCAGATAGTCCTCCTGCATGAGCCGGCACTGTTCATTGGTCTCCTGAGCCATCTCCCGGCGCACGGTATCCATGTGCCGCCCGATATCCGCCCGGCGTGTCAGCACCTTGAACTGGAGTTTTACGGGGCTTATCTTTAGATAGGAAACAAAGGAATAGATGATGCTCCGCTGTTCCCTGGCGCTTCGGAGCAGGAAGTTGATGGGAATCACCTCCACCACCTTGATGTATCTGTGGTCTTTCGTGTAGATGATGCCGTTTTCTATCCTGCTGATGGGCAGGTAATCCGCCACCGGATTCAGATGATAAAACTGGGGTTCCGGAGTATGCAGGGGTTTCCTGGGAGAAGGGTTCTTTTTCTGCTGCCTGTTTCCATGGTCTGGTTTCCTGGATTTTACAGAGGTTATCCGTTTGTCTGTTTTTTTGGCTTCCTTTTTCCCTCCTTTTCCATTTTTATTGCTTTGGGGGCCGGGCTTCTGTTTTTTCTGTGTCTGGCTGGGCCGGAGCTTTTGGCGTATCTCATATCCTTTCACCTGGTCAAACTCTGCGGGAAAATCTTCCTCCCCCTTACGCCGCCAGCCGGACATACCGCCGATCCTTTCTTCCCTGCCGGCTTTTTTGCTTCTATCCGGCTTTCCGTTCTGCCCGGTATCCTCTGATGTCCTGTCCTCTTCCTGGCTATATTTTTTCTTCTTTTGTTCCCGCCTGTTCTTTTTGGCGGCGGGAGCGGCCCGCATGGTTTCCCGGCTTTCATCGCTGCCCACAATGCGGCGGTTCTTCATGTATTTTAAGAAGATGACCAGAAACGATGACAGGCTTTCCCCCGCTATGCCGATCAGGGCAAACAGGACAAGGGGCAGGGTGGTCAGGCAGAGCACGATAATCCGTGCGGTCAGACCGAAGGGAAGGAACAGGAAAACCGGCACTCCGGTCACGGCGGCCAGGATGCCGGCTTCGATCACATTCCTTGCCCGAAACATGCCGCCGAAAAAGGTGCCTGTGTCTACAAAATTCGGCGGGATGATATAGGTGTCGTGGTCGTTTTGATTGTTCATATGGTAGTACCTCTCTTTCGCAGTGTGTCAGTTCCGGCCACGGATAAAATCAGAGCGGAACGTCCGTAAACAGGTTTCATGGCCGGACTGCGGCAGGACGGCTCAGCCAATGATCCAGAATGGGCCACCCGCACCTGCACGTCTGCTGGCTTCGTTCAAAATGATGGAAAGATCCCAAAGCTGTCCGCTCCGTTTATAGCTGGCAGGGTCAGCCACCAGGATCTTTCCGTCTTTTACTCCCCGCAGCACAATAAAATGTCCGCCGCTTGTGAAGTGCCCTTTTGACATGATGGCCACCACCAGCTTCCCGTCTGCCAGGGCGTCCAGTATCCGCTGGGGTTCTGAGGGGGAACAGCCGGAAACGGCAAGCCCCCAGTTTTCTGCCGCGCCGGGTATCAGCGCATGATAGGAGCCGCTCCCCTTGCACCAGTAGCCGTTCTCATAAGCCCACTGCGCCATGCGTTCCGGGTCAACCGCCTCCCCGGCCAGGGAGGAAACCACCATTGCCATGGAGGTAGGGCCGCAGCCGTAACCGCCGATATGGTCGGTGCCGTAAGGCTTCCCGGCATAGCGTTCATCCAGCTGGTTATAGTAGACAACTTCCGTGCTGCCATCCGTAAAGCGTACATCACCGAGGGATGGGATGCTGTTTCCTTCCCAGCCTGCCAGGTTCTGGACCAGACCATCACCAAGGAAAAGGCTCAGGTTGCCGGCATAATCGGCAGCAAGCTCTTTCTGGTCTTCCGTAAGGGCGAATACCTGGTCGGCAAAATAATCTTCCCCGTTATAGGAGATGGTATAGATTATCCACTTTTCTGATATGGTGGTATCTTCCCCGGTTTCCGGATCTTCTACGGTTTTCTCCCGCATTTCCTCTGTCCGCCGATAGGAATAGAGGTGGGATTTTCCCCGGCGCATGACTGCCGCCATATCCGTAATGGAGATATCCGCAAATTCCTTTTCCTTTGCCGCACAGTACTGGGAGACAAAGAGGTTGGCATTGTATACAGGGTTTGTCCCGTATGGGTTGATAATCTCCATTCCATCCCCGTCCGAGGCGGCAAAATCCCGTTCGATCCGTTCCATCACATCCTCCATGCCTTCCCCCAGAATGCCGCTGATGGTGAAGGTTATGGTGTTGGCATTCTCTATGATGGCGGTCTCGCTGTTCAGGACAGGGGTTTCCGGGTCCGCAGGGGAAAAAGCGGCGGAAAAGCCGTCAAAGATCAGACCGGGGAGCATCAGCACAAAAAGCACCGGGAGCATCAGCAGGACAGCGGCTGCCGCCAGGATTTTTCCGACAGATCTGCGGCTTTCCCATAATGCCCCCGCCGCGGCGCCGTAAGGCCCGCCCGCGGCGGCACCTTTTGCGGCCCCGGACACTGCTTTTCCCGCTTTTATGGCGCCTCTGGCAAGGTGTGCCGCAGACGCGCCGGTTTCAAGGGCTTCGGTAAGCCCGTTTTTCTGTTCTTCTGCCATTTATAACCTGTCCTTTCTTTTCGGTGCCGGGGGCATCTTTTTCACGATGGATTCCTTGTAGGCAATGGAGCCGTCTGCCGCCATGTAAGGAGATTTCTCCGCGGCATCCTGTGCGTACTGTTTGTACCAGGAAGTGCCGTCCACGGCCTGAACGGATATATAGGCTCCTTCCGGGGCGGTGTACTGGTCCGCGTGGTACATGCCGAAGGAAATGCCCTCCGGGTGTTCCTCTGAGATTTCCGTGCCGGTAATGCGTCCACCCCCGATCTCCACGTTTGTAAAGGAAGGTACATGCTGTGCGCCCTCTTCCAGTGCGGCATAGCCCATGTAGGAGTGGAGAGCCTGGGCAGCCTTTTCCCCGGTCATAGAACCGACAGAGGCAATATTTCCCGTGGCGACTGTACCGATGATGTTATTGGCAAAATCGCCGCCCTTTACAACGGAAGAGGCGTACATGTTCCCTCCAATGCCGGCGGATATGGCGGACGCAAAGCCTCCGATACTGCCGCCAGGCGCTTTGCCGCTCTGCCGGTTTGTTTCCGTGTGGGTGGCTGCCGTATGGGTGGTTGCCGTGCGCAGGGCGCTGTTTGTGACCTGCCGGCTGACCACGCCTGCAAGGCCGCCTGCCAGGAACCCGCCCGGACTGCCGGGGCTTCCAGGGCTTCCGGGTGAGCCGGAGCCTGTGTTCACATGGGAAGAGGAACTGCTGTGGCTGCCGCCGAAGTGCTGGCGGGAAAAGTTGCGGACAGCCCCTACACCCCTTGCGGCGATCATTGCCTCCGCGATCATGGAGCCGCCCGTATGTCCCACATTTACACCCAGGCTGGACATGAAGGAATCGATCTTCTGGGACACCTTCAGAAATGCGATGGCACACAGGAACCAGACCAGGACATTACCCGATACCGCCTCCCGCCCCGCCGCATCCACCTGGGCCTGGGCGTCACTCTCCGAAAAGGCAAAGGCCGTCTGGCTGGACAGGCAGAAAAAGAGTCCCATCAGGAAGAGAGCAGTAAACAGCTTTTTATATTTTTTCATGGTTATCGCCATTCCTTTCTATGTATTCTCACAACGACAGCGGGTTTGCGATAAATGCCCCGACCATGCTTGTGAACAGGCGCAGGCACCAGGCATTCATGAGCAGCAGGAACACCTGTCCGCCGAACATCCGGCACCAGGACCTGAAAATGTTAGAAGTAGACTGGGAGGCTCCCATGGAAAAAGCCACAGGCGCCGTGTAGACCAGTACCCCTAAAAGGACATACCGTTCTGCCGCTTCCAAAAGGAGCTTCAGATAGTTCCATGCCAGCACCAGCACCACGATCAGGGCGATCAGGGCCACCGCACCGTTGGCACAGACGCCGATGATAGCCAGCATGACCGAATTGAAATCCGCAAAACTCAATGCCGGCAGGTCGGAATCCATAATCCAGTGGTACGGGGTGCCGCCAATCTTTAGAACGGTATCCACGATACCGTCCGAGAAATAAGCCAGCAGGATGAAGAGGACGGAGCGGATGCTCAGGCGCACCGGGTCTTCCGCTTCTATGCCGGCGCCTAAACCGAAGTTCTTAAACAGCTGCCATACCCAGTTTAAGAGGATGATCCCGATAGCCAGCGCCACGAAGACTTTGTACATGGTCTCTGCGGCGGGAAAGTAACGGAGGAACACGGTCATGTCGCAGCCCAGCGCCCCCAGGACTGAAGTGGTTATGAGGTCAAGGCCGTTCATCACCTGTTCAGCGATCCATTCCACAATTCCGTCTAATATACCCATAAACGATCACTCCTTTCCGGCGGTCAGCCGTTCCATTTGCCGTCCGCAAAGAACGGGGTGATGTAGGCCATGATGAATCCCAGGCCGTTTAAGATTGCCCAGGTGATGCAGATACGTTTCAGCCATGCGCGGCTCTCATCCACCGTGCGGCCGGAGCGGGAGAAGTTCATCATCAGCAGGGCCACCGAAGCGGTGACGATAGCAGCCACGGTGGAGATGAGCACGATCTGGTTGTAGACGTCTTTCATGATCTCCGAGGCTTTCGTCCATACATCCGCCGCATAGACCGGCTGGGTGGACATCAGGAACATCATGGAACCCAGAAACGCATAATAAGCCGCTTTTGCAGGGGAGAACCTGGGTTTCTTTCCTGCCGGGGCAGGGGTCTGCAGTTTGTTTTTCAGTCTCAATTTGTGGACCTCCTTTAAATAAGATTTGGTTGGAAAGAAAAAAACATGCCACAAGATCGGGCATGGTTCTCTTTCTTCCGGGCGGGCAGTCGGGAAAAGCCGGATCTGCGGTCAGAGGCGCAAAAAAAGCACCTCTTTGGAAAGGTGCCATGCCAGCCCGGATTGCTTCTGGATACAGTTTTAAGCATATTTAGTGTAACATATCCCTATTTACGGGGAAAGAGCAGAACCGTGCCAATTTTGTGCGGAATTGTGCCAATTTCGTGCCAACTGAAATAATGACAGAATACTTCTAGATCTTTTGATTAACATTATTAACGCTATATAGAAAACTTATATGGCAAGTGAATTGTAATTGAAGGTAGTTTATGGTAGAATAATTCTATTAAGTTGTTGAAAATTATAGGGGAAGGAGGGGAACATATGTCTTTAAAAGATATGATTTCAGAATCACAAAAGGAAATTGCGGGTTCTCGAACAAAAAATAGGCTTACTGTACAAGTTAGTTATGCCATACAGCTAATTATGGATTTTTACTCAACAGATTTTTTGGTGATGATGGATTATATTGAAGATGTTTCCATAATTTGTAACCCAGATGCCCCATCAGAAATACATTTATATCAAGTCAAAACAAAGTCTTCTGACAAACAATATTCGCTTAATGTCATAATAAAGGATGAATGGTATCAAAAGCTATATAATAATGCTGAGAAGTACAAGGGATTTGTTGGAAGTGCGTCTGTTGTATGTAATACAGATGTAGTGAATAAGCAAGAGATAGTTTTTCCGAATGCAAAAACATCTTTAGATGAAGAAAGTATACAAAATAATATAGGCAAAATACGGAAAGCAATAGCCAAAGCACAAAATATGAAAGAAGAGGATGTGGATTTATCTAAATTTTATTTTATTCGTTCCTCACTTTCTACTAAAGGACATAAAGAAGAAGTAGAACATGAATTTGAAAACTTTTTGTTGGATAAAGATCCGAACCTACAAGTTGCCACAGTAAAATCAATATATAAACTATTATATAATGAGTTAGATGATAAATTTAAAAATGAAATCGATGAAAAATGTACAGATATTGAAGAAATTTTTAAGCAAAAAGGTGTTAAAAGCCAAGATATAAAAAGTGTTATATCTTGCGGATTAGCAATACAGATTCCCACACTTGATAAGCTGTATTCAGATTTTAATATTTCGTCTGTTTCAGAACGTAGAAAATGTGCATTTCAATATTCACAAATTAAAATGGATATGTATTCGGATACTGCTGCATTTGTTAAAACCAAGCAGGTATTATCAAAACTGATTGAAAAGGTAAATGAATCTGGAGTTGATGATATGCCAAATATTTTGTTTGATGTATATGAACAAGCAAAATCTGAAAATGTAGTTTCTATGGCATATGCCGATGAATATTATCTTAAAGTGCTTATAATGATTTTGATACATAGATATTGTTATGGGGGTGAAATAAAATGAATTTAATTATTACGTCAATAACAATAGTCGATTTAACGAATAAAGAAGCAAAAAGAATACATTTTTCAGAAGATAAAAATTTGCTTACAAGTGATCGGAATCATTTAGGCAAATCTGTTATTATGAAATCAATTTACTATACTTTAGGAGCAGAAGTTTTTTTCCCTAAACCAATAAAGAGTGTTAATCTTTTAACATATATTGATTTTATAGTAGATAATTGTGTGTATAGGGTTTGCCGTTTAAATAGAAGCTTTGTTTTATATAAGAATAGAGAATTTGTAAAAAAATTTATATCGGTTGAAGAACTCAGAGACGCTCTGGAAGATATTTTTAAACTTCAAATAAATTTGGTTGGCAAAGATGCATTGGGAACAATAACAAAGTGTCCTCCAGCATTTTATTATATGCCATATTATATAGATCAAGAGAATGGATGGTCCGTAAATTCTTTTTCTTTTGATAGAATGGGTCAATTTGATTTACCGCAACGAAAAAATAGTTATTTCTTTCATCTTGGTGTGTTTGATAATGATTATGTTCAAAAAAGTAAATTGCAGAAGGCTAATGAGCGGAAGATTACTCAATTATCTAATGATAATCAAAAATATTTAACGGTCATAGAAACACTTCAAAATGGATTAGATGATACACAAATGTCTTTTGATGTTACTTCATTGGAGCGTGCAATAAATACTCGTCAAGAGGAAATAAAAAGGATACTTGATGATATTGCAAAGTCAAGAAGTGACTTGGTAGAAGCAGAAGATGAGCATATACAACTAACTCATGATAAAGAAGTTCTTGCAAAGTATATTAAGAAAAAAGTTCCAATGGATAGTGAAAACGAAGATGAGATTGTTGAATGCCCACGATGTGGGATGTTTTTTGAGCGTTCTATGACACAAAAGCTTGAAAAAATGTATTTATTAGAATCGTTACATGATGACTATACAAATATTACTGTTGAAATTAACAAGTTAGAAAAAAGAATAACAAAACTAAAAAATAAATTTTCAGAAAAACAAAATTTATTACAATTTTATGAAAAATCTCTTGCGGATAACCAAGAGATATATAATGCGTATTTGAAATCCAAAGCAACTCAGCAGCTATTACTGGAATATCAAACAAAAGTGGGTGCCAATATTGCGGAAATAGAACGATTAGGAAAAGAAACTTCGGATATTAAGAAACAATTGGCAAGCTATAATGCAGAAAAGACTCAAACAAATAATGTTTATCAAACTAATCTGTCAAAGCTTTTGATGGAGCTTGATGTTCCAAAGGATCAAGTAGAAGAAGAGATAGAACCAGGAACAGCAATCATTGCGAGTGGTGCTTATGGTCCAAGATGTAAAGTTGCACAAATGTTATCTTTTGTACAAACTCAAAAGAAAATATGTCCTGATATGATTTCTTTTCCTTTAGTAATTGATTCTCCCAATGTTCTGGAACAAGATAAAGAGCATTTGGATTCAGTTATTCGAACACTATTGACATGGGAAAAAACAGAAAATCAGATTATTGTCGCATCAATAGAAGGTAAGGAAACAGCCAATAGCATTCCTGGTGTGAATATTATACTATTGGAAAATCCACAGAACCATTTATTTAGCAAAGAGGAATATGGTTCTTACGAGCAAGAAATCTCAGAAATATTTACTGTTTTTTAAAAGTATTATTTTACAAAACAAAGTTTGCTTAGGACAAAAGCAGGATACCTTGTATATTTAGATATCCTGCTTTTATTTTCCCCAAAATGGTCTTTAAATAATTATGCTAATTGCAAGCCAGCCAGTTCCTCCACTTCTTCTATAGACAGACCAGAACCAATCGCAATTTCTTCAAAGGACAATTTTCCCAGTGACAAATATCGTTTGGCTGTTTCAACTTTTGTATCATGCTCTTTGCTTTTGACATAAGAGCGCATCACTTCTTCCTGATCATATAACTCCATCATCATATTGACAACCTCCTTTTCTTTGCTTTCGAGATATTCCTTCAGCACATTCCTGTCTTTGCAGATGCGGATTGCTTCCTGTATAGCCTTTCTGGTTCTTCCATGGATTGACACCTGTTCCTGGCATACTTTGGTAAATGTCACATACTGATGGATAATATCACCTTCTTTTCCATCATAAATAATCTTAGCTCTCGCATCTATACAAATATCTTCTCCACCAAAAAACTCTTCTGAAAAAGATATTTCTTCTGGCCGTTCTTTTCTGTTTCCCGTATATATGATATACAATTCAGGTTTGGGCATTTTCAATTTTGTACTGTTATAAATATCCTGCTCTGTTACTCTAAAATATTCCCGATATGTCTGTACAAGATACATAAGGATACGGAACAAAATATTTACTGTCCATGTGGCCTGAGCCTCGATCAGTATCAAAATCCGGTTACCTACTGAAAATCCCAGATCATTATAGATATCATCAACAAGAACATTATTGATGGTAATATCTTTTATGTCATCTTCGGTAGTTTGTTTATCATTCGGGTGAAGTGCCTGATATAACTGTATCAAATACTTTTTATCTTTAAAAAGATTTGTAAAAACGCTGTCTTTAATAGTACGTTTCATTACAGGAACGGATTCCTGCTGTGTATTTTCTGAAATTTCTGCATTATATTCCATCAATGATGTCACCTGCCCTATACATATATTTCCCCATGTTTATAATACCACAAAATCCCGTATGGTTCAATGGATTTCCTTTATCTGTATTTTTTCCGGTCATATAGATTTTTACCTCATAAATCCCTGTCTGTCCGATCATACCGTAAATGCCCCTGTATTACTCCCGCATGGTTCAAAATTTGGATGAAAGCTTTGCTTTGGTTCTCCAATGCCTTTTGATATCCGGCCTCTGTCAGAAACAGCCTCATCCGTTTACCTTTATCTC
>CAMWTP010000078.1 GCA_947177165.1 uncultured Lachnospiraceae bacterium
AGTTTTCAGAGACGGAATTTGCCGCCCGTGACATCGAGGCAATCAAAAATCCACCATCCCCCGTTGCCATAGCTGGCGCTCCCCCCTCTGCAAAGGAACTGGAAGATATGGCAAAGGAGTATGAAGCGTTTGGTGTCACCTATGATGTCAAGAATGACCAGTGGTATTTTAACGGTGAAAAGGTTCGGTACTTTCAAGATGTGCTGACTTCTAATGGTGAAAGCCTGACTGGTGGAAAATTCCACGGCGAAATCCGCAATTCGTGGAACGAAAACGGTTCAATCGACATCTATACTGTTCGTGATTTTACAAACCTGAACACCTCCGGGAACGGAACGCTGACCAGCGTAGAAAAATTTAGTCAAGCAGAATTTGACGAACACACGCAACGAGATGAACAGTCCAGTTCCGGTTTCTGTACAGTAATTCAAGATTAAATAACTGCCGCACGACGGCAAAAGAAAAAAGCCGTCGTACAAACAGCTATATCCGCATACCCAAATCGCGGCGGCTTTGAGAAATCGAAACCGCCGTTTTCTGCTTTACCATGAGTATGACTTCAACTACCGTCAGATTGGAGAGATGGAGCATTGCAGGCCGCAATCAATCAGGCACTCCGTTATCCGGGCCAGAGAAAAGATAAAGGCCGAGATAGAAAAATACCGGGCTGGACAGTAAAGAAGTGCCCTATATCTTTGGACACGGGGCTGTCTATTAAATGTTCTCTAATGGAATTTTACTGAGACGATAAAAGCAGATTATTTTTCCACACTTCCCAGAATTGATCGTGCTGTATTTTATGAAAAAGCACATTTCAACCGGGGATACGGTATATTCCCGTCAAAGCCGGCCGAAATAGATAAATGGAGAAATAACATCATGGTTGGGGATACGCAGATAGTCCCCATATTTATCCGCGACCCTCAATTTCCGCTTCATACTGCCGTCCTGTCCTGGATGCTTTGAGCAGACAAACCTCGGCTTCTCAGTTTTCGCATCCGTTTTCTTTTTTTCAGGATACATGTGTATTTCATAAATGTTTACCTTCTAAGAAAGATTCTGGTTACTGACCGCGGCTAGGATGACCTCCGTGCCAATGGTCTTTTTATCCATCTGTGCTGATTCCCTAGGACAGATTGCTTAGGTCTGTCGTCTTTGAATAGGTTTCCAGCCCCTTCAATGTAATCACCATCATATCATAGGCAGCCATGTTGCCTACCCAGTTCTCCTGCGCAGGCCGCATATTCGTCCGATTCGAACAAATTTACCAGCGTATCTATATCGCCGTTCAGCAACAGCATGCCGCTCATTATACCATTGTGTTCTGGAAAGGTATGTGATAAAATTTTAATATTGCTGGTGATGCCATATCAGCGGCTGAATGAAAGATGCCGTTCAATGCTGCATAGGGATGTCCCTTGACGAGGCAAAAGAGAATCTTGAATGGCGCATCAGCACAGATGATACGCGAGATTGAATAATCCAGACTGAGGGGGAACGATGAATATGATGTGCGCAATCAGAAAATGGCAGCTGTCAGATGCAGGCGACCTGGCGGCGGCACTTTCCAATAAAAACATACAGGATAATCTTCGGGACGGACTGCCGTACCCTTACACAGTGCAGGATGGAGTGGATTTTATCACTGCCATGATTTCCGCAGATGAAACAGAGACGTTTGCTTTTGCGGTCACAGCAGATGACAAAGTGATTGGCAGCATTGGCGTTTTCCGTCAGGGAAACATTCACAGGCAGACAGCCGAGATGGGATATTACATTGCAGAAGCGTACTGGGGCAGAGGAATCATGACAGAAGCGGTGCGGCAGACTTGCGAATATGTCTTTGCACAGAGCGATATCATCCGCATCTATGCTGAGCCGTTTGCCGATAATGCGGCATCGTGCAGAGTGCTTGAAAAAGCAGGATTTCAGTACGAGGGCACATTGAGAAGCAATGCTGTCAAGAACGGAAAAGTGACGGATATGAAGATGTACGCTTTACTGAAAACGGAAGGATAGGCTTACGAAAGGACGCGGTTTGGGAACATGGAACAGTTTCGATTTATCTGGCAGTATATAAAGCGGCACAAATGGCAGTACCTGGGCGGTATTGTCACGTTATTTATATTGGATTTTGCAAATCTCTACATTCCGAAGGTGACGGGCATCATTACAGACGGGCTTGCCGCGCACACGATTGACAGGAACGGAGTGCTCCAAAACATCGGCATCATTCTCGGAATTGGTCTGACGCTTGCGGTGGGGCGTTTTTCGTGGCGCTATTTTATCTTCGGGGCATCGCGGTCAATTGAGCACGAAATCCGTGACAATATGTTTGCGCATCTGGAAACGCTGGACGTGGAATACTACAACGAGCACAAGACCGGCGACCTCATGACGCGCTTCACAAGCGATCTGAACGCAGTGCGCATGGCGATCGGACCTGCGGTCATCGCGGCGTTTGACGCGGTGGTCATGACCGTGATGGTGATCGGTCAGATGATGGTCTATGTCAATATCAGGCTGACACTCATCGCGATCATTCCGATGATTTTCATTGCGTTTGGTGAGCTTTATTATGGAAAAATCATGCAGAAGCGCTTTCTGGAGCGTCAGGAGGCTGTGTCAGAGCTCACGGATTTTGTGCAGGAAAGCTTCTCGGGCGTGCGTGTCGTGAAGGCATTTGTGCGCGAGCGGTCGCAGATTCGTGCGTTTGCGATAGCAAATGCCAATGCGAAAAAGAAAAATCTCAGAATCGCCCAGATGGAATCCATTGTCATTCCACTGCTGGACGTCGTGATTGGAATCAGCAGCCTGCTCACGCTTCTGTACGGCGGGTATCTTGCGCTTGCCGGAGAGATTACGATCGGGCGCTTTGTCGCGTTTAACCAATATATTACGATGTTGGTGTGGCCGATGCTCGCATGCGGGGAGGCGATTAACATGTTTTCACAGGGCGGTGCGGGAATCAGGCGTATACAGGAAGTATTCGATGAAAAAGCGGAGATTGCTGACAGGGAGGACGTGGCAGAGTTAGACCAGATTAATGGTGATATCCGCTTAAAACACCTCACTTTTATTCACAGAGGGCACAGCGAGCCGACGTTGAAGGATATCAGTCTGGATATTAAGGCGGGAACCACACTGGCTGTCATTGGGCGCACCGGAAACGGCAAATCGACGCTCGTCAATCTGCTCCTGCATCTCTACAATACGAAGCCGGGCATGATATTTATTGACGGAAGGGATATCAACAATATTCCGCTTAAAACGCTGCGTGAAAATATTGCCTACGTGCCGCAGGACAATTTTCTGTTTTCCGACACCCTGAAATCCAACATTGCATTTGGGACAGACAATGAGGAGATGGACGAGATTGTCAGGGCGACCAAGACAGCGTGTATTCACGACAATATCATTGCGTTTCCCGACGGTTACGACACGGTTGTGGGGGAGCGGGGCGTCACCCTGTCCGGCGGTCAGAAGCAGAGAAGTTCGATTGCGCGGGCATTGAAGAAAGACGCGCCGATTCTGATTCTCGATGATGCGCTCTCCGCAGTGGACACCGACACCGAGGAGAAAATACTGAAAAATCTGAAGGAAAACAGGCGCGGAAAGACGACAATTCTGATTGCGCACCGCATTTCCACCATACAGAATGCAGATGTCATTCTCGTGCTGGAGGACGGGGAGGCAAAGGAATGCGGCAGCCACAAAGAACTGATGGAGCTTGGGGGCATTTACAAAGATATGTTTGAGAAACAGCAGCTTGAGGCGGCAAAGAATCTGGCAATTTCGACAATGTAGGTGATTAAGGGCATTTTTTAAACTTGCTCTGGGAAGGATGGATTTAGATGAAACGGCTATTGGGATATTTAAAACCGCATAAGTGGATGATGCTTCTCTCATCAGTGCTTGTCATCGCGCTGATTGGCGTGGAGCTATACAAGCCGATTATCATTGGGAATGCCATTGACAATTACATTGGCAGCTATGGGCAGCCGGGCGTGAATCTTGCGATGGAGGAAGCCTTCCGCGGAATCCTGCGCGCCGGAATGCTGTACGCGCTGATGCTTCTGCTGGGCTTTGCGTTTAATGCTTCTAATACATGGATTCTGCAGAATATCGGACAGTCCATTATCTATCAGATGCGCGAGGAAGTCTTTACGCACATTCACAGTCTTTCCGTCAGCTTTTTTAACACGCAGCCGGTGGGAAAGCTTGTGACCAGGGTGTCAAACGATACGGAAGCGGTCAATGAGCTGTTCTCGCAGATTCTGGCAAAGCTGTTCAAAAATTCGGTGAAAATTATCGGTTTTGCGGTTGTGATGCTCTCCATCGATGTGCGCATGGCATTGTATTCTTTTATCCTGATTCCGTTTGTGACAGGGCTGACGTTCTTTTTCCGCTATATGTCAAGGAAAGCGTACCGATTGACGAGAACGCGCATCACAGAGCTGAACACCTTTTTGTCCGAACATATTTCCGGCATGAAGCTGATACAGATTTTTGCGCGGGAGAAGGAGAAATACAAGGAATTTGAGTGGAAGAGCGAGCAGCTTTTCCGGGCGAACTGGCGCGAAGTCATGACCTTTGCCATCTTCCGTCCGTCCATTTACATGCTGTCGGTCTTTGCGATGGTCATCGTAATCGGGCAGGGGAGCGCGTCCGTGCTGGCAGGGACAGTTTCGCTGGGAACGCTGTTTGTGTTTATCAACTATATCAGCTCCTTTTTCGAGCCGATTCAGGAGCTTGCAGAGCAGTTCGGAACGCTGCAGTCCTCCCTCGCGTCGGCGGAGAAGATTTTTTCCATTTTAGATGAAAAAGTAGAGATCGTGAATCCTGAGAACCCCAGAAAAACTGCGATTCGGGGCAGGATTGAGTTTAAGCATGTCTGGTTTGCGTATGAAAAGGATGATTATATTCTAAAAGACGTAAGTTTTTGCATTGAGCCGGGCGAAAAGGTGGCGTTTGTGGGGGCGACCGGCGCCGGAAAGTCCTCTATTCTGAATCTGATCGGGCGCTATTATGATATCCAGCGGGGAGAAATTCTGATTGACGGCGTGAGCATCAGGGAGATTGACAAGGATGCCCTGCGGCGTGCGATTGGGCAGGTCCAGCAGGATGTGTTTATTTTCACAGGCGACATCAAGGGCAATATCTCGCTGAACAATGAGGACATTTCGCGGGAGGAAATCGAGCGCGCCGCCCATATAGTCAATGCGGATTCCTTTATCAGCAAGATGCCAAACGGGTTTGACGAGCCGGTGACGGAGCGCGGAAGCACGCTCTCGGCGGGGCAGCGGCAGCTCCTTTCCTTTGCGCGGACGCTCGCCTACCAGCCGACAATTCTTGTGTTGGATGAGGCGACGGCGAATATCGACACTGAGACAGAGAGCCTGATTACGCAGGCGCTGGAAAAGCTGATGGAAGGGCGGACAACGATCATGGTAGCGCACCGGCTCTCCACGATTCAGCACGCGGACAAGATTATCGTCATGCACAAAGGCGAGATCAGGGAGAGCGGTTCCCACCAGGAGCTACTGCAGCTGGGCGGTATGTATAAGAAGCTGTATGATTTACAGCTGGTGGAGGCGTAAGTGCCATCTGTCAGAATACAATCCAAACAATGGCATGATTACTGTCATGGTCAGCAATTATGGGGACAGCGTCTGGCGGGAGAGCAGCAAAGGCAGGGAACAGCTTTATTCAAAACCATAAAAGAGACTTATTAAGAATCTGTCTGTGTTTGCCGATATCAATAAATATATACCGCAGTTTTTTATTTTCAAAAGGACGTGATCATATGAAAATCGGTGAAGCGCAGAAGCAATACCGCGCACAGCGCGCCACGCTGTTAGAGCAGAAGCGAAAGCTTTTAAAGAAAAAGGAAGATCTGGAAAAGAAAGCAAAGTTGACTGAGGACGGCAAGGAAATCTATGCCAACGAAGCGGCGACACTGGAGCTTACGATCGACGCCGTGACGCAGCGGTTTGATGAGAATCAGGAGGTGCTGGACCGGCTGGCGGCGGAGCATGCGCTGGTGTGGAACGCGGAGGTCGCAAGGCAGCAGGGCGATGCCATGCAGGAAGGCAGCGAGGAGATGGCTAAGCTCATGGAGGTCGCAAGGCGCATCGGAAAGGGTGCAAAAGTGCCTGCATCAGATGAGAAGAAGCTGATGGACTACAGTATGGAAGTGTACCTGGCAGCAAAGAATCTTGCGATGTTAAACGAACAGAAGAAGAGAGAGAAATACAAATCCCTTTGGGAGGATGAGGACGAAAACCAAAAGGAGCAATACGATCCGCAGGGCAAGGCAGAAAATGCGGAGACGAGTGTCGGTCTGCCGGACACTTCGCCAATTGAAGGCGTTGACGAGATCCTGTCGGATGGCGGAATGGATGTATCCGGTGCACCAATCGAGTAAGGAGGGCATTTCGCAGCTGGATTTCAGATCAGATGAAGAAATCAGGAGTTGTGATTTCGGATGTATTTGGTCGGAAAAATACTTGCAAACCATGTATGGATATAATAAAACTGTAACGAGCTACAGTTTTGGTCTGGGCGAAAGCTCTTTGGACCACCACAGGCGGGAAGAATTTCCCGCCATTTCTATATTATAAAGGAAAATAGGAATGAAAGAATTGAGTATATTTATTGACGAATCAGGAGATTTTGGGGAAGTAAAAGGGTAACCGGCGTACCATTTAGTGACATTTGTTTTTCATGATCAGAATAATGGTATAGAAGAACAGGTATCAAAATTGGAAGAAAGTGTTGTCAGGTTGCCAAAATCGAGTAAGGATTATTCTGATTATATGTATGCAGCTCATAAGGGCGGGGTTATGCTGCCAGCCCCAATCTCCGTCCGCTGCGATATTTAACCACAGAAGTAGTCCATGGCAAATTACAGAAAGAAAAAAGAAAAAGTCCATAAAAATCATGTCGTTAAATCGTATTTATAGTAGAATATAGTTCATACACATATTTCTGATGAAAAATTATATTTCGAATTTTCATATGGAAATATGCGAGTAAGTATTTTACAGAGCGGCAGAGAAAGGGAAGGGAAGATTATGAAAAGAAAATGGACAAAGCTTTTACCTGTATTGGCGATTACTGCGAGTCTGCTGACAGGCTGCGGTGCATCTGGAAACGGTTCAAGATCCATGTCGGCAGACACAGCGGCGGCACCGTCTGCAAACAACACTGCGTCATCGGAATCCTATGGCGGAGGCGTTGCCAGCAACGACTATGCTGCGTCGGCTGAGGAGATTGCCGAAGCAGAGAGCGGTATGACAACAAATCAATCACAGGACGAGACACTGCTTCCGGACGGCGTGACATTGTTAGAGGAGAAACTGGTGTATCACTGCAATCTTGAGATTGAGACGCTCGACTATCCCGCGACGATGACTTCTATCAAAGAAACCATATCCAAGTATAATGGTGTCATTCAGTCGGAGAGCGAGAGTGACAGCGGATATAACTGGTACTATGAAAATTATCGCAAGACAAGCGGCACGATGCACAACTATCTGGAAGTCCGGATTCCGTCAAAAGACTACAACAATTTTCTGGCAGAGCTGGATGGTGTCGGCAAGGTAATCTCCAAATCGACCAGCGTAGACAACATCAGCCAGCAGTACTATGATACAACCGCGCAGATTGAGGCGCTGCAGATACAGGAGAAGAACCTGCTCGCAATGCTGGAAAAATGTGAGACGATTGAGGATATGATCACAGTGGAGCAGCGGCTGTCAGAGGTTCAGTACGAACTCAACAACCTGCAGACTACCAGGCGTTACATGGATATGGACGTAGCGTACTCTTATGTCAACATCAGTATTTCGGAAGTGATGGAGTATCGTCAGGACAGCGAGCCAGTCAGGAGAAATACATTTGTAGACCGGTTAAAAAATACACTCGTGTCTACAGGCAGAGGATTTTTGTTATTCCTGGAAGGACTCCTGTTTCTGGTGATAAGATTATCTCCATACATCGTGATTATTGTTGTAATCTGCCTGGTATTCCTCAAAGGCAGAATGAAGCGTATTATGGAGGACAGGAAGGCCAGAAAAGAGGCAAGGCTCGCGCAGAAGGCATTTCGCGGTCAATCTGGCATACCGCAGCCCACAGCACCACAGAATCAGAATGCCAATTGGCAGATGCCGCCAGCAGAGTGGATGCAGCAGAGCGGCCAGCGTCCTGTTCAGGAAATGCCGCCAGCACCGCAGACATCCGGAGAAATGCCACTGCCGCAAGGCGCACAGCAGCCCCATCAGGAAGCGCCGCAGAATCAGCAGGCAGACAGCAAAGAATGATATTATGGTGACAAGGCGCGCGGAGAGGAGCCATAAATTTCACGAAATGCCCTGTAAAAGGAACGCAGACTGCTAAAACCGCTGGCAAAGCAGATTTCCGTCACGGACAGTTCGGAGTGTGTCAGCAGCCCCATCGCATGCTCCGCGCGGAGCCGCTTGAGATAATCATTGTAGGAGCAGCCAAATTTTTCCTTGAAAATGTGCGAAATATGGTATTTGCTGTATCCGAGGGCGTCAGCGAGCTGTGACAGACTGAGCTCTTCGGTAAAATGCTGGTTCAGATAACTGGAAATATCCTGACAGATGCCGGCAGAGTCATACAGATTTTCCAGTCTGGCAAGCGGCATCTGCGATAAAATCATAGCGGTAAGAAGATATAGATATCCCTTTGAGATGCGGGTATCTGTAGGATGCACAGGAGCTGTGCCGATGCATGGCGCATCGGTGCCAACCGGGCTGGGAAAGTCTTCCCCGCCCGGTTTTTGCGTGTTTTCCAGAAGCCCTTTTATCAGCATAGACAGCTGTTCCGCTTGTTGGGGACAGTCAAGAAAGGGATATTTCGGCGTCTGTGTATTAAATTCTGCAGAAAAATCAGGGAGAAAGGTATGGTTAAAAATAATCATAACAGCGGAGGAATGCTCTGGCGTAAAGGTTTCGTGCACAACATTTGGAAAGGCAATCGAGACCATTCCCTTTTTCAAAAGCTTTTTCTGGCCGGAGATCGTAATCTCGATCGCTCCGTCGAGCACATAGAAAATCTCAACCTGGCGGTGCATATGTGCGTGATAATTGTTATTGTAGGTTACTTTTACAAATAAATACTCGTCCCAGTTCTGATAAATCATACTGCAGCACCAAACCGATCAGGCTTTCCTTTCTCCGTTCTCGCCCAGCATCCGGTAAAAACGCTGGCATTCCCGCTCGAAGAACTGCCGATGATGTTTTAGGACAGTTCCTGAGCAAATTTACGTGAAATCCTGATTACAGTATATACATGTTTTGCGGGGAATACAATACGAGACCGCAATATTTGGCATAGAAATAACCGATTGCGGCATTGAAGAGAGCCGCGCGGATGCAGTATACTAAGCTTATAGAAAACGGCAAACAAATCACGATAGAAAGGTAGGTACATCTATGAAATCAAACAGTATATGGAATGCAGATTTAGGAAATGGCAATTACCGCAATCCGATCCTCTATGCGGACTACTCAGATCCCGATGCAATCCGCGTCGGCGGGGACTATTTTATGATTGCATCAAGCTTCTGCAATGCGCCGGGACTCCCGCTTTTGCATTCCAAGGATCTCGTAAACTGGAAAGTAGTGAATTATATCATCAGTGAGATTCCCGAGGAGCGCTACAAGGAGCCCATCCACGGCTGCGGCGTGTGGGCGCCTGCAATCCGGTATCACGAGGGAACTTATTTTGTCTGCTTTCCCATGCCGGATGAGGGCATTTACATGAGCACCGCGACAGACCCCTTTGGAACATGGTCAAAGCCGGTCAACATCAGACCGGGTGCGGGCTGGATTGATCCCTGTCCGTTCTGGGACGATGACGGAAAGGCATATCTTGTCGCAGGCGTGGCGAAGAGCCGGATCGGCTACAAGAGTGTCCTTCACATGGTGGAAATGCAGCCTGACGGAATGGGACTGATTGGCGAGGAAGTCAAAATCTTTGACGGAAACGAGAATGACCAGGAGACCATCGAAGGGCCAAAAATGTACAAGAGAAACGGCTGGTATTATATCTTTGCGCCGGCGGGAGGCGTTAAAACTGGCTGGCAGACTGTGCTCCGCTCCAGAAATGTATTTGGACCCTATGAATACAAAGTCGTGATGCGTCAAGGTGACAGTACAGTGAACGGACCGCACCAGGGCGCATGGGTTGACACCGTCACGGGCGAGGACTGGTTCCTTCATTTTCAGGACGTCTATGCCGCAGGGCGCATTACACATCTGCAGCCTATGAGCTGGCACGAAGACTGGCCAGTCATCGGGATTGCGAAGGAGGGAACCGACGGAATCCGACGTGATTACGGTGAGCCAGTTATGGAATACAGAAAACCGAATGTAGGAGATATTACAGTCAGCGTATGTGAGCCGGCGGCTTCCGACGATTTCACAGGAAGTCAGCTCGGACTGCAGTGGCAGTGGAATGCTAATCCCCGGAAAGAATGGTATGAGCTGACAGGGAACAGTCTGAAACTGAATGCAGTCAGAATGGAAGAGGCCTATGGTGAAATGCCCAATCTTTTACTGCAGAAGTGGCCGGCCCCGGAGTTTACGTGCATTACGAAACTCGACCTCTCCCATCTCGCAGACGGAGAAGAGGCAGGTGTCATTTCCATGGGCATGCGATACGGGCTTCTCACGTTCCGAAAAGACGGCAGCCATCTTCTGCCGCGCTTTGTTGCGGGAGAACAGAAGTATGGGAAAATTCTGGTCGAGGCAGTGGAGGAGTCCGCGCAGGAATTACCTGTGATTGACTGGAATCATGCCGGGGAAATCTATGTGAAATACACCGTAAAGCAGACAGGAACACAGGATTTGAACAGCAAAGAAAAAGGCTTTCCGTTAGAGCTGGTGACATTCGGGTACAGCACAGATGGCAGCAGCTACAGGAAAGCAGGGGAGATGAACGCAGTTCCAGGGCGCTGGGTAGGTGTCAAGAATGGTGTGTTCTGCTGCTATGCAGGTTCTGAGGTTAAGGAGAACTGTGGGTATGCAGTCGTAGATTATGTGGAGTACGATCGCTCATTGTAACAGAGATACATAAGCGGCATTCATACATGCAAAAGAATGGAGGATTTTTATATGAGCAATACATATCAAAACCCGGTACAGAGAGGCTTTTTCCCAGACCCGTCCGTTGTGCGCGTCGGCGAGGACTATTACATGGTAAATTCCACGTTCCAGTATTTTCCAGCAATTGCCATCAGCCACTCAAAGGACATGGTACACTGGCATGTGATCGGCCACGCCATCACAGACCCCGACGAACTGGACTTGCAGGATATCCGGGATTCACACGGCATCTGGGCGCCGGATATCTCGTATCACGACGGCAGGTTTATCATTATGGCGACACTCCGCCTCAACGCGGACGGCAGGCGCGACAACAATGTCATGCGCAGACAGCTTGTCGTCACCTCAGACAAGCCGGAGGGACCTTACAGCAAACCAAGCTGGCTTGAGGTGGACAGCATCGATCCGTCTCATTTTGTCGATGATGACGGAAAACATTACATGGTGATCAGCCCAGGCATCAACCTCGTGCCACTGAGCGATGACTGCACAAAAGTGACCGGCGACACGATATCAGTATGGCCGGGGACTGGTGAGCGCTGCCCAGAGGGACCGCATCTGTTAAAGCGCGGCAAATATTACTATGCGATACTGGCGGAGGGCGGAACAGGTTACGGACATGGCATCAATGTGGGCCGTTCGGAAAATCTTTTCGGGCCATATGAACCATCGCCTTACAATCCACTGATGCGCCAGTTTGACCCTGATGCGTCAATTCAGCGCACAGGACACGGCAAGCTGATACAGACACAAAACGGTGACTGGTGGGTATACTACCTCATGGGCAGACCCAATCAGGGACATTATACGACGATTGGAAGGGAGTCCGGCTTAGATCCCGTCACATGGCTTGAGGATGACTGGTTTATCATCAATGACAGGAAAGGGCCAAGCACCGAGCAGACCGCGCCGGATCTGCCGCAGTATCCGTTTGAAAAGTGGACGCGCGATGACTTTGACAGCGAGCAGCTGAACCTGAACTGGGAATTTGTGCGCAATCCGGCGAAGGGCAGTTACTCCCTCACCGAGCGTCCGGGATATTTCCGCATCTGGACAAGGGACGGGCAGCTTTCAGAAATCCGTGCGAAAAATACACTGGTAAGGCGCGAGCAGGAGTTAAGCTACACCGCCTCGACGAAGGTTGACTTCTATCCGTCGAGAAACGGGGAACAGGCGGGACTGACCTGCTACTACAGCACAGCGACCTACGCAAGATTTTCCGTTTGCTATGAGGAAGGCAGAAAACTGCAGCTCGTCATCAACCGCAATCACGGCGAGGAGCTGATGGCGTCTGTTGACAATATAAAAGAACAGAGCATATACCTCAAGGTAGTCGTTGACAAGCTGACCAGAAGCTTTTATTACAGCTATGACGGTGAGGAGTGGACACTTGCCGGCGTGCTCGAAAACTGTATCTATCTCTGTGACGAGGGCGTTCCCGACGATCCCAAGCGCCACACAGGTACGCTGGTAGGAATCTACGCCAACAACGGAGGCTGCGGCACGCGCATTCCGGCGGACTTTGACTATTTTGAATATATTGATTAACCATAAAAACGGCTGCGTCATGCATCAACGCATGAGCAGCCGTTTACCTGCAGCTCTCCAGCCGCCTTAATCCACCTGCGGCGAGAGGCTTTTTGGGATGCAGCTCAAAGAGCTTTCGCGCCATATTGAAGTTGGGTGCAGTGCCAAGTCCGTTGAGATAACATGTGCCGAGCAGGTCAGAACCCCAGGTACTTCCCTTGAAATATGCCTTGCTCAACAGCAAAAACGCCTGTTCATAGTCGGGCTTGATACCCTCTCCGCCGCGAAAATAGATTTCGCCCAGCAGATTGCAGAATCCGGCGTCGTCGGGGAGCCTGGCATAGCCTTTTTCCAGATAGGACAGCGCCCTTTTCAAATCAAGCGGCAGCGCCCCGTTGTAGGTGTAGAGTTTGCCGAGACAATAGTAAGCGTAGTCGTCATTGTGTGCCAGCGCGCGCTCATACATTTCAACCGCCTTTGTGAGTTCATTTTCATCGCGGTATTCGTTTCCGACGATGCGCTCGTAAGCGCCGATGCCCATATTGGCACCGATGTGGATGTAGTTCTTTGCCCTTTGGCGCTGGATCGGCGCGCCGTTTCTGCCCGTGCGCAGGACATCGACCAGATTGGGAATGGCGATGCCAAGCCCCGCAGCCACACACTCCTCATAGAGCTTTACCGCGGCTGCAGTCCATTCATATTGAAGCCGCTCATATCGTTTCCGCCCGGCATTTTCAGGCGTGATACCCAGAAAATCAGCGACAGTACAATAGTAATATGCGTTGGCGATCATAAATTTACAGAATATCTGTCCCTGCGCTGCTTTCTGCGACACGGCATCCCAGATCTCCTTTTTGGAGTGATAGGGCGGGTGGACAGCAGTGCCTTCAGGCGGCTGATACCCCTCCTGATGCATCGCTCCGAACATACCGACAGCACTCTCAAAGATCAGACTCTGATGAAAGCACTCAAAGGCAAAGGCCGTGTCCACCGGCATTTCCACAGCCGGGTCGACATAGCTTTTGCCCAGATAACAGCGCCCCAGAAAATAAAAGGCATCGCCGTCGCCGATATTTGCCGCCTCGCGGAGCAGGGCAAGCGCCTCCTCACGCCTGTCCGCCTGTCGGTCAAACCATATGATCTGAATTGCTTTTTCCACGCGCTCATCAAAAAGTGCAGCCATACATATCAAGCCTTTCTGTAGTATCGTTATGGCATGTCTAATCTACAATGCCGTTCATTATCCATATTTTACCACAGACAATTGCATTTAACCATATGAATTTTTTCATTTATCAGACATTTAAATCGACAAAATTGCAGTGCGTTTTAAAAATGGTTTGTATACATGATACTCGTTCCAAACGGCATCAGGGCCAGCTTGGCGAGCTTGAAATGCTGCAAGCCAAACGGAATTCCGACAATCGTGACACACAGGAGGCACCCGAAGACGAGATGCTCTATGGCGAGCGGAATCCCGGAAATCAGAATCCAGATTACATTCACCAGAAACGAGACCGCCCCGCCGCCGTAGACAATCTCCTTGCCAAACGGAAAGAAGGACATCGATGCAAATTTAAAGCACTGGATGCCATAGGGAATTCCGATAATCGAAATGCACCAGAGACACCCGGCGAGCATCCAGCTCAACCCGCTGATGCAGCCGCCAAAAATAAACCACAAAAGATTTCCAAGACAACTCATTTTACATAGCTCCTATCATAAGTATTTTTATAAGTATTTTTGTAGTGCTATCATAACATCTTTTCGAGGGCATTACATTAAAATGAGATTAAAAATAAGTGAAGTCGGCTGCACCCTTGTTTTTTTGCCGCAAAGATGTCATAATAAACTAAGCTGATCAAAGTCAAATAGGGAGGAACCATGTCATACACTGCATTATACAGAAAATTCCGTCCCGACATCTTCGAGGATGTCAAAGGACAGGACCATATTGTCACGACACTCAGAAACCAGATCAAGGCAGACCGCATCGGACATGCCTACCTGTTCACAGGCACGCGCGGAACCGGCAAGACAACCATTGCAAAACTGTTTGCCAAGTCCGTCAACTGCGAAAACCCCGTGGATGGAAGCCCCTGTGGCCAGTGTAGGAGCTGTCAGACCATCGCGTCCGGCGCGAGCGTCAACGTGATCGAGATCGACGCCGCGTCCAACAACGGTGTGGACAATATCCGGGAAATCATCGACGAAGTATCATATTCACCAGTGGAGGGCAAATTCAAGGTTTATATCATAGACGAGGTGCATATGCTTTCCATAGGAGCGTTCAATGCACTGCTCAAGACATTGGAAGAACCGCCCTCTTACGTCATCTTTATTCTGGCAACCACCGAAGTACACAAAATTCCAATCACGATACTGTCCCGGTGCCAGCGATATGATTTCAAGCGGATCACCATAGAGACGATCGCCGGCCGTCTGCGTGAGCTCATGGACAAAGAGCAGGTTCAGGTGGAGGAAAAAGCGCTGCGCTACATTGCAAAGACTGCGGACGGCTCCATGCGTGATGCGTTAAGTCTCCTGGATCAGTGCATTGCGTTTCATTTCGGGGAAGAACTGACTTACGACAAAGTTCTCGACGTGCTGGGCGCCGTAGATACAGAGGTGTTTGCGCGCCTTCTGGAAATGATACAGGCGCGGGATATCACGGGCTGTATCGCTCTTCTCGAGGAAGTCGTCATGCAGGGGCGTGAGCTTACGCAGTTTGTCACAGATATCACCTGGTATCTCAGAAATCTGCTGCTGGTAAAGACCTCTGACAGCGACATCGAGGACGTCATCGACGTGTCCAGTGACAACCTTGCGCGCCTGAAAGCGGAGGCTGAGACGATGGACGCGGAGGAGATCATGCGCCAGATCCGCATTTTTTCTGAGCTTTCCGGACAGATCAAGTACGCGACACAGAAGCGCATCTTAATCGAAATGACGCTGATCAAGCTGTGCAGGCCCGCCATGGAGATGACAAACGACGCCGTCGTGGCGCGTGTCAAAGATTTGGAAGAAAAAATTGAAAAAGGTGTTGTGCAGGCAGCCCCGGTTGCGATACAATCAACTGAGACAGTCACAGCACCCACGCCCAGGCCGGAGCTTCCGAAAGCGATTCCCGATGACATCAGACAGATTGTCAGCAACTGGCATGGAATTGTAGCGGAGACGAGCCAGCCGCTCAAAACATATCTCAAAAATGCCCGTTTAAGTCTGGGTGGAGATAACAGGCTCCTGATTGTGGTGGAGGACGGCGTGGCTTATGACCATCTCTGCAATGAGGAAAATCATAAACATGTGGAGAATATGATATCCAGGTTTCTGCAAAAAGAAGTAACTGTTCAAGTGCGCAGCTTGGAACAAGGCAGGCATTTTGAGGAAAGCTATGTTGACCTTTCCAAAGTGATCAACATGGATATAGAAATCGAAGATGAGTAGTAAAGGAGAATGACACAATGGCAAAAAGAGGAGGATTTCCAGGAGGAATGCCTGGAAACATGAACAATCTGATGAAACAGGCACAGCGCATGCAGCGGCAGATGGAGGAAGGGCAGAAAGAGCTCGAGGCGAAGGAATTTTCTGCAAAAGCAGGCGGCGGGGCAGTCGAAGTCGTTGTCACAGGCAAAAAGGAAGTGGTGAAAGTCACACTCTCGGAGGAAGCTGTTGACCCCGACGATATCGAGACACTTCAGGACATGATCGTGGCGGCGGCAAACGAGGCGCTCCGTCAGGCAGAGGAAGCGAACAGCGAGCTCATGGGCAAAATGACAGGCGGTTTGGGCGGACTGGGCGGAGGATTTCCCTTCTGATGGAACTTTACAGCGGATATATCAATCAATTAATTGAGCAGTTTGCAAAACTTCCCGGCGTGGGGAACAAATCAGCGCAGAGACTGGCACTCCATGTGATCAATATGCCCCCGGAGCATGTGGAGCGCTTTGCGCAGATCATGGTTGATGCGCGGAAAAATATTCATTACTGCAAAACCTGTTATACACTTGCGGACAAGGAGAGCTGTCCCATCTGCGCAAACCCAAACCGTGATCATGGGACGATCATGGTCGTGGAGAATATCAGGGACCTCGCGGCATATGAGAAGACAGGCAAATACGAGGGCGTATACCATGTGCTTCACGGAGCAATCTCCCCCATGCTCGGAATCGGCCCAAACGACATCAGGCTCAAGGAACTGGTAAAACGGCTGGAAGGTGATATCAACGAGGTCATCATAGCAACCAATTCCAGCCTTGAGGGAGAGACCACCGCAATGTACATATCAAAGCTCATCAAGCCCACCGGGGTGAGAGTGACACGTATCGCGAGCGGCGTGCCTGTAGGCGGTGATTTGGAATGCATCGATGAGATGACCCTGCTGCGCGCGCTCGAGGGCAGGACAGAACTCTGATGCAGCTGTCCGGGACAAGCCTGCCAATTTGCAGGGATATGGATACCAAATAGTTAAAATAAAAAGAAAGAAGGAAAAACAAATGGCAATCACAACAAAAAGCTTTGGAAAAGCACCTGACGGAACAGAAGTCAGCCTGTACACGATCAAAAATGACAATGGTTTCACCGCGGAAGTTACAAACTTTGGTGCAATCCTCGTCAGTCTGTTCGTGCCCGACAAGGCTGGAAACACAGCAGATGTCGTGCTCGGATTTGACAGTGTCGAGGGATATTTCAAGAACGGCAGCTTCTTCGGCTCAACGATCGGACCAAGTGCAAACCGCATCGACAATGCAGGCTTTACCATTGACGGTGTCAGGTATCAGCTCGCAGCGAACGATAACACCAACAATCTTCACAGCGATGACGACAAAGGGTATCACAAGAGAGTATGGAGCGCAGAGCCAAAGGACAACAGCGTTGCGTTTACACTTGAGGACGCAGACGGCTCCATGGGATTCCCCGGAAATAAAAAAGTTCAGGTGACTTACACAGTCACGGATGACAACGAACTTAAAATTGAGTACGATGTGACAAGCGACAAGAAGACACTGATCAACATGACAAATCATTCCTATTTCAATCTTGCAGGACACAATTCCGGAAATATTGAAGCGCATAAGCTCTGCATTCACGCATCACACTACACACCGATCTTCGAGCGCCTGATTCCGACAGGGGAGTTGGTCGATGTGACAGGGACTCCGTTTGACTTCAGGACGATGAAGACAGTGGGCGACGACATCAATGCGGACGATGTGCAGTTAAAATACGGACAAGGCTATGACCACAACTTTGCGCTGGACGATTTTGACGGAACACTCAAGAAAGTCGCTTCCGTGGAGGAGCCGGCGACAGGCAGAAAGATGGACGTGTACACAGACCAGCCGGGACTGCAGTTCTACGCGGGCAGCTGTATCAAGCCTGAGACCGGCAAGGGCGGTGCAGCGTATGGCAGGCGCAGCGGTCTCTGTCTGGAGACACAGTGCTTCCCCGATGCGATCAACCAGCCGGATTTCCAGGATGTCGTATACGGTCCTGACAGACCATATAAGACAACCACAATCTATAAGTTTTACAATTAAAAATTGTTTACAGCAAAAAGGGTCTTGCGAGACCTTTTTTGTTGTAAACAATTTTTTCGGGCTGACTTATTTCGACAGATTCCTCGGGCAGAAAGTGTTAAGATAGCAGTGACAGTTAATATCAACCGTTTAGAGAAAAGTAAATATCTTAATACGAAAGGATGCAAAGGTGATGCCGAGATGGACAAGCAAATAAATACACTCACAAATACACAGAGTCTGATTCCTGTAAATACACGCACGATAGGAGCCCCGGAGGGGATTTATATCCTGTATCTCGAGGATTATGTACATACATTTATCAAGAAAATCCTGTCAGGCAGCCAACAGAATGTGTTATCAGGGAACCAGAAGAGAAATGGAGAACATCAGGAGTACCAGCAAGAGTATCAGCAAGAGTATCAGATAGAAAGTACCCTGCAGCAGGAGATCGCACTGTATGGCAGATCGGTCGAGGAAAACGGCAGATACCGGATTGTGATATCAGGGGCGGCAGTTTCAGATGGCGGCAGTGAAAAAATCCAGCAGTTGAACAACACTTATTTTCCCTCGTGTTCTTATATCGGAAATGCATGTGTGAGTCTCAACAAGGATTCCAGGCTGCGGCTGGAGCTGACACTGCGCAGCACCAAAGTGATCCTGGATGATTTTTACATATACTATGATCAGAATGAAGAGATGCAGAATTATCTTGTGGAATGGAACACCACGAGAGAGAACGACAGGAGCAGGGTGATCCTGTCTCCGACAGAACATGTCACACATGCGAGGAATAGCGCGACAGACGCGGCGCAGTTGAGCAGAATTACGCAGGCGTACAATCGCGAGGAGGCAAAAGTCAGCTTTATGTGGAATGTCATGAATGTTCTCTGTCTCGGATTTGTTGTGTGTGTCATGGCCTACGGTATCATTTCCATGAATAATTACAATAAAATGCAGAACATGCAGGCAAATATTGATTACTGCATGGCATTTATCGAGGAAAATACATCGTATTTGATGAACGCCGCAAAGACAGACACAGAACAATCACAGCCAGTCTCTGCGATGCAGCAGAATGTACAGGTTGAGAATGAGATGGCAGAGTTAAACGAGCCGCAGACAAACGAAACAGGCATAACTGAAGCGCAGACAGATACCGCCATGGAAACGGTCCCCCTGCCGCAGGAGACCTCCGACATGCAGGCTCTGGCGCAGCCTGTCATACAGGATACAGCCCAGTTAGAAGAAACGCCCGGGATATCACAAACCGTGGCACAGGCAGCAGTTGGCCCGGAGTCACAGCTCCTGCAGAATGATGATGCGCAGTCAGCCACAGAACAGAATACGCCTTCCGTACAGAATCAACAGGATCAGGCGGCGACTCCGCAGTACTATGTCGTCCGCAGAGGTGACACACTCCGAACCATTTGTTATGAGGTCTATGGGGATTATTCCCGCGTGGATGAGATCTGCAGATGGAACAATATAGACAATCCCGATAATATTCTTTATGGACAAAAGCTTTTACTTCCATGAAAATAATGTTATACTGTATCTGTTCAGCTGTGAAAATGGACATAGCCGGACGGATACAGTATTTTTGTGAGCAGTAAATGAGGTATGCTGATGGCGGAAATAAGGGATTTCAATAGAAACCAATACCTTTTAAAAGGTGGAAAAGATAAAAAGAGTAAAGAGAAAGAAAGCAGCAGCGACAGGAAATCGATGGACAACATGCTGGCGCGGCACAGACAGGTCAAGCTGTACTCTGTTCTGGCAGTATTGGCGCTTGCAGCAGTTGTTGCGGTCGGTGCCTACATCAACTGGAGAAATAAAGTGTACGTTAATTATGTAGTGATTCAACAAGGGGAATGGGTAAGGGCATCGGAGTCAAAAAGTATCAATCTCAAGGGAACACTCTTTACATACAGTAACGATGGCATGAATTGCACCGATTTGAGGGGAAAGACAATCTGGAATCAGACCTATGAAATGCAGAATCCGGAGATTAGAACCTGTGAAAGGACGGTGGCGGTCGGCGATTACAATGGCAGAAAGATTTATGTTGCAAACACGCAGGGCATGATCGGCACAGTGGAGACCACAATGCCGATCCGGGATTTCTGCGTGTCCTCCAACGGTGTGGTGGCGGCTGTTCTGGATGATTCGACAGTCACATCAATTTATCTGTACAACGGAGCTACAGGGGAATCGATTGCTGATTTTAAGACCAGAATGAGCAATTCCGGATATCCGATTGCTGTCGATATCTCAAACGATGGAAGCCTGGTTGCAGTTTCCTATATTAAAGTCGAAAAAGGAAAAATCGTTTCCAATATCGGTTTCTACAATTTTTCTGCGGTGGGACAGAATTACACAGACAATTTTGTGAGCGGCTATGTATACCCGGAAGCAGTGATACCGATAGTTCATTTCATGGGAAATGATACGGTGTTTGCAATAGCAGATAACCGGCAGATGTTTTTTAAAGGCAGACAAAAGCCGGAAAGCCTTTCGGAGACCATGATATCTGAACAAGTGCAAAGCGTATTTTGTGATGAGAGTCATGTAGGGCTTGTGTTTTACAATACAGCGGCGGAGACAGCATACCGCGTCGAAATCTATGATACGAACGGCAAGAAAGTCAGTGAAATTGCGTTTGACATGGACTATAAGGAGATTGTATTTGATACGTCAGGAATTATCATATACAATGACAGTGAATGTCTGATCTACGATTGGAGTGAAAAACTGAAATTTCACGGGCTCTTTGATGAGAGAATTACATGCTTTATTCCGGGAAAAAACATATCAAGGCACACAATTGTCACAGAGGACGCGATAAAGACAATACAGCTTCAATAATAAAATCGAAGAAAAAACAATATCGGAGGGAGCAGGTTTGGAGATCAATATACTTTTTATCATTGTTGTGCTCATGCTGGGTATAGGAGCCGTGTGGGGATGGAAAAGAGGTCTTTTGGAGAGTATTATACGCATAATATCCTGTATATTGGGAATACTGGTAATAGTAGTGATGGCAAAAGGCATCGGTAGTTTTGTTCAGAAAAGTTATGTACAGGTAATCATGGCATTGGTACTGCTCGTTATGATTCAGGTGATTCACCGGATCGTGAAGTTTCTGACAGATACCTTTAAGTTAGTCCGTGCAATCCCGGTCGGAAAGCTGGCGGACAAGCTTGCTGGGGCAGTATTGGGTCTGGCGGAAGCAATTTTTGTAATATGGCTGGTGTTCCTGCTGATCGGAGTTTTTGATGTGGCGGACTTAAATGCATGGGTTATACAGCAGGTAGAGAAGAGCCGTTTTCTGACGATGATCTACTATTCCAATTATCTGATAGAGCTGCTGAGAAAGGTTCTTTTTTAAACAATAAAAAGAAATTGGAAAAAAATGAAAAAAGTTGTTGACAACTGTGAAATAGCATGATAATATAAAACACGTCGCTGAGAAATGCTGATGCATAACAGGTGACAAAAGGACTTTTAAATGAATTTGAAAAAATAAAATTTAAAAGAAAAAGTGCTTGACAAAACATTCCAGCTTGTGATAAACTAAATAAGCTGTCACGAATTAGGCAAGCGATAACAAAACAGAACCTTGACAAATAAACAGTAATGCAACCCTGAAAATTCTAATGAGAATGCATCTGATAAAGATGCAGACAGAATTGTTCAGAGAACATGTCCTACAAAATAGGACAAAACCTTTAAAAGTAAATGTGATGAAAATCACAACGGATTAACAAACAGAAAACAATGTTTTCTGTTGCCAGTTTAAACTGGTGCGAGAATCAAACGGAGCTGCGAAAGCAGACCATATTTTAACATGAGAGTTTGATCCTGGCTCAGGATGAACGCTGGCGGCGTGCTTAACACATGCAAGTCGAACGGGCTCGTACTGAAACCTAGTGATTTACGAGTTAGTGGCGGACGGGTGAGTAACGCGT